>DASRIC010000001.1:0-12974 GCA_035650215.1 Thermoleophilaceae bacterium
GCCGCCCGCAGCTCGGCCGCGGCGGCGCGCGGATCGGACGCGTCCCTGACGGCGCGCACCACCACGATCCGCGAGGCTCCGGCGGCGGTCACCCGGCGCACGTTATCGCGGTCGATTCCTCCGATCGCGAACCACGGCACGGGCGGGTCGAGCGCGGCGGCCTCGCCTATGAAGCCGAGCCCCGCCGCCGGCCGGCCCTCCTTCGTGGGCGTCTCCCACACGGGACCGACGCTCAGCTGGTCGGGCACGAGCGGGCCCGCCAGCGCCGCCTCGAGCTGCTCGCGCGAGTGGGTGGAGAGGCCGAGCAGCACGTCGGGTCCGGCCTGCTCGCGGGCGTCAGCGAGCGGGATGTCGTCCTGCCCCACGTGCACGCCGTCGGCCGCGCAGGCCCCGGCCAGGTCGGGGCGGTCGTTCAACCAGAAGAGCGCCCCGTGCTCGTCGCAGAGGCGACGGAACAGCGCGGCCGCCTCCACGAGCTCCTCGTCGGAGGCCGTCTTGTCCCGCAGCTGGACCATGTCCACGCCGCCGGAGAGCGCAGCCGCGAGCAGCTCCTCCAGGCCCGGCCGTACGTCGGTGACGAAGTACAGCCGGGCACGGCGGAGCCGCTCGCGGCGATCGCTCAATTCCTACTAGTTAAAAGCGCGCGTGCGAAGACGCTCGCGCACGGTCTGGTACGCCGGCCGCGGCGTGCCGTTGGCGCGAATCAGCCCGGCGTCGAAGCGGTTGCTCGCCGCGGGCTGCTCCCAGTTGTAGATGTAGAGGCGATCGATCCGCGCCCTGTAGCGCAGGGCGAGGTTGAACATGCGCTTGGTCGCCTTGTTGGCGCGCGACTCGCTGAACGGGAACAGCGTGCCTCCGCTCGGCAGCACGAACTTCACGATGCCGCCGGTCTCCGTGAGCCAGACCCGGCCCTTGACCGCCTTGAGCAGCCGGGCGGTGCCGCCGAACTTCTGGCCGCGGCGCGGGTTGGTGTCGCGGTAGTTGTGGAGGCCCCAGATCTTCGGGCGCTTCGCGGTGCGCTGGAAGACCTTGAGCCAGCGCTCCATGTTGGTCTCGTCGATCACGTCCGCGGCGACGATCTGGCAGCCGCGGCAGTTGGCGCGCACCACGTTGTAGTACTGCGCCGCGCGCTTGGGGTTCTTGAAGGTCGGCTGCGACCGGTGGTTGGCCTCGTTCCACGGGCTCACGACCTTGACCTGCGGCCAGCGCTGGCGGAAGGCCTTGAAGGCGCGCGTGTACTGCCGGACGCTCGGCAGCGTGCACGGACGTGACGGGCAGCGCGAGCCGAGCGCCTGGCTGAAGCTGATCAGTGGCTCGACTCGGGCCGACCGGGCCGTGGTGAGCCAGGTGTCGAGCCAGCCCGCCTCCGTGGGCTTGAGCGCCACGTTCCAGGACGGGAAGTAGCGGGCGCGCTTCACGCCGAGCTGGGTGAAGAGCGGGTTGGTGAACAACCCCGCGTCCTGCTGCCCGATCCCGACCAGAATGGCGGCCTCCGAGCGCTGCGGGCTGGCGGCGAGGCCGCAGCCGGCGAGCACCAGGACGGCGGCGAGGCATGCGAGTGAGCGAGTCATGATCCTCCTGAGCGTAGACAACGTCATCTGAACCTCGTGACTGGCTTGACCGTGGGGCTGGCCTGACCACCGGACACGATCCGGTAGCGCCTGCTGGCCGCGTTGTCGACCCGCAGGCGCTGCTTGAAGTAGCCGCGAACGTTGCGCACGGCGATCGGCCTGCCCAGATTCTGGAACCCTCCCCGGCGCCCGCGCTGCTGAACCTGGACGGTGGCGCCCCGGCCTCCCGGGCGGGCGGCGCCGAGGACCTCGATCGCGCTGGGCCCGAGCACCCGCACGAACAGCGGCAGGCGGTACATGGCGTACACGTCAGTCTTTGGGCGGCCATCGGCGAAGCGCAGGCCGCTCTGCCAGGTGCCGAAGTCGCCGTTCACGATCGGCACGTCGTTCATCGTGTACTGCGAGTAGCTCCGCACGCGCGGGTTGCGGCGCGCGAGCCAGAGCTCGGACAGCGCCATGAAGCCCGGGATGCGCGCGAGGCGCACGCCCAGCTGCGGGTCGGGAGGCAGCGACTGGAAGCCGAACTCGGTGATCCAGATCGGCTGGCGGCCGCCGCCGATCCGCCCGCGCGCGCGGGCGCGGTCGAGCGCCCCGGTCACGCGCTCGAGCGAGCGGATCGTGGCGTCGTCGCGCGAGGGCTCCACCAGGTCGGGCCCGGCGGGCCGCGTGTAGGGGTGGTAGGCGAAGCCGTCGAGGCCGGTGAGCTTCTTGTAGCGCTGGCAGCCGCGCACGCGGGCGGCGCGGCCGCGGAAGGGCCGGTAGGACGAGTCGAGGCAGAACATCTCGCGGATGAAGCGGATCGGCTGGAGGTTGGCCTTGGCGAAGCAGCAGCGCTTGGCCCCGATCGGGAGCAGCTCGCCGAACAGCACCGGGTCGCGCGTCGCGCCGCCGCGGCGCAGGCCGCTCACCGCGGCCCGCACCATGGCGCGGTACGCGTGGGGAGCGCGCGGCACGCCGCGGCTGCCCTGAGGATTGAGGTACTTGGCCAGGTTCGGCTCGTTCCAGAGCGTCCAGACGTCGACGCCCGGGAAGCGCCGCGCGGCCGCTTGGGCGAAGCGCCCGAACTCGCGCGAGCTCACGCCGGTCACGTTCTCGTACTGGCCCCGCTTGCCGCGCGTCGCCCAGCTGGGCGCGGGCGGCGAGAGCGTGAACATCACCTGGAGTCCGCGCGCCTTGGCGGCGCCGAGCAGGTCGGCGTACACGCCGAAGCCGGGGTATCCGGCGGGATCGCGCCCGTCGAAGCCGGCCGGCTTGCGCCTGCCGCTCGGCGCGGCGAAGTCCCAGCGCAGCTGCACCTTGATCATGTCGGCGCCGAGCGCGCGGATCTCGTCGAGGGTGGAGTCGCGCACGCCGGCGCCGCGCTCCACGAGCAGCGCGTCGTCCTGGAAGAGCGCAACCTGGCGCGCTCCGGCCGCCGCGGAGGCGGGCAGCGCCAGCGCCACGAGCGCGACGAAGATGGCTATGGGCGTGCGAAAGCGCATCGAACTCGGTGTAGCAACACGCCGAACGCGACCGGTTGCGGTCCTAACCCCCTGCTAGCGTCCGGCAAGCCGACCTGTAGGGGTAGCAGACATGGGTATAGGAACGTCGATATTCCTGATCGCGGTGGGCGCAATCTTGCGCTACGCGGTCACCACCACGGTCTCGGGAATCGAGCTGCAGACGGTCGGCCTGATCCTGATGATCGTGGGCATCATCGGGCTCGTGATCTCGCTCGCGGTCATCTTCACGAGGGGCGACGATCGGCCCCGCTCGGCCGCGGACGACTACCCGACGCGGCGGCTCTAAACTCCTCGGGAGGACAACGGGAGCTCGGGGCGACCGGGCTGAGAGGGCGGCTGCGGCGCCGCCGACCGTCGAACCTGACCCGGGTAATGCCGGCGAAGGGAAGGAGATTCGACTGCCGCAGAGCACACGCTACGACGCCGTCGTGATCGGCGCGGGACTGATCGGTCTCGCCTGCGCCTGGAGGGCGCAGCAGCTCGGCATGTCCGTGCTCGTGCTCGACCGCGAGCCCGAGCCAGGCGCCGCCACCTCGCGGGTGGCGGCCGGGATGCTCGCCCCGGTGACGGAGGCCGACGTGGGCGAGGAGGGGCCGCTCCGCGTGAACCTCGCCGCGCGGGAGCGCTGGCCCGCCTTCGCGGCGGAGCTGGAGGAGCGCACCGGGCTCGGCACGGGCTACCGCGACAGCGGCGCGCTCGTGGTGGCGGCCGACCGGGACGACACGGAGTCGCTCCGGCGCCTGCACGACTTCGAGCGCTCACTCGGCCTGGACGCGGAGTGGCTCACGCCGTCGGGCTGCCGCGAGCTCGAGCCCGGGCTCTCGCCGCGGGTGGGCGGCGGCATCCTCGCCCACGGCGACGGCGTGGCCGATCCGGTGGCCACCATCCGAGCGCTCGCGCGCGCGGTCGCCGAGCACGCAGAGCTGGCGCTCGGCGTGGAGGTCGAGGCGATCGAGCACGATGCGGCACGGGTCACCGGCGTGCGCAGCTCGGCGGGCACGGTCGCCTGCGAGCACGTGGTGCTCGCGGCGGGCCCCTGGAGCAGCGCGCTCGCGCCGGAGGTCGGCGGCGCCCTGCCGGTCCGCCCGGTGAAGGGCCAGATCCTCGAGCTGCGCGTGCGCGGGGGGCAGGGGCCGCTGATCGACCGGATCGTGCGCACGCCGCGCTGCTACCTCGTGCCGCGCGCCGACGGGCGCGTGGTGCTCGGCGCGACCGTGGAGGAGCAGGGCTTCGACACAGCCGTCACGGGCGACGGCGTCTACCGCCTGCTCGAGGCGGCCTGGGAGGTGCTGCCCGAGGTGGGCGAGCTCGAGCTGCTGGGCGCTCGCGCGGGCCTTCGCCCGGCCACCCCCGACAACCGGCCGCTGGTCGGCGCCGGCGAGCTGGAGGGCCTCGTGTGGGCCACCGGCCACTGGCGCAACGGCGTGCTGCTCGCTCCCTACACCGGCGACGCCGTGGCCTCGATTCTTGCCGGCCGCGAGCCCGACGAGCTGCTCGCCTCGCTGGCCCCCGCCCGCTTCGCAGACGACCGTCCGGTGGCGCGCGCATGACCGCGGTGATCCTGAACGGCGAGTCGCTCGAGCTGCCCGCGCCGGCCACCGTCGACGCCGCCGTGCGCGCGGCCGGCGCCCCGGATGACGGGCGCGGCGTGGCTGTGGCGGTCGACGGCGAGGTGGTGCCGCGCGGCGCGTGGACGACGACCGAGGTGCGCGAGGGCCAGCAGGTGGAGGTGCTGCGCGCGGTGCAGGGAGGAAGCTGATGTTCGAGATCGCAGGACGCGCGCTGGAGTCGCGGCTCATCCTCGGCACGGGCGGGTTTCGCAGCATGGACGCCCTGGCCGCGGCCGCCGCGCAGTCGGGCGCCGAGCTGGCCACCGTGGCGATGCGCCGGGTGGACCCGAGCGCGCCGGGCTCGATCGTCGACGTGCTCGGGGAGGCGGGCATCGACGTGCTGCCGAACACCGCCGGCTGCTTCACCACGCGCGAGGCGGTGACCACCGCCAAGCTCTCGCGCGAGGCGCTAGGCACCGACTGGGTGAAGCTCGAGGTGATCGGCGACGACCGCACGCTCCTCCCCGACCCGGCCGAGCTGCTGCGCGCCGCCGAGGAGCTCGTGGCGGACGGCTTCACCGTGCTCCCCTACACCAACGACGACCCGATTCTCGCGCGGCGCCTCGAGGACACCGGCTGCTCGGCGGTGATGCCGCTCGGCTCGCCGATCGGAAGCGGCATGGGGATCAACAACCTCTACAACCTGCGGCTGATCGTGGAGGCCGCGCGCGTGCCCGTGATCCTCGACGCCGGCATCGGCACGGCCTCCGACGCCGCGCTCGCCATGGAGGAAGGCTGCGACGCGGTGCTACTGGCCAGCGCGATCTCGCGCGCGGCCGACCCGGCGGCGATGGCGCGCGCCATGCGCAAGGCGGTCGAGGCCGGCCACGAGGCCCGTGAGGCCGGGCGCATTCCGCGGCGCACGTACGCGCAGCCCTCCTCGCCCGAGGAGGGAGTGGCCGAGCTGGCGTGAGCGGCGAGCTCGAGCGCTCGGCGGTCGACGCGCTGGCGGATAGCTGGCGCGCGGCCTGGCAGGGGGCGGGCTTCGAGGCCTGCTGCACCCCGGACGTGGCCTACGAGGATCCGGTGGCCACCCATCCGCTGCGCGGGGTCGACGCCCTCGACCGCCACGCCGTGAGTGTGCGCTCGGCGTTCCCCGACCTGCGGATCGAGGCCACCGCGCCGGCGCTCGTGCGGGGGACACACGTGTGCGTGGCCTGGCGCGCGCTCGGTACCCATCACGGCGACATCGGGCAGATGATTCCGGCCACCGACCGATTCGTGAGCCTCCACGGCCTGCACTTCATCGAGCTGAGCGACGGCGCCGTGCGCAGGGCACGCGGCTTCTTCGACCTCTACGACGCCGCCACCCAGCTCGGCCTGCTCCCAACCCGGGGCGGGCTGGGAGAGACCGCGCTGCTCGCGCTCAGGGGCTTCGGCCTGCGGCGGCGGCCCGCCGAGTAGCTACTTCACCTCGATCTGGCCGGCCATGCCGGGGGCGTGCACCTTGCAGACATACTCGTAGGTGCCCGGCTCGTCGAGCGTCAGCTTGAAGGTGTCCCCCCCCTGCATGCCGCCAACGCCGCCCGGCGACTCGAAGTTGGCGCCGGGGCCGCTCGTCTTGTGCACGTCGTGCGGCACGGACTCGTTGTTCGTGAAGGTCACCGTGTCGCCGGCCTTCACCTTGATCTCGGCCGGCTGGAACTGGATGTCCGCCATGCTGACCTGCGCGCCGCTGCCGGTGTTCTCGGGCTTACCGGACTCCTGGGAGCCACCTTCGCCCTCGCCGGCGGGCTGCTCAGTGCCGTTCGAGCCGCTGCCGCCATCGTCGTCGTCGTCGCCGCAGCCTGCGAACACGAGGCCTAGGGAGAGGCAGGCGAGGAGCAGCGCGATCCACTTCTTCATGTGGGGGACCTCCTACGGGGACGTACCACCAAGCCTAAACCGGCGGAAGGCGCAAGAGCCACTCGAGCAGCGCCTTCTGGACGTGGAGGCGATTCTCCGCCTGGTCCCAGACCGCCGAGCGCTCCCCGTACAGGACCTCGGCGCCGATCTCCTCGCCCGGGTGGGCGGGCAGGCAGTGGAGCGCGATCGCATCATGGCGGGCGCCGGCCAGCAGCGCCTCGTCGAGCCGGTAGGGCTCGAGCAGCGAGCGGCGCTGCGCGGCGTCGTCCTCGTCGCCCATGCTCACCCACACGTCGGTGTAGACGGCGTGGGCGCCGCGAACCGCCTCGGCCGCCTCGACGCCGGGCGCCTCGGGGAGCGACAGCTCGGGGGGCGAGCCCACCGCCACTTCCACGCCCGCCACCTGGCCGGCTAAGAGCAGCGAGCGCGCCATGTTGTTGCCGTCGCCGACGTAGGCGAGCTTGAGTCCCTCGAGCGCGCCGAAGCGCTCGCGCAGCGTCATAAGGTCGGCGAGCGCCTGGCAGGGGTGGTGGTCGTGGGTGAGCATGTTGATCACGGGCACGCGCGAGTGCTCGGCCAGCTCCTCGACCGTCGAGTGCGGCCCGGTGCGGATCCCGATCGCGTGCACCATGCGCGAGAGCACGAGCGCGGTGTCGCGCGGCGACTCGCCGCGGGCCAGCTGCAGCTCCCCCTCGCGCAGGATGAGCGGCCGGCCGCCCAGCTCGCCCACGCCCACCTCGAACGACACGCGCGTGCGGGTCGAGGGCTTGTTGAACACGAGCGCCACGCTCTTGCCGGCGAGCGCCTGCGAGCCCAGGCGGTCGGCCTTCAGCTCGAGCGCACGCTCGATCAGCGCCCGCTGCTCGGCGGCCGTAAGCTCCGCGCCAGTCAGGAAGTGCCTGGTCTGCATGCGAGTCCTTAGCTGGAACCTCTACCACGGTCGCGACTTCCCACCGGATCCGGCGCTCTTCACCTGGCGCTCCCGGCTCTTCCGGCGCACCGAGCTGGGCGCCACCCACGCGCAGGTCAACCGGCCGCTGCTCCACGAGTTCGCGCAGGTGCTCGACGGCCTCGAGGGATGGGACGTGGCCCTCCTCCAGGAGGCCCCGCCGCGCTGGTTTCGCGAGCTCTGCCAGCGCACCCGCTCGAGCGGCGTGCGCGTGCTCACCTCGCGCAACTGGCTGCCGCCGCTCCAGCGCCGCCTGGCGGACCTGAACCCCGACCTGCTCGCCTCGAGCGACGGCGGCTCGAACCAGATCCTCGTGCGTCACCCGGGCCGGATCGTCGACCACAACAGGCTGACGCTCGCCTGGAAGCGCGAGCAGCGGCGAATGCACTGGGCGCGCGTGGTGCTGCCCGGGTCCGGCGGCACCGTGTGCGTGGCCAACCTCCACGCCTCGGCCTGCCTTCCCGAGCTGGCCGGCGCCGAGGTGGTGCGAGCGGCCAAGTGCGCGCTCGAATGGTCCGCGGGCGACCCGCTGGTGTTCGGCGGCGACCTCAACCTTTGTCCGGCGCGCACGCCGCAGCCCTTCGCCGCGCTGCGCGACCTGGGGCTCGCGGAGCCCACCGCGCCCGACGCGATCGACCATCTGCTCGTCCGCGGGTTTCAGGTCGAGAAGCCGCCGCGGCGGCTGGCCGCCGAACGGCGCGAGCTCCCCGGGCCGGACGGCAGGCGCATCCGGCTCTCCGACCACGCGCCGGTGAGCGCGGACCTCGGCACGCCCGGGGGCAAGCTGAGATAGTCCCGCGGACCCACGAACGCCGAGACCGAGGGGAGAGCGAGGATGGCCGAGCGCCGGAGCACGAAGAAGGCGAGCGCGAAGGGCGAGGCGACCGTGGAGGCCAAGAGCCCGGCCGAGCTGCGCAAGGCGCTTCGCGCGCATCTGGGCCGCCCCGCGGGCATCGTGATGCTGAGTCGGGACCGCATCGAGGAGGCGCTCGACGAGGCAGTGAAGAACGGCCAGATCACGGCCAAGGGCGCGCGCACGCTCGCGGCCGACCTCGTGAAGCGCGGGCGCAAGCAGACCGACGACGTGCTGGGCGACCTCGAGCAGCTGCTCGGGCGCGGCCGCGACGAGATCGGCGGCCGCACCTCCCGCGCGCGCAAGCGCGCCGCCAAGGCGGCCTCGCCGGCGCTCGCGAAGGTCGACAAGGCCCGGCGGGCCGCCGGGGTCGGTCCCAACTTCCCGATCCTCGAGTACGACGAGCTGAACGTCGCGCAGGTCCAGAGCCGGCTCTCCGACCTCACGCCGGCCCAGCTCCGCAAGGTTCGCGACCACGAGAAGCGCAACGCCAACCGCAAGACGATCCTGAACGCGATCGAGAAGAAGCTCGGCAGCTAGCGAGCCTCAGACCACTAGCCTCGACCGCGATGAGCGGACTCGAGGCAGGCCAGCGCACGCGCCCGCGCTCGGGCGAGGAGCTCGAGCTCACGATCGACCGGCTCGCGTACGGCGGGGCGGGGGTCGCGCGCACCGACGGCTACGTGGTGTTCGTTCGCGGCGCCGTACCGGGCGACCGGGTGCGCGCCCGGGTCACGAAGTCGAAGCGCTCGTTCGCGGAGGCCGACACGCTCGAGCTGCTCGAGCCGAGCCCGGACCGCGTCGAGCCCGTGGCGCCCCACCCGGGTGCGCCCTGGCAGGTGCTCCCCTACGAGCGACAACTCGCCGAAAAGGAGGCGCAGGTGCGCGACGCGCTCGAGCGCATTGGGCGCTTCGAGGGCCCGCCGGTCGAGCCCATCGTCCCGGCGCTCGAGCAGCTCCGCTACCGCAACAAGCTCGAGTACTCGTTCGGCGAGGACGACGACGGCGAGCTCGTGCTCGGCTTCCACCGCCCGGGCCGCTTCGACGTGATCGACGCGGTGCCCGAGGACATCCTCGCCTCCGAGCGCGTGGACGAGATGCGCAGCGCGGTCGGCGACTGGTGCCGCGCCGAGGGCCTCACCGCGTGGGACCGGCGCGCCCAGAGCGGGCTGCTGCGCAACCTCGTGGTGCGCGAGGGCCGGCGCACCGGTCAGCTCCAGGCGCGCGTGGTCACGAGCCCGGGGTCCACGTTCCGCATCGACGAGCTGGCGGCGGCCACCCCCGCCGACGCCTTCCTGTGGACGCGCGCCGACAGCTTGGCCGAGACCACGCGCTCGGGCAAGACGGAGGTCGTGAAGGGGTCCGGCGCGTATCTCGAGGAGGAGCTCTCGGGGCTGCGCTTCCGCATCTCCCCGGACGCTTTCTTCCAGACCAACACCGAGATGGCCGAGCGCCTCTACGGCGAGGCCGTGGCGCTCGCCGGGCTATCCGGGCGCGAGAAGGTGCTCGACCTGTTCTGCGGCATAGGCACGATCGCGCTCGCGATGGCGCTCGACGCCGGCGAGGTGTGGGGAGTCGAGATCGTGGAGGCCGCCGTGGCCGACGCGATCGAGAACGCTCGCCTGAACGGCATCGACAACGCGAGCTTCTTCGCGGGCGACGTGCGACTGGCGATGCGCCCGCTGCTCGAGGAGTCGGGCCGGCCGGACGTGGTGGTGGTCGACCCGCCGCGCGCCGGGCTCTCGCAGAAGGTCGTGCGCCGGGTGCTGGAGGCGGAGGCGAGCCGGATCGTCTACGTGTCCTGCAATCCCACGACGCTCGCCCCCAACGCCCGCCAGATGGTGGACGCGGGCTACGAGCTGAAGACGGTGCGCCCGGTGGACATGTTTCCGCAGACGCCGCACATCGAGTGCGTGGCGCTGCTCGAGCGCGGCGACTAGGACGGCGAGCCGGAGCCCTCGTCCAGCGCGCTCTCCTCGTTCGCGTGGAAGCTGCACAGGAAGGGGCCGCCGGTCTCGAGCGCGGCCTCGATCTCGGCGCCCGTGAGAGCTGTGCCGCATTCCGCGCAGAGGCGCTCGACCACCGGCTCGACGCCCTCCCGCTCCTCGAGATCCATCAGGCCTCGCTCCCGACCACGTGCGTCACGGGCAGCCCGGTGGCGGCCTCCGCCTTGCTCGGCAGGTCGAGGTGCAGCCACTTGGAGAGCTTGAGCGGCAGTGTGGAGACGATCAGCTCGTCGTAGTCATGGAAGTTGCACTCGTCCTGGATCGCGGCGAGCGGATCCGGGTCGCCCACCCGGGCGTCGGCCACATCGAGCCCCTCGTCGCGCAGCTCCGTGACGAACGCGGTGCGATGTGCCTCCGCCGCGTCGCCGCCCGCATGCATGTCGGCCGCCCAGGCGATGCCGTGCGGCGTGGAGGGCACCAGCAGGGTGAACTCACAGGGTCCCCGGACGGTTCTGCTGCGAAGCGCCTCGAGCAGCTCCGGCGACTCCGCCGTCCGGTTCGCGACCACGAGCACACGTGCCCTGTCGGCCATGCCCGGAGATTACTCCGCGGCCGGCCGTCGGTGCCACGGGGGGCGCGAGCCCCCGATCGGATTAGTACGGCGGGAGATCCGAGTACCACTCGCCGAGCGAGCGGAACGCGCCCCAGAACTCTCGCTTGGCCTGCTCGTCGTCGAGTGAGCGGTCGATGTCCGGGGTCACGAGCGCCTCGCACGACGGTGTGAGGCGCTGGAGCTCGCCGGGCTGGTAGGCGAGCTCGCGGCCCAGCGGCACGCCGAGGCCGTTCAGCTCCTCGAGCGCCTCGTCGCCCATCACCACGACCATCCGCGGCTGCACGATCGCGAGCTCCTCGAGCACGCGTGCGCGGCACTCGGGCGCGGAGTCGTCGGTGTCATGCACCGGGCACTTGACGAACACCGTGCCGTACACGGCGAGCGGGTCGATCCCGAGCCGCTTGAAGCTCTTCATGAGCGCGCTGCCTGCGCGGCCGTAGAACGCCACGCCCTCCTCGATCTCCGACGGTCGCGGCGCGAACTTGAGCAGCATGATGTCCGCCTGCGGGTGGCCTGAGCCCAGGACGGGCATCAGGTTGCCGCGCGGGCAGTGCTCGCAGCCCTGGATGTCGCGGGTCAGCGCGTTCAACTCGCGGATGGCGCGCTCGAGGTACTTCTCGCGGATCTCGTCGTCGGTCGCGGGCACTTGACCGGAGAGATTGGACGGCGCCCGCTCCGCTCCTTCGCGACGCATCACTTCTTGCCGCGAGTCTGGATGAACTTGAGCGCCTGCACGTAGAGGAGCGACTGCTTCTTGCGCACGATGTCCGCGTCCCGCAGCGACTCGAGGAACTCCTCCGGCCCGTCGAAGTCGCGCATCCGGATCTTCACCGAGCCGAGGCCCTGGGCAACGTGCGAGTCGGAGCCGGCGCCGGCCACGATTCGGTACTTGGCGGCGAAGCGGGCCGCCTCCTCGTTGAAGGCGGAGAACGCGACCCGCGGGTTGAACACCTCGATCGCGTCGATGTCCTCGACCACGTCGAGCAGGTGCTCGTAGTCGGGCACGGCGTGCATGCGGTCGAAGGGGTGGGGCATGTACACGAGGCCGCCCTGCCGGCGGATCTCCGCGATCGTCTCCTGCAGCGTCATTCCGCGCGGGATCTTCTCCTCGATGAAGAGCCCGATCACCTCGCCCTGGTCGGCCGTCTTGACCTCCTCCGCCACGATCACCTTGATGCCGTTGGCGCGCTCGCGCGCCTCGAGCGCGCCGGAGACCTCGTTGTGGTCGGTGATCGCGATCGCGCCGAGGCCGACCTTCTTGGCCGTGTCGAGCAGCGTGTCCACCGGGGTGGCGCAGTCGGGCGAGTGTTCGGTGTGCATGTGGAGGTCCACGTGGATGAAGTCGTGCTTCTCGAGGCGCTCACGCGCCGGACGCGGCCCGCCGTCGTGGCGGCGTGCGGCGATCCGCTCGTAGAGCGCCTCGACCTCGGTGGCTACCCGCGACCACTCGAGCTGGGGGTGCTTCTCGGCTATCCGCCGGCCGTACGACGCAACCAGCTGCGGATCCGAGATGAGCCGCGCGAGCTGGGCGGTGAGGGTCACCGTGTCACGGGGCTCGAACAGCAGGCCGAGCTCACCGTCGAGAACGAGCTCCTCGTACTGCGGCAGGCGCGACACCACGGGCACGGCGCCCCCGGCGAGCGCGCGCACCACGAGCTGGGGAGCGGGCGCGGCGCCGGTCGAGGCGGCCACGGCGATCGTGGCGCGCGCCAGATGCTGGGCCTCGGAGCCGTCGGCGGGCCCGGCGAGCCGGACGCGCTCCCGGAGCGCCCGCGAGAGGCTCAGGGCCGGGGCGACCGAGGGGTCGCGCAGCCAGATAGTGGCGCGCCAGTCGAGGTCCCGAGGCAGCTTGCGGAGCGCCCGCAGGAAGAGGCGCAGCGCCCCGCGGTCCTCCTCGGCCGAGAGCACGATCTCGGGCGGCCCGCCGTCGGAGTCCGGCCGGTGCAGCAGATCGGCGCCCGGGCGGATCACCTCGTAGTGGCCGGGAAAGTAGCGCTCCACGAGGTCACGCGTGGCGGCGTAGCTCGCGGTGCGGCCGTCGAGCCGCCCGAACAGGAGCTCCACGACCTTGCGCGCCACCTGCGT
>DASRIC010000002.1:0-230272 GCA_035650215.1 Thermoleophilaceae bacterium
GATCTCGCGCTCAATGGCCTGGCGCCTGATCGAGCGGCTACGGATGTCCGCCGGCCCCACCTCGGGGATGCGTCCGATCAAGAGTCCGCTGACGCCGCGGGAGTGGGAGGTCTTGGACCTCATGACTGCCGGCGCGTCCACGCCCGAGATCGCGGACGCGCTCACCGTCTCTCCGGAGACCGTCCACAGCCACGTGCAGCACATCCTGCGGAAGTTCCACGCTCACTCACGTGCGGAGGCGATCGCGATCGCAGAGCGCGAGCGCGGTCGCCTCGAGCGATCGAAGGGTTCCTAGCCCATAGCGAGCCGGTCGGAAACCTCCTTGGGGTAGGGAGGAAAGTCACCTTCCGCCCGCCTCATTGCGCAACTAGCGTCGATTTGACACGGCCTGGCGCGGGCTGGTCTACCGCGCGGGCGACTGGCCAATGGGAGCAATGGCTCCTGTCATGGAGGAGTAGTCGATGAGTGACCGGATTCTCGGACGAGGTAAACGGCGGCGACGCCGACTCTCAGTTGCAGTTGTGGCAGCGCTCGCTGTGCTGGGGATCTTTGCGATCACCAACGCGCTGGCCGTCCACGATGTTGTGTTCCAACTCGATGGCGATACCGACAGCGCCACCACCACCAACGTCGGTGGAAACATTCAGGCCATCGACTGGGACAACTTCTTCGACGCGGACGGCGACGAAATAACGCCGCTGCCCACGGGCTTCGACGCGTCCAGCTTCACTGACGACTTCAGGACGAACGCGAACGGCACGTTCAACACGTCCGACGGCACGACGTTCACGACCGGCTCGAAGGACACCCTGAACATCAACCCTGGGTGGCAGTGCGCCAGCAGCGCCAACGTCACCGACAAGGCCGACATCATGAACGCGTACGCGGCCTCGTACGTCGGCACGGGCGATCGAGAGATCCTGTACATGGGTCTCGAGCGCAACGCGAACAACGGTGACGGCAACGTCGGGTTCTGGTTCCTGCAAGACGAGGTGAGCTGCGACTCGAGCGCAGGCACCACAACCTTCACCGGCAACCATGTCGACGGCGACCTGTTCATTGTCTCGGAGTTCTCGGGCGGCGGCTCTGTGTCGACGATCCAGGTGTACCGGTGGAATGGCGGCGCCGGCGGCTCCCTGGGTACCACTCCAGTCGCGCAAGGCGCCAGCTGCGCCACCGCGGCCGTGAACGACACGGTCTGCGCGATCGTGAACGGCAATACGATCACGACGGATTGGCTGACGGCGAACAAGCAGGACGACGTCGGCAACAGCCTGCGGGTGGGGGAGTTCTTCGAAGCCGGCCTCGACCTTGAGGCGGCAGGTCTCGGCGGCAAGTGCTTCAACACGTTCCTGGCCAACACGCGCTCGTCGACATCGCTGACGGCGACGATCTTCGACTTCACCACCGGCACGCTGGGCGAGTGCACCTCGGACGTCGCGACGACCCCGGTCGACAACGCCACCCCCCCCGCCCCCATCCCGGCGGGTGGGCTGACCATTCCGGCCGATCCGGCCGACTCGGCGTTGCTGGTCAGGGATCGGGCGGTTCTCGACGTCACCGGAGTCGATGAGTTCGAGGCGACGCTCACGTTCCACCTCTGTGGGCCGACCGCCGCGAACTCGACGGCCCTGTGCGACAGCGGAGGTGTGCTGATCGATACGCAGAACATCACCGCTGACGGCACGTTCACATCAGCCGCCGCGACGGTCACGTCGGCGGGCCGTTACTGCTGGCGTGCCACCTTCTCGGGTGACGAGGAGGCGGGAGTGCCACCGGACTCCGACAGCAGCGCCACGGAGTGCTTCCTGGTCAATCCGAGGACGCCCACGCTCACGACACAGGCGGGCGCGCCCACTGTCGACTTCGGGCAGCCCGTGACCGACACAGCCACGCTGACCGGCACGGCCCACAAGCCGGGCACGGGCGGGCCGGCGGGCAGCAACGGGTCGATCAACCCGGCCACGCCCGGCGGAGACGCCACCGGCACGATCACGTTCACGCTCTACAAGGCGGACTGCACGACCCTGGCAACGGGCACCGGCACGAACCCGCAGACCAGGACCGTGAGCGGCGACGGCACGTACGGACCGGTCAGCTTCACTCCCGACGCGCCGGGGACGTACCACTGGGTCGCGAGCTACGGCGGCGACCCGCCCAACACGAACTCGACGACGCACAACAACGCCTGCAACGACCCGAACGAGGCAGTCGTCGTCCAGCAGATCCCGTCCGCGATCTCGACGGAGCAGGACGTGTACCCGAATGACTCCGCAACGGTCAGCTCGACCGTGGCGAGCAGGGAGCTCCCGGCCGGCGGGCGGATCGTGTTCAAGCTGTACGACACGGTCGCGAACTGCCAGGCGAACACGAACACCGGCCTCCTCTACACGGAGACCGACAACACCGTTGGCGGTGGCGGTGCGGGCAACACCGCCAGCACGAACAACACGACGGTGGCGGTGGATGCCGACGCCACGGTGGCCTGGAGGGTCACCTACGAGCCCCTGAACGCCGCGTTCACGGGCAGGCAGAGTGCCTGCGTCGAGCGCACCGCGATCGACTTCACGGACGACGCGGGTCCGGGGACGCTGTTCCCGTAAGCGTCACCAAGTCGTGAAAGCGAGAGGGGCCCCGGCGCGAGCCGGGGCCCCTCCTCGGCGCCGATCCCTGACAATCGGCGCCGAGTGCGGTGACTGAGAGGGCGGCGTGCAAGCGCCGCCCTCTCGCGATGTCGCAACGCTCTATTCCGCGACGTGGAAGCTCGTCGATGCGAGCGCCTTCCAACGGCGCTGCACGTACATCTTCAGCCAGGCGGTGCAGTCGGCCTCGCCGCCCGTCCAGCTCGGAGACGCCAGCCCGAAGATCCGATTGCCGAGCGCGCCGTCGAAGAAGCCCTCCCAGCCCTGGGCGACCAGCGCGCCGCCCTGGTAGCACTCGAGGTTGACGAACGGGGACTCCGTCGCGGTCGTCTTGACCTCGAACGTAATCTCGTCGCCGTAACGCGGCCAGCTCGTATCGGCGGTTGCGTCGAGCGCGGCGGCAGGCGGGACGAGCTCGATGGACGACGTGCTGGCGCTCGGCTTGGCGGCGAGCGCGGGGGATGCGGTGAGAGCAAAGGCGCCGATGATCGACGCCAGGACTGCGGTGGCCCGCAACTTCATGATGGTTCCTCCCGTGGGTACTGCGTGGTCAGGGAACACGATTGGTGATCGGCACGCATGCCGCGGTCTCGTTAGCGTCAGCTGCCGCTTGCCAACGAATGTCGACGCGGTCCGATAACAGAGAGGGCGGCCTGCGGCCGCCCTCATCAGGTGGGATGTCCGTCGCGGCTATTCGTAGACGTGGAAGCTCGTCGAGCCCAGCACGGACCCGTCGGGCTTCGTCAGGTTCGCAGTGCAGTCCGCAGCGCCACCGGTCCAAGCCCCCGAGGCAAGCCCGAAGACGCCGTCGTCGAGCGAGCGCTGGAAGAAGCCCTCCCAGCCCTGCGCCACGAGCGCGCCCCCCTGATAGCACTCGAGATGCACCCACGGCTCGGTCGTCGCGGTGGTCGAGACGTTGAAGGTCACCCGCTGCCCGTAGTGCGCGACGCCGTCCGTCGAGTCGATGAACACGGGGCTGATCGTGCCGCTGCCCGAGCTGGGCTTACCGCCCTTGCCCTTGCCGGGACCGGCCATTGCGGTCGGGGCGAGTGCGAGGCAGAGGGCCGCGAGGGCGGCCATGAGGACGAGGCGGGTAAGTGGCTTCGTCACGGGCATTTTCGGGGGGACCTCCTTGGCGGGTGTGGGCAGGTGCAACCTGCCCAGCGCCCTGTCGCTCCAAACGCGATAGCAGGGCTCGTGGGGTCCAATCGGCGCACGCCCACAACTGCTTGAGTTCCGCGAGGGTGCGTGGACACCTGCACGGATGCGATGCTCCGCCCATGGAGGTCGTCCTCGTCCGCCACGGTGAGACCGAATGGAGCCGGGACCTCCGCCACACCGGGCGGACCGACATCCCGCTCACGGAGGCCGGCCGCAAACAGGCAGCCATCCTGCGCGGCACGCTCGGCGACTGGAGCTTCGACCGGGTGCTCTCGAGCCCGCTCGGGCGCGCGCTCGAGACCTGCCGCCTGGCCGGCCTCGGAGAGCGCGCCGAGTGCACAGACGCGCTGCTCGAGTGGGACTACGGCGACTACGAGGGGATCACGACCGCCGAGATCCGCACGGAGCGACCGGACTGGTTCCTGTGGCGGGACGGCTGCCCGGGCGGCGAGTCGGCCGCCGACGTGGGCGCTCGCGTCGACCCGCTCGTGGAGGGGCTGAAGGCGGGGGAGGGGACCGTGGCGCTGTTCGCCCACGGGCACCTGCTGCGGGTGCTGACGGCCCGCTGGCTCGGGCTGCCGCCGCAGGACGGGGCGCTGTTCGCGCTCTCGACCGCGACGCTCTCGGTGCTCGGATTCGAGCGCGAGACGGCGGTGATCACACGCTGGAACGCGCCCGCCGCCGACGTTCCCAGCGCGATCCCTCAGTAGCCGGCAGGAGCGCGCCGGCCAGCGCGACCAGCGGCACGAACAGGCCGATGATCCCCACCAGCTTGCGGCCCTTCATGAACGTCACCACCGCGAGCGGCACCGCCGCCACCTGCAGCGCCGCCGGGAGCACCGCGCCTCGGCGGTCGACGCCCAGCAGCTCGAGCACCGCGTGCCAGATGTCGATCCAGAACTGCAGGCCCAGCAGGGTGAGCACGAGCAGTGCGGCCGTGACCACCACGGCGTCGATCGACTCCCTGCCCTTCTGCTGCCAGTAGACGTCCTCGAGATTGAGCCAGAGCGCGAACTCGTCGAGCGTGAGCCCGAGACCGATGCCGAACGCGATAGCGACGAACTCGAGCCATGGATCGCCGAGGTCGAACGCGAGCCCGATGTAGCCCATCGTGATCAACAGCAGGATCCCCCAGACCAGATGGTGGATGTGCATGCCGCTCTTGGTCTCGACGTTGCCGGGCCACCAAGACACCTGCGCGCGGATCATGTGGGCGCTGCCGCGGATGAAGCCGAATGAGCACAGGAACGCCAGCAGGATGAGGAAGTGGATCTCCTTGCCGGGGACCTGGATGCGCTCGTCGTAGGCCCGCGTGATGTCGTGCCAGAGCTGGCCCACGCGACCAGCCTAGACTCCGCGCGTCTCCGGCCTCGACTTCACGGACCTCGCGATTGCCCTCGCCGCGGCCACCGCCGCGCCGCTGATCGTCGACCTGCTGCCGCTCCCCAAGATCCCGCCGGTTGTGACGGAGATCTGCGCGGGCGTCCTGATCGGCCCGCAGCTGCTCGACCTCGTGGACATCACCGCGCCGCTCGAGGTCTTCGCCCAGCTCGGGCTGGTTTTCCTGTTCTTCCTCGCCGGCCTCGAGATCGCCTTCCGGGCGGAGCAGGAGCGCCACCTGCGGCTGCTCCTGTGGGCGTTCGCGCTCTCGCTCGTGCTGGCGTTCGGCGCCGGCTTCGGCCTCGAGGCGGCGGGCCTCGTGGGATCGTCCGTGCTGGTGGCGATCATCCTCGCGGCCACCTCGTTCGGCATCGTGGTCGCCGTGCTGAAGGACGTGGGGGCGTCCCGCAGCTCGCTGGGGCAGCTCGTGATCGCGTGCGCGTCGATCGCCGACTTCGGCACCGTGATACTGCTGTCCATCTTCTTCTCCCACCAGAGCTCGAGCCCGGAGTCGACGATCGTGCTGCTGCTGCTGTTCGGCGGAGTGGTGGTGGCGGTGGGGATGCTGCTGGCCGGCGCGCGGATGTCGGGGCCGCTCGTGGCCGCGGTCGTGCGCATGCAGCGCACCAGCGCGCAGATCGGCGTGCGGATCGCGTTCCTGCTCGTGGTGCTGCTCGTGCTGATGGCGCAGGAGTTCGGGCTCGAGGTGGTGCTCGGCGCCTTCCTCGCGGGAGCGATGCTGAGCTTCCTCGACCGTGAGGAGGCGGTGCGCGAGAGCGGGCTGCAGGAGAAGCTCGAGGGGATCGGCTTCGGCGTGTTCATCCCGATTTTCTTCGTGGTGAGCGGCGTGCAGCTCCAGCTCGACGACCTGTTCTCCACCGTCGACGCGGCCGTCCTCGTGCCGCTCACGGTGGTGGCGCTCCTGGTTGTGCGAGGTACGCCCGCCTTGATCTACTCCCGTTTCATGACCCGGCGCGAGGCGGTGGCCACCGGACTGCTCCAGGCCACGTCGCTGTCGTTCATCGTGGCGGCCAGCCAGATCGGCGTCGAGCTTGGCAAGCTCGAGGAGGTCGAGGCGGCCGGTCTCGTGGCGGGCGGCGTGATCTCGGTCCTTGTGTTCCCCGCGATCGCCGTGCGAATGCTGAGGCCGGCGTCGTGATTGACGGCGTGCTCGGAGGAGGTCCCGAGCAGCAGTACCTGCTCGAGGCGCGCCAGATGCAGGCGCTCTCGTTCATGATCCACATCCCGCTCGTCTGCTTCGGGATCGCGTTCCCCGCGATGGTCATCTTCCTCGAGGGGCTCTGGCTGCGCACGGGCGACCCGCTCTACAAGGCGATCGCAAAGCGCTGGTCGAAGGCGATGGTGATCCTGTTCGCGATCGGGGTCGTGACCGGGACGATCCTGTCGTTCGAGCTCGGCCTGCTGTGGCCGGAGTTCATGGCCACCTTCGGCGACGTGTTCGGCGTGGCCTTCGGCCTCGAGGGCTTCTCGTTCTTCCTCGAGGCGATCTTCATCGCGATCTACGTGTACGGCTGGGAGCGGCTGCCGCCGAAGGTGCACATCGCGTGCGGGATCCCGATCGTGCTCACCGGCATCACCGGCTCGCTGATGGTGATCTCGGTGAATGGCTGGATGAACAAGCCCGAGGGCTTCCGGATCGAGAACGGCGAGGTGGTCGACATCCAGCCGTTCACCGCCCTCTTCAACGACAACTTCTGGCACGAGCTCGTGCACATGTACCTGGCGGGCACGATCGTGGCCGGCTTCCTCGTGGCCTCCGTGTACGCCGCCGGCTGGCTGCGCGGCAACCGCGAGCGCCGCCACCGGATCTGCCTCGTGGTGGCGCTCACCTTCGCGTCGCTCACCGCGCCTGCGCAGCTGCTGGTGGGTGACTGGGCGGCGCGCACGGTAGCTGAGAACCAGCCCACCAAGCTCGCCGTGTTCGAGGGCCTTCCGAAGACGGAGAAGGGGGCGCCGCTCCACATCCTCGGCATCTACGAGGACGGCGAGGTGAAGTACGGCATCGAGTTCCCGAAGCTGCTCTCGCTGCTCGCCTACCACGACCCGGACGCCACCGTGCAGGGGCTCGACGCGGCGGGGCCGAACGGCATCCCCACCAACACCGGCATCAACATCGTGCGGTTGGCGTTCCAGGCGATGGTCTTCGCCGGAACGTTCATGGCGATGGTCGGCGTCTTCTTCCTGTGGAGCTGGTGGCGAAAGCGCCGGTTGCCGGAGTCGGTCTGGTTCCTGCGAGCGGTCGTGGTGCTCGGCCCGCTGTCGGTCGCGACGCTCATCTGCGGCTGGATCACGACCGAGGTGGGGCGCCAGCCCTGGGTCGTATACGAGGTGATGCGCACCGAGGACGCCGTGACCGGCGCCGACGGGATCCCGATCGGCTACGCCACGCTCGTGATCATCTACCTCAGCCTGGCGGCGATCGCCGGCGTGATGCTGCGCCGGCTGGCACGCAAGCCGATGGAGGCCTGATGCTCGCCGACCTCAGCGCCGCCCTGCTCGCGGTCGGGCTGAGCGCCTACGTGGTGCTCGGCGGCGCGGACTTCGGGGTGGGCATCTGGGACCTGACGGCGCGCGACGAGGGGCTGCGGAACCGCATCAAGCGCTCGATGAGCCCGGTGTGGGAGGCCAACCACGTGTGGCTCATCTTCGTGCTCGTGGTGCTCTGGACCGCATTCCCCGAGGCGTTCGGCTCGATCGCCTCCACGCTCGCTATCCCGCTCTTCCTCGCGGCCGTCGGGATCATCCTGCGCGGCGCCGCGTTCGCCCTCCGCGGCGAGGCGGCGAGCATGGCGGAGCGCCGCAGCCTTGGAGCGGTGTTCGCGCTGTCGTCGCTGCTCGTGCCGTTCTTCCTCGGCACCGTGGTTGGCGGGATCGCGTCCGGCCGGGTGCCGGTCGGCAACGCCGCCGGCGACGAGCTCACGAGCTGGACCAACTCGACGAGCATCCTCGTGGGGCTGCTCGCGATCGCCACGGGCGCCCATTCGGCGGCGGTGTTCCTCGGCGCCGACGCGCGGCGCGGCGGCGAGGAGGAGCTGGTGCGTGCGTTCAGGGCCCGGGCGCTCGGCTCGGGGGTCGTGGCCGGCGCGCTGGCGCTCGCCGGGCTCGTGGTGGTGAGCTCCGACGCGCCCGACCTACGGGACGGGCTCACGTCGGGCGCCGCCCTCGCGTGCGTGATCGGCTCCGGCGTGTTCGGGCTGCTCACGCTGGTGCTCGAGTGGCGCTCGCGCTTCGAGCCCGCCCGCTACACGGTGGCCGCTGCGGTGGGAGCGATCGTGGCCGCGTGGGCGCTCGCCCAGGAGCCGTACATCCTTCCCCCGGAGCTGACCGTGGCCGAGGCCGCTGCACCGGACGCCACGCTGGCGGCGCTTCTTGGCTGCTCCGCGGTCGGCATGCTGATCCTGCTTCCCGCTCTGGCCTGGCTGTACAGGCTCACGCTCCGCGGGCAGCTCGACAAGGGGTCGAACGCGTGACCCGCACGCTCATCCTCTTCGGCGTGGGCAGCTGCACGCTCTTCTTCTTCGACCACACGCTCACGATCCTCACGGGCGTGGTGCTGCTGATCGCCGCGATCGTGTCCGGCATCTTCACGCTGCTCAGCCCGGAGCGGCTGGGCTCCGATCCGTGACGCCCGACGCGGCCGGCACGATCATCTGAAGCTTCCCGCCCGGCGAGCGCTCACAGGCGTCCACGGTCTCGACCTCAACCGCCGGCCGCGGCACGCCCAGCTTCTCGAGGCGGCCGCGGACCCCGTCCCGCAGCCGCGCGGGCGCGTCGGCCGCTCCGTCGCGGAGCGCGACGCGCAGCCGCAACCCGTCGTCCTGCTGGACGACCTGGAACTCGCGCACGTCGGGGTCGGCGGTCACGAGCGCGAACTGCAGCGGGTGGACCGTGACGCCCCCCAGGTACAGGATCTCCTCGGCGCGCCCCTCGAGCGAGCGCAGGCGCATCAGCGTCCGCCCGCACGGGCACGGCTCGCTCTCGACGGTGACCAGGTCGGTGACCTCGAAGCGGATCAGCGGCAGCGCCCGGTTGAAGAGGTTCGTGACCAGCAGCCGGGCGCCGGGCTCGCCGGCGGGCACCGGGCGGCCCTCCTCGTCCACGTTCTCGACGATGCACATGTCGTCGAACAGGTGCATCGAGCGCTCGGCGCAGTCGTGGCCGAAGAGCCCCTCGGTGGTCGCGTAGAAATTGTAGGGACGCACGCCGAACACCCGCTCGAGGCGGTCGCGTAGCCCAGGGCTGAGCGGCTCGCTGCTCGTGACGAGGGCCTCCGGCGCGATCCGCAGCCGCCCCGCCCGCTGCTCGTCGGCGAGTTGGCCCATGATCGACGGGTAGGTGTACAGATGTTGGGGCTGGAACTCGTTCAGCCCCCGAACCAGCTCGGACAACGGCTGCGTGACGGCGAGCGGCAGCAGGCGATGGATGCCCACGTCGAGCGTCTGTGCGCCGCGGCGAGTCATGTGCGTGGGCGACGCGCCGCCGATCATCGCGAGACGCAGCCGCGGCAGCCGCGGCGTCGCCCCGGTCCAGTCCGAGCGCCGGAAGAACATCGCCGCGATGCCCGACCAGCCGGGCCGGTCGTAGACGAAGACGGCCTTGCGCCCCGACGAGCCGCTCGAGGTCATCACGCGGTACTCGCCCAGGTAGAGCGCGTCGTCGTCGATCTGGTCGAGGTGGTCGAGCAGCGTGTCGAGTTGCAGGCGGCGATCGGTGACGCGCTCGTCGAAGCCGTCGATCAGCTCCGCCTTGGTCGTGATCGGCAGCTCGCCGAGCCTGACCCGGCCGCGTGGGACGTGCTCACGCCAGAAGGGCGAGCGCGCGGCCGCGTAGCGGGTCAGCTCCTCGAGCCGCTCCTGCTGGAAGCGCTCCAGCTGCTCGCGTGGCCAGCGTTCCCGGTCAAGCAGCGCCTTGCTTTCGCGGACGCCGCGTGCGAAGTCCTGAAGCCGCTTGATGCGGTAGCCCATCGAGTCCTCCTTCATCCAGTGCGAGTCTCAAGATGCGCGCGCCGAGCTCCCGATCCACGACCTCCGGCTGAGTCAACCGCTCGAGCTGCAGACCGGTCAGCATCGCGTAGCGGGCGGTGGCGAGCTTGCGCGGATCCTCCGGCAGCTCGACGCCGCGCTCCTCGGCCAGCCTCACCAGCCCCGCTTCGAGTGGCTCGACGATCCGCTTGTGCAGGCGCGCGAAGCGCTCCCGCAGCTCGGGATGTCGCAGCACGTGAGCCCAGAACTCGAAGAACACCGCGATCCAGCCGTCATCGGCGTCGCTCCGGGGCGCAGCCGTCCGGGCCGCTCCCACGAGACCCTCGAGGGCGCTGGGGGCGCTCGCCATGAGCGCCTCGAACTCCTGCAGGCGCCGCTCGAGGCGGCGCTCGTACAGGGCGAAGAAGAGGTCCTCCTTCGAGCGGAAGTTCGAGTAGACGGCTCCCTTGGTGTAGCCGGCCTCCGCCGCCACGGCGTCGACCGAGGTGGCATGGAAGCCCTTGCTCGTGAACAGGCGCTCCGCCGCGTCGACGAGCTCCGCGCGAGTGCGCGCCTGACGCTCGGCGCGGGTCGGGACGGCACGCATACCGTGAGTATGCAGATACCGTCAGTATCTGTCAACCGCGATCAGCCGGACTTGCCGCACTCCTGGAGCCGCACACCCGCGACCATCGGCTCGACGGCCTGGCCGTCGAGCAGCGGTGCGATCAGGCCGCGCAGGCGCTGGTCCATCCGCACGAGGTAGCCCGGTCCGAGGCCGATGGAGCCGGACGCCCGCTCGACCGCGATGCCGTGCAGACGCAGGCGGCGCTCGACGGTGCCCTCCGGCCGGGCGCCTGAGAACTGCGCCTCGGTGAGGAAGTAGCCGCAGGGCGGATCCTCGAGGGTCAGCTCGGGAGTCGGGGCGTCCACGTCCGGCGCGCTCAGGAGCGGCGGGAACACCGGCCACGGGTAGGCTCCCCGGAAGTAGACCGGACCCTGGTTGGAGCGCTGGAACGCGATCGAGCCCGCGATCAGCTGCTGAATCTCACCCAGGTTGTCGCGGTGGTAGTCGAGCATGCCCTTCGCCAGCCAGAGCTGCCCGTAGGTCCGGCGGTTCTGGTTCTCGGGCGCCGTCGCGCCCGGCCGGGTCGGCCCGGGGGCCTCGCGGTTCTCGGACAGGATGCCGAGGACGCTCTTCAGGCCGAACGTGTTCCGCAGGATGGTCTCCTGGCTCGCTCCGCCGTTGCTGTAGGGGCCGGCGAACCAGCCCGTGGCCGCCGCGGCGTTGTAGATCCGGCTCTCGATCAGGCCGTTCTTCAGCTCGGAGTAGACGGGACGGTGCACGTTCAGGTGGCGCGGGCCGAGCACCGGCAGGTCCTCGGCGTCGCCGTTGTGCCCGTCGACCGCGACGTCAGGCGTGTAGTCGCGCAGCATGGCCGCGAACGCCTTCGTCTCGGGCTCGCGCAGCAGCGAGTGGTCGCGGTTCAGGTCCTGCCCGGTGGAGCTGCCGCGCGTGTTCAGCGCGCGGCCGTCGCCGTTCAGCGTCGGGATGATCAGGACGTTCGCGCGCGACATGATGTCGAGCAGGTGGGTGTCGTCCGTGAAGGCGAGCTCGCGCGCCAGGATCAGGCACGCCTCGCGCATCGAGGGCTCGTCGCCGTGCACGTTGCACTGGATCAGCACGGTGGGCGTCTGCGAGATCCGCTCGGCGCTCGGCAGGGGGCTCGGGGCGCGGAAGATGAACATGTTGATCGGGCGGCCCTGGAGGGTGCGGCCGATCTCCACCACGCGCACGCGCGCACTCGCCGCGTCGATCGCGGCGGTGTAGGCGTACTCGTTCACGTCGCTCGTGAAGGACGCGCCGTTCGTCTGCTCGAATTGCGTCCGCAGCGACGCGGCCCCGGGACCGCTGCCCCACTGCGCGCGGGTTGTGCCGACGACGGGCGCCGAGAAGGGCTGCACCTCGGTGCCGACCCGGGCCCGGACGCGCCAACTGAAGCGCTGGCCGAGCACGAAGCCCGAGTCCGCGAACGTGGGCGCGTCCGGCCGCACGGTGCGGGTGGGCTCCCAGAGGCCGACGATCCGCGCCGGCCCCGTGGGCTGGTCGGAGGCATCCACGGGCGTGCGCTCGACCTGGTAGTCGGTGGCGCCCTCGACGGGCGTCCAGCCGAGCGTGGTGAAGCCCTCGCCCTGGACGGCCGAGAGGCCGGTGACCTGACCTGGTTCCTGAGCGGCGGAGCTCCCCGCGGCCACCAGCGACAGGCTCACCGCAACTGCGAGCGCGGCACGGACGACCCTCCAGCTTCTCGTGCGCATGCGTTGGGCATACCCGGTCGCGTGATTCCGACGCGCCGCGCGGGTCAGTCCCGCTCGCGCTCGTCGAGCCGCTCCTCGAGGCGCTCCCGGCGCTCTTCGAGGCGCTCCTCCTGGAGCTCGAGCCGGTTCTCTTGGAGCTCGCGCTCGGCGGCGCTGGTCGCTCCGAACCGCGAGGTCACGATCACGATCGCCACGACCACGATCGCTGCAGCGACGAGCAGCGAGCCCAGCATCTGCGCAGTCTGTGAGCGACCGCTCATCCCGCGAGGAAGTCCCCGGCCGAGGTGATCCAGGCGAGCGCGAGCAGCAGCCACACGGAGACGCCGAGGCCCGGCAGCAGCCGCCCCAGCGAGCGCCACCAGCGCACCACCGCGATCTTGAGCGCGAGGACCGCGAGCAGGCTCACGCCGGCGACCACGTGCAGGGCCGCGTCGTTCTCGAAGCCGAAGTAGCCGACGCACATGAACGCCGTTATGACGAGCAGCACCGCGATCGTGTCGCCCACCGCACGGTGAGCCCGCGCCGCGGGGCGCGCCTCGAGGAAGGGCGGGCGCAGCTTGCCGTAGCCCACGGCGATCAGCACCAGCTGGTAGACGGCGAGCGCGAGCGCGACGGAGGCCAGCAGCACCTTGACCTCCGTCGGGTTGCCCCGCGTGACGCTGTCGATGAAGTCCTCCAGCCGGCTAGGCCTAGGGGCCCGTCCTCCGCACGATCCAGAGCCCGGAGTTCATGTCGCTCGCGTAGACCAGGTCGCTGGCGTCGTCGTGAGCGACGCCCCAGACCTGGGTCGCGTTCGTGAGCGTGCCCCGCTGGGAGGGCTGCACCGGGTTCTTGGCCGAGGGCGGCACGAAGTACGCCACCTCCGTCAGGTTCCTCGGATGGGCGGCATCGACCACGCGGATGCCGTCGGTGTACCAGGAGATGTACAGGTCGGTCCCCACGATCAGGGGGTTGTGGATCGTGTAGTCGCCGGCGCGGACGTCCTTGCTGCCGGACGAGTTCGGCGTGCGGTACTCGCCGATCTGCACCGGGTCCGAGAGGTCCGAGTAGTCCCACGCGCGCAGGTAGCCGAAGCCCTTCTCGGTGTCGGGGCCCGAGGTCTTGCAGAAGTCCTCGTCGGCGGAGAAGAGGATCTCGCGGCCCTCGTCCCACTGCGAGGAGTGCGCGTCGCCGTCCTCGTCCGCGTCGTAGTCGGTGTCACCGAGATACGTCGGCGTGGCCGGGTTGCTCAGGTCGAGGGCGACGAAGCCGGTGTCCCAGTACGCGACGAACCCGAGCGTGCCGTCGGCCGAGGGCTCGACGCTGTGGCCGTAGACCGGGTCCGGGTCGCATCCGAGTTCCTGGCCCATGGTCTCGAGGTCGCCGTCGTGCACGACGCCCCAATCGGAGACCGCGAGCGGAGCCTTCGGATTGGTCACGTCGAGCAGGCGGAAGTCGCCGCGCCCGGCCCGGTCGCGATAGCCGCTCGGTGACATCACGTCGTCGTACTCGCTCGCCGGCACGCTCGCGTACACGAACGTGCGGCCGAGGTCGGTCCGGTGCTGCACCTCGAGCTCGTGCAGGCCGCGCGTGCAGCAGCCGGTGCCGAGGAAGCCGATCTCCACCGGGCGGGCCGGGTCGGTCACGTCGAAGAGCTGGAGGCCGCGCTTGAAGTCCATGTTGTAGCGGCTGCCGCCGCAGACCTGGATGCCGACCGCCGCGATGTCGCTGCCGGCCATCGGTCCGTACTGGGCGGTGAACACCACCACGTCCTCCGCCGAAGTCCCGGGGGGCGAGTCGAGCGTGGACACCTCCGTCGGGTTGCTCGGAGTGCTCGAGTCGATCACGGCCACGCCGTCGTTCGGGCAGAAGCGCTGCTTGCCGCCGGTCTTGGTCTCCGAGAAGCCCCAGCTGCCCACGTAGGCGTGGTCCTCGTGCACCCACACGTCCGCGTTGTAGCCGCGGCCGCCGATGTCGGTGTGGCCCACGACCTCCATGTTCAGGGCGGCGCCGTCCTGCTGGACCGGCCCCTTGACCGCCGTGTCGAGCGGCCGGTGGCCGGCCTGGGCGGCGGCGGGCAGGAACAGGGTGGCGACGACGGATAGGACGGCGAGCCTGCGATGGTGCATGAGTCTCCCCCGAGCTTTGCGATTCACCGACGCGGGAATCTATCCGCCCGGGGCCGCCGTCAGTAGCCTGCAGTACATGAGAGTCATCGACTGCGACTGCGGCAAGACGGTGCAGGCGGGCACCGACGAGGATCTCGTGAAGGCCGTTCGCGCGCACGTCGACGAGGACCACGCGGACCAGCTCTCGGACGAGCAGGTGGAGGCGCTGGTGGCCGAGCGGGCCTACGAGGCCTCGGACGCCTAGTCGCGGACCCGGACCTAGTCGCCGCGCGCCAGCGCGTGACCCAGGCGGCCCCAGCTGGGCACGCCTCCGTCGACCACGTGGATCACCTCGCGCGCGCCGTGCGCCTGGAGCAGGCTGGCCGCGGTGGCGCTCCGCTGCCCGGACGCGCAGATCGCCGCCACCGGGCGGGCGGGGTCGAGCCCTTCCGGTAGCCACTGGAGGTCGTGGTAGGGGACGTTGAGCGAGTCCGGGATGTGGCCGTCGACCCACTCGCTGTGCTCCCGGTTGTCCACGATCTGGACGCCGTCGGCCCGCCCGGCCAGCTCCTCGACCGTCCAGCGCGCGATGCTCTCCACCTCGCGGTGCTCGGCGCGCCAGCTGGTCATGCCGCCCGCGAGGAAGCCGCCCAGCTTGCGGATGCCAACCGCCGTGGCGAGGCGGGCCGCGCCGTACGCGTCGTGATCGTCGCGGCCCACGAGCACGATCTCCTGCTCGCGGTCGGCCACCCAGGCGAGCTTTGTTCCGAAGCCCTGGCGGAGCATCGTGATGCAGACCGCGCCCGGGATGTGCGCCTCGTCGAACTGGAGGTCCGTGCGCACGTCGACGATCAGCGCGCCCTCGGCGCGCCGCCCTTCGACCTGGCGCGGGGTGAGCGGCATCACCTCCACGCCGGCGCTGAGGAGCGGCCCGCGGTTGAGGGCCACGATCGCCTTGAAGTTCGGCGGCTGCGGGCCGAGCGCGGCGAGCGCCTGCTCCACGAACTCGTCCTCATCCTCCGCGAGCAGGGCGTTGTGACGCCGCTCGAAGCCGATCGTGGAGGACACCTTCATGTCCATGCCGGGACCGCCGCAGAGCGAGCCGCCGAGGTGGCCGGGCCAGACCTCGGTCTCGGCGGGGAGGGGGAGCAGCGCGCCGTGGAGGCTCCGGAAGATGCCGCGGGCTCCCTCCTCCTTCTCGATGGCGAGGTCGGGGCGGGCCACGTCGCCGACGAAGAGGCTGTCGCCGGTCAGGACGGCCCAGGGCTCGTCCCCGCGGGCGGTGTCGACCAGCGCGTAGGCCGTGTGCTCGGGGCGGTGGCCCGGGGTGTGGACGGCGCGGATGATGAGGGCCCCGAGCTGGAGCTCGTCGCCGTCCTCGAGTGGCTCGTGCGCGTATTCGGGGTCCGCCAGCCGGTGGATGTGGATGGTGGCGCCGGTGGCCTCGGCGAGCCGGCCGTGACCGGACACGTGGTCCGCGTGGTTGTGAGTCTCGAGCACGTGATCGATCTGCACGCCGAGGTAGCGGGCGTAGCCGAGGTACTCGTCGATCTCGAAGCGCGGATCGACCACGGCTGCGACGCCCGCGTCCAGGTCGCCGACGAAGTAGGAGGCGCAGCCGAGGTCGTCGTGCACGATCTGACGGAAGATCACGCGCTGATCATGTCAGGGGCTTCAAAACCCCCATCTGCGGGTACAGACGGTGAACCGTGATTGGGGGACACCGCCGTACGGGAAGCATGGGAGCGCCGCAGGGAGACTCAGTCAGGTGGCAGCTGCGGGATCAGGCGCTGGCGCCGATGGAGTGCGACGTACCCGACAGGTGGTCGCTCGCGGAATACCGAGCGGTGCTCGAGCTCAGGGAGGAGCTCGACGTGCCCTGGTGGCGGCGACTGCGACGGGCACCGCCGAGATCGCCCGCTGCAGCCGCCGCCCGCTCGGCTGGGCAGTAGGCCCCGAATACGCAACGAACGTCCCGGAGTAGTTGCTATGGGGGGTAGTGCGGGACGTTCGTCCGAGGCTCAGCGAGAATGATTCTCACTAGCATCCGTCGCCGTGCGTGCCCCCGGCGTCCTCGTCTCGCTGCTGCTCGTGCCGGCCATCGCGGCGGCCGGCTGCGCTGACGACTCGGCCGGCGACGGCGAGCTGCGCGTGGTGGCTACGACCAGTCACGTTGCCGAGCTCGTGCGCCAGGTGGGCGGCGACCGGGTCCAGGTGACCGGGCTGCTCGAGTCGGGGGGCGACCCGCACGGCTACGAGCCGCGCCCGAGCGACGTGGCCGCCATCGGCAAGGCCGACGTGGTGTTCCGGTCGGGCGGCGAGGTGGACGAGTGGCTCGATGAACTGCTCGAGGGCGCGGGCGCGGACGAGGACGAGGTGGTGAGCCTGCTCGACGTGGTCACGCCGATCCGCACGGGCGACGGCGAGGTGGACCCGCACTGGTGGCAGGACCCCCGGGGCGCGGCACTCGCGGCCGGCGCGATCGGCCGCGCGCTGGCGGATGCGGATCCCCAGCGCCGCGCCGTCTACGAGCGGTCGGCCGCGGCCTACGCGCGCCGGCTGCGCGCGCTCGACCGCGAGCTGGCGGCATGCTTCGGGCGCGTGCCCGAGGCCCGGCGCACCCTCGTGACCACGCACGACTCGCTCGCCTACCTCGCGCGCCGCTACGGGCTCGACGTGGTCGGCTCGGTGATCCCCTCGCTGTCGAGCCAAGCCCAGCCTTCGGCGGCCGACGTGGAGGCGCTGGTCGAGCAGATCGAGGACAACGGGGTGAGCGCCGTGTTCCCGGAGTCGGGCATCTCCCGGAAGCTCGAGGAGGCGGTCTCACGCGAGTCCGGCGCCGCGATCGGCGGGCGGCTCTGGACGGACAGCCTCGGCCCCGAGGGCTCCGGAGCCGAGAGCTACACGGGCGCGATGCGTGCGAACGCGGACGCGCTCGTGCGCGGGATGAGCGGCGGGAGCGAACGCTGCCCCTGAGTCAGGGGCTGGTGGTGACGGGCTCCGGCTCGGGCCCTGGTCCCTCGGCGGCCTTGTCCTGCTCCTCGAAGTAGCCGGTGCCCTCGATGCTGATGTGCGGCAGGATCCGGTCGAGCCAGCGGGGCAGCCACAGCACGGACCTTCCGAGCGTCGTGATCAATGCGGGCACGAACAGGGTTACCACGACGGCGTCGATCGCCACCGCCGTGGCCAGGCCGAGGCCGAACTGCTTGATCGTCGGATCGCCGTTGAGGACGAAGCTCGCGAACACGCAGAACATCACGAGCGCCGCCGCCCCGATGATGCGACCCGAGTAGCCGAGCCCCTCGATCACGGTCTGACGGGCCCCCTTGCCCTCCTTGAAGTGCTCTTGGATCTGGGTGAGCAGGAACACCTGGTAGTCGGTCGAGAGCCCGAAGAGGATCGCGAACATGATCAGGGGCACGAAGCTCACGACGGGGATGGCGCCGTCGAGTCCGATCACGTCGATCATGAAGCCCTCCTGGAAGACCAGGGTGAGCACTCCGTAGGCCGCCCCGACCGAGATCAGGTTCATCACGGCCGCTTGCGCGGGCAGCACGAGCGAGCGGAAGCCGATCAGGAGCACGAGGAAGCTGAGCGCCGCGACGACCAGGATGACAAGGGGGAGGACGTCGGTGATCTTGTCGGCGAGATCGACGTATGCGGCCGTCGTGCCGCCGACGAAGCCCGTCATGCCCTGGCCCTTCGTAGCGTTCGGGATCGTCGTGTCCCTCAGGAGTGAGACCAGGTCCTCCGTGGCGAGGTCGGAAGGCGAGGTCGTGGGAATCAGGTTGTAGACGGCGGCTGTGCCCTTCTTGTTGACCAGCGGCTCCGTCACGGACTTGACGCCCTTGGCCTTCTGAAGGTCCTTCCGCAGGGTCTGGAGCCTCGGGTCGGTGGCAGGCTGCTCCGCCTGCTTCTTCTTGCTGGCGAGCTGGTTGGACTGCTTCTGCGTCTGCTGCTTCGCCTCCGCCTGCGCCTGCTGCTGCGTCGCGCCCTCGAGGAGCGCCTGCTGCTCGATCTGCTGCTGCTGTTCCTGCAGCTTCTTCTCGTTCTGGCTGATCGTGTTCAGGTTCTTCTGGTCCGGCTTCGCGGGCTTGCTGAGCTTCACCGAGATGAGGAACGGCCCGTTCGTGCCCGGGCCGAAGCCCTTGTCGATGAGGTCATAGGCTTGGCGTGCAGTGGTGTCGGTGGGCTCCGCCCCCACGTCCTCCTGCCCCAGGCGCAGCGACAGCGTGGGGATCGAAAGAGCCAGCAGTACGACCAGCACCGCGATCATCACCGGCCAGCGGTGATTCGTGATCCCCGTGCCGAACCTGGTCCAGAAAGCGGATTGCTTCGCCGGGTGGCGGCCCTGACCGAAGGGAAGCCTGAGAGCCGAGACGTGCGATCCGGCTAGGCCGAACAGCGCCGGCAGCAGGGTGAGCGCGGCGAGAATGGCGAAGCCCACCGCGATCGCCGAGGTGTAGCCGAGCGTGGTGACGAGCGGGATATCGGCGACGATGAGCGCGAGCAGGGAGATCGCCACGGTCCCGCCGGCGAACAGGACCGCGCCACCCGCGGTCGCGAGCGCGCGCGCAATCGACTCATGCACCTCCATCCCCTCGAGGACCTGCGTTCGGTGTTTGGTGACGATGAACAGCGAGTAGTCGATCCCGACCGCCAGTCCGATCATGGTCGCCAGCGTCGGCGCCGTGGTCGGGATCGAGGCCACGTGGCTGAGCAGGGTCACGACGCTCAGGCCGCACAGAAGGCCGAGCACGGCAGTCACGATCGGGAGACCCATCGCCACCGCCGAACCGAAGACGAGCAGGAGGATCACCATCGCGGCGAAGATCCCGATCTTGTCGCTGGCCCCCGTGTCCGGCTTCGACAGCTCCTGGCCGACGTAGCCGCCTACGGCGGTTTGGAGCCCAGCCTTCTTCGCCGGGTTCGCGGCGTCGAGCACGTTCTGGGCCTCGTCGTCGGTGATCGAGCCCTGGCCGACGTTGAGCGTCACCGAGATGTAGCCGATCTGCTTGTTCTTGCTGAGCGCGCCCGACCCGGCGTCGCTCAGAGGGCTGATAGCACCCGTGACGTGCCCCAGCTTCTTCAGTTCCTTCACCGACGAATCGATGGCCTTCGAGTACTTCGAGTCGGTCAGCTTGCCGCTGTCGGTCGCGATGACAAGCGGATTCGATCCATAGGCCTGGGTGGGGAAGCGACCACTCAGAAGGTCGGTGGCGCTCTGGCTCCCGGTGCCGGGCAGGGTGACGTTGTTGTTCGTCTCTGAGCCGGCCTTGTTGGCACCGATCACGAGAGCCACGATCAGCACGAGCCACAGCCCGAGCACCACGAAGTGCCAACGCGCGCACACGCGGCCGAGTCCATAGAGCAGCCTTGTCACCAGAGCCTCCTAACGCCGATGCGACGAGGAGCGAATCCTGGAAGAACCGTATGCCGAGTGGCGGACGCCCGCAAGCCTCGGCTCGAGAATTTCTGCGAAGCGTCAGCTCGCGCTACGACAGGCGGGGCACTCGCCCCGGAGCGTCACGTCGTGCGCGGCCACCGCGTAGTCGACGCGGCCGGACAGGCGCTCGATCGCCCGCTCGAGCTCGCTGTCCTCGAATGCGGAGACCTCGCCGCAGCTCACGCAGACGAGGTGATGGTGATGATCGCCGCTCGGGTCGATCGGTTCGTAGCGGGCCACGCCCTCGGCGGCGTCGACCCGGCGGGCGAGGTCGAGCCGGTCGAGCAGCTCGAGCGTGCGGTAGATGCTCGCCACGCCCACGTCCTCGCCGCGCTCGTGCAGGTGGTCGGCAATCTCCTTGGCGGTCACGCTGCAGCGCAGATCGGCCAGGGTGGCTACCACGGCGGCGCGCGGGGCGCTCAGCCGGTGGCCGCCGCGCTCGAGGGTGGCCTGGGCGTGTCCGATCCAGTCGCTCATCGGTCGCCTCAAGCATAGGCGCGAGGCGACGGCGGGCCGGCCGGGCGCCGCGGCGCCCGGTCCGGCGGTGCGGCGGGCTCTACGAGCCGGCCGCGCTGAAGCGCTCGGCGACCTTCGCCCAGTCGACCGTGTTCCACCACGCGTCGATGTAGTCCGGGCGCTTGTTCTGGTACTTCAGGTAGTAGGCGTGCTCCCAGACGTCCACGCCGAGCAGCGGCGTCTTGCCGTCCGTGATCGGGTTGTCCTGGTTCGCGCTCGGGACCACCGCCAGGCCGGAGCCGTCGTGCACGAGCCACGCCCAGCCGGAGCCGAACTGGCCCACGCCGGCGTCCTTCATCTGGGTCTTGAACTCATCGAACGAGCCGAGCGCTTCGTCGATCGCGCTCGCCAGGTCGCCGTCCGGAGCGCCGCCCCCGTCTGGCGACATCGACTCCCAGAACAGCGTGTGGTTCAGGTGGCCGCCGCCGTTGTTGCGCACGGGCCCGCGCTTGTCCTCGGGCACCTGCGAGAGGTTCGCGATCACCTCTTCGATGGGCTTGTCGGCCCAATCGGTGCCTTCAAGCGCCGCGTTGACCTTGTCGACGTAGGCCTGATGGTGCTTGTCGTGGTGCACCCGCATGGTGGCCTCGTCGATGTGCGGCTCGAGGGCGGCGTAGTCATATGGAAGTGCTGGAACGTCGTATGCCATGTCTCTCCCTTTCCCGGTTTCTCCAGGGCTACGACTCTATGCGGTAGGAACCGCGAGAACGCTACGATTTCGGCCCCACGCGGATGTGGCGGAACGGTAGACGCGCCGTCCTCAGGAGGCGGTGGGCTTTTGCCCGTGGAGGTTCGACTCCTCTCATCCGCATCACGGGCTCCTGCAGTTCCTGCCCTCCTACGTGAGTTTCTGCAGGAGCCCGCCCGGGGTCAGGTGCCGGCGCGGCTGCGGCGCTTCTGCGGCGTGCCGAACACGTAGTCCCAGAACGGGGCGCTCACGCCGAAGCCCCTCGTGTCGTCCTGGAAGTGGTGGCGCATGTGCAGCTCGCGCATCAGCTTGCCGAGCCGGGTGCGTGGCCGGTGGTGATGCACGTGGTAGTGCGTCATGTCGTAGATCAGGTAGCCGGCGAGGAAGCCCGCCGCGAACACGTTGGCCCACGGCGTGCCGAGCACGAGCACGAACAGCCCGTAGAAGGCCAGCGCGAGCGGCACGCTCACCGACGGCGGCATGACCAGCCGCAGCGGGTCGTTCGGGTGGTCGTGGTGGACGCCGTGGATGATCCAGTGGACGCGCGCGCCGATGCCCTCCTCGGGCTCGAAGTGGAACACGAGGCGGTGCATCCAGTACTCGGTGAGCGTCCAGAACATGTAGCCCGCCAGCACGAGCCCCACGACCTGGACGGTGGTGGGCTCGCCACGAGCGCCGGTGGTGAAGAGGACGACGATCGCCGGCACGAAGATCAGCACCGGGACCATCGGGTGAACGCGAGACAACCTGTCGAGCACATCCGACTCGAACATCCGTGGAGAGGCCTTCAGAGCGTCTGTACGACGTGCGTCCACGCTGTCGAATGTACCGCACCACCCGGGCGGGCGGAAGGTCGACTTCGGGTTCCCTAACTCGTGGCCCAGCGCTCGTGCCAGGACGCGATCACGAACTCGAGGCCGAGGGCGGCCGTCGCGCCGTAGACGAGCGCCTCGACGGCCGCCGGCTCGCCCCCGAAGAGGCGGCCGAGCAGGTAGCAGGTGACGGCGGCCATAAAGGTGAACTTCGCGGCGAAGTCCATGGGATGAGTGTCGGCGGCCAGCGCGCGGGACCTGTGGACGAGTCGTGAACGGTTGGTGAACGTCCGGTTACCGCGCCGCGCGGTTGTAGTCCGCCCGCCCGCGCTCTTAGGGTCGGTCGTGTCCCATGACCGACGAAGCGACTATTGCCGCTCCGGAAGAGGCCGGCAACCTGCGCCTGTCGCTGCTCCTCGGAGCGGCGATGTTCGTGCTCGTGGTCGACACGTCGCTGATGAACGTCTCGATCTCGGCGGTGGTGAGGGATCTCGACACGACCGTGAGCGCCGTCCAGAGCGCGATCGCGCTCGAGGCCCTGGTCTCCGCCGCCTTCATCCTGATCAGCAGCAAGGTCGGCGACCTGTTCGGGCGCAAGCGTGCATACGTCCTCGGTCTGCTGGCGTACGCGCTCGGCGCGCTTGCGATGACCGTCGCCCAGAGCATCGCGGCGATCGTGGTCTTCTGGGCGATCGTGGGCGGGCTCGGCGCCTCGCTGCTGCTGCCGGCGATGCAGTCGCTCATCCATGGCAACTTCGCCGGGGCGGCGCAGAAGAAGACCTATGCGCTGATCGGCGCGTCGGCGGCGATCGCCGCCGCGGTGGGCCCGCTCCTGGGAGGGCTCGTGACCACCTACCTGTCCTGGCGCGTGGGCTTCCTCCTCGAGGCCGCGGTCATCGCGGTGGTGCTTGCGCAGATCGGGCTCCTGCGCGACGTCCCTTACACGGGCGACCGGCAGGTCGACACGGGCGGCGCGGCGCTGTCCGTCCTCGGCATGGGCGGCGTGGTGCTCGGCATCCTGGTGTGGCAGGAGGGCGGGGACTATGTGGTGCTGCTGATGGCCGCCGGCGCCCTCGCGCTCTGGATGCTCGCCCGCCGGCTCGTGCGGCGCCGCCGTGAGGCGAAGGTCACGCTGCTCGATCCCGATCTGTTCCGGCTTCCGCACTTCCGGCTGGGCGTCTCGGCGCAGATGCTCCAAAACATCACGCTCGGCGGGGCCATGATCGCGCTTCCGATCTTCCTGCAGATCAGGCTCGAGTACGACGCCATGGAGACGGGTCTGTCGCTGGCCCCGCTCTCGCTGACCATGTTCGCCGTCGCGATCCTGGCCGGACGGCGGTCCGGCGGCCGCCGCCCCGCGAGGATCGTGCAGATCGGGTTCGCGCTCAGCACGGTGGGCATGGCGCTGCTCGTCCCGATCGTGCCCGAGGCAGAGTCCGGCTGGTACCTCCTCGTCCCGCTGGCCATCGCCGGCGCGGGGCTCGGCCTGCTGGTGTCGATGCTCAACAACTACACGCTCGCGCCGATCGACGAGGAACGCATCAGCGAGGCGGCCGGCGTCAATTCCGCGTCGGGGTCGTTCGGGCTCTCGTTCGGCCTGGCGGTGGCCGGCGGCGTGCTGCTCGCCACACTCGCCCTGGCGTTCACGAACATGGCGAACGCCAGCCCTGTGATCCCCTCCTCGCAGCAGGAGCAGATCGCCCAGACGCTGGAGGACGACGCGCAGGTGATGAGCAACACGGACCTCGAGGAGCTGCTCGCCGAGGAGCCTCCCGCCGTCCAGGAGGACATCCTCAGCATCAACACCGACGCCACGAACCTCGCCCTCCAGGTGGCGCTGCTCATCCCGATCCTCGCGGGCGCTCTGGGGCTGTTCGCCTCGTCGCGCATGATGCGCCTGCCGGATGTGGAGCCGTCGGCGTCCGTCGAGGCGGCGGCGCTCGGCTGACCTCCGAGAACAGCTCTTTCGCCATCGCGTTGAACCTCCGCGCGCTCGTGCGCGTAACACCGAGCGCGAATCCCCTCGAGTGGAGGAGGTAGGGCCGTGAGAAAAACGATCGCGCTGGTGGTCGCGGCGACAGTGGTACTGGGGGTGGGGGCCGTAGCGGTCGCGGGTAGCGGCGGTGGGCTCAAGGAGAGGCTCACCGGATTTGAGGAGGTGCCGGCGATCTCGACGCCGGGCAACGGCGAGTTCCGCGCGCGGATCAACGAGGCCGACCAGGAGATCCGCTACGAGCTGACGTTCGGCGGGATGGCCACGGACGTCAGGCAAGCGCATATCCACTTCGAGAACCGCACGAATAACGGCGCGATCGTCACCTGGCTGTGCGACTCGGCCACGAACCCGTCGCCGCGTCCCTCGACGCCTGAGTGCCCCGCGGCCGGCGGCACGGTGACCGGTGTGATCCTGCCTGATGACGTGGGCACGGCCTCGGCCGCCCAGGGAATCGGCCCCGGCGAGTTCGATGAGTTCGTGCGGGCCATCCGCGCGGGCGCGACCTACGCGAACGTCCACACGGTCGAACGACCCGGCGGCGAGATCCGTGCGCAGCTCGAGAACTCCTCGCACGGAGACGACAACATGGGCGACTGACCCGCGGCGTGGTCGGCGGGGGCAGCGATGCCCCCGCCAACCGCGGTCATCGAGCGGCGGCCGCCGTGCTCAGAGACCGGCGCGCGCCTCCACGGCGGTGTCGGGCTGGTCCGAGAAGACGCCGTCCACGCCGAGCCGGAAGAACTGCTCATACTCGCTGATCGCGTCGCCCCAGTCGGCCGGGTTCGCGCTGCTGCGAAGCTCGGCCGGGAGGAACGTGTTCTCGTTGCGGAACGTGTACGGGTGCACCTGCAATCCCGCGGCGTGGGCGTCGTCCACGAAGCTCGTGGGCGCGAGCGAGGCGCCGGTCGCCGGGTCCCGCGGCACGATGTAGTCCTTCGACGGGCCCACGCCGTCGGCGTAGGTCGCGATCTCGGCCAGCCCGGCGGGCGTTGCCATGTCCCCGTAGGTGGTGGCGCCGCCGGCGGCGGCCACGTCCCACGGCTTCGTGGAGGGCGCGCCGAGGAGCTGCACGAGCGGGACGCGCAGCTGAGAGTTCAGCGCCTTCAGGTTGCTGACCTCGAACGACTGCACGAACACCTTCGCGTTCCGGCGGTCGAGGTCGTTGTTGCGAAGCGTGCGGACGAGCGGCTCCTCGAGCGGTAGCCCGAGCGACCGGAAGTAGGTCGGATGCTTCGTCTCGGGATAGATCCCGATCGGCCTGCGGAGCTCGCGCGAGAGTCGCTTGGAGAGGTCGATCACCTCTTGGAATGTCGGAACCGGGAAGCGACCGTCGTAGATCGTGTTCTCCTGACGGATGGCCGGGATGCGCTCCTTGGCCCTGAGGGTCTTGAGCTCGGCCAGCGTGAAGTCCTCGGTGAACCAGCCGGTGATCGCCACGCCGTCGATCGTCTTGGTCGTCCGCCGCGAGGCGAACTCGGTGTGCTCGGCCACGTCGGTGGTGCCGCCGATCTCGTTCTCGTGGCGCGCCACGAGCACGCCGTCGGCGGTCGACACGAGGTCGGGCTCGATGTAATCGGCGCCCATGCGCGCCGCGAGCTCGTACGAGGCGAGCGTGTGCTCAGGCCGGTAGCCCGACGCACCACGGTGCCCGATCACGAGCGGCCGGGCGTCCGCTTTTTGGTCGGCGGCCCTCGACGACCCGCTGCTGGCGGTGGCGAGCGAGGAGCCGGCCACCGTCGCGGCGATCAGGAACGCGAGCGCGGCCAGGATGGACAGGGTGCGTGGTGTTGTTCCGGTCTTGGAGGACACGGAGCAAACCTACCCATTTCGGCACTCTGTCTACCCGAACGGGTTGTCGGGGATCGCGGCGATCACGGTTGCGTGGGCCGGGTCAATATCTACCCCCACGGATTCGCCGACCCGGGGCGGCGTCTGGTCGAGCGGTAGGTGGGTGTGCAGTGTCTGCGGAGCGGTGAGTGTCAGCTGCCAGCGTCCGGGCCCTTGCGCGACGCGTTCGACCTTCGCGTGGAGGGCCCCGTCGCCCGGCGTCGTGATCCGGAGCGCGGCGGCCCAGGCGGCCAGGGCAGCCGGGCCCGGGTCGAGCGTGGTTGTGATCCCGCACCGGACGCCGCCCACGAGGACCTGCCTCTCCTGGTCAACGTCGACGGCGAGCACGTTGTCGTATCCGAGCAGTCTGGCAGCGATCGCGTCGGCGGGCTGCCGCAGGACCAACGTGGGTTCCCCGAGCTGCCGTATGGCGCCGTGGGTGAGGACCGCGATCCGATCCGCGAGCCGCAGCGCCTCGTCCGCACGGTGGGTTACCTGGACGAGGGTGGTCGCGCGGTCGGCCAGGACGGACTCGAGGTCGTCGAAGAAGGCCCGGTGAGCCTCGGCATCAAGGCCGGACGCGGGCTCGTCGAGGAGCAGCACCTCCGGCTCGACAGCGAGCGCGCGCGCGAGGCTCACTCGCTGCGCTTCGCCGCCCGAGAGCGAGAGCGCCTTCCGCTCGGCGAGATGGGCGACATTAAGGCGCTCGAGCGCGGCGAGGGCCGCCTGCCGACGGGCGCCGGCGGCCAGCCGGCGCCAGCGCAGCGGCAGCTCGACATTGCGGATCACCGTCGTCGAGAGGAGCCCTGGGCGCTGCGTCGCGTATCCGATGCGCCGCCGAACGTCCAGATTCGCGCCGGCCACGCGCACGCCGTCGAGCTCGACGCCGCCCGCGGTGGGAGCTTCGAGCCCGGCGAGCAGACGGAGCAGGGTCGTCTTGCCGGCCCCGTTAGGACCGAGCACCGCGAGGCGCTCACCAGCCTCCAGCTCGAGTGCGTCGATCGCGAGCACCTCAATTCCGCCGCGGCTATGGTGCACACCACTCAGCCTCAGGACTGAGCCCATGCGGCCGCCCGCTGCTGCACCGACGTGAGCAGCGCGTTGATCGTGACGGCGAGCCCGAGCAGGACCGCTGCGTACACAAGCGCCTCGTCGAAGTCCCCCTTGCCGACGTTCTCGACGATCGATGTGGTCATCACCTGTGTCTGGCCGTGGATGTTGCCGCCCACGATCGTGGCCGACCCCACCTCCGAGATCGCGTGCCCGAAGCCGGCCATCGCCGCGGCAAGCAGCGGCACGCGCGCCTCGATCCACAGCCGCCACACGAGCTGAGGCGTGTTCGCTCCGAGTGCACGCAGCTGGTCCGGCAGGTCCGCCGGCAGCGCCTGCAGGCCGGCCATCGTGATGCCGGCAATCAGCGGCGCCGCGATCAGGACCTGGGCGATGATCATGCCGCGCAAGGTGTAGATCAGCTCGAGCTCGCCGAGCGGCCCGCTCCGCCACAGCAGCAGCGCGACGACCAAGCCCACCACGACTGTCGGCACGGCCATGCCCGTGTTCACGGCGGTCGCGAGCACGCGCCGCCCGCGACGACGAGCGAGCGCGAGCCACGTGCCGGCCGGCACGCCGAGCACAAGCGCGATCGCGGTGGCGGTGAGAGATACGAACGCCGAGCGCCCGAGCACCTCGTGCACAGCGTCCGTCAGCTCTCCGCGTCTGGGACGAAGAGGGGCTCGCCGTACTCCGCCACGCCGAACTGCCCGATCTCCTTCTGAATCTCCGGTGAGGTGACCCAGCCAGAGAACTCCTGCGCGCAGTCCCGGTTGATGTTCTCGCCCTTGACGACGATCACGTGGTACGGGTTCAGCAGGTCGTCGCCGCCCTCGACCAGCAGCTCAAGGTCGAGGTTGTCGGTGGCGAGCCACGTGCCGCGGTCGGAGAGTGTGTAAGCCCGCTTCTGGCCCGCGATCGTAAGCGTCTCGCCCATCCCTTGGCCGGTCTCGACGTACCAAGAGCCCTTGGGCTCGATCCCCGCCGCCTCCCAGATCGCCAGCTCCTTCGTGTTCGTGCCTGACTCGTCAGCTCGCGACGCGAACGGCGCCTGGGCCCTGGCGATGCGAGTGAACGCGTCCGCGGCGGAGCCGGCGCCCTTGATCTTCGCCGCGTCATCGCCCGGGCCGACGACGACGAAGTCGTTGTGCATCACGGCCTTTCGGCTCACGCCGTGGTCGCCATCCATGAACTCCTCCTCGGCCTCCGGGGAGTGCACAAGCAGAACGTCCGCGTTCCCCTTCTCGGCGAGCTCCAGCGCCTCGCCCGAGCCGACCGCGACCGTCTTGACCGAGCAGCCCGACTGTTCCTCGAAGCGCGGCACGAGCTCATCGAGCAGCCCCGAGTCCTGCGTGCTCGTAGTAGTCGCCAGGATCATCTGCCCCTTGTTGTTCCCGGAGCCGGACTGATCCGAGTCGTCGTCGCCGCAGCTCGCTCCCGTCAGAATCGCCAGCCCGATCAGCGCCGCGGCCACGGGGCGCCTCATGCCGCTGTCCTTCCTTGGCCGCTCAGCGAGAGGTCGTAGCCGGGCAGTGCGGCGAGGCGAGCCTGCACGCTCGACCGCGCGAGCGCGTCCAGCAACGGCCTCGCTGCGGCGCCGGCGGCCGGGTCAAGCGCCAGCTCGAAGGGTTCGCTCACGACCGGGATCCAGTCGAGGCCGGCGGACTCAGCGACTGCGCGCACCGCAAGCCCCGCGTCCGCCGCGCCCGCGCTCACCGCGGCGGCAACCGCGAGGTGTGACTCGACCGGCTCCCCGAGCTCGGGACGAGGCTCGCACCCGGCGGCCCGCATCAGCCGCTCGAGCAGTAGCCGAGAGCCGGTGCCGGGCGCACGCCAAGCGATCCGCCTCCCACCGAGATCCCCTACAGCGCGGATGTCATGCGGATTCCCGGCCGCCACGACCAGGCCCTGCTCTCGCTGCCACAGGTGGATCAGTTGCACCGGCTCGCCGCCCAGCGCGCTGCGCGCGAGCGGGTCGTTCCAGCGGCCGCTCGCCACGTCGAACAGATGTACCGCGGACGCGTCGGCGGTTCCGCGCGAGAGCAGCACGATCCCGTTGACGCTCCCGCGCGGACCGGGGGCGACCGTCACGGAATCACCGGCCTCTCGCACGACCACGTCCAGCGCGGGGTCATCACTCCCGGCAAGCCGCAGCGCGGTCGGATCATGGCCCCATGCGGCTGCCCGCGCGCCGCCACCAGCCGCCACCACGAAGCGCGACCGCGGGCTACCCGATAGGACCCCCGCGTCACGCAGAACCGCGTAGGCGCGGGCTGCCGTCCCGGCAGCGCAGCCGACCTCGCGCGCGACGCGCCGCACACCGGGCAACGGCTCGCCCTCCGGCCAGCGGCCGGCGGCAATCTCCTGCGCGAGACGCGCGGCAAGTGACGCGGAACCCATCTGTAGCGCCACAGCAAGATACAGATGCGCATACGGACCGGCCCCGATGACACAGAAACCCGCTCGGTGAGCGGGCTTCAGTAATACCGCCACGGGGATTCGAACCCCGGTTTCCGCCGTGAGAGGGCGGCGTCCTAGTCCCCTAGACGATGGCGGCCTGTCGGCGGGCGATTGTAGCGACGGGTGTCGCGTTTGCCCAAGTGTGGCGGTAGGATGCCGACCGTTCATACGGCCGGTGGCACAGGGAAGTTCGGTGTGAAGCCGACGCGGTCCCGCCACTGTGATCGGGCGCCGATGCGTCGCATGGAGCCACTGGGGAGCCGACGGTTCTCCGGGAAGGCGCGGCGCGGAGCCCAAAGCCAGGAGACCTGACTCCGGCCGCAGCCCGTACGACCCTCGAGGAAGGGGTGGCCCCATGTCCAACCGCTCGCGTCGCGTCATCAAAGGCGCGTTCGTCCTGCTCTCCCTGGCCTGTCCGGCGGCCGCGTCCGCCGCGCCCGTGACCGTGAACCTGCGCGTGGAGGGGGCGACGTCAACGATCTTCGAAGGCCCGGTGGTCACCGACGTCCATCCGGTCACCACGCCGGCCGACGGTCAGCCGCGCACCTGTGACGGCTCGAGCGTCGGCGCGCCGTCAGGTCCCACAGCGATCGGCGCCCTCGACGATGGCGCCCGCGCGAACGGCTTCGCCTGGGACGCCCGCTGGGACTCGAGCTTCAGCGACTACTACCCGTTCCTGCGGGTCGGCCCGGACTCGATCGACTCGAGCAGCCACTACCTCGCGCTGTTCGTGAACTGGGCCTTCGCGGAGGTCGGCGGCTGCGGCCAGCGCGTCGCACAGGCCGACGACGTGGTGTTCGCCTACGAGGACTTCGCGAGCTCGCCGCTGCTCCGCCTCAGCGGGCCCGCCACGGCGACCACGGGCGAGAGCGTCAGCTTCAGGGCGGTGGACGGCCTGGACGGCTCGCCCCAGGCGGGCGCGACCGTGGCGGGCGCGACCACGGGCGCCGACGGCGTGGCCACGGTCTCGTTTGCCGACGAGGGCATCTACCGGGTCAAGGCCGAGCGGCCTGGCGCGATCCGCTCGAACGCGGTGGTGCTGTGCGTCGACCCCGCCGGCGCGATCCCGTGCAGCTCGACCGACCGCGAGGCGCCGTCATTGCAGACCCCGTTCGGGGCGGGCGACCCGCGGCTCCCCGGGCGCGTGCTCGCCAGCACGGTCAGCCGATCGCGTACGCTGCTGGTCTCCTGGGCGGCCCAGGACGGCGCCGGGAGCGGTGTGGCGCACTCGTCGGTCGAGGTGAGCGAGGTCCATACCGGCGCCGCCGCCTCGCAAGCCGAGTGGAGGCCGCTCGTGGACAAGGCGCCGGTGAGCGGCGTTCACTTCCGCGGCGAGCGCGGCTCCGCCTACCGCTTCCGCATCAGCGCGACCGACCGGGCGCTCAACACCGCCACGGTGGTGACCGACCCCGTGCTGATGCCGGTCGACGACCGCGACCGCCGGCTGCTCCGGCTCTCGCGCGCGTGGAAGCGGGTCAGGGTCCCCGAGGCCTGGGGCCGGACCGTGGTACGGGCGAGCCGCCCCGGCGCGACGGCGCGGCTGCGCTTCGACGGCACGCAGGTGGCGCTCATCGGCCGCCGGCTGCCGCGCGGCGGCCGCCTTCAGGTCACGGTCGACGGCGAGAGCAGCGTCGTGCGCACACGGGGGCGCTCGGCCCAGCGTAGCGTGCTCTGGGTGTCGAGAAGGCTCGAAGCCGGCAGCCACTCCCTGCGGCTGCGCTCGCTCGGCGGCGGCCCGGTGGAGCTCGACGCGGTGGCGCCCTCGCCATGAGGGCGCGCGCACTGATCGTCGCTGCGATGGCGCTGACGGCGCTCGCCGCGCCCGCCGCCGCCAAGCCCCCCGTGATCGACCAGCTGGTGGTGTTCCGCAGCGGTGAGGCGCTGGCGAAACGCGTCTCCACGGCCGGCGTGCTGGTGCGCGCCGGCGGGCGCCGCTGCGCCGCCGGGGATGGCACGGCGCTGGCGGCGCTCGTCCGCAGCCGGCCGGGCCGCCTGGGAGTCCGCGACTTCGGCGCGTGCTCGCGGCGGCCGCGGGACGGCGCCGGGCTGTTCGTCCAGTCGATTCGGAACGACCGGAACTTCGGCCAGAACGGCTGGGTGTACAAGGTCGGAAGACGCGGCGCCACGGCGGGCGCGGCCGACCCGTCGGGACCGTTCGGCCGCGGGCGGATACGCGCCGGGCAGCGTGTCACCTGGTTCTTCTGCCGGCTCGTCGCCGGCGGCTGCCAGCGCACGCTCGAGCTGCGGCTCACCTCGGAGCGCGGCGCGGTACTCGCCACCGTGCACGGCTACAACGACGAGGGCCGCGGTGTCGCTGTCGAGGGCGCGACCGTGCGCGCCGGCTCCACGACGGCGCTCACGGCCGCCGACGGCAACGCGCGTCTGACCCTTCCGCCCGGCGCGCACCGGGTGACCGCCACCAAGGACGGCCTCGTGCGGTCCTTCAGCGAACGGGTCGATGTGCCGTGAGGCGCGTCGTCGCCCTGCTCTGCGCGCTCGCCGCCGCAAGCGGCGCTGCCGGCTGCGGCCTCGGGGCGGGCGACGAGCAGGAGGGCGACGGCGTCCAGCTGCGAGTGACGCGCGACTTCGGTCGCACCGAGCTCGGCGCTGCGAGGCTCGCAAGCGTGCGCGAGGACGAGACCGTGATGCGCGTGCTGCGCTCCCGCTTCGAGGTCGAGACGCGCTACGGCGGGCGCTTCGTTCAGTCGATCGACGGGCTCGAGGGCGGCGGCGCCGGGGGAGAGGTCGACTGGTTCTACTTCGTGAACGGCGTGGAGGGGGACGTGGGTGCGGCCGAGTTCGAGCTCTCGCCCGGCGACCGCGTGCAGTGGGACCACCGCGATTGGGGAGCCACGATGCGCGTGCCCGCGATCGTGGGCGCCTTCCCCGAGCCGTTCCTGCACGGGCTGGAGGGCAAGCGCCGCCCCGTGCGGGTGGAGTGCGAGGAGTCGGGGTCGAGCGCCTGCGAGGCCGCGCGCGACCGGCTCGGCGCAGTGGGCGTGTCGACCTCGGGATCGTCGCTCGGCGCCCCCGGGACGGAGCGGGTGGTTCGCCTGGTGGTGGCGCGCTGGCCGGCCGCGCGGATCGTGCGCGGCGCGGCGGAGCTCGAGCAGGGGCCGGGCGAGAGTGGGGTGTTCGTCCGCTTCGCGCGTGACGGCAGCCGGGTCGACCTGCTCGACCCGCGCGGCGAGCCGTCCCGCACGGTGCGGCCCGGCGACGGGGTGGGCCTCGTGCTCGCGCTCGCCCCGCGCGAGGACGAGCTCGTGTGGCTCGTGACCGCGCTCGACGATCGCGGCGTGACCGCCGGGGTGCGCGCGCTCAGCGAGAGGCGATTGCGCGACGCGTTCGCAGTGGCCGTGACCGGTCGGACCGTCGAGAAGCTGCCGCTCGAGGGGGCGTCATGAGCCTCGTGCCCGTCTACCGCAGCCGGCCGAGCCCCCTCCACGCAGCGCGCGCAGCCGTGGGCGTGGCCTTCTGCTGCTCGCTCGCGCTCGTGGGCGCGCTCTACCGCCATCCGCTCGTGCTCGCCTCCGCGCTCGGCGCCACGGTGCTCGCGGGTGTGGCGGCGGGGGTGGGGCGGGAGATTCGCCGCTCGCTCAAGCTCGCGTTGCCGCTCGCGCTCCTCATCGCGATCGTCAACCCGATCGTGTACTCCGGCGGCGACACGCTGCTCGTGCGCGGCGGCGAAATGCTCGGCCGGCGGGTGGACATCACGCTCGAGGCCACGGTCGCGGGGGCGCTCGGCGGCCTGCGCGTGGTGGTGTGCGTGGTGGCCCTCGGCCTGCTGTCGGCAGCCGTCGATCCCGACGAGCTGCTGCGGCTGTTCCGCCGCATCTCGTTCCGCTCTGCCCTCACGGCCTCGCTCGCGACCCGGCTCGTGCCGGTGCTGGCGCGCGACGCCACGCGCATGGGCGACGCGGCGCGCTGCCGCCCCAACCCGCCGGGCAGGCTCGCGGTGGCGCGCGCGGCGATCGCGGGAGCGCTCGACCGCGCGGTCGACGTCGCCGCCGCGCTCGAGGTGCGCGGCTACGCGCTCGGCGGCCGGCCCCCGCGCCGGCGGCGCCCGTGGTCGCGGCACGACCTGCGCGTGGCGGGCGCGGCGCTCGCGATCGCGCTGGTGGCGCTCGGCGGCAAGGTCGCGGGCCTCGCACAGGTGGAGACCTATCCGACGATCGCGATCGACCTCGGGCCGCCGGAGCTCGTGCTGAGCTGCGCGCTGCTCACCTTCGCCGTGCTCCCGTTCGCCGGCCGCGGCGCCCGGAGCGGGGTGGCGAATGCCTGAGCCGCTGGCAAGCGCAGAGCGCTTCTCCTACCGCTATCCGGACGCCCTCGGCATGGCGCTCAGCGACGTGTCGGTCACGCTCGAGCCCGGCACGTTCACGCTGCTGGCGGGCGTGTCCGGCTCCGGCAAGTCGACGCTTCTGGGCGCGCTCTGCGGCCTCGTGCCGCACTTCCACGGCGGCGAGGCGAGCGGCTCGCTCGAGGTCGCCGGCCTCGACGTGCGCGAGCACGGGCCGGGCGAGCTGGCGGCGGTCTGCGGCACCGTGCTCCAGGAGCCCGAGGCGCAGGTGGTGATGGGCGGCGTGCGGGCCGAGCTCGAGCTGCCGCTCGAGCACCGCCGGGAGTCCGCCGCGGCGATGGCCCGCGCCGTGGAGGAGACGGCGCTCTCGCTCGGCGTCGGGCATCTGCTGGAGCGCCGCACCGACACGCTCTCGGGCGGCGAGCTCCAGCGCGTGGCGATCGCCGCCGCGATGGTCCATGCGCCGCGCCTGCTCCTGCTCGACGAGCCCACCTCGCAGCTCGACCCGGTGGCGGGCGACGAGCTCGTCTGGCTGCTTCGCCGTTTAAACGAGGACTGGGGCACCGCGGTGGTGGTGGCCGAGCACCGGATCGAGCGCTGCCTGCCGGCCGCCGACCGGGTGATCGCGATGATCGACGGCCGGGTGGCGTGCGACGCGCCGCCGGCCGGCTTCCTCGAGTGGGCGGCCGAGCGCGCGCCGGCGCTCGTGACCCCGGGCGGGCGGATGTTCTCCCTCGCCGGCCTCTCGCCGCCGCCCGCGTCCGTGAAGCAGGCGCGCGCCGGGCTGCGCGCCGCCGGGCTGGAGGCCCCACTGCGGCGCGAGCCGCCTGCCCGGCCGTCGGGCGGGGCCGGCGACGGGGGCTTCCTTCGGCGGCTGCTCCGCCGGGATGAAAGCGCCCCGCCGGCACTCGCCTTCAGGGAGGTCTGGCACGAGATCGAGGACGGCCCCGTGGTGCTGCGCGGGGTGTCGCTCGCACTTACCGCCGGCGAGCGGGTGGCGCTGATGGGCCGCAACGGCGCCGGCAAAAGTACGCTGCTGCGCCTCGCCAAGGGGCTCGCGGAGCCCACGCGCGGGCGCGTCGAGCGCGCCGGCGAGGTGGCGCTGCTGCTCCAGAACCCGGGCGACTATCTGATCCACGAGCACGCGGTGGACGACGCGGGCCCCGAGGGCGTGGCGAGCGCCGGGCTCGCCGGGCGGGAAGAGGCGAACCCACGCGACCTCTCGGGCGGGGAGCGTCAGCGACTCGCGCTCGAGGTGGTTCTGGCCGGCGGGCGCTGCGCGGCGGTGCTGCTCGACGAGCCCACCCGCGGGATGGACCGCATCCATCGCGACGAGCTCACGGCGCGCATCGAGGAGCTGACGCGCGGTGGCGCCGCGGTGGTGGTGGCCACGCACGACAGCGAGTTCGCGTCGGCGTTCGCCGATCGCGTGGTGCTGCTCGGGCAGGGCGTGACGATCGCCGACGGGCCGCCGGACGATGTGCTTTCGGGCGGCCGTCACTTCTCGACCGAGGTGGCGCGCATCAGCGACGGCGCCGCGCTCACGCCCGAGGCCGGTGCCGCCGCCGTGGCGCGGGCGCGAGCGCGCTCGATCGAGGAGGTGGAGGCATGACCTGGCAGGCCGCGTCGTTCGTGTTGCTCGCCGTTGCGGTGGCCGCCGGCTTCGCCTGGTACGAGCGCGATCGCCCGCCGTCGCGGGTGCTCGCCCTCGTGGCGGCGCTCGCCGCGCTCGCGGTGGTGGGCCGGCTCGCCTTCGCCGCGGTGCCAAACGTGAAGCCGACCACCGACATCGTGCTGTTCGCGGGCTTCGCGCTCGGCGCCCTGCCCGGTTTCGCGGTGGGCGCGGTGACGGCGATCGTGTCGAACATCTTCCTCTCGCAGGGGCCCTGGACCGTCTGGCAGATGGCGGGCTGGGGCGCCGTGGGGGTGGGCGGCGCGCTGCTCGCGCGCATCCTGCGCGGGCGCGAGCCCAGCCGGCTGGTGCTAGCGGCGGCGTGCGGGCTCGCGGGGCTGGCCTTCGGCGCCTGGATGGACGTGTACCAGTGGACGCTTGGCGCGCGGCAGGACCTCGACTCCTACCTGGTGGTGGCCGCGAGCTCGCTGCCGTACAACCTCGCGCACGCCATGGGGAACGTGGTGTTCTGCCTCCTGATCGGGCCGGCGTTCGTGCGGGCGCTCGAGCGCTACCGGCGCCGCCTCGAGGTGCGCTGGCCGGCGCCGGCGGGCGCGGCCGCCGGCTGCCTGCTGCTTGCCGTGACGATCGCGGGCTTCGCTTTGCCGCAGCCCGCGCTCGCCGCCACGACCGCGGACCGGGCCGAGCGCTACCTGCTGCGCGCGCAGAACCCCGACGGCGGCTTCGGCGCCGCGCCGGGCCAGAGCTCGTCGCCGCTCTACACGGGCTGGACCGGGCTCGGCCTGGCGGCGGCCGGCCGCAACCCGGTCGACGTCGAGCGGCGCGGGGGGCGCTCGATCGTGGGCTTCGTGAGGCGGGCGCGCGGGCGCGCGGACATCGGCGAGGTGGAGCGGACGGTGCTGCTCCTGCGCAGCGCCGGGATCGATCCGCGGCGCTTCGGCGGCCGCAACCTGCTGGCGGCGATCGAGCGCCGCCGCCGGGCCGACGGCTCGATCGCCGGCTTCGTGAGCTACACGGCCTTCGGCATTCTCGCGCTGCGCGCGTCAGGGGAGCCCGCCGGCGCCGCGACGGTCGCCTGGCTCGTGCGCAACCAGAACGGGGACGGCGGCTTCGGGGTGGCCACCTCCTCGGGCAGCGACGCCGACATGACCGGCGCCGCGCTCCAGGCGCTCGCCGCCGTGCGCCGCGGCCGCGGCGCGGCGGCCCGCCGCGCCCTGGGCTGGCTCCGCTCGGCTCAGAACGGCGACGGCGGCTTCGGGCAGATGCCGGGTCGCAGCTCGAACGCGCAGTCGACCGCCTACGCGGTGCAGGGGCTGGTGGCGGTCGGGGCGCGCTCGCGGGCGGCCGGCCGGGCGCTCGCCTACCTGCGCGGCCTGGCGCGGCGGGACGGGAGCATCGCCTACTCGCGAACGAGCTCGCAGACACCGGTCTGGGTGACCGCCCAAGCGCTCATGGCGCTGCGCCGCACCGCGCTGCCGATCGGGGCGGTGGCGCGAGCGCCGCGGGGACGCCGTTCGCCCAAGCCCGCAGCGGCGGCGGCGACACCGGCTCACCCCGACGGTCGCTCCCGAGTCGGCGCGGGAGAGCCGAGGACCGCGGAGCGCCCGCCGAAGGAGAACGAACCAAAGTCCAGCGCGAGCGGCCGCCTCGGCGAGCCGGCCGCCGGCCCGGGCGCCGCGCGCGACACGGCCTTTGCGATCGACCCGGCCCCGGCGTCCCGGAGGGCAGCCGCTGCGGCCGCTCCCACAGGCGGCGGAGACGCCGGCCCGTCCCCGCTGCTTTTCGCGGTGCTCCTTGGAGCCCTGCTGGCGGCGGCGCTCGCGGTATGGCGGCGCCGGCGGCTCAGCCGATAGCGCGCCCGATCAGGCGGTCCATCACCCGCGCGGGCAGGACGGCGGCCAGCCGGACGCGCAGCTTGGCGTCGCGCCCCACCAGGTAGCGGGCCCGCGGCCTGCTCGACGTGAGCGCCTCGCCGATCGCCTCGGCCACCACGCGCGGCTCGATGCCGCTCTCGGTCTCGATCCTCACAGTCTGTTTGCGCACGGCCTCGATGGTGCGCCCGTACAGGCGCTCGGCCTCCGGCGGCAGCTCCGCCAGGATCTCGTCGGCAAGGCGGTTGCTCGTGTCCCAGATCCGCGTCTTCACGCCGCCGGGCTCGATCACGATCACGTCGACTCCGTGCGCCCGCAGCTCGCGCCGCAGGGAGTCGCTCGCTCCCTCGAGCCCGAACTTCGAGGCGTTGTAGGCGCCGAGCAGGGGTAGCGCCACGCGGCCGCCGATCGAGCTCACGTTCACGATCCGGCCGCGCGCCGCGCGCAGGGACGGAAGAAAGGCCTGGGTGACCGCCAGCTGGCCCACGAGGTTGACCTCGAGCTGGTGCCGGAAGCGATCGAGCGGCAGGAACTCGAGCGGCGCCGCCACCCCGATACCCGCGTTGTTCACGAGCCCCGCGAGCGGAGCGTCGCCAAGCGCCTCCCGGGCGGCGGCGATCGTGCTCGCGTCCGTCACGTCGAGCTGTACGGCGCGCAGGCCCTCGGCGCGCAGCCGCTCGGCGTCCTCGTCCTTGCGCACGGCTCCGACGGCGTCGAAGCCGAGCTCCGCGAGGTGAAGCGCGGTCACGTGGCCGATCCCGCTCGAGGCGCCGGTGACCAGCACGGTTCCGGAGGGCATGTTGCGAGACTACCCGGGCCGATGGAGCTGGCCGACGCAATCAGGACCCGGCGCACGCACAAGGCCTACGCGCCCGAGCCGGTCGAGCGCGAGCTGCTCGACGAGCTGTTCGAGCTCGCGCGCTGGGCGCCCAACCATCACGTCACGAACCCGTGGCGCTTTCGCGTGCTCGGCCCGGATTCGCTCGCCCGGCTGAAGGAGGCGGCCGGGGCCGAGGCCGCCGCCAAGCTCGAGCGCGCGCCCACCCTCGTGGTGGCCTCGGCGGCTCAGAGCGGCGACCCGGTGCAGGACGAGGAGGATGTCTGCGCGGCGGCGGTCGCCAGCTACATCGTGTTGCTCGCAGCCCACGACCGTGGTCTGGCGGGCTACTGGCGCACGCCCGAGGTGCTGCGGCGCCCGGACGGACGCGCGGCCGTCGGCGTGGGTGAGGACGAGCACGTGATCGGCCTCCTCCACCTCGGCCGGGCACGGCAGGAGAAGTCGCCGCCCGAGCGGCAGGCTCCGGCCGACTTCGTAACGTACCTTCCGTGATCCCGCGCGCCGACGCGCTCGCATCGCTCGAACGCGACTCGTTCGACGTCGTGGTGGTGGGCGGAGGCATCACCGGCGCCGGGGTGGCGCTCGACGCCGCATCGCGCGGCTACAGCGTGGCGCTGGTCGAGCGGCGCGACTACGCGGCCGGCACCTCGAGCCGCTCGTCCAAGCTCGTGCACGGCGGGCTTCGCTACCTGCAGAACTTCGACCTCGGCCTGGTGCGCGAGGCGCTGCTCGAGCGCTCGCTGCTCGTGAAGCTCGCGCCCCACCTCGTCAAGCCGCTGCCGCTGCTCGTGCCGAGCTTCGACGGCAAGCGGCCGGCCCGGCTCACGGGCGTGGGGCTCAACATGTACGACGTGATGTCGTGGCGGCGAGGTCGCGACGGCGAGGAGGAGTGGAGCCCGGCCCGCCACCGCACGATCGGGGCCGCCGAGACGCTGGACCTCGTGCCCGCGCTCGCGGCGCGCGAGCCGACCGCCGCGTACCTCTTCTACGACTGCCAGACCGACGACGCCCGGCTCGTGCTCACGGTGCTCGCCGAGGCGGAGCGCTTCGGGGCCGTATGCGCAAACCGCTGCGAGGTGACCGGCCTGTTCGAGCGCGGTGGGAGGGCGGCCGGGGTACTTGTCCGCGACGCGGTGGACGGAGGCGAGTTCGAGCTGAGCGGCGCCAACGTGGTCAACGCCACGGGCGTCTGGGCCGACCGCCTGCGCCCGGACGAGCTGTACGCCGAGGAGGAGGTGCCGCGCATCCGGCCGAGCCGCGGCACGCACGTCGTGTTGTCGCGCGCCGACCTGGCGGTGGACGCCGGGGTGATCGTGCCCGCGGCGGGGGGCCGCACCGTGTTCGTGCTGCCGTGGCTCGGCCGCACGCTCGTGGGCACGACCGACAACGACTACGAGGGCGGGCTCGACCACATCCCGCCCTCGGGCGAGGACGTGGGCTACCTGCTGCACGCGCTCAACGGCTTCTTCGGGCTCTCGCTCGGGCCGCCGGATCTCGCCGGGGCATACGCCGGCGTGCGCCCGCTGATCTCGACCGGCGACCCCAAGAAGTCCGTGGACATCTCCCGCAGGGCAGAGCTGTACGAGACGAGCTCGGGCCTCGTGACGATCACGGGCGGCAAGCTCACCACCTGGCGGCGCATGGCCAAGCTGGCGGTCGACCGGATCGTGGAGCGTGAGGGTCGCGAGGCGCCCTGCCGAACGGGGGAGATCCCCCTGGGTGAGCCGGTCGAGCCCGGCAGCTTGCCCGAGGTGGCGGGCGTCGACGACGAGAGCCGAGCCCATCTCGCCCGGCGCTACGGCCACGCGGCCCAGTTCGTGCTGCGGCTCGCCGGGGCCGCGCCGTCGCTTGCAGCGCGGATCAGCCCCGATCTGCCGGACATCGCAGCCGAGGCTGCCTACGCCGCCGGCCACGAGCAGGCCGGCTCGGTGGGCGATGTGCTGCTGCGGCGCACCCGCCTGGGGCTGCTCGATGCGCGCCGGCTGACCGCACTTGGCGCGACCGGGCCGCGCGCCGTGGCGCTGGCGATGGCCACGGAACTCGCCTGGGACGAGCGGCGGGTCGAGGCCGAGGTCGAGGGCTGGAGCGAGCTCGCTCAGCTCGAGGGCCTCGTACCGGGGCAGAGGAGGCAGCGTGATCCTGCGGCTGCGTGACCGCGAGCTCGACCTGAGCGAGCCGATGCTGATGGGGATCGTGAACGCGACCCCGGACTCGTTCTCGGATCGCCAGGGCGCGAAGGACCTGGACGAGCTCACGCGGCTGGCCGAGGCACAGTTCGCCGACGGCGCCGCGATCGTGGACGTGGGGGGCGAGTCCGGGCGCACCGACACCGAGGTCGTCTCGGTCGACGAGGAGATCGCGCGCGTGCGGCCGCTGGTGGAGCGTCTGGCGGCGGACGGCATGACCGTGTCGGTGGACACCTGGCGGGTGCCGGTGGCGCGCGCCGTGCTCGAGGCCGGGGCGGCGATGATCAACGACGTGAGCGGACTCTCCGACGAGCGGCTGGCCGCCGAGTGCGCCGCGGCCGGCGCCGCCCTCGTGATCACGCACACACGCGCGCGCCCGAAGGAGAAGCTGTTCCCGCCCTACGACGACGTGGTGGCCGACGTGCTCGAGCTGCTCGCGGAGCGCGAGCAGGTGGCGCGCGCGCACGGCGTTGCCGGGGAGTCGATCGTGCTCGACCCCGGGATCGACCTCGCCAAGACGCCCGCCGAGTCGGTGGAGCTGCTGCGCGAGCTGGACCGCCTCACGGCGCTCGGTCGCCCGCTGCTGGTGGCGGTCTCGCGCAAGGACTTCCTCGGCGTGCTCACCGGCCGGCCGCCCGCCGCCCGCGACCCGGGCACGCTCGCCGCCGTGGGCGCGGCGCTCCGTCGCGGCGCGCGGATCCTGCGGGTGCACGACGTGGCGGCCGCTCGCGACTACCTGCGCGTGCACGCCGCGCTCGAGGGCGGGCGCGCACTGGAGCCCGAGCGGCGGCTCGAGGGCGACCTGATGCGGGAGCGCGCATGAGCACGATCACGATCGCCCAGCTGTCCGACCTCCACTGCGGCTCGCCGCACTTCGTGCCTACCCTGCTCGACCGGGCCATCGTTGAGGTGAACGAGCTCCGCCCCGACATCGTGATCGTCTCGGGCGATCTCACGGGCGACGGGCTGCGCGGCGAGTTCCAGCAGGCGGCGGACTATCTCGCCCGGCTCGACTGCGAGCGCCTGATCGTGATCCCCGGCAACCACGACTCGCGGAACGTCGGCTACGTGCACTTCGAAGAGCTCGTGGGCGAGCGCAGCTCGACGCTTCACCACAACGGCCTTTCGATCGTGGCCGTCGACTCGACCGAGCCGGATCTCGACCACGGCGTGATCGGGCGCGGGCGCTACCCCTGGATCATCGAGCGCTTCGAGGAGCAGGAAGCCTTCCTGCGCATCTTCGTGCTCCACCATCACCTGCTGCCGGTGCCAGGAACGGGGCGCGAGCGCAACGTGGTGCACGACGCCGGCGACACGCTCGAGACACTTCAGCGCGCCGACGTGCACCTCGTGCTGTCCGGGCACAAGCACGTGTCGTACGCGTGGCGGCTCGAGAACCTGTTCGTGGTCAACGCCGGCACCGTGTCCACCACCCGCCTGCGGGGCAAGACGAAGCCCTGTTACAACCTGATCGAGGCGTCGCCCGAGCGGGTCACGGTGTTCCGCAAGTACCCCTTCCACGAGCAGGACGCGATCCTCTCGTTCGACCCCCGGACCTACGACTACGAGAAGGACCAGGGGCTTCTCGGCGAGACAGCCACCGGCTGATCCCCGCACTTCTCGGCGAGTGCCGTAATTCGGTCCCCGCACCCCCGTTCGGGTCGATAGTGGACACGGACCTGAAGGAGGACCCCCCAATGTTGGCTCGCACCCTCGCAGTGGCCGCCCTCGGCCTGGGCGCGCTCTTCGCCGCCGGCTCCGCGCAGGCGGCGCCCCCGATCGTCGTCGGCCAAGCCACGTTCGACGGAGCACCTGACATCGCCGTCGATCCAGGCGGCACGGCTCACATCGCCTGGAACGACAGCGCGCCCGCCATCGACGAGGTGCGCTACTGCCGGCTGGCACGAGGAGCCGGCGGGTGCGCCGACTCCGAGACCTTCGTCGGCATCCAGCCAGGCGATCAGGACAGCGTCCACGGGCGCGCGCACGTGTTCTTCTCCGCACCCAACGCCGTCACGGTCTTTCACCAGCGCGGCCTGACCGGAAGCGGTCACATGATGGCCAACCGCTCCACGGACGGCGGTCTGACCTTCGGTGCGCGCAACCGCACCGGGGTGTCCTTCTCGAACAGCGCCGCCCCCGACGAGGCGGTGTACGGCCCCGGCAACTCGATCACCGCGATCACCGAGGTCACGACCGCGGGCGTTTTCGTTCAGAACGGCAGCCCGCTCGACAACACGCCTTCCTTGGGCGAGGCCCAGCTGCTCAGCAGCGACAGCGGCGAGGACGCCTCGATCGGCATCGACCCGGCCGACAACAAGCCGGTCGCCGTGTACGAGATCCAGAGCGATCCCGCCCAGCTGGCCTGGCGCAAGCTCGCCGGATCGCCCACCGAGGCGAACATCAACACGCCGGCCCAGTGGGGTCCGCAGAACATCCTCTCGGCCGACCACATCTCCGCGGCCGACGGCACCGCCCTGGCCGGCGGGCCGAACGGGCTCTTCCTGTTCTTCCAGCAGCGCCAGCCAGATCGCGGCTGGGTCTCGAAGTTCACCGGCAGCGGCTGGACCGCGCCCGTGCTGATCAGCGACGGTCGCCCGTTCAACCAGTACGACCTGCATCAGGACGCGAGCGGGCGCCTGCATGCGGTGTGGAACGCCTACAGCGACGAGCGGCTGCGCTACACGTGGTCCGACGACGGCGTGAACTGGTCGGCCGCGGTGGACATCGCGCGCGGTGAGAGCTATCCCGATGTCAGGGTGGCCGCGGCGGCGGACCACCAGGGCTTCGCCGTCTGGAACCGGGGCGGCCCCGACGTGATGGCCGTGCCGCTCGAGGCCCTGCCCGAGCCGCCCGTGTCGCCCGACGTGCCGCCGCTGGACACCACCGCTCCTGCCGTGTCCGGCTTCGGCATCAGCGGCACGACGCTGCTGCCCGGCCAGGGCGCGAGCTTCGTGTTCAACGCGACCGAGGCCGGCACCGCGGTGCTCACGATCCAGAAGCGGGTCAAGGGCCTCAAGATGAAGAAGGGCGGGCGGCTGCGCTGCGTGCCACGCACGCGCAAGCTGCTGCGCCGGCTGCGCAGCTCGGTCGACTCCGCCGTGGCCTACCGGCGGCTGCTGCGCAAGCGGCGCTGCAAGGTCTACAAGGGGATCGGGCGCATCCGCCAGGCGGTCGGCGCCGGCACCAACACGATCGTCTTCAACGGCCGCATCGCGGGCCGCAAGCTCGGCCCGGGCCGCTACCGGGCGCTCCTGAAGCTCACCGACCTGACGGGCAACGTCTCGCGCACCGAGGTCGTGCGCTTCCGGGTGCTGCGGCGCCGCCGCTGAGCGTGCGGCGGGCGCGGCGGCGACAATGCCGCCGTGCCCGCCATCGCGCTCATCGACGGGGAGCACCATCCCGCCGCGGTCCGGGACGCCCTCGCCGGCCTCGAGCTGGCGGGGGTGATCTTCTGCGGCGGTGAGGAGAAGCTGCCGCCGGGGCCGCTCGAGGAGCACTACGGGCTGCCGGTCGAGACCGATCCGGAGCCCGCCCTGCGGCGGCTCGCGCCCGCGGCTGACGCCGTGCTCGACCTGGCCGACGAGCCGGTCCTTCCCGCGTCGGCCAAGTTGCGGGTGGCGGCGCTGGCGCTCTCGCTCGGCCTGCGCTACGAGGCGCCCGGCGTGCTGCTGGAGCCGCCGCGCTATGAGCCGGTGGCCTTCGCGGGCCCCAAGCTCGCCGTGATCGGCACCGGCAAGCGCACCGGCAAGACGGCCGTGGCCGGGCACTGGGCCCGGCTGCTCGACGAGCTGGGCGCCGATCCGGTGGTGGTCTGCATGGGTCGCGGCGGGCCCGCCAAGCCGCAGCTGGCCGGGGCGGACACCGATCTCGAAGGGTTGCTTCGGATCGCGGACGCCGGCGGCCACGCGGCGTCCGACTTTCTCGAGGACGCGGTGGTGGCCGGGGTGCGCACGGTCGGCTGCCGGCGCGTGGGCGGGGGGTTCGCGGGCGCCCCGGCCGAGTCGAACGTGCCCGCCGGCGCCGCGCTCGCCGCCTCGCTCGAGCCGGGCGCGCTCGTGTTCGAGGGCTCCGGCGCGTGCGTGCCGCCGGTGGAGGTGGACCGCACCGTGTGCGTGCTCGGCGCGGGCGCGCCCGAGCCGTTCGCTGAGTACCGCGTGGCGCGCGCCCAGCTCGTGCTGGCGGCGCCGGGAGCGCAGGCGCCCCCGGCCGACGCGCTCCCGTTCGAGCTGCGCCCCGAGCCGCTCGAGCCGCTGCCGGACGGCGCTCGGGTGGCGCTGTTCACCACCGGCGCGCCGTCCGTTGCCGGAGTGGAGCCGCGCGTCTCGTCGACCAACCTCGCCCGCCGCGGCGCGCTGGCGGCGGACCTCGAGCGCGCCGGCCGGGAGGGCTGCGAGGTGTACCTCACCGAGCTCAAGGCAGCCGCAATCGACACGGTGGCGAGGCACGCCCGCCGGGCCGGTGCGCGCGTGGTGTTCGTGCGCAACCGCCCGGCGGGCGACGGGCTCGACGACGCGCTCGTCAACCTGTATCGCGATGCCGGCTGAGACGATCGTCGTCCACAAGGGGCGCGGGTTGCCCTACTCGAAGGGGCTGATGGCGCAGTCGCTGTCGGCCACGGGGATCGGCCTCGAGCGGGCCTTCGAGCTCGCACGCCTGATCGAGGCCCGGCTCGCCAGCCGTGGCGACGACGAGATCGACACCGCGGCGCTCCAGGCGCTTGCCGAGGAAGTGCTGGTGGCCGAGGAGGGCGCGCCGGCGCTGCGCCGCTACCGCGGCTGGCGGCGGCTCGACCGGCTTGACCGCCCGCTCGTGGTCCTGATCGGCGGCACCACCGGCGTCGGCAAGTCGACGCTCGCCAGCATGCTCGCCGCCCGCCTCGGCGTGAACCGGGTGATCGCCACCGACGTGATCCGCCAGGTGCTGAGGGCGTTCTTCACCAGCGAGGCGATGCCGACCGTGCACCACTCCGCGTTCGAGGCCGGCGGCATCAGCGGCTACCGCGACCAGGCCGAGCGGGTGGGCACCGGCATCGCCGCCATCGTCGAGCGTGCCGCCAACGAGGCCAAGCCGGTGGTGGTGGAGGGCGTGCACGTGGTGCCCGGTGGCGTTCACCCGCGCGTCCGCGAGCGCTGCGTGCTCGTGGAGGCGCTCGTGGTGGTGGAGGACCCCGAGCTGCACATGGGCCACTTCTCCCACCGTCCGGGCACCCGCCCGGCGGAGCGCTACCTGGCGCGCTTCGAGGACATCCGGCGCCTGCAGGACCACCTCTGGGACCGGGCGCGCTCGGAGGGGGTGGTGGTCATCGACAACGACAGCGTCGACGGCACGCTCGCCCGGTTGATGGAGCTGGTGCTGGACGCCGTCGAGGAGGACCGCTAGTGGCGGCTGCAAGCACTAGTAGGGTTCGGCGCCGCCCATGACCGTCCTGAAGAGAGAAGAGCTCGAGGGAAGTCCGCTTGCCGACCTCCACGCGATCGCGTCGGAGCTCGGCCTCGAGGGCTTTCGCACGAAGCGCAAGGCCGAGTTGATCGCCGCCATCCTCGACGCCACCGGCGACGACGCCGACGCCGAGGAAACGTCCGAGGACACCTCGGAGGACACGTCCGAGGAGACGTCGGAGGACACCTCCGAGGACACATCGGAAGACACGTCCGAGGGCACGTCCGAGGACACCTCGGAGGGCACCTCCGAGGACGAGGAGCCCGAGGAGCCGAAGCAGGAGCAGCCCGAGCGCGAGGAGGAGATCGCGAGCGGCGTGCTCGACATCCTCGCCAACGGCAGCGGCTTCGTGCGCGTGGACCCGGCCGGCCAGTCGCGCGACGACGTGTACGTCTCGCCCGCCCAGATCCGCCGCTGCGAGCTCCGCGCCGGCGACGAGGTGAGCGGGCCGGTGCGCCCGCCGCGCCGCAACGAGCGCCATCCGTCGCTCGTGCGCGTGGCGACCGTGAACGGGGGGGACGCCGAGCCGCCCGAGGAGCGCCCCTGGTTCGGGGAGCTCACCGCGGTCTTCCCGTCGGCCCGCCTGTCAGCCCCGGCCGCAATCGCCGAGGTGCCGTTCGGGCGCGGCTCACGGGTTGCGATCTCCGGACCGCCCGGAGCGGGCGCCACCACCCTGCTGCGCGAGCTGGCCGCCGAGCTGGGCCGCGATGCGGAGCTGGGCGCGCTCGTGGTGCTGGCGGGAGTGAGGCCCGAGGAGCTGGCCGACTGGCAGGCGATCGAGGGCGTGGCCGCGGTCGGCGGCAGCTTCGACCGCTCGGCCGACGCCCAGGCGCAGGCCGCCGAGCTGGCGATCGAGCGCGCCAAGCGCCGCGTCGAGCGCGGCGGTCACGCGGTGGTGCTCGTGGACTCCCTCGGCGCTCTCCCGGCCGGGGCCCGCCGCCGTGTGTTCGGCGCCGCGCGCGCCACCCAGGAGGGCGGGACGCTCACCGTGGTCGCGGCGACGGGCGATGCGCCGGAGGCGCTGCGCTGGGCAACCACCCGGATCGTGCTCGAGCCGGGTGGCCGGGTGGGCGCCGAGAGCGGAGCCCTGCGCGCCGACGCCCTTACTTGACCACGAGCGTCTGGGCCATCGTGGTCGGATGGACCAGGCACACGAGCTTGTAGGTGCCCTTCACCTTCGGCGTGACCGTGTAGCTGCCCTGGGTCCGGCCCAGGTACACCGACGAGAACCCGCGCGGGCCGTTGGCGACGGTCACGCTGTGCGGCCGGGCGCCGGAGAAGCTCCAGCTCACCGGCACGCCCACCTTGGCCGTGACCTTCCCGGGCCTGAAGAAGTCGTCTCCGACCGTGAGCGCGTTGCCGTCGAAGGCCGTGAATGCGCCCTGCGGCCTGGCCAGCTGCGGCACCTCGAGGTCGTAGTTCGGGGTGCGGTCGAAGTGCTTCGGCCGGTTGATGTCGACCATGTCGGTCGGCATCGGGCCGCAGCGCTTGACCGACTCGTCGCGCACCATGAAGCCGAACCAGAAGCCCATCGAGGCCACGTGGAGGTTGTGGTTGTCGTGAACCGCCACCCGCCGCAGCACCTCGCCGCCGGTGACCGGCACGCCCTGGCTCGTGGCGAACGTGCCGTTGCCGATCGGGCCGGGCTCGTGAAGGATCGGCCGGATCGTGTTGTACACGTGGTCCGGCATGCCGTGATAGGCGCGCGCCTTGTAGATCGTGCGCCCGCAGGTGCGGCTCGAGAGCGTCTGGTACTTCGCGCCGCCGTGCTGATGCGAGGCGGCGACCATGAGCCGGCCCTTGAACCCCTCGGGCACCGTCCAGTCGCTCGCGGAGACGAAGTTCGAGCCTTTCCGGCCGCCTCCGGGCACGTCGTAGGCCATGCCGTTCGCGCCGTGCGAGCAGTCGGCGATCACGGTGGGCAGCACCGGGGTGCGCTTCTCGGTGGTGTACCGGACCCTGGTGCGCACGTAGAAGCTCTTCGGGCGCTTGTAGTGGTTCATCACCATGGCCGTGAGACGCCAGTCGGGCGCGGCGCCCGACTCGGTGCGGTTCGTGATCCCGTACTTGCCGCGGTAGGGGGCCGGCAGCGCCATCGCGGTGCGCCCGAGCGGGTGCTCCTCGCCGCGACCGCCGATGAAGCCGGAGGAGCCCCAGCAGCTTCCGGGCCCCTGGTTCATCGTGCCGGGGGCGAAGTAGAGGAAATGGTGGACCATCATCTTCGCGATCGGCAGCGGCTCGGCGTCCGGGTCCTTGGAGTCCACCAGGGCCATCTCCTGCCAGCCCGTGATGTAGCCCGGCTTGGCCGGCGCCTGGCTCCCGTCGGCGCTCAGCGGGACGTTGTGGGTGTCATGCACGTACGGCAGCGAGTCGATCTTGGGGGAGTAGAGCGTGAGCAGCCGCTCCTTGGCGCCGGCCACCGGCGCGGTCACTCCCAACACCACGATCGCTGCGGCCATCCCGGCCACAACCTTGCGCTTCACCCCGACCTCCCGGTTCTTGCAGCGAGCCTGCGAGAAACAGCTTAGCGGCGGTAGGCGACCCGGCGCCAGCTCGGTTCGGGCGAGAGCTCGATGAGCTCGAAGTTGCGGTCCGGCTGGGCGTATCCGAATGAGGTCGTGTCCTCGTCGAACACGATCTCGAGCTCGCCCTCCATCACGCGCTGGTCGAGCCAGGCGCCGCGGAACACGAGCCGGCGGATCCAGTGGACGAGCGAGCGGTCGGACGGCCCGTTCAGGTCGATCCAGCAGTCGTTGATGTGCTCACCGAGGTCGGAGTGCGGCTCGGTCACCTCGCCGTTCACGGCGAGATTCACGAGGTCCTCGCGCTCGTCGTCGCCGAGCGGGGCCTCCACGAAGCTGAGCTTGGTGGCCGCCTGCTCGACGCGCTCGGTGAAGTCGCGCTCGTTGAACGTGAAGCGCAGCTCACCGTACTCGAGCACATAGTCCGAGCCGGACTCGTAGTTTCCGCGTCGCGCAGTATCCATACCCATGGGGGCCGCCGGCGGTGCCGGGTCGTCGGGATACTACGGTCGATTCCTTCGCGGGCGAGAGTGCTGCAACGAGGGTTGCAACAGTTGGGCGCGCCGGCTCGATCGGGGGCTATGTCAGCGGGTGTGGGCGGGGGTAGGATTTGCGCAACCTGACGGTCCCCCATCCCCCAGGGAGCGCCGTACGTGAGCGACGTTGAAGACTCGCCCCGAAGCTCGCCGCAGTTGGATCGCACGTCGGTCATCAGCCGCAAGGCCAAGGCCGTGATAGCCGGAGTGACCGCGCTGCTCACGCTCGCGACCGGCGTCCTGACGCTGAAGCTGGTGAGCTCACGAGCCCTCCCGGCGCCGGGATGCGGAGCGGCGTGAACCCGGTCGAGCTGCTGCGTCACCTCGCGGAACGTCTCTGGGCGCTGGCGCGGGACGCCGCCGACGAGCTCGCCGCGGGCGCCGCCAACTTCCTGCCCGAACCGAACGCGCCGGCGCCGCTGCAGGGGCGTCTGCTGACCGCCTTCGCGACGCTGCCCCAGACGAACGCGCTGGCCCGGCTCGCCCGAGACATCCTGGGCGAGCTGCCTGAGGGCGGCCCGATCCGCCTGCACGGCTGGCGGCGCAGCCCGGAGCCGCCGATCGGGGTCGCCCTGGTGCTCACGGAGGGCGACGACAGAGCGGTGCTGGCGATCACGCCCAGCGACCCGCCCAAGCTCGACGTGGTGGTCACCGCGGGCGCCGCGATCAGCGTCGAGAGCGGGACCGGGCCCTGGCGAGCCCGTGCGGCGGTCTCCTCCGACGTCGTGTGGGACGCCGAGCTGTCGCCGAACACGCCGGCCCCCTCGCCGAGCGGGACCGCGACGATCGCCATCCAGCGCGTGGAGCCGTTCCGGATCGGACCTCCGCAGGGCCCCGGCTTGTCGGCGCGCACCATCAGCTGCGAGCTGCGGGCGAGCCCCGGCTCGGCCACCTCGTTCCGGCTGAACGCGGAGGAGTTCAGCGCCGCGCTGCTTCCCGAGCCGATCGCCGCGCTCCTGGGGGCCGGACGGGACCGCGCGACGGCGCCGACGCGGCTCGGCCTGGCGGCCGACGCCCTGGGCGGGCTCCGTTTCGGTGAGTCGGGCGTCCGGGTGGAGCTGCCCGGGCGGCTGTCGCTTCCCGGCGTGTCCGCGCACGGGTTCGGCCTCGAGCTCGCCGGGCACGACGCCGGCCTGGCGCTCACGGCGGCGGTGTCCCTGAAGGCGCAGCTGCCGGGCGTCCCGGTGACGGCCCAGATCGAAGGGGTGGGCATCACGGTGCCGTTCTCGGTCACGAATGCGGCACTCGGCCCACCGAGCGCGATCGAGCCGCCGCTCCCCTCGGGCATCGGCCTCGAGCTCGGCCTGCCGCCGGTCTCGGGCGGCGGCGACGTGCGCAGGACCGCCACGGGCTACGCGGGCGTCTTCGACGTCGACCTGGGCGTCTTCCGGGTCCAGGCGCTCGGGGTGTTGGAGCCGCCGGCGGGCGGCCGGCCCACCTCGCTGCTGGCGCTGCTGGCCGCGATGTTCCCCTATCCGGGCATCCAGCTTGGCTTCGGCTTCGCCATCGACGCGGTGGGCGGGCTCGTGGGCATCAACCGCCGCGTCGACGTCGAGCGGCTGCGCGCGCTCGTTGGCGACGGCCAGGCTGACCGGATCCTGTTCCCGGACAACGCGGTGGCCCGCGCTCGAGAGATCACGGACTCACTCGACGCGGTGTTCCCCTCGGCCCGCGGTCGCTTCGTGGTCGGCCCGACGGTCCGCATCAACTGGGGAGGGCGCATGGTCACCCTCGCCGGAGCCGTGGTGCTCGACCTCCCCGGCCCGCGCCAGGTGGTGTTGCTGGGGCGGCTGCTCGTGGCCGTGCCCGACCCGGCCGCGCCGCTGATCCGGCTGCAGGCGAGCGTGCTCGGCCGGATCGACCCGACGGTCCCGGAGACGGAGCTCCTGGCCTCGCTCGCCGGCTCGCGAATCGTGGCCGTGCCGGTCGACGGAGAGATCTACCTGCTCGTCCGCGGCGGTCCGCAGGCGGTGTTCGTGCTCTCGGCCGGCGGCTTCCACCCGCGCTACACACGCCCGCCCGGCGTGCCTGCCCTACGACGGGTGACAATGGACCTGGGCGGCGGCTTCCTGGGCCTGCGCGCCGAGGCGTACCTGGCGGTGACCTCGAACGCCATGATGTTCGGCGCCAAGCTCCAGCTCGACGCCACGATCGCCGGCTGCGGCGTCGAGGGACATCTCGGACTCGACGCGCTGTTCGTGTGGGAGCCGACCTTCTCGTTCTCGGTCCACGTCTACGCGAGCGTCGCCGTGCGGGCGTTCGGCAGGCGGCTGGCGAGCGTGGGGCTGGACTTCACCCTCGAGGGACCGGCGCCATGGCATGCCTTCGGCACGGGCAGCATCTCGGTGCTGTTCTGGGACGTCTCGCTCGACTTCGACGTGCGCTGGGGCGACGCGCCGGTCGCGCGCCTGGAGGAGCGCGACATCTTCCCGCTGCTCGAGCGCGCCCTCGCAAATCCCGAGGCCTGGACCGCGGAGCGGCCGCTCGAGCAGCGCAACGGAGTGCGGCTGACCGACGCGGCGCGGGCCGATCTCACGAACGGCCGCGCGGTGCAGGCGGACGTGACGCTGCGGATCTCCCAGAACGTGGTCCCGCTGGGCGAGCCCATCACGCGCTTCGCCAGGACGCACATCCCGCGGCAGCAGTGGGACATGCTGGGCGACGGCGCCGCGATCACGGACCGCTTCATCCCGGGCGAGTTCTTCGACCTGACCGAGGACGAGCAGCTCACGCTGCCGGCGTTCGCGGAGGTCCAGAGCGGCATCACGATCTCGGAGAGGGACGTGGTCTCGGGGCCGGCGCACGTGGTCGACGACAGCTACGAGACCGGGTACAAGGTGGAGCCGGGCTTCCAGCCGGCCGATCCCGGCATCAGCTTCAACCTGACGATCGGGCGCTTCTCACTCGAGCTGTTCGCGCACGTCGCGACGCCGTCGGAGCGGCTCGACCGCTGGCGCCTCGCCCAGAAGACGCTGCCGGGCGCCGGGGGACCGGTGCTGATGCGATGAGCCGCCGCTGGTTCGTCTCCTCGGTCGGAATCGGCGCCGCGAACGAGGCGACCCTGCTCGAGGGTGCGCGCCCGCTGATCAAGCCCGGTGTGCGGGTGCGACGGACCATCGGCGACGAGCGGACCGGCCGCGACATCAAAGGACCGCCCCTCCAGCTGCTCGGCCCCGGCGACGCGCTCGGGTTCGATCGCGCGCTGGTGGTGCGCGAGGAGCCGCAGGCGGGCACGCTGAACGGCGTCGAGAGCAACCTCGCGTGCGTGGAGTTCAGCGACGCCGCGCTGCCGTGGCTGTTCTCGCGTCCCGGGCCGGACGGGAAGCGGCCTCCGTGGATCGTGCTGCTGGTGCTCCGCGACGACGAGGCCGAGCTGGCCGGCGGCGAGCCGCTTCCGGTGGTGCGGGCGCCGGGGACCGCGCTGCCGAGGCTGGCCGACTCGTGGGCCTGGGCCCATGTGGAGGCGCGCGTGCCGGACAGCGCGCCGAACCCCGAGGCGGACGTCGTCGCCGACGTGCGCAGCGGCCTGCAGACGGTGATCTCTCGGCTTGTCTGCCCACGGCGACTTAGCGAGAACAGCGGCTGGATCGCCTGCGTGGTGCCGGCCACGAAGGCCGGAGTGGCGGCGGGATTGGGGAGGAAGGTCGACACGGGGGACCCGTTCGGCCCGCCGTGGACCGCCGGGCAGGCGGAGCCCGTGCGGCTGCCCGTGTACCACGCATGGCGCTTCCGCACCGGGGCGGCGGGATCGTTCGAGGAGCTTGCCCGCCTTGTCGAGCCGGTCAAGGCCGCCGAGCTCCCCGACTTCGGCGCGCGCACGGTCGACGTACGGCATCCGTGGCCACACGCCGACCTGCTCGAGGGGGCACCCTCGCCCGTCACGGTGTCCGTCCAGGGGGCGCTGCGCGTGCCGGCGATCCAGGTACCCGAGGAGAGCTGGAGCCACGCCGCGACCCAGCAGCGGTTCGTGGAGCTCGCGCGTGAACGCCTCGACGCTCCCGCCAAGCGCTTCGGCACCGTCAGCGCCGAGCCCGACCGCGACGACGAGGCGGTGGCGCCGCCCCTCTACGGCTCCCACTTCACCGGCTTGCAGAGGGTGCCCCAGAGCGGCTGGCCGGCGGCGCTCAACCTCCAGGTGCGCCACCGCATCGCGGCGGCCATCGGCACGCGCTACGTGCAGCTCGAGCAGGAGTTCCTGATGGCGCGGGCCTGGGAGCAGCTCGGGGCGATCAACGAGGCCAACCGCCTGCTGGCGGTCGGCGAGCTGTCGAGCGAGGCCGCCGGCCGGGCACAGGCCAAGCACGTCGAGCCGATGGACCCGACGCAGGTCACGCTGATGGCGCACCCGATCCAGGACCAGGTCGAGATCGAGGGCGTAGGCACCATGGCGCGCGCGCTGGCGGACTCGAAGGTGCCCGAGGGCGCGGCCTCCGCGCCGTTCCGGCGCCTCGCCCGCCCGGGCGGCGGGCTGGCCCGGCGTGTGGAGAGGATCCGCTCGGAGATGGTGAGCTCGATGGGCGCCGGGATGCCCGAGACCGTGCCCGTGGTCGCCGAGGGCCTCGCCGGTCGCCAGATCCTGCCCGAGGCGGTGGCGTGGGTCACCGCTCACCCCGACGAGACCGAGGGGCTGATCGGCGTCGACCGCGCGTCGCTGCCGTCCTCGACCTCGCTGGTCGGGCTGCTCGAGGGCCAGCAGCCGCTGTTCAGGCAGCGGAGCGAGGCCGCGCTCGCCGAGATGTCGTCGCTCACCGAGGCGGCCACGAGCTCCATGGGCGCGACGGCGGTCACCGCCCCCGCGCCGTCGCCGCGGCTGCTGCGCAGCCTTCGCCGGCAGGTGAACGCGGAGGCCCTCGTGGAACTGCCGAGCGTCGCGGCGTCCGTGCAGCTCGAAGTCTCGACGCTCGCGGGCTCCGTGGTGAGCGACCTGCGGCCGCTCTCCCAGCAGCTCACGCGGATGACCGAGCTGATCGCCGCGCCGGATGTCGACGGCCGTGAGGAGTCGGACGAGCGGCCGCTGCGCCCGATCATGGAGCACCCGCGCTTCGGGATGCCGATCGCCGCCGAGCTCCTGACACGCTGGCCGGAGTGGGCGGTGCCCGGGATCTCCGGCTTCCCACCCAACAGCGCGACGCTGCTCGAGACGAACTCGCCGTTCGTCGAGGCCGTGATGGTCGGGCTGAACCAGGAGTTCAACCGCGAGCTCCTGTGGCGCGAGTTCCCGACAGACCAGCGCGGTTCCGCGTTCACCCGCTTCTGGCCGTCCGAGCGGGACGATCCCGACGTCGACGAGATCGCGCGCTGGCGGCTCGACACCGCCCTGGGCGACCACGACGAGACCGGCGGCCAGGACCTGGTCGTGCTGCTCGTGCGCGCGGACGTGTTGCGGCGCTTCCCCGGGACGACGGTGCTGGCGGCCAAGTCCGTGAATGGCGTGGTGCCGGACGAGGGCAGCGGCGAGTGGAAGGTGCCGACGTTCGCGCTGGGGGTCGACGAGCAGACGGCGCTGTTCGCCTTCGACCTCACAGCTGCGGCCGCGCGCGCCGGCAAGTGGCTGTTCGTGCTGCGCGAGCCGATGCGCGGCACCCAGTTCGGGTTCGACACCCGCACGAACGTGCCGTTCAAGTCCTGGGCGGACCTGCGCTGGGACGACGTTCCCGTGGCGCGCGGGTTCGTGGTGCCGCGCGTGTTGAACGGGCAGCCCCCGACGCCGCCCGAGCGGCCCGCGGTCGATCCGCCGGAGTGGGGGCGCGACGCCGCCGACGTGGCGCGAATCGCATTTCAGCGCCCGTTCCAGCTCGCCATCTCGGCGCGGCGCCTGCTCGGGGAGCCGCCGCCATGAGCGACGTCTTCGCCCAGCGCGGGGTCGTGGACGCGCTGCGGCTCGAGCACGAGACCGCGCTCGCCTCGGCCGACGACCAGGAGGTGGCCCTGCCCCTGCTCGAGCTGAGCATCAATAACGGCACCTTCGAGGGCCACCACCCCTTCACGAACCAGGAGTGGCTCGAGATCAACCGGGAGAACCAGCGCCAGCGGCGCGAGGCGGTGGCCGAGAAGAAGGCCAGGCTCGAGGACGCCGAGCGGGCCCTCGAGGCGACGCTCGGCGAGGGCAAGCCGCTGTTCCGCCAGCGCAACGCCGAGCCGATCGCGCTGCTGCCCGTCCGCCTCGAGACGCGCTTCGCCGACGCCTCCACGATCCAGGTGCGGGTCTATCCCGACGACCTGCACATCGACTCCTTCGACCCGCGTCTCACCCGCGCCGAGCTCGAGGCCGGTCGCCGCTACTGGCGCAAGCCGAGCGAAGCGGCCTGGCAGCGGCTGCTGGGCCGGCTCAGTCCGGCGCGGGCGGCGTGGGTCACGCGCGCTACGCGCCGGGGAGCCCCCGCGCCGCGGCTGCGCAGGCCGGGTCAGCGGCGCTCGCCGGCGATCTCCACGCTCCCCACGAGGTGGCGCTTCCTCGGCCTGGTCGGCGGCAGCATCGTCGTGGACAAGCGCGGGGAGCCGATCCCGTCCCCGCTGCCGCTCGGCGTGCTGGAGGTCGACGAGGCCGACCGCAAGCATGCCGCCTGGGTTGTGCACTTCAAGGCCGCCGAACGCGCGGGGATGGCCACCACGCTGACGCTGCCGGACGGCGTGGCCCACCTCGATGAGCTGTTCGTGATCGGCGTCCAGCGCAGCACGCCGGCGGCCGCGTCCAAGGCGCTGCGTGACACCCTGATGGGACACGCGTTCGGCGCCGGGCTCGGCTTCCTCGCGCCGGGCACCCCGACGAACAACACGCCCCAGAGCCGCTCCGGATGGTCGTCGCGGCCGCTGCCGCGACCGCCGGGCCCGAGGCGGCCGAAGCTCGAGCGGGGGACCGACGCCGCCAGGCTGGCCGGCGCACTCGGGCTCCCCGATGCCGCCTTCCTGGCCGAGTGCCCGGGCGCAGGCGGCAAGGCCGAGCAGGCGCTCGCCGGCCTGACGATGCTGACCTGGGGCGCGCTTGGGCACGGCATGATGGACGCGTCGATCGAGAACGACCTGGTGAGCGGGCAGGGCGGGCTCGCCGACGCGGAGAAGTGGCGGCCGGTGCGCGACCACCTGATCGACTACGTGCGCAGCCGCGGGCCGCTGCCGACGATCAGGGTGGGCAACCAGCCCTACGGGGTGCTGCCTGCCACCACGCTCGACGAGTGGGAAGCCAAGCTCATCATGGGCCCGACCACGGTCTTCGTCCCATGGCTGCTGCGCCTGCGCCACCACTGGCGCGCAGCGCTGGCGCCAGGCTGGATTCCGCGCGTGACCGACGGCGAGCCGGCGGATCGCACCGCGGTCGCCGTGCTCTCGCGGCTGCCGGTGCCGGTCGACCTGGCGGTCAGGCGCATGCTCCTGCCGAACGGCACGCGCGACAAGCTGAGGTCGAGGGCGTCGGGCCCCGCGCTGTCGATCGGCGGCGTGGGCCCGGGGTCGAACCTGCGCTGGTCGATGGCCACCGAGCTGACCAGCAACCTGTCGTTCACGGGGAACGAGACCCCGCCGGACTACGCGCTCGGGATGCAGCGGCTCGACCCCGAGCCGGGGGGTCTCACCGAGGTGCTGACCGCCAGCCGCGAGCTCTGGACCGACGCGCTGGCGGTGGTGCGCGGCAAGCTCGAGCTGCGCGAGTACAGGCGCCGCCGGCGCCGCCGGCCGGACACGCTGGCCTCGATAAGCGGCAACCGCGAGTTCCCCGGGCTGGTGGCGGCGATGCTCCACCCCGACAATTGGTTCGCCTGGAATGTCGACGACGGCGCCGACGACCCACTGCGTGAGGCACTCAGCCTGCCCGGCGCGGTCGACGACCTGGCGTCCCTGCTCCTTGGCCCCGCGCCCAGCGGCGACGACGAGCTGATCGCGCAAGCGCGAACGACCGCGCGCAAGTGCGCCAGGAGGGCGCCCGAGGTGATCGAGGCGATCGCCGCTCTGGAGGCCACGCCGCCCGATCGTCTGCTCCCGCTCGCGTTCGAGGTGCTGGACGTGTACTCCCACCGCCTCGACGCCTGGATCACCTCGCTCGCCACGCGGCGCCTGCTCGCGATGCGCGACACCGGCGAGTCGACCGCCAGCCGGATCGGCGGCTACGGCTGGGTGGAGAACCTCCGCCCGAAGGAGAACCTGCCCCAGATCGACGGCTACATCCACGCGCCGTCCCTCCACCACGCGGCCACGGCGGCCGTGCTGCGCTCCGGCTTCCGCTCCCACGACGGCGACGAGACCCTTGCGGTGAACCTCACCTCGCGCCGAGCCCGGATCGCGCGCTGGCTGCTCGGCGGCGTGCGGCGCGGCCAGGAGCTGGGCTCGCTGCTCGGGTACCGCTTCGAGCGCGCGCTGCACGAGGCCGGGCAGGACGAGCTGATCGACGACTTCCGCCGGGCCTATCCCGCCCAGGTCGCCCCCGAGCCGGAGGCCGGGGCCGACCCGGAGGAGTGGCGGCGAAGCAGCGTGGCGATCGCCGCACGCAACATCGTGGACGGGATCGCGCTGGCGCGGGACCACGTGCGGGCTGCGAGCGTCTTCCCCGCAGCCGCTCCCCAGATCGCCGACGCGGTGGATGCCCTCGATGCCGTGAGCGACCTGCTGCTCGCCGAGAGCGTGCACCAGCTGGTGGGCGGGAACGCGATGCGGGCCGGGCTGTCCGCCGACAACCTCGGCCGCGGTGAGCAAGTGCCCGACCGCTTCGACGTGCTGCGCACGCCACACCGCGGCCGTGCCGTCACCCACCGAATCGCCGCGATCCTGCCGCGGGCCGCGTCGGCGGGGGAGGGTTGGAGCCCGGACGCGCTGTCGGCCCTCGACCCGCGCGTCGACGCGTGGGTGGCCGACGCGCTCGGTCCCGCGCAGTCCCGCCGTGTGACCGGGACGCTGACTCGCGAAGGCGGCGTCGGGGAGCCCTTCGCCTTCGGCGCGGACCAGCTCGGCTTCGGCGCGCTCACCACGGCGCTGGAGGTCTCGGGGGCCGACCACGCCCGGCTCGACGCCCGCGTGCTCGAGCTCGCGGGGGCGGCGGGCGCGACCCTCCGCTACGAGGGCCAGGGCTGGCAGGAGCTGCGCGGCGTGGCCACGCGCGTCGCCTCGCTACTCGCCTCCGCCCAGCCGCTGCTGCCCGGACACGTCGCCGCGGGCGACGCGGCCGAGAAGGTCGAGGCGGACCTGGCCGAGCTCCAGGCGCGGCTCGCGGAGTTCGCCGCGACCCTGGCCGGCCGCAGCGACCCCGCGACTCCCGCCGGCCGGCTGCGCAAGCTCGCCAGGCAGGCCCCCGACGGCGGCTGGCTGGCCACCGTCTCCACGGCGCTCGCGGACGTGCTCGGCGCGCCGGTCCCGGTCACGCCGCTTCTGAGGGGCGGCGAGCTGGGCCCGGCGCCGGAGGGAGCCACCGGCGCGGAGCTCGCGGACTGGGCGCGCCGCCTGGGAGCGGTCCGCCCGGCCGTAAGGACCTGGCACGAGCTGCTGCTGCTGACCGGAGCCGGATCCGGCGCGCCGTGCCCCCTCAGCGCGTCGCAGTCCCCGCGCGGGGATGCGTCGGAGCGCTGGATCGGCGGGCCGTTCAAGGCGACGGCGCGGCCGGCGGCGCGCCAGCAGGTCGTGTTCCACCAGCCGGCGAAGCTCACCGCCGGCCGGCCGCTGGCGGGGATCGTCTTCGACGAGTGGGTCGAGCTGCTGCCGGGCTCCGACGCGCTCGCGCAGACCAAGCTCGAGGGCCCCGATCCGCTTCCCGCCGAGTCCGAGCTGACCGGCGTGTCGTTCCACTTCGACCGGCCCGACGCCAAAGCCCCTCAGGCGATCCTGCTGGCGGTGCCGCCGACCCGCGCCCGCGGCTGGACCGAGGACGTGCTCGCGCTCGTGGTTCGCGATACGCTCGAGCTGGCGAAGCTGCGCGCGGTGGACGTCGGCGCGCTGCCGCTCGTCGACGACGTGGCTCCGGGGATCCGCCTGAACAAGCTTTCGCCGCTCGGCAGCCTGGCGTTCGACTTCTGGGTGGAGCTGGCGGACGAGTAGATGCGCGACATGGTCGACATCCTCGGTCAGCCCCGCTTCCGGGACGACTTCTTCCGGCTTGAGCCGCTCCATCGCAGCCCGGAGGTCGCCGCGGGCCTCACAGCACGTGTCCACGATCCCGCCTGGGCGCTGACGCGCCAATGGCAGCTGGGCGAGTTCGCCGGGCAGGACGCGGGCTCGCCGGTGCTCGTGGAGCTCGCAGGACACAGCACCCTGATCACCCACTGGCGGGCCTCGCTGGACGACTCGCAGCCGTGGATCTCCTATCACCCGCGCGAGGGCCCCCTCGACCGGCTGATCGAGGCCGAGGAGGTCCGGGACGCCGACGAGCGCACCAGCGTCGAGGGCGGCGCCCACTTCGTCCGGCTGCTCGACGAGGCGGGCCAGAGCGCCAAGCTGCCGGCGGTGCTCGAGGCGTTCGGCTTCGACCCGCTCGAGGGCGACGCCGACACCGACATCGTCGCGCTGCTGGCCGCGAGGGTCCCCGACGCCCGCAAGCTCGCCGGAGCGATTGACGCGGGGCCGCTGCCCGTGGCCGGCATCGCCGAGGTGGCAAAGCGCTGGCGCTCGTGGTGGGCGGGGCTGTTCCCGGACCCGGGTCCCGACACGTTCGACGAGCACCGCTTCGAGCACCACGCCGGCTTCTCGGTCGCGGGTCAGGTGCTGCGCGCCGACGAGTACCTGGGCGACGGCCTCGACTGGTTCACGGTGGACGTCGACCCGGCCGCAGCCGCCCAACCCGCGGCCGAGCCGTTTCGCTTCGCCCGCGAGGCGCTCGCCTCACCCGTGCGCTTCGGCGGCCTGCCGGCGGACCGCTTCTGGGAGATGGAGGATGCGCAGATCGACCTCGGCTCCGCCGACGTGAGCACGCTCGACACCGGCCGGCTCCTGCTGATCGCGTTCGCCGAGGTGTACGGCAACGACTGGTTCCTGCTGCCGCTGGAGGTCCCCGCCGGATCGCTGACGGTGCTCGAGCAGGTGCGGGTCACGGACACGTTCGGCCAGGAGCACGTGATCGAGCGCGCCGGCCGCGACAACCCGGCCTGGAACATGTTCACGCTGCACGGCAGCGACGACGGGCTGCTCGTGATGCCGTCGGAGCGGGGCGTGACGGGCGGGGTGCTGGAGAGCATCGCGCTCGCGCGCGACGAGCTGGCCAACCTGGCCTGGGCGATCGAGGTCGAGTACAGCGACGAGCGGGGGCGGAGGGTCGACCGCCGCGACCGCTGGCTCGAGATCGCGCCCGAGCCCGAGCCTCCGGGGGAGCTCCCCAGGTACGCCGTGCAGACGATCGTCCCCGACTACTGGCTGCCGCTCGTACCGCACATGGTGAGCGCGGGCTCGATCCGCTTCGCGCTGGTGGAGCTGGAGCAGCCCGGGATCGGGTCCGGGCCGCGCGGGCGCCTGCTGGTGCCCGGCACCTGGCTGCACGAGGAGGAGGTCCCGCGCGAGGGGGCCTCGGTCACGCGGCGCCCGGTGCTGGCGCGCTGGTTCGACGGCTCGTCGCACGCCTGGACGCGGCGCGAGAAGAACCCGGGCGGGGGCGAGAGCTCGAGCGGCCTCGCGTTCGACATCGTCCGGCCGTCGGAGCCTTGGCCGTAGCGATGAAGAAGGCACTGGCGATCGCGCTCGGGGTGAGCGCTCTGAGCGCCGTCGCGGCGGCCCCCGGGCAGGAGCCTCGCGAGGCGGTCTCGGGGCGGCCGCACACGATCGTCGGGATGGGCGAGCAGCAGCCAGACCTGTTCGAGGACCCGCGCCTCCGCGCGTCCGGGATCCGTCACGTGCGCCTGCTGGTGCCGTGGGACGTCGTAAAGATGGGCGGCTGGCCGCTACAGGCGACCGACCTGTGGCTGGAGCGGGCCCGGCGAGACGGAATGGAGCCACTCGTCTCGTTCGGCCACTCGTGGTCGGAGAAGCGCCAGCTGAAGCTGCCGTCGGTGCGCCAGTACGCGGCGCAGGTCAGGGCCTTCCGCGAGCGCTACCCGTGGGTGCGCGAGTACTCGACCTGGAACGAGGCGAACCTCGCGGGCAAGCAGCCCACGGGCAAGCATCCGCGTCGCACGGCGGTCTTCTACCGGGCGCTCCGGAAGCAATGCCGGGGCTGCACGATCGTGGCGGTGGAGCTACTCGTTACCGCCAACTGGCGAATGTGGCGCTGGATTCGCGCCTTCCGCGAGCGCGCGGGCCGCGGCCGGCTGATCTTCGGGCTCCACAACTATCCCGACGTGACGCGCCTAAGGGGCGTTCGCACGCGCCGCTTCCTCCGGCTGGTCCGGAACGCCGAGATATGGATCACCGAGACCGGCGGCATCGTGCGCCACAGGGGCTTCGACTACGACGAGGGCCGCGCCGCCCGGGTGGTCCGCCACATCTTCAGGCTGGTCGCCGCCCTCCCGCGGGTGAAGCGCCTGTACTTCTACAACTGGCGCTACGACGGCAACGTTCGCTGGGATTCCGGCCTGATCTCGCGCGACGGGACCGAGCGGAAGGCGTATTTCGAGCTGCTCGACGGACTGAGGCTCGACCGCTTCCGGCCGGTTCCGCGGGTCGACCCACTCGGCCCGCTGTTTCCTTGACAGGGTCTCGCGCCGCGACGACTGGAGGGGGGCTCCTACTCGATCCCCTCCTGTTTCCCGCCGGGCATGAAGAACCGGCAGATGATCCAGCCGGCCGCGAGTATTCCCGCGCCGACGTACCAGGCGGTTTTCATCGCGTCCACGAAATCGTTCACGCCCGCCGCTCCGGTCAGGTCGGTCGCGCTGGCGATGATCGTTCCCATGATCGCCATGCCAACCGCGGACCCGTAGTTCCGGAAGGTCTGGATGATTCCCGAGCCCTGGCCCCTCACGGCATCGGGGAGTCGGTTGAGCGCGTCAGTGTTCAGGGGCGAGAAGATCAGGCCGAACCCGGCGCCGGTCACCAGCATTCCGGCCAGGGTCGAGGAGCGGCTCAGTCCGTCGAGCTCGGACGCCCACAGGATCATCCCGACCGTCGCCAAGGCGAAGCCCAGCCCGACCGGCCGCTTGGCGCCGAACTTGTCCATCCAGCCGCCGCCGATCCGGGCGGAGACGAAGAACGAGTAGAACATCGTCAATATCGAGAAGCCGGCCTCCGTCGGCTCCTGGCGAACTGCGACCTGGAAGTAAAAGCTGCCGAAGAAGAAGACGGCGAGCCAGGGAGCAAAGGCCAGCAACGTCAGGATGTTGTCCACCGCGAAGGGGCGATTCCTGGCCATCTCCCGGACGTCGATCAAGGGGTTCTCGGTGTTGCGCTCGGCGAGGACGAAGACCACGAGAAGCGCGACGCCGATCACGATTGCGCCGATCGTCCGGACGTCGCCCCAGCCCCAGACCGTCGATTGCTGGATCCCGAGCACCGACAGGGCCATTCCGGCGACGATCAGGATCGCTCCGCGAACGTCGACCTTGGCCGGATTCTTCCTGTCCCTGAGCTTCGCGAAGTAGAGCTCGGCGAGGGCAAGAATCGCCACGGGCACGTTGATCCAGAAGATCGCGCGCCAGGTCCAGTATTGGGTCAGGTACGCCCCCGCGACGGGCCCGACCGCGGTGAACAGCCCGGTGACGATGAAGAAGACCGCCAGGCCCTTGCCGCGCTCCTTCGGCGGGAAGGCATCGAGCACGAGCACCGTGGCAGAAGGGATAAGGAGACCTCCCGCTGCGCCCTGGATGGCCCGGAAGACGATCAGCCAGGTCTCGGCGATCCCGGTGTCCGGAACGAGCCCGCACATCAGCGAGCTGACCGCGAACAGGATCACGCCGATGACCACGATCTGGCGGTGGCCGAAGATGTCGCCGAGGCGGCCACCGAGAGCGACGAAAGCCGCCGTGGCGAGCGCGTAGGCCGTTATCAGCCACTGCGCCCCCGTCTCGGTGAGGCCGACGTCATCCTGGATCGTCGTGGCGGAGATGCTGACGATGGTGAAGTCGATGAACACCATCGCCATCGCCGGGACAAGGGGCCACAGCACCCGGTAGCGCGGATAGTCCTCCATCGCCTCGGGGCACCCTACCGGCCTCGGATGACGCCCAGCCAGATGGGGCGCTACCGTGGCGTCCTCTGCGGTATCCCCCCGACGGAGGTGATCGAATGGCCGGCTTCAGCAGTCTCGCCAACAAGGCCAAGGAGATCTTCAACAAGCGCGGCGGCACCGAGGCGGCCAAGGACGACCTCCAGGAGCTGAAGGACATCCATGCCCGCGGAGGCTCGATGTCGGACAAGGCCAAGGCAGCCGCCGACGCGCTCAAGGATCCGGGTGCCAAGGGCCCCGAGCGCTCCGCTCAGCCCGGAGAGACGACGCGCGCCGGCGAGCGCCGGTCTGGCTCCGAGCGCCAGTAGCGCGCGCGTAGTTCTTCGCTACCGACGGTCGGGTCGCTGCTTGGCGAGCGCGCGCTGGGCGTCCTTTGCGCGATGTTCTTCGACCAGTGTCCGCAGGCGCTGGGTCACGCCCGGCGCTCGCCGATCCATCGCCCAGACGTCGCGCTTGAACAACGCGATCACCCGCATCGGCGAGGTGGCAACGACCGAGGCTGTGCGCAAGCCGCCTTCCGCCACCTCAGGCCGAGGGGTCAGCCAAGGCCAGCGGTCGTGTCCTGTCTTGCACGGCTTCCGGACGGACGGTGCCCCGAGCGTTGAGCTGTCTCGTCTGGTGTTTGAACCCGGGCAGGCAGGGCTGCGTAGTACCGGGGGAGTCAGTTCATCCGCGGCTGCCGCCTGCAAGAGCCTTGCTGCAGATCCCCGATAGAAAGGCACAGATGCACGTCGCCTCTCGTAGCCTGCGCCGCCGCGTATTCGCCGTGGCCGCCGCGACCGGCGCAACCGGGCTGCTCGGCCCCGCCAGCGCTCTCGCCTCGCATAACTTCATCGAACCCATCAGCGTCGCCCCTGACGGCGCAATCGGCGACGACTCGAGCGTGGCCGGCGACCATCTCGGCGACTACGGCGACATGACGCCCGACGGGCGCTTCGTCGTGTTCGCCTCCGCCGCGACGAACCTCGTTCCGGGCGACACCAACGGCGTCGGCGACGTATTCGTGCGCGACCGACGCACCGGCGTGACCGAGCGCGTGAGCGTCGGTCCGAGGGGAGTCCAGGCGAACGGCGACAGCAACTTCACAGGCATCTCCACCGCGCCTGCGATCAGCGACGACGGCCGCTACGTCGCCTTCAAGTCCGAAGCCTCGAACCTGGTCAAGGGCGACCGCAACCAGCTCACGGACATCTTTGTGCGCGACCGCACTGCGGGCACCACCGAGAGGATCAGCGGGGCCGGCGGCGGCGACAATCCCGGCATCAGCCCGGACGGCAACTTCGTCGCCTTCGAGACTTTCGACTTCGACGCTGACTTCGCCGAGGACATCTACCTGCGCAACCGCGCCACCGGGTCGATCGAGCGAATCAGCCTGTCACACGATGGCAGCGAGGTTTTCGGCACCAGCGAGGATCCCGTGGTCGCGAACGGCCCTGTTGTTGCGTTCGCGTCGAGCGCGCCGAATCTCGTCGCGGACGACGGCAGCTCGAACATCGACGTCTTCGTGCGAGACCTCAGCGGCCCGTCGCCGACGACGGAGCGGGTGAGCGTCTCGAGCGCTGAAGAGCCGGCGGGGGAGTTCGACACGAGCAGGAATCCCGCGATCACGAACGATGGTCGTTTCGTGGCCTTCCAGTCCGACGCCCAGAACTTCACCCCCGTTGCCCAGACGGAGTTCTTCTCGGACATCTTCGTTCGTGACCGACAGGCGGGCACGACAGTGCTAGCGAGCCCGGACGGCGCCGGCGGCGAGGCCTCCGGTCAGAGCGAGGACCCGGAGATCGGCGCAGGAGGCCGGTTCGTCGCGTTCGCGTCGTTCGCGTCGGATCTGATCGCGGGTGCGACCGACCCCGACGGCGGGCTTGTCCGGGACGCCTTTGTCCGCGACTTGGCGGCCGGCTCCACCGAGATGGTCAGCATCAACGGCGCCCACCAGGACGCCAGGCGCGACGGCAACCACGACGACGTCGGAGGCGGTCCGGTCAGCGCGGACGGGCTGGTGATCCTGATGGGGACGCAGGCGGACAACCTGTTCGTGGGCGACACCAACGGGGTCAACGACGTGTATGTGAGCGACCGCCGGCCGGCGGCCGATTTGTCGCTCACGAAGGCGGACGAGCCCGACCCGGTCGCGGCACGCGGGACGCTCACCTACACGCTCACGGTCACCAACAACGGCCCCAACGCGGCGCCGGGCACGCACATCCTCGACACGGTCCCCGCGGGCGTGACGTTCGTCGGCGCATCGGCGGGCTGCGTGCATTCGGCGGGCCTGGTCGACTGCGACCTCGGGGCCCTCGCGAATGGAGCGAACACGACGGTCGCTATCCAGGTCGCGCCCAAGGCCAGGGGCGTGATCACCAACACGGCCAGCGTGGGCAGTTCCGCACCAGACCCCGACATGTCGAACAACACGAGGACCACCGAGACGACGGTCGCGCGGTAGGCGGGGCCGGGCACCGACCTACAGCTCAACAGCGGCCAACGACAGCGCGAAGGAGATGATCTCGCGGAGCTCAGGGTCGAGCGCCGGCCACTGCTCCTTGTCGATCGCCAGGTCGACGTCGAACGGGACTCCATTGGGAGCCTTCCCAGCGGCGGTAGAGCGTCTGCGGGTCGTTCAGCTGGATGTCGCTCACGCGCGCGTGACTCGCCGGCTCAGGCTTGTGGCTTCCACGCTCGCACGATCGCCGACGTCGCGTGCTCGTGCACGCGGTGTGTCTCGTTGACCTCGATCTCGGCGAGCCCAGCGGCGGCGAGGGCGTCCTCGAACTCGGCGCGTGTGAGTGCGCCCGCGACGCAGCCGGTCCACTGCTGCATGTCGGCGCGCGTGGCCTCGTCCATGTCCGGGTCGGCGATCACGTCGGACACCGCAAAGCGTCCGCCGGGCTTGAGAACCCGTGCGGCCTCGGCCAGCACCCTGCGCTTGTCCGCCGAGAGGTTGATCACGCAGTTCGAGATCACCACGTCGACCGACTCATCCGCAAGCGGGATCGCCTCGATGTATCCCTTCACGAACTCGACGTTCTCGACGCCGGCTTCGGCGGCGTTCTCGCGCGCGAGCTCCAGCATCTCGTCGGTCATGTCGAGACCGATCGCCTTACCTGTCGAACCCACCCGGCGGGCCGAGATGAGCACGTCCGCACCGGCCCCCGAGCCGAGGTCGAGCACCGTCTGGCCCTGATGCAGGTCCACGACCGCTGTCGGGACACCACAGCCGAGTGAGGCCTGCACAGCCGCCTTGGGCGCGCCGTCGGCCTCGCCCTCGTAAAGCGTGGCGCCGAACACTTCGTTGCCCTGTTTGTCTCTCGACAAGATGTCGGGGCCGCAGTCATCGATCGCCGGCGCCCCGCAACAGCCGGACGACGTGCTCTCCGCAACAGCCGTGGCGGCGGCGGCGTAGCGCTCGCGCACCTTCTCGCGGATCTCGCTGTCGTTCGGCTCGCTTGCCTGCCCGGCCGGACAGCCGCAGCTCCCGCCGGCGGCGTTCGCGTCGCAGCACGCGTCCTTGTCGCTCGGCTCGCAGCAGCTCTGCTGCGTCTCGGGCGCGCAACAGGTCGAGGTGGCCTCGGTCAGCTCAGCCATGCGGTCAACTCCTCGAGGGCTTCAGGACGGACGTAGTAGAAGGCCCACAGCCCGCGACGCTCGGAATCCACGATCCCGGCGTCGCGCAGCTTCTTCAGGTGATGAGACAGGGTGGGCTGAGAGACGTCGAACAGCGGCACCAGCTCGCAGACGCACACCTGGCCCGCGTGCTTGCGCAGCACATCGACGAGCTGGAGGCGGATCGGGTCGCCCAGTGCCTTGGCGACCTCGGCCATGCGGATGGCGTGCTCGCGCTGCACGTCGGGATAGACGACGGGCTCGCAACACGGCTCACCGGCGGGACGCTTGGTCTTGGGGGCCAGCTCCAGATCGACAGCCATCAATCTACGTATATCGATTGAAGCGATGACTGTCAATGGATAGCATCCGCCCGACACGCGGCCCGAGGTAGGAGGAGCTACGCGATGGCGACGCGACTGCGGGATCTCGAAGTCGATCTGATCACCCAGGGCCGACTCGAGCGCGGGCTGGGGCGGCTGCGCGAGGAGTTCGCCCGAACGTTCTCCGCCGAGACCGTCGAGCGCTACATGGCCGAGTCATTCGAGGCGCTCGGCGGTGCGCGCCTCAAGGACTTCGTGCCGCTCTTCGTGCAGCGCTTCGCGCGCGAGCGGTTGCGCGCGCTCGGCCAGGTCGAGGGCACGATCCCCAAGGACCGCCCCGAGGTGCTGTTCGTCTGCGTACAGAACGCGGGACGCAGCCAGATGGCGGCAGCGCTGCTCGACCACTACGCCGAGGGCCGCGTGAACGTGCGCTCAGCAGGCAGCGCGCCAGCCGACCAAATCAACCCCGACGTCGTGACCGCGATGTCGGACGTGGGGATCGACGTCACCAAGGAGTTCCCCAAACCGATGACAGACGAGGTCGTCCAAGCCGCAGACGCCGTGATCACGATGGGCTGCGGCGACGCATGCCCGATCTATCCGGGCAAACGCTACGAGGACTGGGACGTGGATGACCCAGCCGAGACCGACCTCGCCGGCGTCCGGCGCATCCGCGAGGACATCAGCCAGCGCGTGCGCGAGCTGCTCGCCCAGGTAGCACCGCCCGTAGGGACACCCGGCTAGCTCCCCGACCGTGGTTCGGCCGCGTATGTCGAATGGCGCGCTGCCTTGTTGCGCCGGCTATCGCGTTCGTGTGGTCTGCATCGCGGCTGATCCGGGGGAGTGGCACCCGCAGGGGTAGGCGAACAGCTCGGAAGCGGCCTTCAGCTCGCCCGGCGGTAGCGGATGTGTGTGGCCAGCGGCGAATGCAGCACCTCGACGGGCTCCAACCCCAACGATTCGACGCCGTCGAAGATCCGCTCGCCGGACCCGAGCAGGACCGGGGCGATGTCGAGCGTGAGCTCGTCGACGACCCCGGCGACGAGCGCCTGCCGAACCGTGGAGGCGCCGCCGGCGATGTCCACGCCGTCGTTGCCGGCCGTCTCACGCGCCTGTGCGTAGGCGGCGTCGAAGCCGTCGGTGACGAAGTGGAAGGTCGTCCCGCCCTCCATCTCGATCGGCTCGCGGGCGTGATGGGTGAGCACGAACACCGGTGCGTGGTACGGCGGCTCGGGCCCCCACCAGCCGCGCCAGTCCTTCTCCCACTCACCGCGGATTGGCCCGAACATGTTGCGGCCCATGACGTAGGCGCCGCGCGGGCGCATGAGCCAGGCGACGGCGGTCTCGTCGGCCTCATTGGCGCGCTCGTCGCCGAGGTGCCAGCCGTGGAGCTCTCTCCCGCCTTTGCCCAAAGGGTGCTCGCGACTCTGGTCCGGCCCGGCGACGAAACCGTCGAGCGAGATCGACATGTGGCAGGTGGTATCCGGCATCGCGGCTCCTCCGAAGGCGTTGACGATTTGCAAGTAGTGGCCCGCGATCTACCCGGCGGCGAAGGGGTGCTGGTGGAGCGCGAGGCTCATGCGGCGGCCTGCTCATCTAGGAATGCGGCGAGCCCGTCAAGCAGCAGGCCGGTGCCGTGGTCGCGCTCCGCCGGATCCTCGAGGTCGTCGAAGAACGCGCCGTGCTCGGTGAAGACGAGCCGCGTGCCGTCGCGGTCGGGCCGCACCTCGACGGTCGTCAGCGACACGGAGATGAGCCGCCCGTCGAGCAGGAGGTCGTAGGCGAAGACGATCCGCTCACCGTCGACGATGTCGTGGTAGCGGCTGCGGAACTCGTGCACCGTCCCGCGCGGATCGCGTCCCACGCTCACCTCGCTGCCGCCGACGCGGAAGTCGAGCTCCCACTTGGCGTCGGTCCAGCCCTCGGGCACGCCGAACCAGCGCCGCTTGAGCTCCGGGTCCGAGAACGCGCGGAACGCCTGCGCCGGGGTCTGGCGGAACCGTCGCTCGATCGTGAAGTCGTGCTGGCGGATGCTCATTGGCGGTCTCCTTGGTCGGTGGGGAAGGCGTCGTCGAGGACGTCGGAGAGGCGGTCGAAGTGCCTCTGCCAGGTCGCGCGGTGCTCGGCGATCCACTGCTCGAGCGTGCGCATCGGGCTGGGCTCGAGCCGGCACGTCCGGACGCGGCCGACCTTCTCCGAGCGCACGAGGCCGCTGCGCTGCAGCACGTCGAGGTGCTGCATCACGGACGGCAGCGACATGTCCAGCGGTGCGGCGAGCTCGCTCACCGAGGCCGCGCCGCGCGACAGGCGGACGACCATCGCGCGGCGGCTCTCGTCGGAGAGCGCGTTGAACGCCCGGTCGAGCTGTGCTGCGTCGGCGGTGGGCATAGGCCGCATCGTAGCGCACACTTAGGTAGCTGCCTAAGTGTCATCTATTCCTGGCCGCTGCCGCTTCCATGCGACGGGGCACTCCAGCGTCGAGTTGCGACGGGTGGCCGGGGCGAGATTCTGCCTTGCGGTCCTTCTCGTGGGTGTGGAAGAGCAGCGTTTGATCCTGGTAGTGGAGGACGACGAGGCGACCCGCTCGTTCCTGCTCGACAACCTGGCGGCGGACGGTTTTCGGGTGGCCGGGGCGAGCGGGGCCAGCGAGGCGTTGCGGGCGATCGCGGTGCGCCAGCCCGCCCTCGTCGTGCTCGATCTGAGGCTGGAGGGTGGCAGCGGCCTCGACGTGCTCGACAGCGTGCGCTCAGCCGACGGGCTCAGCACACGCGTCGACCCGGACCTGCCGGTGCTCGTCCTCACCGGCCGGTCGGGCGACGCCGATCGGGTGCGCAGCTTCGCCCGCGGGGCCGACGACCACCTGGCCAAGCCCTTCCTGTATGCGGAGCTCCTCGCACGCGTGCGCGCGCTCCTGCACCGGACTGCCGGGCGCCGCGCTCGCGGGGCGCTGCGTGTGGGGGAGCTCACAATCGATCCGGTCACGCGCGTGGTCAGGCTGGCCGGCCGGCGCGTGGAGCTGTCGGCGAAGGAGTTCGCGCTCCTGCACGCGCTGGCCGAGGACCCCACGCGCGTGCTGGCCAAGCAGGACCTCTTGCGCGACGTCTGGGGGTATCTGTCCGCGGGGCGCACGCGCACGCTCGACGCGCACGCCTGCCGTCTGCGCAAGAAGCTGGGCACGCCCTCGGGGCGGCGCTGGGTGGTGAACGTGCGGGGCGTGGGCTACAAGCTCACGGAGGCGCCGTGAGCGTGGCGCTCCTTCTTGCGGCGGCCGGGTGCCTGGTCACCGGGCTCGTTGCCACGCTCGAGCTGCGCAGGCGCCTCGAGCTTGTTGCGCGGGCCGAGCACGAGCTGCGCGGGCCCGCCACCGGGCTCTCGCTCGCGTGCGAGTCGCTTCGCCGCGATCCCCTGGGGCGTCGCCACGCGATCGTGCTGGAGGCCCAGCTCGACCGGCTTCGCTGCGGCCTCGCCGACCTCGAGGCGGCGCGCCGCGGCCGGCGCGGCAGGACGGTGCGGGCGCCGGCCGAGCTCGCGTCCGCCACCGAGGCGGCGCTGCGCCCTTGGCGGGATTGGCTCGGGGGCACGAGCTTCGAGTGGCACGGCGGGCCGGCGCCCGCGCTGTTGCAGCGCGGCCGGCTCGCGCAGGCGCTCGGCAACCTCGTGGCCAACGCCGCGGAGCACGGCGCCGGCGAGGTGCGCGTGCGCGGTCGCACCACGGCCCGCGGCGTGCGCATCGAGGTGCGCAACAGCGTCGCCCCCAGGCTTCCGGACTCCCGCCGCGACCGCGGGCGCGGCTTGGCGATCGCCTCGCGGGCGGCGCGGGACCTCGGCGGGCGGCTGCTCGTGAGCCTCGACGGCGAGCTGGCGATCGCGGTGCTCGAGCTGCCCTTGGAGGCCGTGGAGCCGTCGGCCGGCCCGAGCGGAGCCGAGACGGCGTGAAGGCCCGCCGCCGGCGCGGGATGCTGCTGCTCGCGCTTGCGCTGGGCTGCGGCGGGCTCGCCGCCTCCTCGGTGCGCGAGCGAGAGCGCAAGCTCGAGGAGCGGGTCGGGCCGCTCGTGCCTGCGCTCGTGGCCGCCCGCGACCTGCCTGCTGACGCCCGGCTCGAGCGCGGCGCGCTGGCCTTGCGACGCGTGCCGGCCCGCTACCTGCCGCCGGACGCGCTCGGCTCGGCGGCCGGGGTGGCGGGCGCTCGCACGGCGGTCGCCGTGCCGTCGGGCGGCTACCTCACGGCGGGCGATCTGCAGGGTGCGGAGGGACCCGCCGCCCGCGCCGGCGGCGCGCTCGGCAGGGGGGAGCGCGCGGTCGAGGTGGGCGTCAGCGGCGATGCCGCGCTGGCCGCGGCGGTTCCGGGCTCCCGCGTCGACGTGCTGGTCTCGACCGAGGCGGGGGCGGGGGCCGGCGGCGAGCGGACCTTCGTGGCGCTCGCCGACGTGGAGCTGCTGCGCCTGGGCGCCGGCACGGAGGGCGGCGGCGAGGCGCTCGGCGATCCGGGCGACGCGGAGGCCGCGGGCCCGTCGGCCCGCGCGACCCTGCGCGTCACGCTTCGCCAGGCCGTCTACCTCACCGCCGCCGACAACTTCGGGCGCGAGATCCGCCTGCTCGTGCGCCCGCCGGGCGACCGCGGGCGGGTGGCGGCCGAGACGAGTGCGGCGGAGCTGTGACCCGCGGGTCGCGCAGCGGCCTCAGGCGCGCTCGAGCACCTCGACGCCCCCCTCGGGCCGGCCGAGCAGCGCCTGGTCCGCCATGCCGAGGAAGAGGCCGTGCTCCACCACACCGGTCACGCGCTTCAGCGCGCCGTCGAGCATGTCCGGCTGGGAGCCGGCGTCGAGCGCGCAGTCGAGGATGAAGTGGCCCTCGTCGGTCACGTAGGGCTCGCCGTCAGAGCCGGCGCGCAGCTCGGAGTCCGGCAGCAGCGGCGCGAGCCGGCGCCGGGTGTCGCGCCAGGCGAAGCGGACCACCTCCACGGGCAGCCGGAAATGCTCGCCCAGGTGCCCGACCCGCTTGGGGGTCTCGGCCACGACCACGAACCTGCGCGCCGCGGAGATCACGATCTTCTCGCGCAGGAGCGCGCCGCCGCCGCCCTTGATCAGGCGAAGGGCGGGGTCCACCTCGTCGGCGCCGTCGAGCGCGAGGTCGAGCTCGATCGAGCCATCCAGCTCGATCACCTCGATCCCCAGGGAGGCGGCCAGCTCCTGTGTGCGGTTCGAGGCGGTCACGGCTCGGAAGGCGCCGGCGCGGTCGGCCAGCCGCTCGACCAGCTTCCAGACGGCGCGGCCCGAGCCGAGCCCGACGGTCATGCCCGGCTCGACCAGCCCGGCGGCGGCCTCGGCGGCCGCCGCGCGCGCGGTGTCGCTGGGGTCGGCCACGGCGCTGAGCATCGCACGCGTCTCGGCGCGAAGGGCACCGGTATGTCCGTGGATCGCCCGCTAGACTCCTTGCTTACCCAACGTAAGTAGGTAACGCGACATGGCCACAGCCGAGACCCTTCTGCTCATTCCCGTCGACGACTCGGTCGTCTTCCCCAACATGTCTCTCACGCTGGCGATCGACGCCGGCGACGAGGAGCGCGTCGTACTGGTGCCGCGCAAGGGCGACGAGTTTGCCAGCGTCGGCACGGTTGCGCAGATCACCGACCGCGTGCGGCTGCCGGGCGGCGGCCGGGCCGTGATGGTCGAGGGCCTCCACCGGGCGCGCATCGGCGCGGCCCAGACGAGCCCCGCCGGCCAGCTGCGCGTGCAGGTCGAGCCGCACCCGGACGACGTGCCGGTCGACGGCCGCACGCGCGAGCTCGAGCGCGAGTACCGCGCCGTGGTCGAGGAGATCCTCGAGCTGCGCGGCGACGACGGGCGGATCGCCGCCTTCGTGCGCTCGATCACCGAGCCCGGCGCGCTCGCCGACACGGGCGGCTACTCGCCAGACCTCTCCTACGAGAACAAGGTCGAGCTGCTCGAGCTGCTCGACGTGACCGACCGGCTGGCCCGCGCGCTCGAGCTCCAGCGCGAGCGCCTCACCGAGCTGCAGGTGCGCGTACGCATCCGCGACGACGTGCAGTCGGGTGCCGAGAAGCAGCAGCGCGAGTACTTCCTGCGCAAGCAGATGGACTCGATCCGCAAGGAGCTCGGCGAGGACGACGGCTCGATCGTGGAGGAGTACCGCACGAAGATCGAGGAAGCCGGCATGCCCGACGAGGTGCGCGAGCAGGCCGAGCGCGAGCTCGGGCGCTTCGAGCGCATGGGCGAGCAGTCGGGCGAGGCGAGCATGATCCGCTCCTACCTCGACTGGCTGATCGCCGTGCCGTGGTCCGAGCGCTCCGACGAGCGCCTCGATCCCGTGCACGCGCGCGAGGTGCTCGACGCCGACCACGCGGGCCTCGAGGACGTGAAGGACCGGATCGTCGAGTACATCGCCGTGCGCAAGCTGCGCCAGGAGCGCGGCGTCGCGGATGACAAGCGGTCAGGCGCCATCCTGACCCTGATCGGCCCGCCCGGCACGGGCAAGACCTCGATCGGCGAGTCGATCGCCCGTGCCACCGGACGCGAGTTCGTGCGCATGTCGCTCGGCGGCGTGCGCGACGAGGCCGAGATCCGCGGCCACCGCCGCACCTACATCGGCGCGCTGCCCGGGCGGCTCGTCCGCGCGCTGCGCGACGCCGGAACGATGAACCCGGTGATCATGCTGGACGAGGTCGACAAGGTCGGCGCCGACTGGCGCGGCGACCCGAGCGCCGCCCTTCTCGAGGTGCTCGACCCGGCGCAGAACCACTCGTTCCGCGACCACTATCTCGACGTGGAGCTCGACCTGTCCGAGGTCGTGTTCATCGCCACCGCCAACGTGGCCGAGACGATCCCGGCGCCGCTGCTCGACCGCATGGAGGTCGTGCGCTTCGACGGCTACACCACCGACGAGAAGGTCGCGATCGCGCGCGGCTACCTGTGGCCGCGCCAGCGCGAGCGCAACGGCCTGCGCGAGGACGAGGTCGAGGTGAGCGACGGCACGCTCCGCCAGGTCGTGAGCGACTACACGCGCGAGGCGGGCGTGCGCGGCCTCGAGCGCGAGCTCGGCACCGTGTTGCGCAAGACCGCCACGAAGATCGCGTCCGGCGCCGCCGAGGCACCCGTCACGATCGGCGCGGAGGAGCTGCGCGACGCTCTCGGGCGCCAGCGCTTCTTCCAGGAGTCGGCCGAGCGCACGGCCGTTCCGGGCGTGGCCACCGGCCTGTCCGTGACGGGCGCCGGCGGCGACGTGCTGTTCATCGAAGCAACGGCGATGAACGGCAAGGAGACGCTCGTGCTCACCGGTCAGCTCGGCGACGTGATGAAGGAATCGGCGCGGATCGCGCTCTCCTACGTGCGCGGCCACGCCGATCAGCTCGACATCGACGAGGACGCCTTCGACGAGCGCGAGTTCCACGTGCACGTGCCGGCGGGCGCGATCCCGAAGGACGGCCCGAGCGCGGGCATCACGATGACCACGGCGCTGGCCTCGCTGCTCTCCGGGCGCCCGGTCAAGCACACGGTCGGCATGACCGGCGAGGTCACGCTGCAGGGCCGCGTGCTGCCGATCGGCGGCGTGAAGCAGAAGGTGCTCGCGGCGCATGCGGCCGGCCTGACCGACGTGATCCTGCCCGAGCGCAACCGCGCGGACCTCGACGACGTGCCCGAGGAGGTCCGAGAGGCGATGAGATTCCATCCGGTGATGACGATCGGCGAGGTTCTCGAGCTCGCGCTCGAGCCCTCACCGGCGACCACGCTGGCGGCTTGAAAGGTGCGCCGGTGAAGTGTGGACGGAGGCCTGCGCGCTAGATGGAGCGCGTCAGGCCGCCGTCCACCAACAGCCAGACGCCGGTGATGTAGCTCGCCCGCGCCGAGCAGAGGAACGCCGCCGCCGCGGCGATCTCCTCGGCGGTACCGAGCCGGGCGGCCGGCACCTCCTCGCGGGCCACTGCCTGCGCCTCGTCGAGCGAGCCGTAGAGATGCATGATGCGGTCGGTGGCGATGCGGCCGGGCAGGATCGTGTTGAAGGTGACCCCGTCGGCTGCGAGCTGGCGCGCCAGCGTGCGGAAGCCGCCGAGCAGCCCCGGGCGGTGCGAGTTCGACAGCATCAGGGTGGGGATCGGCTCGCGGGCGGCCGAGGAGGACACGCTGAGGATCCGGCCGAAGCCGCCCTCGCGCATGCCGGGCACGACGCGGCGGATCAGCTCCATCGGCGCGATCACGAGCTCGCGGTGGGCGCTCTCCCACTGCTCACGGGTGAACGCGAGCGGGTCGCCGCCGGGGGGACCGCCAGTGTTGTTCACGAGCACCTCGACGGGCCCGAGCTCCTGCTCCACCCGGTCGACGAGCGCGGGCGCGGCGTCGAGGTCGAGGGTGTCGTGCACGAACGGCGTGGCGCCGATCTCGGCGGCGGCTGCCTCGACGGCCTCCCGCGTTCGTGAGCTGATCGCGACGCGCGCGCCCTCGGCAGCCAGCTCGCGCGCGATGCCGAGGCCGATGCCGCGCGACCCGCCGGTCACGAGCGCGACCCTGTTCTCGAGGCCCAGATCCATGACGGCGCCAATGTAGCGCCCGATCTCCGGGCGGCGGGCTCAGGCGACGGCCGGCGCCGGCTCGTCGAGCGTGAGGGCGAGCGCGTCCACGACGTCGCGATCGAACTGCGCGCCCGCCTCGCGGCGGAGCTCGGCCACGGCGGCTGAGCAGTCGATCGCCGCGCTGTAGGAACGGTTGGTGGTCATCGCGCCGAAGGCGTCGCAGACCGAGATGATCCGGCTCGCCATCGGGATCCGCGCGGCGGGAAGGCCGTGGGGGTAGCCGCCGCCGTCGGGGCGCTCGTGGTGCAGCTCGACGATCACGGCCACCGGCTCGAGCCCCGGGATGCCGGCCACGATGCCGGCGCCCCACTCGGGGTGGCGGCGGACCATGCTCCACTCCGCGCTCGTGAGCGCGCCGCGCTTGTGCAGGATCCGCGCGGGCAGCCGCAGCTTGCCGATGTCGTGCAGGAGCGCGCCGAGCTCGACCTCCACGAGGTCGGGACGAGCGAGGCCGAGCCGTCTTCCCACCCGCCTGGCGATCCCGGCGACCTCGAGCGAATGGCGCCAGGTGTCTCCGTCGGAGCGCGCCAGGCGCTGCACCAGCGCTTCGATCTCGGGGCGCGGGTCCGCTTGCGAGAGCTCGCGACGCTCGTGATGCACGAGGGCCGCGCCGGCCAGATCGGCCAGCTCGTCGAGCAGGCCGAGCTCGCGGGCCGCGAACTCACGCCGGCCGCGAGGCGCGGCGGCGAGGTAGCCGCGCGGCTGCGACTCCGCGCCCACCGGCGCGAAGGTGACCGCGGGCAGCCGAGCCCGCCCGAATGCTGCGAGCGGGCCATCGAACTGCCGCCCGAGGGCGTCGGGGTCGCAGCCGGCGCAGGCGGCAAGCGTCAGGCGCCGCGGATCCTCGCGGTCGCCCACGAGCAGGTGTACCTGCTCGGCCCCGAGGCTCGTGCGGCCGTGGAGCACCAGGCGCTGGAGAACGAGCCCGGCATAGCCCAGTCCCTGCGGCGAAGGTATGGTCGAAGGCGGCGCCATTCCGTGCGACAGCGGCCCCCCTGCCGGCGTCGGAGCCGCGATGTTCTCGCTATTCCAAGTCAGAAAGCGCCGGTACCGGGGCGTGCACGGAAACGGTTGAGGTTTCGGGGGCAAGTGCGGCGATTCCTTGATATATCGTCGCGGTTGGATGCCCGGTCTGCGATTGCTGTTGCGCTTTGCCCCCTTCCTGGTCGGCGCGCTCGCCGCGGCCGTCTGGCTGCGGCGGCGGCAGGGGTCCAGGCTCGCTCTCGAGGCTCCGCCGGAGCCGCGGGCGCTCGAGCCTCCGCCGGTGCGCCCGGGGCGGTTTGATCGGAGCCCGCCGGACGAGGCGGCCGCGCAGGACGATTCGATCGACATCGTGACGATCGTCGACGACCTGCTCCGCGCCGGCCGCTGACTACGTCAGATGGTGGACGGCGAGCGGGCGTTTTTGCGCTCGATCTGCTTCTATTACGCGCCTCATCTTCGAATTGCCGAGTTCTCGCCGTCCCACGGCGGGAAACGGGGGACCCAATTGGCGGCCGCAGCGGCCGCCCGGGGCGAATCGCGGAATCCGTCCGCGTAGCGCCACTTTCCGGCGCGAGCCCGACAGCTCACCTCGTAGGCACTGGGAAAGGGGAACCGAAAGGTGCGAAGGATCGTGCATGCCGTTCGTCGTCCGCGTACAGCGGGCGCCCTCGCGGCCTGCCTGGCGCTCAGCGCAATGTGCGGCGGCGTGCCGGCGGTGTCGGCGGACACGATCGGCAGCGGGGCGGGGGGCGCCACCGCGTCGAGCGAGGTGATCGTCAAGCGCGGTCACCGCGGACCCGCCGTGCGCAGCATCCAGCGCAAGCTCGGTGTCCCGGCCGACGGCGTGTTCGGTCCGCAGACCGAGCGGGCCGTGCGGCGCTTCCAGCGCCGCAACGGGCTGGTGGCCGACGGCATCGTCGGACCCATCACCCGCGGCGCCCTCGGGCTCGAGCCGTTCAGCCGAAGCTCGGTACGCCGTAGCGGCCGCACCGTGACCGTTCCGCGGATCCTGCGTCTGATCGCCGAGTGCGAGTCAGGCGGCAACCCGCGCGCCGTGTCCCCGGGCGGCCAGTACCGCGGCAAGTATCAGTTCAGCGTCCCGACCTGGAGGGGCCTGGGCGGCACCGGCGACCCGGCCGACGCGCCCGAGTGGAGGCAGGACCAGCTTGCGCTGAAGCTCTACCGCCAGAGCGGCACGGCACCCTGGCCGAACTGCCCGTAGGGCGCGCCGCAAGCGCGTCAGCCCGCCGCCGCTGAGCGCGCCGGCGATCGCCGACCGAGCACGATCACGCCTGTCAGCGTGGCCGCGCAGGTGACCGCCATGAGGGAGTAGGGAACCGCGTCGCTGGTGGCCTCGGCGAGCGCCCCGCCCGCCCCGGCGCCCACCACGTGGCCGATCGCCCAGGACAGGTTCGAGATCGAGAAGGCCAGCGCCTGATCGAGGCCGACCTCCTCGGCGGCGTCGGAGAGCAGGGCCATCGCGGGCGCCCAGAAGCCGCCGAGGGCGGCGAAGGTGAGCATGAGCGTCAGCCCGAGCAGCACCGCGCTGCCCGGAAGCGGGAGCAGGGCGACCATGATCGCGGCACCCACCAGGCCGGCCCGGATCGGCGCCAGGCGCCCGCGCGTATCGGACGCGCGGCCGGCGATCGGGCTGATCACGGCCTCGACCGCCGCCGTAACGAGGAAGATCGCGCCGATCGCCACGCCGCTCGCGCCCAGGTCGTCGAGCCGGAGCGGGGCCAGCACCTCGATCACGCCGGCCACCAGCGCGGGGAGGGTGAACAGCCAGAAGCCGGCGAGCACCGAGGGGCGCCCGAGAGCGCGCAACAGGGCGCGGAGCCCGGGGCTCTCCTCGGGCGGCACGCCCGGCATGGAGAGCGCCCACGCGCCCAGGCCCGCCGCGAGCACCGCCACGCCGCTGAAGACCACCTCCTGGCTGATCACGGTCGCGGCTCCGCCCAGCACCGGCCCGAGGAGCACCCCGACGATGGCGGCGGAGAGCGCCGCCCCGATCAGCTCGCCGCGGCGCTCGGGCGGCGAGGCGGACACGAGCCAGGCCATCCCGCTGGCCCACATGCAGGCGCCGCCGACGCCCTGGACGAAGCGCGCGGCGTCGAGCAGCACGATCTGGTCGGCGAAAGCGAACGCGAGGCTCGTGGCTCCGAGCATCGAGAGGCCCAGCAGCAGCGTGGGCTTGACGCCCCAGCGGGAGGCGAGCCAGCCGGCGGGTAGGGCTCCGACCAACGTGCCGGCGGGATAGGCCGCCGTGAGGATGCCGGCGCCCGTCTTCGAGAGGTCGAGCTGCTCCTTGAACTCCGGCAGCAGCGGGGCCACCGCTGCGAAGAACATGGTGTCGACGAGCACCACCGCCGCGACGAGCCAGAACAGCCGGCGCATCCAGCCGATGCTACGCGGTCGCGGACCCGAGCCTCAGGCGATGGATCGACACCCGTTCAGAGCGCGGGCTCAGGCTCGTGCCGATCGAGAAGCCTGCGGCGGCGGCGCCCTCGAGGAAGCTCGCGGCGGCCGGCCGGCCGGGGTCGGCGATCAGCACCAGGCCGCGCTCGGTCACGAGACGCCGAAGGAGCCCGACGAGCAGTTCGCCGTTGCGGCGCTCGTAGAGCACGTCGGAGGCGATCACGAGGTCCCAGGGGGCGCGCTCGACGATCGCGTGGGGGCTCGCCCAGTTGCACTCGAGCGCCTCGAGTCGCACGCCGTTGCGCTCGGCGTTCGCGCGGGTGGCGGTAACGGCGTCCGCCGACCAGTCCGTAGCCAGCACGCGGCCACCGGCGCGGGCGGCGGCGATGCTCGGCAGCCCCAGGCCGCAGCCGAGCTCGAGCGTCCGCCTGCCGCGCAGCGCGCGCAGGGAGATGTCGTGTGCGAGCGCCACGGCGCTGCCCCAGAGCTCGGCCCAGTAGGGGAGGAACTCCTCGCGATCGAACGCCTCCTCGCTGAGCAGCGCCTCGGCGTCCCGTGGACGGATCAGCTCGACCTCGCCGCCGGGGAGCGCGATCAGCTCGGCGACGAGCTCGCTGTCTACGGCCCGAGCCGTCCCGCCTCCTCGGCCGCGGCCTCCGCCGCGTCGAGCTGGCGCTCGATCAGGTCGAGGCCGGAGCTCCAGAAGCCCGGGTCGGCCAGGTCGACGCCCACGATCGCGCCGAGCTCCTCCGGCGGCAGCGAGCCGCCGGCGCGCAGCAGGTCGAGATATGAGCCCACGAACCTCTCGCCCTCCTCCTCGTAACGGCGGTAGACCGACAGCGCCAGCAGGTGTCCGTAGGCGTAGGCGTAGACGTAGCCGGGCGCGTCGACGAAGTGCCACACGTACGACCACCAGAGCCCGTAGTCCTCGTCGAGCTCGACGCTGTCGCCGAGCAGGTCCGCCTGCGTCTCGAGCCAGAGCTCGGCGAAGCGGTCCGTGGACAGCTCGCCGGCGTCGCGGCGCGCGGAGTGAATAGCGTGCTCGAAGCGGTTCATCGCGACCTGCCGGAAGACCGCCGCCACCGCGCCGTCGAGCGCGCCCGCGAGCAGGTCGAGCCGCCCGGCCGCGCCGGGCGCGCGGTCGAGCAGCGCCTCGAGCACGATCGTCTCGCCGAAGATCGAGGCCGTCTCGGCCAGCGTGAGCGGCGTGACGAAGTGGTAGATGCCCTGCGGCCGGGCGAGCGAGGCGTGCACGCCGTGGCCCAGCTCGTGGGCCATCGTGAGCACGTCGTTCGGACGGGAGGTGTAGTTGAGCAGCACGTAGGGGTGCGCCGACGGCACCGTGTAGGAGCAGAAGGCGCCGCCGCGCTTGCCGGGCCGGGGCGGGCCGTCGATGTAGCCGTTCTCGAAGAAGGCCGACGCGGTGCTCCCGAGCTCGGGGGAGAAGCCCCCGTAGCAGTCGAGCACGATGCGCCGCGCCTCGTCATAGGGGATGCGCTCGTCCGAGTCGGACACCGGCGCCATCCGGTCGTAGTAGGCGAGCCGCTCGAGTCCGAGCAGCCTCGCCTTCAGCGTGTACCAGCGCCGGGCGAGGTCGTAACGGCCGGCCACGGCGGCGATCAGCGCCTCGACCGACTCGTCGCTCGCCTCGTTCGCGAGGTTGCGCGAGGCGAGCCAGTGCGGGTAGCTGCGCAGGCGGTCCTTCGTGGCTTTGTCGGCCAGCAGCGTGTTGAACACGTACGCGCGAGTGCGGAGCCCCGGGCGCAGCGCCTCGGTTACGGCCCGGGCGGCCTCGGCACGCCGCTCGCGGTCGGGATCCTGGAGGCGGCTCAGGCCCTCCTCGAGCGAGGCCGGCTCGTCGAGGTCGGGCAGCGGCACCTCGAGCGCCGCGGCCTGCTCGGTGAAGAGGCGCCGGAAAGCCGATGCGCCGGTCACGTCCGTCTCGGTAAGCACGCGCTCCTCCGGCTCGGAGAGCTGGTGCGGGCGGTAGCGCCGCAGCGAGCGCAGGTAGTGGGCGCAGAACTCGAGCTCGAAGGCGGCGAGCAGCTCCTCCGCCCGCTCCTCCGGAAGGAGGTTCCACTCGAGATCGAAGAAGAGGAGCTTCGTCTCCACCTCGGCGCCCAGCTCGCGCGATCGCTGGAGCGACGCGCCGCGCTCCGGGTCGGCGGTGTCGAGCGAGAAGCGAAGCATGGCGTAGGAGCCCGCGCGGCCACCGAGGTCGTGGATGGCAGCCAGCTCGCGCATCGCGTCGGCCAGGCCGGCGGCGCCCAGCTCGGCCACCGCGCCGCGATGGCGCTGGGCGAACGCCTCGGCGCGGTCGCGCGCCTCGGTCAGCATCTCGATCACGCCGTCGGCTCCCCTGCCGCCCACGAGCGGCTCCAGGTCCCAGGCGGCCTCGGTCAGTGCGGTGTCGGTGCTCACGGGAGGGAGGATATGAGCCCGTCGCCCGGTCGGTGCTCACGGCGCCAGCGGATATGAACCGTCACGATGTCGGCCGTGAGCGACGCTCCGACACCCCTCGAGGAGGCGCCCGCCGGGCTCGACGGTGGCCGCCCGCTCTTCCTCAAGCGCGAGGACGTGCACGAGCTGGGCGCGTTCAAGTGGCGCGGCGCGCTGCCGGCACTCGAGGTCTTCCGCCAGCGCGGCGCCGACGCCGTGGTCACCGCCTCGACCGGCAACCACGGCGCGGCGAGCGCGTGGGCGGCGGAGCGCACCGGGATGCGCGCGATCGTCTTCGCGCCGGAGGGCGCGAGCCAGGCGAAGCTCGAGCTGCTCGAGCGGCTCGGCGCCGAAGTGCATCTGGTGGGGGAGGACCTCGACGCCGCCAAGGACCTCGGCCGCGGCTGGGCCTCGGAGCGCGGGCTGCCGTTCTTCGAGGACGGCGCGGAGCCCGCGCAATTCGACGGCTACGCCGCGATCGGCCGCGAGCTGCTCGACCAGCTCGGCGTGGCACCGGCACGCGTGGTGGTGCCTGTTGGCAACGGCGCGCTGCTGATAGGCGTGGCGCGTGCGGTCGGCGACGGCACCGTCGGGGTGGTGGCCAAGGCCGCGCCGGTGATGGCCCTCAGCGTGGCCGAGGGCCGGCCCGTGCCCTGCGACGACAGCGACACGTTCGCTGACGGCATGGCCGTGCGGGTGGCGGTGCCGCTGGCCGTAACCGAGCTCGCCGGGCTCGGGGTTCCCATGCTCAAGGTGTCCGAACGCGCGCTGGCGCGGGCCGTGGGCGCCTACGCACAGGCCGGGATCCGAGTGGAGGGGTCGGGTGCGGCGTCCCTTGCCGCGCACCTTGCGCTCGGCCCCGCCGACGGCCCCACGGTGCTGATCGTGACCGGCCGCAACATCGACGACGGGGTCCATCAGCGCGCGGTCGACGAGCCCGAGGGCTTTCCGGACTGAGCCTCAGCCGAGTTCCGGCACGAGCTCGCCCACCGACTCCACCACCCGCGACGGGCGGTAGGGGTGGCGCTCGGCGTCCTGCTCGGAGCTGAGCCCGGTGAGCACGAGGATCGTCTCGAGTCCCGCCTCGAGGCCGGCCACGATGTCCGTGTCCATGCGGTCCCCGATCATCGCCGTGGACTCCGAGTGCGCGTCGAGCGCGTTCAGCGCCGAGCGCATCATCAGCGGGTTCGGCTTGCCCACGTAGTAGGGGTCCACGCCCGTGGCGCGGCTCACGAGCGCCGCGACGCTGCCGGTGGCCGGCAGCGGGCCGTCCGGCGTGGGCCCGATGTTGTCCGGGTTGGTTGCGATGAAGCGCGCGCCCGCGGCGATCAGCCGGATCGCCTTCGAGATCCGCTCGAAGCTGTAGGTGCGGGTCTCGGCGAGCACGACGTAGTCGGGATCCCGGTCGGTGAGCGTGTAGCCGTGCGAGTGCAGCGCCGTGGTCATGCCGGCCTCGCCGACCACGAACGCCGTCCCGGCCGGTCGCTGGTCCTCGAGGAAGCCGGCCGTGGCGAGCGCCGAGGTCCAGATCGCCTCCTCCGGCACGTCGAGCCCGCTGCGCGCGAGCCGGGCGGCGAGGTCGCGGCGCGTGTACATGGAGTTGTTGGTGATGAGGAGGAAGGGCAGCCCGAGCTCGCGCAAGCGGGCGATGAATTCCGGCGCGCCCGGGATCGAGTGCTCCTCGTGCACGAGCACGCCGTCCATGTCCATCAGCCAGGACTCGATCTTGCGGCGCCCCATCAGCGCGTCTGCCCGTAGTCCTCGCTGCCCATGATGTGGAGGGACACGTAGGGCTCGTTCCCGACCACCCAGCTGTCGTGACCGGGCGGCACGTAGAAGAAGTCGCCCTCGCGCATCACGTCCTCGCTGCCGTCCTCCATCTTGACCGCGGCCTGGCCGCTCACCACGAGCCCCACGTGTTCGACCTGGCACAGCGCCTCGCCGCTGGCGGCGCCCACGTGCTGCGACCAAACCCAGCCGGGCTCGTAGGTGGCGCGGCCGAGCGTCATGGGGCCGACCTCGTAGACCTCGAAGCGACCCTTCTCGAAGGTTCGGATCTCGGTCGGCTTGTCGAGCGGGAGCAGGGTCAGGTCCATGCCCGAAGTCTTGCGAACGGGGGCGAGCTCCGGCGTCCGGGTGCTTCAACATGAGATGCAGGCCATCGACGAGCTCGCCCATGCCCTGCGCGGCCGGCTGATCGAGCGGGCCCGCGCCGGCGAGGCGCGCGGAGCCGGCGCCGGGCTCGAGGCCGAGGTGCGCGAGCTCGTGGAGCGCGAGGCGGCGCCGCTTCCCGAGGCGGAGCGCGAGGCGCTCTGCGCGCGCGTTGTGCTGCTCGCCACCGGCCTCGGCCCGCTGGAGCCCCTGCTCTCGGACCCCGCGGTCGACGAGGTGATGGTCAACGGGCCCGACTCGGTCTACGTGGAGCGCCGCGGCCGGCTGGAGCGCACCGACGTGGCGTTCGACTCGGACGCCGACCTGGTGCACGCGATCGAGCGCATTCTCGCGCCGCTCGGCCGGCGGGTCGACGAGGCCTCGCCGCTCTGCGACGCTCGCCTCGCCGACGGCTCGCGCGTGAACGTGGTGATCCCACCGCTGTCGCTGAGCGGCCCCTGCCTCACCGTGCGGCGCTTTCGCCGCGAGGGCTTCTCGCTGCGCGACCTGGTGGGCGGCGGCACCCTGCGGGCGGAGCTCGCGGAGCTGCTGGCGATGTGCGTGGCCGCGCGCGCCTCGGTGCTCGTGAGCGGCGGCACGGGCTCGGGCAAGACCACGACCCTCAACGCTCTGTCCGGCGCGATCCCGGGGGAGGAGCGGATCGTGACGATCGAGGATGCCGCGGAGCTCAGGCTCCGGCAGCGGCACGTGGTCAGGCTCGAGGCGCGGCCGGCCAACCTCGAGGGGCGCGGCGAGGTCACGATCAGGCAGCTCGTGCGCAACGCGCTGCGGATGCGGCCCGACCGCATCGTCGTCGGCGAGGTCCGCGGCGCCGAGGCGCTCGACATGCTCCAGGCGCTCAACACGGGGCACGACGGCTCGCTCACCACCGTGCACGCCAACTCGCCTACCGACGCGCTGCGGCGGATCGAGACCCTCGCTCTGATGGCGGGCGTCGGGCTCCCGCACGCCGCCGTGCGGGAGCAGGTGGCGAGCGCGCTCGACCTCGTGGTCCACCAGGCGCGGCTGCCGGACGGCACGCGGGTGATCGAGTCGGTCACCGAGGTCGTTCGGGTGGCGGGAGGGCCGGGCGCGCGCGAGCTCTTCTCGCGGGGCGGGGGCGAGCCGAGACCACCGACCGCGGGCTCCCTGGCCGCCCGCCTCGAGGCGTTTCGCGGCGCGGGCGCCCGGGTGGTCACTGCGGCTTCGGAGCCGGGATGACGAGCCCGGCCGCGCTCGCCTTCCTCGCCGGCGCAGCGGCGCTGCTCGGCCTGGCGGGGGTCGGGACGGGCGCGGGCGACGCTCTGCGCGCCGGCGCGCCGCGCCTGGCCCGAGGCGCGGCCGGTCTGGTCGATGTCGTGGCGCGGCTCGGGCGCGAGGGCCGCGATCCCGGCGCCGTGGAGCGGCGCCGCCTGCTCGCGGCCGGGGCCGTCGCGGCGTTCGCGCTGGGCGCCGCCGTGGCGGGGCCGAAGCTCGGCCTGGCGCTCGCCTGCGGGGGCCCGTGGGCGGTCGCGCGCGTGCTGCGCTCGCGGCGCCGGCGCTACTCGCTGGCGGTGGACGCCGGGGTGGCCCAGGTCTCGCTCTCGCTCGCGGACGCCCTGGCGGCCGGGCACTCGCTGCGCGGGGCGGTGGCCGAGGCCGCGCGCTCGATCGACGGAGCGGCCGGCCACGCGCTCGGCCGGGCTGCCCGGGAGCTCGACGCCGGCGCCGGCACCGACGCCGCACTCGCGGCGCTCCGGGAACGGGTGCGCTCGCCGCGGCTCGACATGGTGGTGGCGGCCTGCCTGCTGCAGCGCCGCGCCGGCGGCGACCTCGCTGGGCTGCTGCGCCAGAGCGCCCGCTCGATGGAGGAGCAAGCCCGGCTCGAGGACGAGGTCCGAGCCGCCACGGCCCAGGCGCGCTTCACCGGGCTGCTGGTGATCCTGTTGCCGGTGGGGGGCGGGCTGCTCACGGAGCTCGCCAGCCCCGGTTGGTTCGCGAGCCTCTGGAGTTCGTTCCTCACCGCCTGGCTCGTGGGGATCGCGCTCGCGCTGCAGATCGTGGCGGCGCTGCTGATGCGCCGGCTGGGGGCGGTGCGCCTGTGAGCCGCGTCGTGGCCCCAGGGCTCGCGTTCCTCGCCGCCGCGCTGGGCGCCGGCGGGCTCGCGCTCGTGCTGCCCGCACGGCTACCGCGCCCGCGCGGCCGTGGCGGCGCCCGCCTCGTGCGCGCGCTCGCGACGCTCGGGGCGCGCCTGCGCGCCGGCGGCGCCACGGCGCCGGGCGACCTCCGGGCTCGGATCGAGGCGGCCGGACGCCCGGCGGGCCTCGGCGTGCGCGACCTGCTCGCCGCCAAGCTCGCCGCGGCGGCCGCCGCCGGCACGGCCGGTCTGATGCTCGCGGCGGTCGCGCCTGGCCGGCTCGGCTTCGTGATCGCCGCGCTCGCGCCGGCGGCGGGCTTCCTCGGTCCCGACCTCTGGCTCGGGCGGCTCGCCCGCGAGCGCGCGCGCCGCGTGCGGCGCGACCTGCCCGCGCTGCTCGATTTGCTTCGCGTGACGGTGCAGGCGGGCGCCTCGCTCTCGGAGGCGCTGCACGCCGTGGGCGAGCGGGCCGGCGGTCCGCTGGCCGCCGAGTGGCGCGCCGTGGGCGGGCAGGTGGCGCTCGGGGTCCCGCTCGCCGACGCGCTCCAGGGGCTTGCGGAGCGCCTGCCGCTCCCCGAGGTGCGCGCGCTCGTGGCCGCGCTCGACCGGGCGCGGCGCCACGGCGCGCCGCTCGCCGACACGCTCGAGGCACAGGCCCGCGATGCGCGCTCCGCCCTCGCGCGGCGGATCCGCGAGGCGGCCGCGCGGGCCGGCCCGAAGATGCAGCTGGTGGTGGCGCTGCTCCTGGTGCCGTCGGTGCTGCTCCTGGTGGCCGCCGCGCTGACGTCCGCCCTGCTGGGCGGGCGCGGGGAGGTGGTTCCGCTCTAGCGCAGACCAGAGGCAATCCGGACCGGGACCCAGCCCGAGCCCAGTCGGGCCACAACGCCCCACGAGGAGCGACAGGAGGGACGGTCTCAGCAGGACACGAGCAGGTGGAACGGCCGGTCGACGTTCGCCGACCCGTCGTTGTTGCGCACGATCACGCGCACGCCGAACTGGTTGTCCGGGGACGACGAGACCGAGATCTGGCCGGTGCCCGGGCCGGCCGCGCCCTCGTCGCCGATCGTGGCGAAGTAGGTGCAGCCGCGCACGTCGGCGTCGAAGACCACCTGGTAGATGCCGGCGCCCGGCTTGGCCACCGAGGTGATGCCGCGTCCGCGCACGAGCGTGCCCGCGCTCGAGATCACGCCGTGGCGGCTGATCCCGTCGGCGAGCGCCGCGGCGCCGACCTTGCCGATCTTGGTCGCGTCGAGCCTGTCGGCGCGGATCTTGGACGCGTCGAGCGACGACTCCTTGATCGCCCCGCCGCCGAAGCCCTCGCGCTTGGCCTCGTTGCCGCGCAGCGTGCCGTCCCTGAAGTCGCGATTGCGGATCGAGCCGTTGATGATGTCGTCGGAGCCCACGGTCGCCACCGCGTAGGCCGTGCCGCCGAGCGCCACCACGAGCGCGGCGCATGCCACGACCATCGCGGGTGAAGGGAGGCGCAGAAAGCGCTTCATCGAGATCGGACCTCCGTCCGTTCCTGGGTCGGGTGATGCCTCCCCGGAGCCAACAGGGGAGGCAGGGGTCGGTTGCGGTCCTCCGTCCCGAGGGCGTCCGTGCCTCCTTCATGCAACCCCGCTTGCAGGCGGGCGCGTTGGGAGGGCGCCTCCTGTGGGCTCGCTGATCCCGCCGCCGGGGCTCTGCAGAGCGGAAAACACGGCCTCGGTCGGGGGTGGTTGGGGGCCGTCGGACAGAAAAGTGGGGCAGGGTGTTGCTAGGTGGGAGAAAGTGGGGTACGGTGGCGCCAATGAACGACCGGAGTGGCGGGGCTCCTCCCACTCCGCCACTCCGGTCCAACTCACCTCGCAGGGACATGACCGTTGGCATTCCGAGGGCACTACGAGCACTCGTTGGACGCGAAAAACCGGCTCAGCATCCCGGCTCGGTTTCGCGCCGCCTTCTCCACCGGAACCGTTCTCGCCAAGGACCCGGAGACCTGCGTGGCGGTGTGGACCCCCGACACGCACGAGGCAATCATCGAGCGCGCGCTCGGCGAGCTGAATCCGATGGGCACCGAGTACCGGAAGCTGTCGCGCTTCTACCAGGGCAACTCCTTCGAGATCGACCTCGATGCGGCGGGGCGGGTCACCGTCCCGACGACGCTCCTCGCACACGCGGAGATCGAGCGCGAGGTCGTGGTGGTCGGCGTGGGAGATCACCTCGAGGTCTGGGGACGGGAGCGCTGGCAGCGCGAACAGGAGGCGCTCGATGCCGAGATCGGGGAGGTGACCGAGCGCCTTGGCAATCCTTCTTGACATGAACCGCGTCCACGTGCCGGTGCTGGCCGGCGAGCTGATCGACCTGACGCACCCGGCTCCGGGCGAGACGGCCGTGGACTGCACGTTCGGCGCCGGGGGGCATGCGCGCCTCGTGGCCGAGCGCCTCGGCGCCGAGGGCACGCTCGTGTGCATCGACCGCGACCCCGCCGCCGAGGAGCGCTTCGACTCGTTCGCGCGCGAGGTCCCCTGCCAGACCCGCTTCCTTCGCATGGACTACGCGGACGGCCTGGCGCTGCTGCGCGACGAGGGCCTGCACGCCGACCTGGTGTACCTCGACCTGGGGATCTCCTCGATGCAGGTGGACGCCCGCGAGCGCGGCTTCTCCTACTCCTACGACGCGCCGCTCGACATGCGGATGGACACGAGCCAGGAGCTCGACGCGCGCGCGATCGTGAACGGCTGGGACGAGCGCCGGCTGGCGGACCTCTTCCGCCGCTACGGCGAGGACCCGAACGCGCGCCGGATTGCACGCGAGGTGGTGCGTCGCCGCCGGCGGGCCCCGATCGAGACGACCGGGGAGCTCGTGGACGCCGTCGAGTCGGCGCTGCCGGCGGCGGTGCGGCGCCGCTTCGGTGCCGGGCACCCGGCCAAGCGCGTCTTCCAGGCGGTGCGGATCGCCGTGAACCAGGAGCTCGACTCGCTCGACCGCGCGCTGCCGCTGGCGTGGGAGCTGCTGCGCGAGCACGGCCGCCTGGCCGCAATCTCGTTCCACTCGCTCGAGGACCGGCGCGTCAAGCGCTTCCTCGCCGGCCGTGCGCGGGGCTGCGTGTGCCCGCCCGACTTCCCGGTCTGCGTCTGCGGCCGCGAGCCGGAGGCGGAGCTGCTCACGGGCCGCGCGCTCGCGCCCACCTCGGGCGAGGTGGCCGCCAACCCGCGCGCGAAGTCGGGCCGGCTCCGGGCGGCCCTCAGGCTCGCCGCGGGGGAGGGCTGATGGCGCGCTCGGCGGCCGCGGTCGCGGAGCCCCGCGACGCGCCCCGGCGCGGCGTGGCGCGACCGGGCCAGGCGTCGCCGCGGCGCATGTCGGGCTCCGGCGGCGCGAGCATCGCCCTTCCGGGGAGGCTGCTGAACGCGCCCTTCGCGCGCGCCGCGCGCGGGCGGGCGGGCGGGCTGCTCGACGCGCTGCTCTCCGGCCGCGGCTGGATCGCCATCGTGTTCCTGCTTCTGGCCGGGATCGTGTTCTTCAACGTCGACCTGATGCAGATGAACCGCGACATCGCGCACAACGCCGAGCGGATCTCGGCGCTCAAACGCGAAAACGCGAGGCTTCGCCTGGACACCGCCCGCCTCGGCTCGAGCGAGCGCATCCAGGAGGCGGCCGCTGGGCTCGGGCTCGTGCTTCCGGCGCCCGGCGAGGTGCGCTACCGCAAGGTGCGCCCGGTGCTCGACGCCCGGCGGGCCGCCAAGAGCATCACGGAGCCCACGCCGACGGTGGCCCCCGCGCCGGTGCTGCCCACACCGGCGCCCGCGCTCACGACCCCGGCGGCGCCGGCGCCCGTGACGCCCACGGCGCCGGTCACGCCGACGACGCCGACGACGCCGCCCACGCCCACGACGCCGACGACCCCCGCGACCCCGACCGGCGTCACGACCGCGCCCACCACGACCGCCCAGCCGGTGGGCTAGGCGGCCGCGCGCGTGCCGGCCACCCAGCGCCGTCCACCCACCCGGCGCCGGCCTCCGCGTGCGCGGCGACCTTCGCTTAAGCTGGTCGAGAGGCGCATCGGCCTGCTGTTCGCCGTCTTCCTCCTCCTGCTTGGCCTGGCGGCCCTGCGCGCCACCTGGATCGGCACGGTTCAGTCCGGCTCCCTGGCGGATCGCGCGGCCTCGCAGCAGGTCGAGGAGCTGGTGGTGCCCGCCCGCCGCGGCACGATCGTCGATCGCAACCGGGTGGAGCTCGCCGTCTCCGAGGACGCGATCACGGTCTTCGCGCACCCGTTCCTGATCGACGACCCGGCCAAGGTCGCCGCTCGGCTGGCGCCGCTCCTGGGGCGCACGGAGAGCGACCTGCTCAAGGTGCTGAGCGACCGGGAGGCGGGCTTCGTCTACCTGCGCCGCAAGATGGACGCCTCGCGCGGGCACAAGGTCGAGCAGCTCGGGATCGAGGGGATCGACACGGTGGTCGAGCCCAAGCGCACCTATCCGCAGGGCGAGCTCGCCTCGCAGGCACTCGGCTTCGTCGGCACCGACAACAAGGGGCTCTCCGGCCTCGAGTACGCGCGCGAGGAGGCGCTCGGCGGCACGGACGGCGAGCGCCGCTTCGTGAAGGATGCGCTCGGCGAGCCCGTGAGCATGGTCGAGGTCAAGCGCGCGGAGGCGGGCGAGGACCTGCGCCTCACCATCGACGCCGCGATCCAGGAGCGCACCGAGGCGGTGCTGTCCGAGGTCGGCCAGACCTACACGCCGCACGGCGCCACCGCGGTGGTGCTCGACCCCCGCACCGGGCAGGTCCTGGCGCTGGCCAACTGGCCGCGCGTGGACGCCAACGACCCCGACGGCGCGCCGGCCTACGCGCGCAAGAACCGCGCGATCCAGGACACCTACGAGCCCGGCTCGACCTTCAAGGCGATCACGATCGCGGGGGCGCTCGAGGAGAACCTGATCGAGCCGGACACGACGTTGGCGGTGCCGCCCACCATCCAGGTGGCAGACCGCACCGTGGGCGAGGCGCACGACGGCGGGGGCGGCACCTTCACCGTGGCCGACATCCTCGCCCGCTCGTCGAACGTGGGCTCGGTGATGATCGGCCTGAAGCTCGGCTCCAAGCACTTCGACAAGTGGGTGCGGCGCTTCGGCTTCGGCGGCCCCACCGGCATCGACCTGCCCGGCGAGGAGGGCGGCATCGTGCTGCGGCCCGAGAACTACTCGGGCTCCTCGATGGGCAACATGCCGATTGGCCAGGGCCTCGCCGTCACGCCGATGCAGATGGCGTCGGCCTTCACGGCTATCGCCAACCACGGCGTGATGCGCCGCCCGTACGTGGTGGCCGGCAACCAGCCGGCGCCGCAGCGCGTGCTCTCGCGGCAGACCGCCGACCGGGTGTCCCGGATGCTCGAGGGAGTGCTGGCGGCCGGCGGCACCGCCGAGGAGGCCTCGGTCGAGGGCTACACGATCGCGGGCAAGACCGGCACCGCCGAGAAGGCCATCAAGGGCGGCTACTCGAAGACGGACTTCGTGGCGTCGTTCATCGGGTTCGCCCCGGCGCGGGACCCTCGGCTGCTCGTGGCGGTGATGGTCGACACGCCGCGCGGCGACATCTACGGCGGCACGGTGGCCGCGCCCGCCTTCGAGCGGATCATGGAGTTCGCGCTGCCGTACCTGAAGATCCCGCCGCGCTAGATGAGCTAGGCGTCGTCCCCGGACGGCTCGTCCGGAGCCTCGTCCGGGTCGGCGAGCGCGCGCAGGGCGCCGCGCATGCGGCTCTGCGCGCTGCGCAGCTCCTCGAACGCGCGCTCGGCGGCGAACGCCGAGCCCTCTACCTCCGACAGGCGCGATTCGAGCTCCTGGCGGCGCTTCTCCTCCCCGTCGAGGCTCGCGCGCAACTCGCGCTCCGCGATCGCCAGCAGCTCGCGCTCGCGCTCGCTGTCCTCACGCACCTCCGCGAGCGCCTGGCGAGCCAGCTCCGCGCGCCGGTCGGCGTCCTCGAGCTCCTCGATCCGGACGCACGCCTCGTCGCGCTCGGCCCGGAGCGTGCCGAGCTCCTTGCGGAGCGCCTCGAGCTGCTCCTCGAGCTCGGCGTTCGCCTCCTTGCCCTCGCGCGCCCGGGTGCGGGCCTGATCGAGCTCGGCCTCGGTCGACGCCAGCTTGGCGCGCAGCCCGTCCAGCTCCTCCACCCCGGGCCCGGGAGCCTCCCCCGGGGCCGCCTCGGCGTCCCGCGCGGGCGGCGCCTCGCGAACGCCGCCCGCGTCCGCCTGCCAGAAGACCGCCGACGAAGCGGGAGCGGGGGCGGGGGCGAGCGGCGCGTCCGCGTCGCCGTTCACGAGGTCGTCGAGCGGCAGGCGCTCGAGCAGAGCGTCGAGCGCAGGACGCGAGGCCACGGCCGGCTTCACGTCCATCTTCGTCATCACCGCAATGTCGTTCACGCCGAGCGCGTCGGCCGGGTCGGCCATGGCAACCAGCAGGCCGCCGCCCACGAAGCCCACCGGCACGGCCTGATAGCGCATGGCGGCGCTCGGCTTGATCAGGTTCGCGGCGCTCGGGTCGACGCTGAAGCTGCCCAGGTCGACGTACGCGATCCCGTAGCGCTCGGCGGTCGCGTGGGCGAGCTGCTCCTCGTTGATCGCGCCCGACTCGACGAGCACGCGCGCCACCGTGCTGCCGGGGCTCCGGGCGGCGCGCACAGCCTGCTCGACGGCCTCGCGCTTGGCGAACCCGAGCTCGACGATCACGTCGCTGAGGAAGCCCGAGCGCGGGCCCCCGCCCGACGGCGGGATCACGCCCTTCGGGGGGCCGGGCGCTCTCGTGCCGGTGTCGGTGCTCGTGTTCACTGCGTCTCCTTCTCAGCGGCGGTGAGCGCGGCGCCGGCCGAGCCGGCCTCGCCGAGCGCGATCACCGCGTGGGCGATGTCCAGGGTTGCCGGGCGCTCCCGGGTGCTGCGCTCGAGCCCCTGCGAGAAGCGCTCGAAGAACGCCTCCGCGCCCCCGCGGCCCTTACAGCCCACGAGCAGCGCGCCGTAGCTGTCCTCGCCCAGCCGGCCGGCGTGGTCGGAGCGGCGGATCGCCTCCTCCATCACCTCCGCGGCGTCCTTCAGGAGCAGCTCCGACACGGGCGCGCCGCGCCGATCCTCCAACTGCGCGACGTTCGGGAAGCGGCAGACCACGAGGTAGGACTCGGCGCCGCCGGCCTCGACGGTGCGCCACTCGCTCTCGAGCGCGTCGGCGAAGGCCGCGCGGTTCAGGAGGCCGGTAAGCGGATCGGTGCGCTCGGGATCGCGCAGGCGCTCGCCCATCCGGCGCAGGTCCGCCCGCCACTTGACGGACTCCCACTCGTAGGTGAGCAGGCGGCCGGCCACCGCCAGCAGCTCGAGGTGGGTGCGGTCGTAGAGGTCGGTGCCGGACGCGAGCGCGCAGAGCGTGATGGCTCCGCCGCCCGCGCTCGTCTCGAGCGGGACCGCGACGTAGGAGCGCACGGACAGGGCGGCGAGCGTGGCAGGGTCGAGAAGACCCTCGCCGCGCGCCGTGGCGGCCAAAGCGAGCGTGTCGCCGGGGTGGATCCGGCCGGCGGCCTCGCCGCGGACGTCGATCAAGCGGTACTCGCCCTCGTCCCAGTCCACCTGGCCCAGCAGCACTGAGCCTCCGGGCAGCTCGCTCTCGAGCGCGTCGAGCACGCTGTCGGCCGCCTCGGAGAAGCTGGGAAACCTGCGCTCTGCAAGCCGCGCGAGCGCGCTCAGCGTGGTGCCGCTCACGTGGTCTGTATCGGCGATTTCGCGGGAAACGTGAGGTTCGAGGGGTATCCTCGGCGCCGACCATGAAGCTTGGGGAACTGATGGGGAACGGCTCCCCACCCGCACCCGAGATCGAGATCACCGGGCTCGCCTATTCGAGTCAGAGCGTCACACCGGGGGCGCTCTTTTTTTGCGTGCCGGGATTCCGCTCGGACGGCCACGACTTCGCCCCCGATGCGGTGGCGCGCGGCGCGGCCGCGCTCGTGTGCGAGCGGCCGCTCGGGCTCGGGGTGCCCGAGGTGCTGGTCGACGACGTGCGCGCCGCGATGGGGCCCGCCGCCTCCCGCTTCCACGGCCACCCCACGGAGGACCTCGACGTGGTGGGCATCACCGGCACCAACGGCAAGACCACGACCGCCTTCCTCGTGCGCCACCTGCTCGAGTCCGCCGGGCGGCGCTGCGGGCTGCTCGGCACCGTCAAGCGGGTGGTGGGGGGCCGCGAAGAGGAGGTGGAGCGCACGACCCCGGAGGCGATCGACCTGCAGGCCACCTTCCGGGCGATGGTCGAGGCCGGCGACAGTGCGTGCGCGATGGAGGTCTCCTCGCACGCGCTCGAGCTCGGGCGGGCATCCGGCATCCGCTTCGCCTGCCGGGTGTTCACCAACCTGACCCAGGACCATCTCGACTTCCACGACTCGATGGAGGCGTACTTCCTGGCCAAGCGGCGCCTGTTTGACGAGCGCGGGTTAGCCGTCGTCAACATCGACGACGAGTACGGTCGCCGCCTCGCCGGCGAGATCGAGTGCATGACGTTCGCGATCGAGCGCGAGGCGGACTACCGCGCGCGCGACGTTGAGTTCGACTTCACGGGCGCGCGCTTCACCTGCGAGACCCCCGGCGGCCCGATCCGGATCGAGTCGCCGCTGCCCGGTGTCTTCAACGTTGAGAACGTGCTCGCGGCGGTGGCCGCCGTGCGCTCGCTCGGCGTGGAGCAGATCTCGCTCGATGGCTTCGGGCGCGTGCCGGGCCGCTTCGAGCCGGTGGACGAGGGCCAGGACTTCGGCGTGCTCGTGGACTACGCGCACACGCCCGACTCGCTCGAGAACGTGCTGCGCGCCGCCCGCGAGCTGGCGAGCGGCCGCCTGACCGTGGTGTTCGGAGCCGGCGGCGACCGCGACCGCGGCAAGCGCCCGCTGATGGGCGCGGCCGCGCGGCGGCTGGCCGACCGCCCGATCGTGACCTCGGACAACCCGCGCTCTGAGCCGCCCGACGCGATTATCGACGCGATCGTCGAGGGCGCGGGTGCGGACGCCGAGCGCGAGGTCGACCGGCGCCGCGCCATCGGGCTCGCCATCGAGAGCGCCGAGCCGGGCGACGTGGTGGTGATCGCCGGCAAGGGCCATGAGCAGGGCCAGGAGTTCGAGGCGGGGCGCAAGGAGCCCTTCGACGACGTGAGCGTCGCGCGCGAGGCACTGCGTCGGCGCGTGCGCTCCGGGAGCCGGGTGTGATCGACCGCTCCGCGAGCTGGATCGCGGCGGCCGCCGGCGGGGAGCTGGTGGCCGGGGCGCCCGAGGCCGCTGGCCCGGAGCGCGCGGTGATCGACTCCCGCGGCGCCGGCGGCGGGGACCTGTTCGCCGGCCTTCCGGGGGCAACCGCCGACGGCGGCGAGTTCGCGCCGGGCGCCCTCGAAGCCGGCGTCTGGGGGGTGCTCGTGGGCCCCGCCCACCGCGAAGCAGCGCTTCAAGCTGTCGAGGGAGCCGTGGGCGGCTCTGCCTGCGCGAACGCGGCGGTGATCGTGGCGCCCGAGCCGCTGCTCGCTCTGCAGCGGCTCGCCACCGCCTGGCGCCGCGAGCTCGGCGCCCGGGTGATCGGCGTGACCGGCTCGACGGGCAAGACCTCGACGAAGGACATCCTCTCGGCGCTGCTCGGGGCGCGGAGGCCGGTGCACGCCAGCCGTGAGAACTGGAACACCGAGATCGGGCTCCCGCTCACGATCCTCGAGGCCCGTCGCGGGGTGGAGGCGCTCGTGCTCGAGATGGCGATGCGCGGCGAGGGCCAGATTGCGGAGCTCGTTGCGGTGGCCGAGCCCGACGCCGGTGTGATCGTGAACGTGGGGCCGGTGCACCTCGAGCTGCTCGGCACGGTCGAGCGCGTTGCAGCCGCGAAGGCGGAGCTGATCCGCGACCTGGCGGCCGGCGCCGCCTGCGTGGTGCCTGCGAGCGAGCCGCTGCTCGATCGGCATCTGCGGGCGGAGCTCGACACCTGGACGTTCGGGCCCGGCGGCCAGGTGCAGCTGCTCTCGATGGAGGGCGAGCGCGCCGAGATCGAGGCGCGCGGCGAGCGGATCGAGCTCGAGCTGTCCTACCGCGAGCCGCACAACCTGCTCAACACCCTGGCGGCGGTGGCCGCGGCGCGCGCCCTGGGCCTCGAGGTGGGAGGGGCGGTCGACGTGCGCTTCTCCTCCCTGCGCGGCGAGGTGGTGGAGCTGCCGGGCGGCGTGGTGGTCGTGAATGACTGCTACAACGCCAACCCGATGTCGATGCGCGCCGCGATCGATCACCTCGCCGGCAGCCCCGCCGAGCGCAGGATCGCCGTGCTCGGGACGATGGCCGAGCTCGGCCCGGGCTCGGCCGAGTACCACCGCGAGATCGGCGCGCGGGCCGCCGAGGCCGGCGTCGACGTGCTGGTGCCCGTGGGCCAGGAGGCCCTCGGCTACACGGCGGGCTTCCGGGGCGACGTGCGCCCGGTTGACTCGCCGGAGGATGCCGGCGCCCTGCTCCGCGAGCTCGCGCGGCCCGGCGACCGGGTGCTGGTCAAGGGCTCCCGCTCGGTGGGGCTGGAGCGGGTCCTCGCGTAAGCGCATGCTCGGCGAGATCGTCATCGGGGGCTCGGCCTCGCTGCTCATCTGCATGTTCCTGGGTCCGCGCTTCATCGAGTACCTGCGGCTCAAGGAGTTCGGCCAGCACATCCGCGAGGAGGGGCCCGCCGGGCATCACGGCAAGGCCGGCACGCCCACGATGGGCGGGCTCGCGGTCGTGCTCGCCGTGTGCGTGCCGTTTCTCATCCTGAGCGAGTACCGCGCGGCCTCGATCGCCGTGCTCGGCACCGGCCTTGCGATGGCGGCGCTCGGCTTCGCCGACGACGTGATCAAGCTGCGCCGGCGCCGCTCGCTCGGCGTGTCGGGCCGCACCAAGCTGGTGGTACAGGCGGGCACCGCGCTCGCGCTGTGGGTGCTGGTCACGCAGTACGTGGAGCTCGAGGACACGCTCGACCTGCGCGTGGTGGACGCCCAGGTGGAGCTCGGGGTGGCCTACCCCGTGCTGATCTTCCTCGTGCTGGCCGGCGCTACCAACGGCGTGAACCTCACCGATGGCCTCGACGGGCTCGCCGCCGGCTGCGCGGCGATCGTGTTCCTGGCATTCACGGCCATGACCTTCATCACCCAGGGGCAGGAGGACCTCGCGCTCCTGAGCGCCTGCCTGGTGGGAGCCTGCGTCGGCTTCCTCTGGTTCAACTCGTTCCCTGCGTCGGTGTTCATGGGCGACACAGGCGCGCTCGCCTTGGGCGGCTTCATCGCGGCGCTGGCGGTGATGACGAAGACCGAGCTGCTCCTGATCGTGATCGGCGGGATTTTCGTGATCGAGGCGCTCTCGGTCGCGATCCAGGTGTTCTCGTTCCAGCGCTTCCGCAAGCGCGTGTTCCTGATGGCCCCGATCCACCACCACTTCGAACTGATGGCCTGGTCGGAGACGAAGATCATCCTGCGCTTCTGGATTGTGGCGGCGATCTGCGCGGCGATCGGCTTCACGCTGTACCAGGCGTCGATAACGCCATGACGTGCGCGAGGGGGCGGGCTTGGCCCGCACCGGAGCGATGCCGTTGAGCGCGAGGGGGCGGGCTTGGCCCGCACCGGAGCGATGCCGTTGATCCGGCCTGCCCTCCCGGACGGGCCGTACCTGGTGGTGGGGCTCGCGCGCTCGGGGATCGCGGCGGCGCGGATGCTGCGCCCTCATGGTGAGGTGCTGGCCTGCGACTCCGGGCGGCCCGAGCTGCCGGACGACCTCGACGCGGAGGTCGAGAGCGACGGCGTGGGCCTGCTCGAGCGCGCCGGGGTGGTGGTGAAGAGCCCGGGCGTGCCGCAGGAGGCGCCGCTGATCGAGGCGGCGCGGGCGCGGGGGGTGCCCGTGCTCGGGGAGCTCGAGCTGGCGTGGCGGCTGCTGCCCAACCGCTTCGTGGCCGTGACGGGCACGAACGGCAAGACGACCACGGTCGAGCTGCTCGGCGCGATCTGGCGGGCGGCGTCGTTTCCGGTGGCGGTTGCCGGCAACGTGGGCACGCCGCTGTCGGCGCTCGTGGGTGAGGTGGAGCCCGACGCGACCGTGATCTGCGAGGTCTCGAGCTTCCAGGCCGAGGACAGCGAGGCGTTCGCCCCCGACGTCGGCCTGCTGCTGAACGTCGAGGAGGACCACCTCGACCGTCACGGCACCTTCGCGGCCTACCGCGAGGCCAAGCTCGGCATGTTCAGGAGCCAGACGCCCGACCAGGTGGCGATCGCGCCGCCCGGCTTTCACCTGCCGGGACGAGCGCGGCGCGAGACGTTCGGAGATCCGGGGGAGCTGCCGCTGCCGGCCGCCGACATCCGCCTGCGCGGAGCGCACAACCTGGAGAACGCCATGGGCGCGTCCGCCGCCGCTCTCGCCGCGGGCGTGCCCGCCGAGGCCGTGGCGGCCGCCCTGCGCGACTTCGCCGGCGTGCCGCACCGCCTCGAGGAGGTCGGGCGGAGCGGCGGCGTGCTGTACGTGAACGACTCGAAGGCCACCAACGTCGCGTCGGCGCGGCGCGGGATCGAGGCGTTCGAGGGCGGGGTGCACGCCATCCTCGGCGGCAGCCTGAAGGGCGGCGACTTCACCGGCCTGCGCGAACCGGTCAGGTCGCGTTGCCGGGGCTGCTACCTGATCGGTGAGGCCGCCGAGCAGCTCGAGCGCGACCTGGCGGAGACCGTGCCGCTGCGCCTCTGCGGCGACCTCGAGGGCGCCGTCGACGCCGCGGCGCGCTCCGCGTCCCCGGGCGATGTGGTGCTGCTCTCGCCCGCCTGCGCAAGCTTCGACCAGTTCCGCGACTACGAGGAGCGCGGAGACCGGTTCAGGGCGCTCGTGCCGCGAGCATGAATCCGCGCGCGGGCGTCGAAGAGCGTCCGGATGGCATCGCGCGCCGCCGCCAAGTCGGCTGGTCACCGACCGGTCGAGTACTCGATCCTCTATACGGCCACGCTCTGCCTGCTCGCCGGCGGCGCGGTGATGGTCTACTCGGCGAGCTCCGCGGAGTCGCTGCTGTCCGGCTCGGGCGACGCCTCCGAGTACCTCAAGCGCTACGTGATGTTCGGCCTGATCGGACTCGTGGTGATGCACTTCGCCGCGCGGCGCGGGCTCGCCTTCGTGCGCGGGCTGGCGCCCGCCCTGCTGGTGGCCGCGTTCGGCCTGACGATCGCGGTGATGTTGCCGGGTCTGGGGGTCACCGTGAACGGGGCCACGCGCTGGCTCGGGGCGGGCCCGTTCCAGTTCCAGCCCTCCGAGCTCCTCAAGGTCGCACTCGTGCTGTACGCGGCGCAGGTGCTCGCCGCGCGCCCGCACTCGATACGCACGATCGGCGGGATGGCCAAGCCGCTGCTGATCGTGGTGGGCGCGGCCTGCGCGCTACTGCTGAAGCAGCCCGACATGGGCACCGCGATGGTGATCTGCTTCGCGATCGGGGCGCTGCTCGTGGCCGCCGGGGCGCCGATCCGCAACCTCGCCATGATCGTCGGCGCGCTCGCCGCCCTGGCCACCCTCCTGGCGCTGGTCGAGCCGTACCGGCGCGAGCGCCTGACCTCGTTCCTCGACCCGTTCTCCGACGCCGGCGACACCGGCTTCCAGGCCGTGCAGGCGCTCACGGCGATCGGCTCGGGGGGCTTCTTCGGGGTGGGTCTCGGCGAGTCGGTGCAGAAGATCTTCTACCTGCCCGAGGCCCACACCGACATGATCCTGGCGATCATCGGGGAGGAGCTCGGGCTGGTGGGCATCCTCGGCCTGATCGTGCTCTACGGGATGATCGGCTACGCCGGCCTCCGCACCGCCAAGCTGGCGGGCGACCTCTACTCCAAGCTGCTTGCGGCGGGGATCACCTGCTTGATCCTCGCCCAGGCCACGCTCAACTTCTTCGCGGTCCTGGGGATGATGCCGCTCACCGGGGTGCCGCTGCCGTTCATCTCGTACGGGAGCTCGAACCTGGTGGTGCTGCTGGGGGCGATGGGCCTGCTCCTGAACGTGGCGGCCTCCGGCGGGCGGGCCGCGCGCTCCGGCTCCGAGGGGTTCGGCCTGCGCGCGCTCGCGGGAGGTGCACGTGCCGAAGATCGTGATCGCCGCCGGGGGCACGGCGGGACACGTCGTGCCGGCGCTCGCGGTGGCTGACGCCCTCCGCGGGCAGGGCGCCGAGGTCGAGTTCATCGGGGGCGAGCGCGCAGAGGCCGAGCTCGTGCCGGCGGCCGGCTATCCGTTCCACTCGTTGCGGGTGAGGGGGATCGATCGCGACAACCCGCTGCGCGCCGCGCGGGCGCTGCTGCTGGCGGCCGGGGCGGCCGGCCGTGCCCGGCGGATCCTGCGCGAGGTCGGCGCGGACGCCGTGCTCGGTGGGGGCGGCTACGTGGCCGGCCCGGTCGGGCTCGCCGCGCGCACGGCCGGGCTGCCGCTCGTCCTGAGCGAGGCCGACAGCCATCTGGGCGTGGCGAACCGGATGCTGGCACCGTTCGCCCGCCGCGTGTGCCTCGCCTTCCCGGTCGAGGGCCGCGAGGGCAAGCGCTATCTCGTGACCGGGCGGCCCGTGCCCGCCGCCACCGGCCACGCCGACCGGCACGCGGCCCGCGAGCGCTTCGGCATCCCCGCCGAGCACCAGTGCCTGCTCGTGTTCGGCGGCTCGCTCGGCGCTCGGCGGCTCAACCACGCCGCGATAGACGCGTTCGGCGAGGCCGCGCCCTGCGTGGTGCTGCATGCTTGCGGGCGGCGCGACGAGGACGAGTTGCGCGGCCGCCTGGCGGCGCTCGGCTCGCCCTCCCACTACCGCCTCGTGGCGTATATCGAGCCGTTCGCGGACGCGCTCGCCGCGGCCGACCTCGTGGTCGCGCGGGCGGGCGGCTCGGTGCTCGAGGTGGCGGCGGCCGGCCTGCCGTCGGTGCTCGTTCCCTACCCGCACGCCACCGCCGACCATCAGACGCAGAACGCGCGCTACATGGCGCGGGCGGGCGCCGCCGTCGTGGTGCCCGACGCCGAGCTCGACGGCCCGCGCCTCGCGCGCGAGGTGGGCGCGCTGCTTGGAGCCCCGCAGCGCATGGCAGAGCTGGCAAACGCGGCGCGCGCAGCCGCGCGACCGGACGCCGCCGAGCGGATCGCCGCCGAGCTCATGGCGGCGGCGCGCGCGGGGCCGGGACGAGTTGCCCACTCGCCCCCGCGCTCCTGAGTACGTTTTCGCCGATGCAGCCCGAGCCGCTCGCGGAGCGGAGCCTCCATTTCATCGGGATCGGCGGAGCCGGCATGAGCGGCCTCGCGCTGGTGGCGCGTGCCCTGGGGGCGCGGGTCACGGGCTCCGACCGCGCCGAGTCGGCCTACTGCGGGCCGCTGCGGGCGGCCGGGATCGAGCCGAGCATCGGACACGACGCGCGGAACCTGCCGCCCGGCGCCGAGGTCGTGGTGTCCACGGCGATCCCCCAGGACAACCCGGAGCTGGTGGCGGGGCGCGCCGCGGGCGCGGCCGTGCTACACCGCGGCGACCTGCTCGGCGAGCTGTCCCGGATGAAGCGCACGATCGCCGTGGGCGGCACCCACGGCAAGACCACCACGTCTTCGATGGTGGCGCTCGCGCTACTCGCCGCCGGCCGTGAGCCAGCCTTCCTGGTGGGCGGCGAGCTGCGCGCCGCCGGCACCAACGCCGCCTGGGGGGCGGGGGAGTGGGCGGTGATCGAGGCCGACGAGTCGGACCGCTCGTTCCTCAAGCTGGGGCGGGAGGTTGCGGTGGTCACGAACGTGGAGCTCGACCATCACGCCACCTACGCCACGCTGGCGCAGCTCGAGCTCGCCTTCCAGGAGTTCGCCGCGCCCGCCGAGCTGCGGGTGCTCGGGCCGGGCGTGGAGCTGCCGGGCCGGGGGCGCGAGGTGCACTTCGGCATCGGCGAGGGCGGGGTGCGCGCCGAGGAGGTCGAGCTCCACCCGGGCGGCTCGCGCTTCCGGGTCGATGGCGTGGAGATCGCGCTGCGCGTGCCCGGGCGCCACAACGTGCTGAACGCTCTCGCGGCGCTCGCGGCCTGCCGCGAGGCCGGGCTCGAGCCCGCCGCCGCCGCGCCTGGCCTAGCCGCCTTCACGGGGGCGGGGCGCCGCTTCGAGGAGCACGGCCGCACCGCCTCGGGCGCGCTCGTGGTCGACGATTACGCGCACCATCCCACAGAGGTCCGCGCCACGCTCGAGGCCGCCCGGACGCTCGAGCCGCGCCGGCTCGTGGCCTGCTTTCAGCCCCACCTCTACTCGCGCACGCGCATGCTCGCCCGCGCCTTCGGGGCCGCGCTCGCGCTGGCCGACCTCGTGGTGGTGCTGGACGTCTATCCGGCGCGCGAGCGGGCCGAGGACTTCCCCGGCGTGAGTGGCCTGACCGTCGCGCGCGAGGCGGCCAGCGCCGCGGCGGGCCGGCCCGTGTGGTGGCTGCCGCGGATGGACGACGCCGAGCGCATGCTGCGCGCCGAGCTGCGCGAGGGTGACCTGCTGCTCACGCTCGGGGCGGGAGACGTGGACGCCCTGGCGAAGAGGCTCACCACGTGACCCCGGCCGGCGTCCAGACCGACTTCCCGCTCGCCCGCCTCACGACCATCCGGACCGGCGGGCAGGCGGACTATTACTCGCGCCCCGACTCGCCGGAGGCGCTCGGGTCGTTGCTCGCGTGGGCGGACGCCGACGGGATCGAGGTAGGAGTGGTGGGCTCCGGCTCGAACCTCCTGATAGCGGATGAGGGCTTCCGAGGACTCGTGATCAAGCTCGATGGCGCGCTGGCCCGGATCGAGCAGGACGGCGAGCGCCTGCTCTGCGGGGGCGGCGCCCGGCTGCCCCAGGCCGCGGCCTTCGCCGCGCGGGCAGGCCTCAGCGGGCTCGAGTTCGGCGTGAACATCCCCGGCACCGTCGGCGGGGCGGTGAGGATGAACGCCAACGCCTACGGTGGCGACCTGGCGCGAGTGCTCGAGTGGGTCGAGGTCACGACCCCGAGCGGCACCGACACCCGCACCCCCGGCGAGCTCGGCTTCAGCTACCGGCGCTCCAACCTCGGGCCGCGCGAGATCGTGGCGCGGGCCTCGTTCGCGCTGGCGCCCGCCGAGCCCGATGCGGTGAAGGCCACGCTCGCCGAGATGCGCGCCCAGCGCCGCGCCGCCCAGCCCTCGGGCATCAAGACCTTCGGCTCCACGTTCAAGAACCCCGACGATCCGCGCGCCGACGGCAAGAGCGCCGGCGTGCTGCTCGACGAGGCCGGCTGCCGCGGGCTCGCCGTCGGCGGCGCCCGTTTCTCCGAGAAGCACGCGAACTTCGTGGAGAACGGCGGCGAGGCCACCACCGCAGACGTGATCGCCCTGATGGCCGAGGGACGGCGCCGGGTGCGGGAACGCTTCGGCGTCGAGCTCGAGCCCGAGGTGCAGTTCCTCGGCCACGTGGACGCGTCGGCCCTCCGGGGCACCGCATGAGGGCGATTGCTCGAGCCCTGCCCCGGCCCGCCGTGGCGCTGCCGACCCTCTCGCCGCGGATGCTGCGGCGCGGGCTGGTCCTGCTGGCGGCCGTCACGGTGCTCACAGCCGGGTACCAGTTCTGGCTGCGGGACTCCTCGTTCGTGGCGGTCGACGACGTGCGGATCACCGGACTCACGACCGACGACGCCGAGCGCGTGCGCACAGCCCTCTCGAGCGCGGCGCGCTCGATGACCACCCTGCACGTGGACCACGACGCTCTCGACCGGGTGGTGGCCGCCTATCCCGCGGTGCGAGAGCTCGAGGTGACCACGGACTTCCCGCACGGGATGACGATCGCCGTGATCGAGCACCGGCCGGCGGCGATGGCCGATCTCGGCGACGACAGCGTGCCGGTGGCGGGCGACGGCACGGTGTTGCGCGGCCTGCCGGTGGAGGGGGGCCTCCCCTCGATCGACGCGAAGAGCGGCCTCGAGGGCGAGCGCCTGGCCGGCGCCGCGGCGCTGCACGCCGCATATGTGGCGGGAGCGGCTCCGGCGCCCCTCCGGCGTCGTGTGGAGGAGATCTCGACCCGCGCCGACGACGGACTCGTGGTCGAGCTTCGCGACGGCCCGGAGCTGATCTTCGGCGACGCGACGCGCGCACGCGCCAAGTGGCTGGCCGCCGCGCGCGTGCTGGCCGATCCCGGCGCCGCCGGCGCCAGCTACGTCGACCTGCGGCTGCCCGGCAGGCCCGCGGCTGGCGGGCTGCCCGCCGAGACCGTGGCGCCGGTGGCGCCCGCCGGCACGACCCCCGCCACGCCCGGCGCGGCGCCCGTCGGCGCTCCGGCTACCGGGACGCCCGCCACGGGCACGCCGGTGGGCGTGCCTCAGGCGCAGACGCCCGCCGTGCCGCCGACCGCGGGCACGGCGCCCGCTCCAACGGCGCAGGCCACGCCGACCCCCGCTCCGGTGGCGCCGGTCACACCGGCACCGACAACGCCCGCGCCGGTGCCCACTGACGGCACCGGGGCCGGCGCGGTGGCCGCGCCCTGAACGGTTGAGTCAGGCGCCGGCCAACCCTCGACCGATGATTGAGACTGTTGCAACCCTCAACTCAGAGTAGAGTCTTTGCGTGCACGATTTGTTGCGAGGTTGGTTGACACATTCGCCAAAACGTCCCTACAGTGCGGTGCTTGCGGGCATCGGGAAACCCTCGATGATCGCTTGAGCTTCGGACGCTAGAGGGGAACGAGACCTCAATGGACACGGGCAGCTACCTCGCGGTCATCAAGGTCGTCGGCATCGGCGGCGGTGGCACCAACGCCGTCAACCGGATGGTCGACGCCGGTCTCAAGGGCGTGGAGTTCATCGCGGTGAACACCGACGCGCAGGCGCTGCAGATGTGCGACGCCGACATCAAGCTGCAGATCGGCGACCAGCTCACGCGCGGACTCGGCGCGGGGGCCAACCCCGATGTGGGCTACGGCGCGGCCAACGAGAGCCGCGACGAGATCAAGGAGGCGCTCAAGGGCGCTGACATGGTCTTCGTGACCGCGGGCGAGGGCGGCGGCACCGGCACCGGCGCGGCGCCGGTGATCGCGGAGGTCTCGAAGCAGGAGGTCGGGGCGCTGACCGTGGGCGTGGTCACCAAGCCGTTCGACTTCGAGGGCACCCAGCGCATGCGCCAGGCCGTGGAGGGCATCGACCGCCTGCGCGAGCAGGTCGACACGATGATCGTGATCCCGAACGAGAAGCTGCTCGCGGTGGTGGAGCGCCGCACGAGCATCCTCGACGCCTTCCGCGAGGCCGACGCCGTTCTCGGCCAGGGCGTGCAGGGCATCACCGACCTGATCACGACGCCCGGCCTGATCAACCTCGACTTCGCCGACGTGCGCACGATCATGCAGGACGCCGGCTCTGCGCTGATGGGGATCGGCGAGGCGTCGGGCGAGAACCGCGCGGCGGAGGCGGCCAAGAACGCCGTCTCGAGCCCGCTGCTCGAGCAGTCCGTGGAGGGCGCCACCGGCATCCTGCTCAACATCACGGGCGGGACCGACCTCGGGCTGTTCGAGGTCAACGAGGCCGCCGAGATCATCCAGAGCGCCGCCGACCAGAGCTCGAACATCATCTTCGGCGCCGTTGTAGACGACGGCATGGGCGACGGCGTGCGCGTGACGGTGATCGCCACGGGCTTCGAGAAGCCCGGCCGGATGCCCCTGTTCGCCGAGGACTCGACCGGGCGCCGCGCCGAGCCGCGCCGGCGCGACGTGAAGCTCGACGATCGCCAGCGCCAGTCGCTCGAGATCTCCGACGACGACATCGACGTCCCGTCGTTCCTCAGAGACTGACCGAGATCCCCGCAGGGGAGACGGCCACGGCCTTCGAGGCGATGCGCGCCCTCACTTCACGAGGCCAGTAGAAGCGCCTTGATCGAGCACGCCGAGCGGCTGGCCACGAGCGCCGAGCGCGAGCTCGAGGCGCTCGTGGGCGTGTCCTCGCCGTCCGGCGACCGCGCGGGCGCCGAGGAGTGCGTGGCTCTGGCGAGCGCTTTCATGCCCCCGGAGGCGGAGATCGAGCGCGTGACCTGCTCGACGGCCGACCACGCCCCGGATCTCGTGGGCAGGCTGCGCGGAAGCGGGCGGCGCCGGCTCATGCTGCTCGGCCACCTCGACACCGTGATCCCCCACGAGCAGCACCGGCCGCTCGAACGCGAGGGCGACCGGCTGACGGGCTCCGGGGCTGTCGACATGAAGGGCGGCGTGGCGCTCGGGCTCGGCGTGATGCGCGAGCTGGCGGCGACGCCCGAGCGCTACGCAGAGGTGGCGGTGCTGCTCGTGAACGACGAGGAGTGGCGCACGGCGCCGTTCGCGCATGCGGAGCGCTTCGCGGACTTCGACGCATGTCTCTGCTTCGAGGCGGGCGAACGCACGGCCGACGGCGACGAAGCCGTGATCGTGGCGCGCAAGGCGGCCGGGACACTGGTGGTCGGGGCACACGGGCGCTCCGCGCACTCGGGCTCGGCACCGCACAAGGGGCGAAGCGCCCTGCTCGCCCTCGCGCGCGTGGCACAGCAGGTGGCGGGAGCCTCCGATCCCGACGGCCCGCAGCGGCTCACGGCCGTGCCCACGGTGCTGCGCTCCGGCCACGCCTTCAACGTTGTGCCGCCCGACGGGGAGCTGATCTGCGACCTGCGCGCCGACGGGCTCGATGCGTTCGCGCCGCTGCTGGAGGCGCTGCCCGAGCAGATCGACGACGTGCGCCTCGAGACGACCATGCTGCGCGCCTGGCCCGGCATGGACTCGCGCGCGGCCACCGCGGTGCCGCTGGCCGCCGCCGCCGCGGCGCTCGGCCGGCCGCTCGTGGCCTCGGGCCGCGGGGGCGCGAGCGACGCGAGTCACCTGGCGGCGGCGGGCATCGCGGTCACGATCGACGGGCTCGGCCCGCGCGGGGGCGGGGCGCACGCTCCTCACGAGTGGGTGAGCCGCGAATCGCTCCGCAGCCGGGCCGAGGTCGCGCTCGCGGTGGCCGGAGCGCTGCTGGAGTAGCCTGCGGGTCGCTTGGAAGCCGCCTCCACGGACACCCTTCGCCGCACGCCGCTCTACGAGCGCCACGAGCGCGCAGGCGCCAGGCTCGTTCCCTTCGCCGGCTGGGAGATGCCCGTTCAGTACGACGGCATCCGCCAGGAGCACGTGGCCGTTCGCACGGCCGCCGGCATGTTCGACGTCTCCCATATGGGCGAGATCGAGACCTCCGGCCCCGACGCCGAGGCCTTCCTGCAGCGGATCCTGTCGAACGACGTGACCCGAATCGCCGAGCGCGGCGCCCAGTACTCGGTGCTGTGCAGGGAGGACGGCGGCGTGCTCGACGACCTGTTCAGCTACCGGCTCGGTTCCGACCGCTTCCTCACGGTCACGAACGCCGCCAACCACGACAAGGACCTGGACTGGTTTCGCCGGCAGGCTTCGGGCTTCGACGTCGAGGTGAAGGACGCGCATGCCGACTGGGCGATGCTCGCCGTGCAGGGCCCCGGCGCGCGCGCGGCGCTCGGCCGCCTGGCCGACGGCGAGCTTCCCGCCCGCATGCGCACCGCGGAGCTGCTGCTTGCCGGCGCGCAGGCGCTCGTGTGCGGCACCGGCTACACCGGCGAGGACGGCTGCGAGCTGATGCTTCCGCCCGACGCCGCCGGGGCGGTGTGGGACGCGCTCGAGGCAGAGGGCGTCAAGCCCGCCGGCCTGGGAGCGCGCGACACCCTGCGCCTCGAGGTCTGCTTCCACCTGTACGGCAACGACCTCTCCGAGGACCGCAATCCGATCGAGGCGGGCCTCGGCTGGTGCTGCAAGCTCGACACCGGCTTCATCGGCTCCGACGCGCTGCGCGAGGTCGAGCCGGCCGAGGCGCTCGTGCCGTTCGCCTTCACCGGCCCCGGCATTCCGCGCCAGGACAACCCGATCAGGACCGAGCACGGCGACGGCGTGGTCACGAGCGGCTCGCTCTCGCCCTGCCTCGGCACCGGCATCGGGATGGGCTACGTGCCGCTCTCGGCGTCCGAACCGGGTACGACCATCGAGATCGACGTGCGCGGCAAGGCCCGCGCCGCCGAGGTGAGAGAGAAACCGCTTTACGCAAAGGAGTGACGTGGCCGAGGCCAGCTACCCCGACGACCTCAAGTACCACCCCGAGCACGACTGGGCACGCATCGACGGCGACGAGGCCGTGTTCGGCGTGACCTGGTACGCCCAGGACGCGCTCGGCGAAGTGGTGTTCTTCGATCCCCCCGAGGTCGGCGCCCAGGTGAAGAAGGATGAGTCCTACGCCGAGGTGGAGTCGGTCAAGGCCGTCTCGGACGTTTTCGCACCGCTCTCAGGGGAGATCATCGAGGTGAACGATGCGCTCGCCGACAGCCCCGAGAAGGTCAACGAGGACCCGTACGGCGAGGGCTGGATGGTGAAGGTGAAGCTGTCCGATCCGAGCGAGGTGGACGGCTTGCTAGACCTTGAGGCCTACAAGGCCCTGCTTTCTTGAGTCGATACACCTCAGTCACAGACCAGGATCTGAGCGCGATGCTCGCGGCCATCGGCGCGGGCTCGCTGGATCAGCTGTTCACCGACATCCCGGAGAGCGTGCGGCTGGGGCGTGGGATCGACCTTCCGGACGGGCTCTCGGAGCAGGAGGTCCACGAGGAGCTGTCGGCGCTGGCCGGCCGCAACCGCCATGCCGACGAGGAGGTCACCTTCCTCGGCGCCGGCATGTACGACCACTACGTGCCCGCGCTGATCGACACGCTCCTGTCGCGCTCGGAGTTCCTTACGCCCTACACGCCCTACCAGCCTGAGGTCTCCCAGGGCGGGCTGCAGGTGATGTTCGAGTTCCAGACCGCGATCTCCGAGCTCACGGGGCTGCCGGTCTCGAACGCGTCCGTGTACGAGGGGCCGAGCGCCGTGGCCGCCGCCGGGTACCTCGCCAAGCTCGAGACGCGGCGCACCCGGCTCGTTGCCTCGCGCGGCCTGCATCCGCACTCGCGTGCGGCGCTCGCCACCCACGCCGCCGGCTACGGCATGGAGGTGGTCGAGGTGCCGCTCACGGCCGAGGGCGCCACCGACCGGGACGCGCTGGCGGCCGCCGTGGACGACGACACCGCCGCGGTGTTCGTGCAGCAGCCCAACTTCCTCGGCACCGTCGAGGAGCTCGGCGAGCTGGCCGAGGTGGGCAAGAGCACCGGCGCGTTGATCGTGTGCGCCGCCGACCCCCTGCCGCTCGGGATCCTCAAGCCTCCCGGCGAGCTCGGGGCCGACCTGTGCGTGGGCGAGGGCCAGACGCTCGGCAACCGGCTCGACTTCGGCGGCCCCTCCTTCGGCTTCTTCGCGGCGAGCGAGCGCTTCCTGCGCCGCATGCCGGGCCGGATCGCGGGCGAGACGCGCGACCTCGACGGCCGGCGCGGCTTCGTGCTCACCCTTCAGACGCGCGAGCAGCACATCCGCCGCGAGAAGGCCACCCACAACATCTGCACCGCGCAGGCGCTGAACGCGCTCGCCGGCGTGGTCTACCTGTCCTGGCTCGGCAAGCGCGGGCTCGTCGAGCTGGCCGAGTTGATGCTCCGCCGCACGCACTACGCGCGCGAGTCGCTCGGCTTCGATCCGATCAACCCCGGTCCCGTCGTGCGCGAGTTCGCGGTCCGGGTGCCGGATCTCGACGGCTTCGTGGAGAAGGCGCGCGCCGAGGGGATCAACCCCGGCTACCGGCTCCGGCGCGACTACCCGGAGTACGAGGACGGCCTGCTCGTGGCGATCACCGAGCGCCGCACCAAGGAGCAGATCGACGCTCTGGCGGCGCTCGCGGCGGGCGCGCGCGAGGAGGTCCCGGCGTGAACGACGACACGCTCACGATCTTCGAGCGCTCACGCGAGGGCCGGCGCGCCTTCACGCCGCCCGCCGACGACGTGCCGCAGGTGCCGATCGAGGAGCTCCTGCCGGCGGGCGCCCGCCGCGAGCGGCCCGCGGAGCTGCCCGAGGTCTCCGAGCCGGAGCTCGTGCGCCACTACACCACGCTGTCCTCGAAGAACTTCCACCTCGACGAGGGCTTCTACCCGCTCGGCTCCTGCACGATGAAGCACAACCCGAAGCTGCACGAGCGCGTGGCCGCGCTGCCGGGCCACGCGCGCCTGCACCCGCTCCAGGACCCCGAGTACGCCCAGGGCGCGCTCGAGCTGATGTTCCGGCTCCAGGGCGCGCTGTCGGAGGTGGCGGGGCTCCCGCACGTGTCGCTCCAGCCGAGCGCCGGCTCGCACGGAGAGCTGGCCGGGCTGCTCCTCACGCGCGCCTACCACGAGGACGCCGGCGAGAAGCGCACGCGCGTGCTCACGCCGGACACCGCCCACGGCACCAACCCCGCCACCGTCACGATGGCGGGCTACGAGGTGGTCAAGGTCGGCACGAACGACGAGGGCGGGGTGGACCTCGACGACCTGCGCGAGAAGGCACGCGAGGACGTGGCCTGCCTGATGCTCACGAACCCCAACACCCTGGGGCTCTTCGACCGCAAGATCGAGGAGATCGCCGAGATCGTTCACGACGTGGGCGCCACGCTCTACTACGACGGAGCGAACCTGAACGCGGTGATGGGGCTCGCGCGGCCCGGCGACATGGGCTTCGACATCGTCCACTTCAACCTGCACAAGACGTTCACCCAGCCGCACGGCGGCGGCGGCCCGGGCGCCGGCCCGATCGCCTGCTCGGACCGCATCGAGCCCTTCCTGCCCGTGCCGCAGGTGGTGGAGCGCCGCGGCGACAACGGCTCCGAGCCCCTCTTCGACCTCGACGTCGACCGCCCCAAGTCGATCGGCAAGCTGCGCGGCTTCCAGGGGAACTTCGGGGTGTTCGTGCGCACGTACGCCTACATCCGCTCGCTTGGCGGCGACGGGCTGAAGGACGTGTCGCAGATGGCTGTCCTGAACGCGAACTACCTCAAGGCGCTGCTCGCCGAGGACGGGATCGGCGAGTACCTCCCGATCGCGTTCGACCGCACCTGCATGCACGAGTTCGTGGTGTCGGGGCGCGGCGCCAAGGAGCAGCTCGGCGTGAAGACGCTCGACATCGCCAAGCGCCTGCTCGACCACCGCGTGCACCCGCCCACGGTGTACTTCCCGCTGCTGGTCGACGAGGCGCTGATGGTCGAGCCCACGGAGACCGAGACGAAGGAGCGGCTCGACGGGTTCGCGCGCGTGATCCGCGAGATCCTCGAGGAGGCCGCCGAGGACCCCGAGGTGGCCCGCACGGCGCCCCACACCACGCCGGTCAGGCGCCTCGACGAGGCGGGAGCCGCCAAGCGGCCGGTGGTGCGCTGGCGGCCGGAGGCGGAGAACGGCGAGGCGGCGGACTAGCGCTGTTTCGGCCCCCGCTCGCGGGGGAACGAGTCTGCCGTGGCGGGAATGGGAGGCATCGCTCCGGGCAGCAAGGACCTGAGCAGGCAGCGCGATCGCCAGGCCGCTTGGGTGCTCGTGGTGGCGGGAGCGATCTCGCTGCTGTTCTTCACCCCGCTCGCGCTCGTGCTCGGCGTGTTGGCCTCGCTCTACGCGTACGCGGTCCGGGCGCTGCGGCCCTGCGTGGCCGGCGCGGTGGTGGCGGGCATCGCCTGCCTCAGCGTGATCCTGGGAGTTGGCGACGGCTGGACCGGCGGCATCGCGACCTGAGGCCACCCCCCCGGGGATGAACGTCCCGGAGTATCTGCTCCAGCCACAACTCCGGGACGTTGTGCGGGGCGGGGTGCGGTTGTGACCGCGCCGGTCTCGTAGGATGAGCGCGTGGCCTCGACTCCCGCCGGCACGGTTGCCTCCGAGGGAATCACGCCCGAGGAGCTTCGGCTCGCCGCGCGCAACCACGGCCTGCCGCTCGAGGCGCTCAGCTATCCGATCACGCCCGCGGGGCTGCATTACCTGCTGATCCACTACGACATCCCGGTCGTGGAGCCGCAGGGCTTCCGGCTCGAGCTGGGCGGGGCGGTGGCTCGCCCGATGAGCCTCTCGCTCGACGACCTGCGCGCACGCGAGCGCGTAACGATGCCGGTCACGTTCGAGTGCGCCGGCAACGGCCGCGCGCTGCTCGAGCCGCGGCCGCTGAGTCAGCCCTGGCTCACGGAGGCGGTCGGCACCGCGGAGTGGGGCGGGACGCCGCTCCGGCCGCTGCTCGAGGAGGTCGGAGTGGCGGACGGCGCGGTGGAGGTGCTGTTCACCGGCCTCGACCACGGTGTCGAGGGCGGCGAGGAGCAGGACTACGAGCGCGCCCTGCCGATCGCCGAGGCCGAGCAGGCACTGCTCGCCTGGGAGATGAACGGCGGGCCCCTGCCGCCCCAGCACGGCTTCCCGCTGCGACTGGTGGTGCCGGGCTGGTATGGCATGCAGAACGTGAAGTGGCTGGCGCGGATCACCCTGCTCGATGAGCCCTTCACGGGCTACCAGAACGCTGTCGGCTACCGGCTCTACGACGCCGACGGCGTGGCCGGCGAGCCGGTCACGCGCATGCTCCCGCGCTCGCTGATGGTGCCGCCGGGCGTGCCCGACTTCATGACCCGCGAGCGTCACCTGGAGCCTGGGCCGGTGCTGCTGCGCGGGCGCGCTTGGTCGGGCCAGGGCGAGATCGTGAGCGTGGAGGTGTCCTCTGACGGCGGCGAGAGCTTCGCCGGCGCGGAGCTCGAGCCCCCGCTGGGGCCGGCCGCCTGGCGCGGATGGCGCTTCCCCTGGGACGCGGTCGAGGGCGAACATTTGCTGTGCTCGCGCGCCAGCGACTCGGCCGGCAACGTCCAGCCGCTCGAAGCGACCTGGAACCTCAAGGGCTACGTGAACAACGCCACGGAGCGCATCAGGGTGGTCGTGCGCGCCTTCCCCGCGCCGTAGAGCCGCTGTGACAGACTGCCCGCGCCCGATGCGCATCTTCAGCGGCATCCAGCCCACCGGTCGCAAGCACGTGGGCAACTACATAGGCGCGATCCGGGGCTGGGTCGACGGCCAGGAGCGCGGCGATCCCGCGATCTACTGCATGGTCGACCTGCACGCCACGAGCGTCGCCTACGACCCGCGGAAGCTGCCGCGCTATGTGCTCGACACCACGGCGACGCTGATCGCGGCGGGCCTCGACCCCGAGCGCTGCATCCTGTTCCGTCAGTCAGACGTTCGCGAGCACACGGAGCTCACCTGGCTCTTGTGCGCAGTGGCCGCCTACGGCGAGCTGCTGCGCATGCACCAGTTCAAGGACAAGTCGTCGCGTGAGCAGGAGCTGGTCCGCACGAGCCTGTTCCTCTACCCGGTGCTCCAGGCGGCGGACATCCTGCTCTACAAGACCGACGAGGTGCCGGTCGGCGACGACCAGCGCCAGCACATCGAGCTCGCGCGCGAGATCGCGCGGCGCTTCAACGCCACTTATGGCGACCTGCTGGTCGAGCCGGCGCACGTGATCCCCAAACTCGGCGCGCGGGTGATGGACCTCCAGGAGCCCGGCGCGAAGATGTCCACCACGAGCAGCGGCGAGGCCGGGCTCGTGTACATCGACGAGGAGCCCGATGCGATCCGCAGGAAGATCAAGCGGGCGCAGACCGACTCCGGCAGCGAGATCGTGCGCGCGCCGGACAAGCCGGGCGTGACCAACCTGATCGACATGCTCGCCGTGGCGAGCGGGACCGCGCCGGAGGCGGTGGAGCGCCAGTTCGAGGGCCAAGGTTACGGCGCGCTGAAGACGGCGGCGGGCGACGCGCTCGTGGAGATGCTGGCGCCTGTGCGGGAGCGCTACGCAGAGCTTCGCCCTGACGAGGGGGCGCTCGAGGCCACGCTCGCGAGGGGAGCCGAGCGCGCCCGCGAGATCGCCACCGCGACGATCGCCGAGGTGCGCGCCGCGATGGGGATCGGACCCGTCGGCTAAAGCCGCTCCTTGTAACGCCGATCACAAGGATATGAAGGCGCTCGATCGCCCGCTCGTCCGGCCGCTGCTCGTGGTCCTTGCTCTAGCGCTCGTCTGGACGCTCCTGATCGCTGACGTCGGCGTCCGCCTCTAGCATCCGCCGCGTGTCGATCGCCGCGCTCGAGCTCGACCTCGAGGTCTTCAACGGACCCTTCGACCTGCTCCTGACGCTCGTCCTCCGGGAGGAGATCGATCTGCTCGAGGTCGATCTGGCTGAGGTGGTGCTCGCCTACGTGGAGCATCTCGAGCGCGCCGGCGAGCTCGACCTCGAGGCGGCCACCGAGTTCCTCGTGCTGATCGCCGCGCTGCTCGAGCTCAAGTCGCGGCTGATGCTGCCGGCCGAGGACGAGGAGGGCTTCGACCTCGAGCCCTCCGAGGCGGCCGACGAGCTGCTCGCGCGTATGCTCGAGTATCACCGCTACCGGCAGGCCGCGGAGCACCTGAAGGAGCGCCTCGCCGCCGAGCACGGCTACCGCTACCGCTTGGCGCCGCTGCCGCCCGAGCTGCGGCGAGTGTCCGTGGCCGTCGCGGAGCGCGCCTACGAGCCCGAGCTGCTCGCCCGCGCGATCGGGGAGCTGCTTGCGATCCCGCCGCCGCTCGACCTGCGCCACGTGCGCCGCCCCGCCGTGTCCGTGGAGCAGCGCCTCACGCACCTCAGGGAGCTGCTCGCGCGCCGCAGCAGCTTCTCGTTCGACGAGGCCGTCGAGGGCGCCGACAGGCTCACCGAGGCGGTCACGCTGTTCGCGCTGCTCGAGCTCTACAAGGCCGGCGAGGCACGCTGGGAGCAGGAGGTGCCGTTCGGCCCGATCTCGGTGAGCGCCACATGAACGACCTGGCCCGCACCGTCGAGGCGCTCCTCTTCCTGTCGGCGGAGCCCGTGTCGGTCGAGCGGCTCGCGGACGCCTGCGAGGTGTCCGAGGGCGAGGTGGTGGAGGCGCTCGCTCGCCTGCGCGAGCACTACGCGGAGGGCTACCGCGGCGTGGTGCTGCGCGAGGTGGCCGGCGGCTTCACGCTCGCCACCGACCCGGTCGCCGAGCGCGCGGCGCGGCGCCTGCTTGCCAAGCCGCGCACGCCGCCGCTCACCCAGGCGCAGGCCGAAAGCCTCGCGATCGTGGCCTACCTGCAGCCCGTCTCCCGCCCCGAGATCGCCCGCATCCGCGGCGTGGCCTCCGAATCCGCGGTCGGCACGCTGCTCGAGCGCGGCCTGATCGAGGAGTCCGGCCGTTCCCGCTTCGGCGCGGTGCTCTACCGCAGCACCGAGCTGTTCCAGAAGCTGTTCGGCCTCGGAGCGCTCGACGCCCTGCCCGACCCGCTCGCGTTCGACCCGACCCCCGAGCAGGAGGGCGAGCTGCGCGAGCGCCTGCTGCGGGCCGGTGAGCAGCGAACGCAGGCCGCTCCGGGCTAGCGCTCGGCGGGGCCCGCGCGCTTCTCCGTCCGCTCCCGCTGCCTCACGGTCACGAACGCGAACCCCAGCCGCCGGAGGATCTCGACGACGATCCCGATGCCGATCAGCTGGTGGAGCACGGCCCCGGCGCTCAGCACCGGCAGGAACTCGTCCTCACGGACCGCGAAGCGGAAGGGTCGCGCCACGCGACGGAACATCACATCGCGGACACCATGGCTTCGGGATTCGCAGCCGGGATTGCGTTCCTGCCGTTCGGGGCCACGAATGACAGGACGAACCAATCCGGACGGCGATCCTGTACGTAGAACGGTGTGTGGGGTGTCTCGGATGAAGCGCTGCTCGCCGGGATGGCGTCGCGCGATCCGGAGGCGGCCGCGGCGTTCGTACGCCGCTTCCAAAGCCGCGTGTACGGGCTCGCTCTGACGATCCTCGCGGACCGGGGCGATGCGGAGGAGGTGGCCCAGGAGGTGTTCGTACGCGCGTGGCGCCACGCCGAGGCGTACGACCCGGCTCGCGGCGGGGTGGCGCCGTGGCTGCTCACGATCACCCGGAACGTGGCGGTCGACATGCTGAGGCTCCGCCGCGCGGTTCCGATGGATCCGTCGGCGCTCCTGTTCCTGGAGCTGCCGGTAACCGAGGCCGGCCCTGAAGAGAGAGGGCTTGCGGCCGAGGAGGCCTGCAGGGTGAGGTCGGCGATCGCCGCGCTGCCCGCCGAACAGCGTCGTGCGCTCGCGTTCGCGGCCTTCTTCGGGCGCACCGCCCGGGAGATCAGCGCGATCGAGGACGCTCCGCTCGGCACCATCAAGACGCGGATCCGCACCGCCATGCTGAAGCTGCACGCGCAGCTGGAGGTGAACGGGCCGTGAGCGGCGTCCCGTGCGACGAGATCCGGGCCGCCGCGCCAGAGCTCGCGCTGGGCGTGCTGGACGGCGAGGAGAGGGCGCGGATCCTCGATCATGCCTCCGCCTGTCCCGGCTGTCGGGCGCATCTGGCGGAGCTGGCCGTGGTGGCGCAGGAGGTGCTCGGCGCCGCTCCCGCCCACGAACCCTCGCCGGGCTTCGAGAGCCGGGTGCTCGACGCCGTGCGGGAGGATCGGCCGCGATCGCCGCGTCGCCGGCGCTGGCAACCACTGCTGGTGGCCGCCGCGGCAGCGCTCGCGGCCGCCGTCGTGGCCAGCTGGGTGACGCTGTCCGCCACGCGCGACGAGCGCGACCTGGGCGCGATGTACGGCGACGTGCTGGCGCACGCCGGAGGCGAGTACTTCGCCGTAGCCGACCTGCGCGACGGACAGGGGCGGCGCCAGGGTCTCGTCTTCGGCTATCAGGGCAGGACACCCTGGCTGATGGTGATCCTCGACGATATCGGCGACGACCAGCGCTGGCGCGTACGGATCACGGCGCGGGACGGAACCGGCCGCGTGCTCGGGAGCTTCGAGCCTGAGAGCGAGGGTCGCGCCTGGGCCCGCCTCCTTCCGGTCCCTGTGCACGAGGTGGCGCTGGTCAGGCTGAGCGGCGCGCGGGGAGCCTCCCTCACCGCTCGCATTCCCGCCGGCGGGGGCTGAACCAATCCCATCAGGCCGCTCCGCCGTAGTACTTGCGACGCGGCATGAGGATCTTGCGCTCAACTCTCGCCGGTGCCCTCCTCCTGATGGTTCTCGCTGTTCCCGCCGGCGCCCTGGCAAGCGCGCCGCAGACGTTCGGCTTCCACGGCGGCGGATACGACAACGCGAGTGCGATGACCGTCGACGCCACCGGCAACGTCTTCATCGGCGGGTCCGTCGACACCGCCGGGAGCCAGGCGACGTTCGCCGTCGTGAAGCTCGGCCCCGCGGGAACCGTGCTCTGGCGGCGCACCTACAGCGGTTCCCTCGGCGGCTTCGGGGGGACTGCCTCCGCCGTGACCGTGGACGGCGCCGGCAACGTCTACGCGGCCGGCCACGTGGGCGACGGCGTGATCTTCAACAACAACCTCGACTACCTGGTGGTCAAGTTCGGGCCCGACGGCAGCGAGCGCTGGGCGCGGCGCTACAACGGCCCCGGTAACAACACCGACCTCGCGCACCACGTGGCGGTCGATGGCGGCGGCAACGTCTACGTCAGCGGCTTCTCCTACGGGCAGGGCTACGACTGGGCGACACTGAAGCTCAGCCCCGCGGGTGCGGTCCTGTGGGAGCGCCGTCATAGCGGGCCGGGCTCGGGTGACGATCGCCCGGCGGACATGGCGCTCGCGCCGGGGGGCAACCTCGTGCTCACGGGACAGACGATGAACACGGGCGACGGCATGACGGCGGACATCGAGACGCTGACCTACGACCCGCAGGGCGCCGTGGTAGGGCAGCGGCGCTGGACCGCGACCGCGATCAGCCACGAACGCGCCCGGGACATGGACCTCGACGCCGCCGGACGGATCGCGATCACCGGCACGACTGCCGAGAACGCCAGCCCGTACGCCGTGCCCTTCCCGGTGACCCTGCGCTACACGGCCGCCGGCGAGCTCATCCAGACGATCGAGGGCGAAGGTGCGGGTGGTGACGCCGTCGACGTGGACGGGTCCGGCGCTGTTTTCCTCGCGGGCGCCCTCATCGGAACGCCGGCCGGCTCGGCAGTCGCCAAGTACGACGCCGGGGGCGCCCGGAGCTGGCTGACCCAGCTGGCGCTCGAGCCGAGCGACGCGCTCAGGGTGGTGGGCGTGGCGGCGGGTGCCGGCGGGTCCGCCACGGTTGCCGGCACGGTGGTTGACGTCTTCAATCACGACGAGGACTACCTGACGATCCGCTACGGGGCCGACGGCCGCGAGCTGTGGCGCCACCGCTTCGAGGGAGCCGGCCAAGGTGGTGACCGTGCGGCGGCGCTGGCGGTGGACGGCGCGGACGCCGCCTGGGTCACGGGAACGTCCTGGGGCAACTACCTCTCGATCGGCGGCACGGCCGACGACATCGTGACTCTGAAGTTCGCCGCGGGCGCCGCGCCAGCGCTGCTCGCGCCGACCGAGCTCTCCGCCACGGGCGTCTCGGCCGGCGCGATCCAGCTGCGCTGGCGCGACAACGCGGGGACCGAGACCGGCTTCGCGATCGAGCGCTGCCTCGGCGCGGGCTGCACGAACTTCGCCCAGGTCGCGAGCGTCGGCCGCGACGTGACCTCCCACGTGGACACCGGCCTCGCGCGCAACACGCAGTACTCCTACCGGGTGCGGGCCACGGGAGCCGGCGGCAACTCGGCCTATTCGAACATCACGTCAGCCAAGACTCGCCGGCGCTGAGCGACCTTCCCGCGCAGCCAGCTGTCCGCAGGCGGCGTCGATGTCGCGCCCGCGCGTGAGCCGCACGGTGGCCCTGACGCCGCGTTCCTCGAGCGCGGCCCTGAAGGCGGCGATCGCCTCTCGGCTCGAGCCACGGTAGCCGGCGTCTGTCGGGTTGTAGGGGATCAGGTTGACCTTGAACGCGCGGCGCGGCTCGAGCAGCTCGGCGAGCGCGATCGCCTGCTCGTAACGGTCGTTCACGCCGCCCAGCATCAGGTACTCCACGAACACCTGCCGCCGGCGGCGCTCGTGCCAGCGCAGGCAAGCGTCGAGCACGTCGCGCAGGGGGTAGCGCTCGTTCACCGGCATGATCTGCGAGCGCAGCTCCTCGTCGGCGGCGTGGAGCGAGAGCGCCAGCCGGACGGGCGGGCCCTCCGCCGTCATTCGCTCGATCCCGGGGATCCAGCCCACGGTCGACACGCCGGTGTTCGAATGGGCGATGCCCACGTCCGGCAGCCGCTCGCAGGCCGCCAGCACGGCGTCGATGTTCATAAGCGGCTCGCCCATGCCCATGAACACGGCGTGGTTCACCGCCTCCTTGCGGCGAAAGTGGAGCGCCTGGTCGAGGATCTCGGACTCGCTCAGGTTGCGGCCGAACCGCATCTGGCCGGTGGCGCAGAACGTGCAGGTGAGCGGGCATCCGGACTGGCTCGAGACGCATAGGGAGCGGCGCCCGTCGCGGTAGCGCATCAGCACCGCCTCGACCGGGCGCCCGTCGCGTGTCTCGAACAACGCCTTCTCCGTTCCGTCAGCGGCGAGCGCCTCGCGAACCGGCTCGAGCGACGAGAACGGCACGTCCGCCGCGAGCTCCTCGCGCAGCGCCACCGGCACGTTCGTCATCTCTCCGAACGAGGTGGCGCCACGTGCCGCCCACTCCCAGATCTGCCGCATGCGGAAGCCGGGCTCATCGCGAGCCGCGAGGCGTTCGTGTAAAAGCACGAGATCCATCGGGAAGCTTGGTTCAAGAGTTGTGCGTCGGGCTCCGATGAATCCCGGACATCTGCCATGTCCAGCAAGCGAGACACCGTGCCGGTCGCAGGCGATCTGTTCGACGCCGTGCTCGACGCTACCGCGTCGCCGATCGTGGTGGCCGATGCCGACGGTCAGCTGGTGCGCTGGAACCGGGTGTGCGAGCGCTTGACCGGCTACCGCGCAGACGAGCTCAGGGGCGAGAACGGGCTGCTGGCGCTCACGCCGGTCGACGAGCATCCGCTGGTGATCGGGATCCTGAAGCGGCTGATCGACGGCGAGTCGCCCGTGGTGGCCGAGCTTCACTGGCGCACGCGCTCGGGCGACATGCGGCTGATCAGGTGGTCCACCACGGGCCTCACCGGGCCTGACGGGCGCGTGACGCACGTGGTGAGCAACGGCACGGACGTGACGGAGGAGGAGCGCGAGGCGACCGGGCGCGCGGCGGCCGAGGAGCGGCTCTCGCTCGCGTTCGACAGCGCTCCGATCGGCATGGCCCTCTCCGGCGCCGACGGCCGCTTCGTGCGCGTGAACCGCGTGCTCTGCGAGATGACGGGCTACAGCGAGGCCGAGCTGCTCCAGCGCTCGTTCGCCGAGCTCGCCCACCCCGAGGAGGCCGACAGCACGCAGATCGAGCGGCGCTTCGCGCGCGCCGACGGGGCCGAGCTGTGGGTGGAGGTCCATACCTCTGACGTGCCCGGGCCGGACGACGCCTCGCTCGGCGTGCTCGGTCAGATCGTGGACGTGACGGGGCGCCGTCAGCTCGAGAACCGGCTGCGCCACCTGGCCGACCACGACTCGCTCACCGGGCTGATCAACCGCCGCCGCTTCGAGGAGGAGCTCGAGCGGCACGTGTCGCACGGGCGCCGCTACGGCATGGACGGAGCGCTGCTGGTCCTCGACCTCGACGGCTTCAAGGACGTGAACGACCAGTACGGCCATCGCGCGGGCGACCGCGTGCTGGCGGGCGTGGCCGCGGTCCTGCGGAACCGCCTGCGCGCGACCGACGTCGTGGCGCGCTTCGGGGGCGACGAGTTCGCGGTGCTGCTCCCGCACGCCCAGGCGCCCGAGGCCGAGAAGGTGGTCAAGACGATCGCGGAGGCGATCGCCACCGAGGTCACCGTTCCCGGGGGGCACCTCTCCGCGAGCGTGGGCTTCGCGCTGTTCGAGGAGGGGGTGCTCTCGCCGGACGACGTGCTGAGCGCGGCGGACGCCGCCATGTACGCAAAGAAGGGCGGCGGGCGTCCGGGAGGCGGCGGGGGCGGGCGTCACCTGCGCCCGGTCGACTGACCGGACACGGTCGCGGCGCCAGGGCCGGTCCCTGCGAGTCTGCAGGACGTGCGCCTCGCCAAGTTCCTCGCCCACGCAGGGGTGGCCTCGCGCCGCGCGGCGGAGACCCTGGTTGCGGAAGGGCGCGTCAGCGTGGCGGGCGAGGTGGTGCGCGATCCGGCCCGGGACGTCGACGAATCGAGCGGCGTGGCGGTGGACGGCCGGGCGGTCACGCCCGAGGAGCGCGTGGTCTACGCCGTGAACAAGCCCGCCGGGGTGGTGTCCACGGCGCGCGACACGCACGGGCGTCCGACCGTCGTCGAGCTCGTGCGCTCGCGCCGCCGCCTCTACCCGGTCGGCCGGCTCGACGCGGAGACGACCGGCCTGATCCTCCTGACGAACGACGGCGAGCTGGCCGAGTTGCTCACCCACCCGCGCTACGGCGTGGGCAAGGTCTACCGGGTGCGCGTGCGGCCCGCCAGGCTCTCGCCGCACGCGCTCGCGGCGCTGCGCGGCGGCGTGGAGCTGGACGACGGCCGCACGGCGCCGGCTCGCGCGCGCCAGCTGCGGCCCGGGCTGATCGAGATCACGCTGCGCGAGGGTCGCAAGCGCCAGGTGCGGCGGATGCTCGAGGCCGTGGGCCATCAGGTGGTCGAGCTGGAGCGGGTGGCGTTCGGCCCGCTGGGGCTGCGCGGGCTCGAGCCCGGCAAGAGCCGCCGCCTGTCGGCGGCTGAGGTCGAGCGCCTACGGCGGGCCGCCGCCCCGCGCGCCCCGCGGCGCGGCCGGACAGCGCGGCGCGGCTGACACAATCACCCGCCGTGAAGCTGCGAGCGCTGCGAGGCGCGATCACCGTGAAGGACAACGACGCCGTGGAGATCCTGGCGGCCACCGAGGAGCTCGTGCTCGAGCTGATGGACCGCAACGCGCTCGCGCCGGAGCAGATGGTGAGCTGCATCTTCACGCTCACGGACGACCTCGACGCCGAGTTCCCCGCGGTGGCCGCACGCCGGCTCGGGCTGAGCGCCGTGCCACTGCTCTGCGCGCGCGAGGTGGCCGTGCCGGGCGCGCTGCCGCGCGTGATCCGGGTGCTGCTTCACTGCTATGCGGAACCGGACACGGAGCCTCGCCACGTGTACCTGCGCGAGGCGGTCACGCTCCGCCGTGATCTGGAGGGAGCGCAGTAGTGCCAGGAATCGAGTTCAACCGCCGCGTCGATGACATCCCGCTGTACCCGGCGGCGTCGACCTACGCCTTCGACGGCGAGCTGGTCAAGCTGGCCTCCAACGAGACGCCGTTCGCTCCCCACCCGCAGGTGCTCGAGGCGATCGAGGCAGAGCTGCGCACCCTGCACCGGTATCCCGACCCGACCAAGGGGAAGCTGCGCAGCCGCATCTCGGAGCGCACCGGTGTGCCCGCCGGCCGGGTGGCCGTGGGCAACGGCTCCTGCGAGCTGCTGCTGGCCGCCGGCGAGGCGATGCTCGAGCCGGGCGCGGAGGTGGTCTACGCCTGGCCGTCGTTCTCGATCTACCCGCACATGGCGGCGATGGCGGGCGCGCGCGCCGTCACGGTGCCGCTGAACGACGCGGGCGAGCACGACCTCGAGGCGATGGCGAGCGAGGTCACGGCCGCCACACGCATCGTGATCGTTTGCAACCCGAACAACCCGAGCGCCACGGCGCTGCCGCCCGACGCCATCGGCGCCTTCGTCGCGGAGCTGCCGCGCAACGTGGCGGTGATCCTCGACGAGGCATACGTGGAGTTCTCGGCGCTCCAGGATCCCGACGAGTCGCTCGACCTGCTCGGGCGCCATCCCAACCTCGTGCTGCTGCGCACCTTCTCGAAGGTCTACGGGCTGTGTGGCCTGCGTGTGGGCTACTCGCTCGGCTCCGAGCGATTCCGGCTGGCCGTGGACCGCGTGCGCCAGCCGTTCTCGGTCAACGCGCTCGCCCAGGCGGCCGCCGTGGAGGCGCTCGGACACGTGGACGAGCTCGAGCGTCGCGTCGAGCAGACGGCGATCGAGCGCGTGCACGTGGAGTCGGAGCTCGAGGAGCGCGGGCTCGTGACCACAGACAGCCAGGCCAACTTCTCCTGGGTCTCGCTCGGCGAGCGCGACGAGGACGCCGTGGTTAACGGCCTCGCTCAGCGCGGCGTCATCGTGCGCGCCGGCGGCGCGCTCGGCCAGGAGGGCTGGATGCGCGTGACCTACGGCACGCGCCACGAGAACGACCGCTTCCTCCAGGTGCTCGACGAGCTGCTGTGAGCGCCGGGGCGTGCTACAACTAGTCGCGATGTCCCGCCTGGCCACGCCGACTCGCAGCTCCCTCGCGTCTCGGCGCGCCCGTGCCGTCTTGGGCAAGCACCCGGCTTGGCCGGGTGCGCACCGTCTCGCCTACTGGCGATTTAGCTAGGCGTCCGGCCGCGGCCGCCGCATGGCCGCCACCGCGAGAACTCCCTTCGCCCCGCCGGACGCCGCTCCGCAATCGCCATACCGACCAACTTTGAGAGGCTGTAGGGACAGATGATGATCGTGATGAAAGAGGGGGCCACCCGGTCGCAGATCGACTCGGTGGTGAAGCGGGTCGAGTCCGTGGGCGCGCACGCCCACGTCTCCGAGGGCGAGCTCGTGACCGTGATCGGCGCGATCGGCGACCGCGAGCACGTGGCCAACCTCGGCCTCGAGGGTGCTCCCGGGGTCGACCACCTGGTGCCGATACTCAGGCCGTACAAGCTCGCCTCGCTCGAGTACAAACGCGGCGAGCGCACCGTCGTCGAGGTAGACGGGCGCAAGATCGGCGGCGAGCACTTCGCCACGATCGCCGGACCGTGCACCGTGGAGTCGCGCGAGGTGATGCTCGACGCGGCCCGCATGGTCAAGGACGCCGGGGCGCAGATGCTCCGCGGCGGCGCCTACAAGCCGCGCACCTCGCCGTACTCGTTCCAGGGCCTCGGCGAGGCCGGCCTGCCGCTGCTGGCGGAGGCCAGGGCCGAGACCGGCTTGCCGATCGTGACCGAGCTGCTCGACGTGCGCGACCTCGACGCCGTGCTCGAGGTGGCCGACGTGGTGCAGCTCGGCGCGCGCAACATGCAGAACTACACGCTGCTCACCGAGGTCGGCCGGGCGGGCAAGCCCGTCTTGCTGAAGCGCGGCCTGTCGGCCACGCTCGAGGAGCTCCTGATGGCCGCCGAGTACGTACTCAAGGAGGGCAACGAGAACGTGCTCCTCTGCGAGCGCGGGATCCGCACCTACGAGCCCAGCTACCGCTTCACACTCGACCTGATGGCCGTGCCGGTGCTGCGCGAGCTCACGCACCTGCCGATCGTGGTGGACCCGAGCCACGCGGCGGGCAAGCGCTCGCTCGTGGAGCCGCTGTCCCTCGCCGCGGCCGCGGCGGGGGCCGACGGGGTGATCGTCGAGGTGCACCCGTGTCCCGAGGAGGCCGTCTGCGACGGGCCGCAGGCCCTCTACGCCGACGCGTTCGCCGACTACCTGCGCAAGCTCGAGGCGGCGGCTGAGCTGGCGGGCAAGACCTTCTCGACGGTGTGAGGATCGCCGTCCTCGGCGTGGGCCTGGTCGGCGGCTCGATCGGGCTGGCCGCGAAGGAGTGCGTCGCGGACGTCGAGGTGGTGGGCCACGGGCGCTCGCGCGACGGGCTCGAGCGAGCGCTCGCCCTGGGGGCGATCGACCAGCCCGCGGACTCGCTGGCGGAGGCGCTCGCTGGCGCCGAGCTCTGCTTCGCCTGCGCTCCCGTCGGGGCGCTGCCGGAGCTCGTCCAGGCGGCGCTCGCCGCCGCCGAGCCGGGCTGCCTGGTCACCGACGTGGGCTCCACCAAGGGCGACCTCGCTCGGGCCGTCGGCGACTCCCGCTTCGTCGGCGGCCACCCGATCGCGGGCGCGGAGACCGCCGGCGTCGAGCACGCCCGCGCCGACCTGTTCCAGGGGGCGGTCTGGTACCTCACGCCGCACGAGCAGTCACAGGGCCTGCTCTACGAGCGCCTGCACCGCTTCCTGATCGACATCGGCGCGCGGCCGGTGGCGGTCGACCCGGACACGCACGACCGGCTCGTGGCCGTGTTCAGCCACCTGCCGCACGTGCTCGCCAACGTGCTGGCCTCGCAGGCCGCCGAGCGGCTGGCCGACCACGGCGAGGCGCTCCGCCAGGTAGGCCCGAGCTTCCGCGACATGACCCGCGTTGCGGGCTCCAATACGGCCATGTGGAGCGACATCTATCGGGCCAACCGGGCGGCGATCGTGACGGAGATCCGGCGCTTCCGCGCCGAGCTCGAGCGGGTCGAGGAGCTGCTCGAGGGCGGCGACACCGCCGGCTGGAACGACCGCGCGCGCCGCGACCGCCGCACCCTGGTCGAGGCCGCGCTCTCCGGCGGGGAGGTGCACGAGCTGCAGCTCACGGTGCCGAACCGCCCGGGTATCGTCGCCCAGGTGGCCCTCGAGCTCGGGCGGGCGGGCGTGAACATCGTGGACATGGCACTCGCGCCGGCAGCCGACATGCGCTCGGGGGCGATGACACTCTGGATCGCGGGCGACGAGGAGGCGGCCCGCGCCCGCGAGCTGATCGACGGGCTCGGCTTCCCGGTCGGCGAAGAGTGAGCGCGAGCGCCCGCTTCGAGCCGGCCGGCCCGCTGCGCGGCGACTACCGCCCGCCGGCCGACAAGTCGATCTCGCACCGGGCGGCGCTGTTCGCCGCCATGTGCGACGAGCCGGTGCGGATCGTGAACTACCTCGAGTCGGCCGACACGCGCTCAACGCTCGACGCCGTGCTCTCGCTCGGCGCCGGCGTCGAGGAGGGCGACGGCGACGGGCGGGTGCTCGTCCGCGGCGTCGGCCTCCACGCTCCGCTCGAGGCCACCGGCGGGCTGATCGGCGTGGGCAACGCTGGCACGCTGATGCGCCTGCTGCCGGGCTGGCTCGCCGGCGTGCCCGGCGGGGTCTGGACCCTCGACGGCGACGAGTCGATCCGCCGCCGCCCGGTCGACCGCGTGGCCGAGCCGCTGCGCGCGATGGGCGCCGGGGTGGAGGCGCGCGAGGGCCGCTACCCGCCGTTCACGGTCAGCGGAGCGCGGCTCACGGGGATCGAGTACGAGCTGCCGGTGGCGAGCGCGCAGGTCAAGTCGTGCGTGCTGATGGCCGGGTTGCTGGCGGCGGGGTCGACCACGGTGCTGGAGCGGGCGATGAGCCGCGACCACACCGAGCGCCTGCTCCGGCTCGCCCGCGCGCCGTTCGAGCGCGACGGCACGCGCGTGACGGTCGCGGCGACGGACGAGCTCGAGCTGGAGGAGATCGTGGTGCCCGGCGACCCCTCATCCGCGGCCTTTCTCGTGGCCGCCGCCCTGCTGGTGCCCGGCTCGCGCATCGTGGTCCGCGACGTGGGGCTCAACTGGACGCGCACGGGCTTCCTTCGCATCGCCCAGCGGATGGGGGCCGTGATCGTGGGCGACCTGGAGCAGCCGGGCACGGAGAGCGACCGCGAGCCGGTGGGCGAGCTCGACGTGGCGTCGGGACCGCTCGAGGCGACCGAGGTCGGGCCCGACGAGGTGCCGCTGGCGATCGACGAGCTGACGCTCGTGGGCCTGCTGGGCGCGTGCGCCAACGGTGAGACCGTGGTGCGCGGTGCGGCCGAGCTGCGGCTCAAGGAGTCGGACCGGATCGCCGGCGTGGTGGAGGGCCTGAGTGCCCTCGGGGCCGACATCGAAGCCACCGAGGACGGCTTCGCGGTGCGCGGCGACGGCTCGCGGCTACGCGGCGGCACCATCGACGCGCGCGGCGACCACCGCATGGCGATGCTGGGCGCCGTGGCCGGCCTGGCGTCGCTCGAGGGCGTGGAGGTGCTCGGGATGGACGCCGCGGCGGTGTCCTACCCGGGCTTCGAGGCCGACCTCCACGCGCTCGTCTGAGCTTCCCCTTCCGCCGTTGAAGGCCATAGGGTTCAGGGCCCGGTGTACGACACGCTGCTCTTCCTGCACCTCCTTGCCGCGTTCCTTGTTGTGATCACGGCGGTCACCTACAGCGCGGTCGCGCTCGGCGCCGACACCGGCGGGCGGTCGCTCACGGTCGCGAACATCTGCTGGGACGTCGGCGGGCTCGGCACCCTGATCCTCGGCATCTGGCTCGCGCTCGACGTGGACGGCTACGAGGTCTGGGACGGCTGGATCCTCGGCGCGATCGTGGTCTGGGCGTTCGCCACCGAATCGGGTCGCCGCGCGCGGGCCGAGTTCGAGTCCGGCGAGGGCGCGGGGCGCGCGTCGCTCATGCACTGGCTGCGCACGGGGCTCGTGATCCTCCTGCTCGTGCTCATGGTCTGGAAGCCGGGCGCGTGAGCGCGCTGGCCGCCACCCGGCCGGACAGCTGGGAGCTGCCGCTGTTCCTGCACGTGCTCGGCGCGATGGTGCTCGTGGGCGCGCTCGTGCTGGCATTCACCTCGCTGGCCGGCGCGGGGCGGGCCGGGTCCGGCACAGCGCTCAGGGTCGGCTACCGCGCGCTGCTGCTCGCCTCGATCCCGGCCTGGATCGTGATGCGGGTCGCGGCGCAGTGGCTTGCGGACGAGGAGAACGTCGCGGACCTCGACGCGGCCTGGATCAACCTCGGCTACTCCACCTCGGAGAGCTCGCTGGTGTTCCTGATCGCCGCCACCGTCTGCGCGGGAATCGCCGCCCGCCGGGTGCGCGCCGAGAAGGGCGAGGGATCCGGCCTGGCGCTAGCCGCGAGCATCCTGATCGGCATCGTGCTGCTGGCCTACGCCGTAACGATCTGGGCAATGGCCACCAAGCCGACGTAGGCCGCGCGCGCTCGCCACGCCGTTAGCCTCCCGCGGCGATGGTGGTGGCGATCGACGGGCCCGCGGGAGCGGGCAAGAGCACGGTCGCGCGCGCGGCGGCGCGGGCGCTCGGCTTCCCCTTCCTCGACTCGGGGGCGATGTACCGGGCCGTCGGCCTGATGACGCTCCGCCATGGCGGAGCGGCGTCGGAGCAGGCGGAGCGCCTCGAGATCCAGCTCGGCGAGCGGGTGATCGCGAACGGCGAGGACGTGACCGACGCGATCCGCACGCCCGAGGTGTCGGAGGCCGCCTCGAAGGTGGCCACCAACGACCGCGTGCGGGCGGCGCTCGTGGAGAAGCAGCGGGCGCTGCTCGACGCCGGCGACTGGGTGGCCGAGGGGCGCGACATCGGCACGGTCGTGGCGCCGGACGCCGCCGTGAAGGTCTTCCTCAACGCCTCGCCGGAGGAACGGGCGCGGCGCCGCGCGGCCGAGCTCGGCACGGACCTCGACACGGTGCTGCGCGACCAGGCGCTGCGCGACGCCCAGGACATGGGCCGCGAGCACTCGCCGCTGGCGGTGGCCCCCGGCGCGGTCGAGCTCGACACCACCGGCCTGTCGGTCGACGAGGTGGTCGCCCGGATCGTCGAGCTCGTGGAACGCGCCCGGTGAGGCGCCCGGCGGTCGCGGTCGTCGGCTATCCCAACGTCGGCAAGTCCACGCTCGTGAACCGGCTCTCGGACACGCGCGAGGCGGTGGTGCACGAGCAGGCCGGTGTGACCCGCGACCGCAAGGAGGTGGACGCCGACTGGAACGGCGTGGCGTTCACACTGATCGATACCGGGGGAGTGGACTTCGCGGGCGAGCACGAGCTGGCCGAGGAGATCCGCCGCCAGGCGCTCGTGGCGATCCAAGAGGCCGATCTCGCGGTGTTCGTGGTCGACGCGCGTGCCGGCCTCCGGCCGGGCGACGCCGAGCTGGCGCGCGAGCTGCGCGGCGGGCGCGTGCCGGTGATCGTGGCCGCCAACAAGGTCGACGACCCCCGCCAGCAGGGGCTCGCCGCCGAGTTCTACGGGCTCGGGCTGGGCGACCCCGTGCCGGTCTCGGCCACTCAGGGCCTCGGGACCGGAGACCTGCTCGACCTGGTGGTGTCGCGCCTGCCCGCGGGCGGGGACGAAGCGGGCGAGGTCACCCGGCTCGCCGTGATCGGGCGCCCGAACGTGGGCAAGTCGTCGCTCGTGAACCGCCTGCTGGGCGAGGAGCGGGTGATCGTGGCGCCCGTGGCGGGCACCACGCGCGACTCGATCGACACGCGTATCTCGTTCGAGGGACGGGACGTGGTGCTCGTGGACACTGCGGGGCTCCGGCCGCGCGGCAAGGTCGCCGGGAGCGTGGACTGGTACGCCCAGCTGCGCTCCGAGCGGGCCGCGGAGCGCGCCGCGGTCGCGATCGTGGTCTGCGACGCGAGCGAGGGGCTCACCACCGAGGACATGCGCGTGGCCGAGATGGCGATGAAGCAGAAGTGCGCCACCGTGCTGGCGCTCAACAAGTGGGACCTCACCCGTACGGACCTCGAGGACGCCAAGGGCCGCAGCGGGCGCAAGCTGCGCCAGCGCCCCCAGGTGATGGCGGTCTCGGCGCTCACGGGCCGCGGGCTCAAGCGCCTGGTTGCCGCGGCGCTCGCGCTCGCCGACCTCTCGGCGGAGCGCATCCCCACCCCGGAGCTCAACCGCTTCGTCTCGGACCTCCAGTCGCTGCGCGAGCCGCCGGCGCTGCGCGGCAAGCGCCTGCGCCTCTACTACATGGCCCAGTTCGAGACCTCGCCGCCGCGCTTCGCGATCCAGGTCAACGACCGCGGGCGGGTGACGCGCGACTACGCATACTTCCTCGAGAACCGCTTGCGGGAGCGTTACGGGCTCCAGGGCGTGCCGCTCGTGATCGACTTCAAGACGAGCGGGTAGGCCATGTGTACCCTTCCCGGCCTCATGACGACCCAGCCGCTGACCGACAACGAGTTCCTGTTCACGTCCGAGTCCGTCACCGAGGGCCACCCGGACAAGGTCGCCGACCAGATCTCCGACGGCGTCCTCGACGCCGTGATGCGCGACGACCCGGCGGGCCGCGTGGCGTGCGAGACGCTTGTGAACACCGGCCTCGTGGTGGTGTCGGGCGAGATCTCGACCGACACCTACGTGGACATCCAGGAGGTGGCGCGCGAGACGATTCGCAAGATCGGCTACGTGGACGCGGACCTGGGCTTCTCCGCGGACTCGGCGGCGGTGCTGAACGCGATCGACAAGCAGTCGCCCGACATCGCGCAGGGAGTCGACCAGGCCTACGAGGCGCGTACCGACGCCTCCGACGACGACGAGCTCGACGTGGCCGGCGCGGGAGACCAGGGGATGATGTTCGGCTACGCGTCGGATGAGACGCCCGAGCTGATGCCGCTGCCGATCTCGCTCGCGCACCGGCTGGCAAAGCGCCTGGCGGACGTGCGCCAGGCCGAGGTGCTGCCGTATCTGCGCCCTGACGGCAAGACGCAGGTGTCGGTGCGCTATCGCGACGGCAAGCCGGTCGAGATCGAGAAGCTCCTGATCTCGACCCAGCACAAGGAGGGCGCCGAGTCGCTGATCCCGGACGACCTCTGGGAGCACGTGGTGGAGCCGATCCTGCCGCGCGACCTCTACGACTCGACGAAGCTCCGCAAGAGCTTCCTGGTCAACCCGACGGGCCGCTTCGTGATCGGCGGACCGGTGGGCGACGCCGGCCTCACCGGCCGCAAGATCATCGTGGACACCTACGGCGGGATGGCGCGCCACGGCGGCGGCGCCTTCTCGGGCAAGGACCCGTCCAAGGTCGATCGCTCGGCCGCCTACGCGGCCCGCTACGTGGCCAAGAACATCGTGGCCGCCGGGCTGGCTGAGCGCTGCGAGGTGCAGGTGGCCTACGCGATCGGCGTGGCCCACCCGGTGTCGGTGATGGTGGAGACCTTCGGCACGGAGAAGGTCGCCCGCTCGACGATCACCGCGCTCGTGGCCGAGCACTTCGACCTGCGCCCGGGCGCCTTCCGCGAGTACCTCGACCTGCACCGGCCGATCTACCAGAAGACGGCGGCCTACGGCCACTTCGGCCGCGAGGACCACGACTTCACCTGGGAGAAGACCGACAAGGCGGACCTTCTGCGCTCAGCGGCCGGCCTGGGCGAGCGCAACGCGGCGCCGGCGGGGGCGTAGGCCGGCGCGGCCTACCCGCCCGAGCGCACGCGGAACACCTCTACGTCGCCGCTCACGCCCTTGAAGCGGCGGCGGCCGACCGCAGACCAGGAGTAGCCCTCGCCGGGCGGCGCCGCGCACCTCTGGTGAGGCCACCACGCTGCCGCGACGGGCGAACGCTGTCAGGCGGGCGGCCAGGTTCACGGGGCCGGCCGTACCGGCGGCTCGACCGCGTCCTCGAGTGAGCTCTCGAAGCCGCCGATCACCGTGCCCAGCCGGTCGGGCGGCACCTGCTCGCCGAGGCTCGTAAAGCCCACGATGTCGACGAAGCCGGCGCTTATCGGCTGCGCGCTGGGGAGGCGCCCGCTCTCGAGCTCCGCCTGACCGACCACGGCCTGGCGCACCTGCTCGCCGAGGCGCAGGTTCAGCATGTGCTCGAGCGTCGGCCCCGCCAGCGGCCGAGGTCGCGCTCGGTGTCGCCCGGGCGCAGGAGGGCCTCGCCCCAGAGGGACATGGTGCCTGAGATTGGCTGTCCGCTCGCCGTCGTACGTTTGCCGGGTGATCGCCAAGGTCGAGCCGCTCACCCCTGCGCGCGCCCTGCGCGGGCCTTTCGACTACCTGCTCGCGGGCCCGATGGAGCGCGTGGGCGTGGGGAGCATGCTCGTCGTGCCGTTCGGCCGCCGGCGGCTGCTCGGCGTCGTGGTCGATCTGGCCGAGGAGAGCGAGCTGCCGCTGGAGCGGCTGGTCGAGCCGATCGCCGCGCTCGAGGCGGATCTGCCCGGCTCGCTCGTGCGTCTCGGCCTCTGGGTGGCACGCGAGTACGTGTCCACGCCCGCTCGCGGGCTGGCACTGGTCCTGCCGCCCGGGACGGGCACCGGCGCGGCCCGCCCGCTGCGGCCGCGGCGCTCGCTCAGGGCCTCGATCACCCCCGGCGGCGAGCAGGCGCTCGCGGGCGCGGCTCGGCTCGGTGCCCGCCAGCGGGCGGCCCTCGAGGGCGTGGCCGGTGGGGCCGTGGGGGCCGCGGTGCTGGCGCGCCGGGCGGGCTGTGCCCATTCGACCCTTCGCAGCCTCGAGCGCCGAGGGCTCCTGCGGCTCGAGCACGCCGCGGAGCCGCCGCGGCGGCCGCGCGTCGAGCCCGTCGGAGCGCCGGCCACCCGAGTCGAGCTCACCGGCGACCAGCGGCACGCGCTTGACGCGATCGCGGCTCGGCTCGAGGGCGGGGCCGAGGCCGGCGGCCGCCCGCTGCTCCTCCACGGGGTCACCGGCTCCGGCAAGACCGAGGTCTACCTGCGCGCCGTGGCCGCCGCCCTCGAGCGCGGCCGCTCGGCGATCGTGCTGGTCCCGGAGATCGCGCTCACGCCGCAGACCGCGGGGCGCTTCGTCGAGCGTTTCGGCGACGCCGTGGCGGTGATGCACTCGCGCCTCTCGCAGCGCGAGCGCTACGACGAGTGGTGGCGCATGCGGCGCGGCGAGGCGCGCGTGTGCGTTGGGCCACGCTCGGCCGTCTTCGCCCCGTTCTCCGACCTCGGGCTGATCGTGATCGACGAGGAGCACGACGGCTCCTACAAGCAGGAGGGCGACCCTCGTTACGACGCGCGCACCGTCGCCGAGCGCCGCGCCGCCGAGGAGGAAGTGCTGCTCGTGGCCGGCAGCGCCACCCCGCGGCCCGAGAGCATGCTGCGCTACGAGCGCATCGGGTTGCCCGCGCGGGTCGACGGCCGGGGGCTGCCGCCCGTCGAGCTGGTGGGCATGGCGGGCAGCCGCGGCGCCCTCCACGAGCGCACCCGGCGGGCACTTGACGAGGTGCGCCGGGGCGAGGAGAAGGCGATCGTGCTGCTCAACCGGCGCGGCTGGTCGAACTTCCTGTCCTGCCGCGCCTGCGCGCGGGTCTGGGAGTGCCCGAACTGCGACGTCACGCTCGTGCTGCACCGCGCGGCGGCCGGCATGGCCTGCCACCACTGCGGCCACCGGGAGCCGGTTCCGCGTGCCTGCCCCGACTGCGGCTCGGTCACCGTTGCACGTCACGGCTCCGGCACCGAGCAGCTCGAGCAGGAGCTCGAGGCGCTCGTGGCGCCGCTGCCGGTGTTCCGGCTCGACTCCGACGTGGCGGCGGCGGCCGGCGTGGCCTCGGTGCTGCGCCGCTTCGACCGCGCCTCCTCCGGCGTCCTCGTGGGCACCCAGATGGTGGCCAAGGGTCACGACTTCCCCGACGTCACGCTCGGCGTTGTGCTCGACGCCGACGCCACGCTGCGCTTCCCCGACTTCCGCGCCGAGGAGCGCACCTTCGCCCTCGTGGCGCAGCTCGCGGGTCGAAGCGGGCGCGGCGCCCGCCCGGGGAGCGTGATCGTGCAGGCGCTCGACCCGTCGGCGCGCGCGCTCGAGCAGGCGGCCCGCCACGACGCCGGCGGCTTTCTCGCGGGCGAGCTCGAGCGGCGCGAGCTGCTCGGCTACCCGCCCTTCGGGCACCTGATCCGCGTGGTCTGCTCGGCCGGCGAGGCCGGGCCCGAGCTGGTCGCGGCGCGCGCCGTGCTGGAGCGAATCGTCGCGGCCGGCGTGCCCGCGCTCGGCCCGGCGCCGCTGTTCCGGCGCCAGGGCCGCTACCGGGCGCAGCTGGTCGTCCGCGCACGCGACCGGCACAAGGCGATCGGCGCGGTGCGAGCCGCGGTCGAAGCGGTGGCGGCCGAGCGCACGCACGGCGCCGCCAGCTTCGCCGTCGACGTCGACCCTCAGTGAGGCGATGCCACCCTGGGGCTCACGCCCGGCGGTAAGCGCTGGCGCGGCGCCGTTAAACTCCGCCGTCATGGCGGAGACACCGGACGAGATCGAGCGCGACGAGGACGAGGCAGCCCCCCTCGACCCCGAGCTCGAGGCGCGGCGCGTTGCCGCGATCTCCTTCATCCGTCGGCTCGGAGATCCCGTCCTGAAGTCGAGCGCCACCGCGGTCGACCGCTTCGACGATTCGCTGCGCCTGCAGGTGAGCCGTATGGCGGCGATCATGGGGGACGCCCTCGGCGTGGGGCTCGCGGCACCGCAGCTCGGCATCTCCCAGCGCCTGCTCGTCTACCGCGTCGGTCCCGACGCGCCCGTGATCGCGCTCGCCAACCCCGAGCTCGAGTGGGCGAGCGACGAGCGGGAGGCGCTCGACGAGGGCTGCCTCTCGATACCGGGCGTCAGCGTCGACGTTGAGCGTCCGGTCTACGTCCGCGTGCGCGCCCTCGACGAGGAGGGCGAGCTTCGCACCGTCGAGGCCTCCGGGCTCGAGGCGCGCGTGATCCAGCACGAGATGGACCATCTCGACGGCGTGCTGATCCTCGATCGCACGAGCCGCGACGAGCGCAAGCGCGCGCTCCGCGAGCTGCGCGACGCCGAGCGCGACGCGGCCTAGCCCTAGCAGGCCTCTCGCCGGCTCAGCTCTCGAGCTTCAGCAGCTCGTCGTAGGCCGGCAGCGTGAGGAACTCGACGAACTCGCGGCCGCTCAGCGCCACCCGCTCGAACAGCTCGCGTGACAGCTTCGGACGGCCCTCGGCCTCGAACCACTCGTCGTCGCCGATCTCCTCCCGGATGCGCTCGAGCTCGAGCCCGGCGATCGCGCCCACCAGCTCGGGGGTGATCGCCCGGCCGTCGTCGAGCTCCGTGGCATAGCGGACCCACTGCCAGACCTGGCTCCGCGAGATCTCCGCCGTCGCGGAGTCCTCCATCAGCCCGTAGATCGCCGCGGCGCCGTTGCCGCGCAGCCACGACGAGATGTACTGGATCCCGACGTTCACGTTCGAGCGCAACCCGTCCTCGGTCACCTCGCCGGGCGTCTCGGGGATCGAGAGCAGCTCGTCGGCGCTGACCGACACGTCGTCGCGCCGGCGCTCGACCTGGTTCGAGCGCTGCCCGAGCACCTCGTCGAAGGCCTCGGTGGCCACCGGCACCGAATCGGGATGTGCCACCCAGGTGCCGTCGAAGCCGTCGCCCGCCTCGCGCTGCTTGTCGGCCCGCACGGCGTCGAAGGCGCGCCGGTTGGCCTCCTCGTCGCTGCGGCTCGGGATCACCGCCGACATGCCGCCCATCGCGTGGGCGCCGCGCGCGTGGCAGGTCTTCACGAGCAGCTCCGTGTAGGCGCGCATGAACGGGACCGTCATCGTGACCTCCGAGCGGTCCGGCAGCACGAAGTCGGGACGCGTGCGGAAGCACTTGATGGCCGAGAAGATGTAGTCCCAGCGCCCGGCGTTCAGCCCTGTCACGTGGTCGCGCAGCTCGTACAGGATGGCGTCCATGCAGAACGCGGCCGGCAGGGTCTCGATCAGGATGGTCGCCCTGATCGTGCCGCGGTCGAGGCCGAGCGTGTCCTCGGCGATGGTGAACGCGTCGCGCCAGAGCGCCGCCTCGGCGCTCGACTCGAGCTTCGGGATGTAGAAGAACGGGCCGCGGCCGCGCTCGAGCAGCTCGGCGGCGTTGCGGTGCACGTACAGGCCGAAGTCCATGAGCGCCCCGGCGGGCTCCTCGCCCTCGATGCGCAGGTGGCGCTCCGGGAGGTGCAGCCCGCGCGGGCGGACGAGGAGCACGGCGTGGTCCTCGTCGAGCCGGTAGCGCTTGCCCTTCTCCTCGTGCTCCATGCTCCCGCGCACGGCGTCGGCGAGGTTGGCCTGCCCTTCGATCATGTTCTCCCAGGTGGGCGAGTTGGCGTCCTCGAAGTCGGCCATGAAGGTTCGCGCGCCGGAGTTCAGCGCGTTGATCACCATCTTGCGGCTGGTGGGCCCGGTGATCTCGACGCGGCGGTCCCGGAGCGCCTCCGGCGCGGGCGGAACGCTGAAGTCGGCCGGCACGTCGACGAGCCGGAGCGTGCCGCCGGCGTCGAGCTCCGCCTGGCGCTCGTCGCGGGCGCGCAGGAGCCGGCGCCGCGTGTCGTCGAGCTCGTCGTGCAGGCGCGCCACGAGCTCGAGTGCGCCGCTCGTGAGCACCTGCTCCTGGCGCTCGGTCGCTCGCCCGTGTACCTCGATGGCGTGGTCGGTGGTGCTCATGCTCGTCCCATGCCCAGGACCGGCCCGGGCTATCCGTCAGCTGCGGGTGAGCCGCTTGTAGGTGATGCGGTGGGGACGGTCGGCCTCGGCGCCGAGCCGCTCGCGGCGGTGCTCCTCGTAGGCCTCGAAGTTGCCCTCGTACCAGACCACCTGCGAATCGCCCTCGAAGGCGAGCACGTGTGTGGCCACGCGGTCGAGGAACCAGCGGTCGTGCGAGATGATCACCGCGCAGCCGGCGAACGACAGGAGCGCCTCCTCGAGCGCGCGCAGCGTGTCCACGTCGAGGTCGTTGGTGGGCTCGTCGAGCAGGAGCAGGTTGCCGCCGCGGCGCAGCAGTTTGGCGAGGTGCACGCGGTTGCGCTCGCCGCCCGACAGCGCGCCCACCTTGCGCTGCTGGTCCGAGCCCTTGAAGTTGAACCCGGCGCAGTAGGCGCGCGAGTTCATCTCGCGCTCGCCGACCTTGATCGAGTCGTAGCCGCCCGAGATCTCCTCCCAGACGCTCTTGTCGGGGTCGAGGGCGTCGCGCGACTGGTCGACGTAGGCCACGTCCACGGACTCCCCGAGGCGCAGAGTGCCGGCGTCCGCTTCCTCGTCGCCGACGATCATCCGGAAGAGGGTGGTCTTGCCGGCGCCGTTCGGCCCGATCACGCCCACGATCCCCGCGGGCGGGAGCGTGAACGACAGATCCTCGATCAAGAGCCGGTCGCCGAAGCCCTTGCGCAGCTCGTCCGCCTCCACCACCACGCTCCCGAGCCGCGGCCCGGCGGGGATGTGGATCTGCACCTGGTCGAGCTTCACGTCGTGATCCTCGGCGAGCAGGGCCTCGTAGCGCTTGAGCCGGGCGCGCGCCTTGGTGCGCCTGCCCTTGGGCGACTCGCGCACCCAGGCGAGCTCGCGCGCGATGGTGCGCTGGCGCGCCGTCTCGCGGCGGTCCTCGAGGGCGAGCCGCTCCTGCTTCTGCTCGAGCCAGGCGCTGTAGTTGCCGCGGAACGGCAGCCCGCGGCCGCGGTCGAGCTCGAGGATCCAGCCGGCCACGTTGTCCAGGAAGTAGCGATCGTGCGTGACCGCCACGACGGTGCCGCGGTACTCCTCGAGGTGGCGCTCCAGCCACGCCACCGACTCCGCGTCGAGGTGGTTGGTGGGCTCGTCGAGCAGCAGAAGGTCGGGCGTGGCGAGCAGCAGCCGGCAGAGCGCCACACGCCGCCGCTCGCCCCCGGAGAGGGTCTCCACGTCGGCGTCGCCGGGCGGGAGGCGCAGCGCGTCCATCGCGATCTCGAGCGTGGTGTCGAGGTTCCAGGCGTCGGCGGCGTCGATGCGCTCCTGGAGGCGCGCGAACTCGCCGGCGGTCTCGTCCGAGTAGTTGGCTGCCAGCTCGTTGAAGCGATCCAGCAGGTCGCGCAGCTCGCGCACCCCGACCTCGACGTTTCCGCGCACGTCCTTGGCCGGGTCGAGCTGCGGCTCCTGCTCGAGCAGGCCCACGGTGGCGCCGGGAGCGAGCTGCGCGTCGCCGCGGAACTCGGTGTCCACGCCGGCCATGATCCGAAGCAGCGTGGACTTGCCGGAGCCGTTCGGCCCGAGCACGCCGATCTTGGCCCCGGGCAGGAAGCTGAGCGAGATATCCTCGAGCACCCGCTTGTCAGGCGGATGGACCCGGGACAGCTTGTACATCGTGAAGATGTACTGAGCGGACATGGCCAGCGAGGCTAGCGACGGCCGGATGAACGTCCCGGACTGGTCGCTATAGGGGGTGGTCAGGGACGTTCTTCGCGGCGAGCCGCCGCCGCCTAGCGGAGCGCCGCCCTCATCACGCGCATCCCGAGCCTGCCGACCGGGCGCGTGTCGCTCGCGAGCACGACCACGCCGACGTTCGCGGCGGGCGCCACGCAGGCGAAGCTCCGGAAGCCTCCGGTCCCGCCCTCGTGGAGCAGGAGCTCGTGTTGGATCCGCCTGCCCGGCGGCGCGATCATCCAGCCCAGCCCCATGTGAAGACGCCAGACACGCGCCCGTGGACGCCTGGTCTCGCGCGCGGCGAGGGCCAGCGGCGAGGTCGAGCAGTCCGCGTGGAGGCGCAGGAACCCGAGCACGTCCGTGGCGGTCGAGCGCAGCCCGCCCGCCCCTGCCAGCGCGGCGAGGTGCCAGTGGGCGGTCGGACGGCCGCGGCGCTTGTGCCCCGTCGCGAGCCGGCCGCCGTCGACGTCCGTGCCCGTGTGACGCAGGCCGAGCGGCCGGCAGATCCTCTCCTGCACGAGCTCGTCGTAGCTCATGCCGGCGCGGCGGGCGAGCAGATGGCCGAGCAGTCCGACGCCGTAGTTCGAGTAGCGGAAGCGCGCCTCCGGCGGGCGGCGCGGACGGGTGCGCGGGATCGCCGCCTCGAGGGTGGCGGAGTCGAGGTGGGCATAGGGGTCGGCGCGGCGCGTGGTGAGCCCCGGCAGCAGCATGCCGCGCGCGAGCCCCGGAAGCCCGGAGCGGTGCGAGGAGAGGTCCGCGAGCGTGATCTCGCGCCCCCGGGACGGCATCTCGACTCCCGGCGGCAGATGGCGCGAGACCGGGTCGTCGATCCCCACGAGTCCCTCGCGGGCCATGTCCGCGAGCAGGGTGGCCGTGAAGACCTTGGTCACGGAGCCGATCTCGAAGACCGAGCCCGCCCCGGCGGGCAGCTCGCCCCGGTGCCAGAGCCCGGCCTCGGGCTGGCCGGCGCGCCAGATGCCCACTACGAGCCCGGCGTGCGGCGCCCGAACACGCGCGAGCGTCTGCGCGACCGGTCGAAGGCGCGGCGCGGGCAACGGTGCGCTAGCTCGCGATGGAGCGCGCCAGCAGCTCCATCGGGTGGAACACCGGCAGCGCCCGGCCGAGGCGGTCGCTGTGCGCGGTGATCTGGAGCGCGCAGCCCGGGTTTGCGGCCGTGACCGCCTCGGCGCCGGTGTCCAGCAGGTTGCGCGCCTTGCGCTCGCCCAGCTCCGCGGCCGGCACGGGCTGGGTCAGGTTGTACACGCCCGCCGAGCCGCAGCACAGCTCCCACTCGGCCGGCTCGAGCAGCTCGAGGCCGGGGATCGCGCGGAGCAGCTCGCGCGGCTGGGCGCGCACGCCCTGCGCGTGAGCGAGGTGACAGGCGTCGTGGTAGGCCACGCGCAGCGGCACGGCGCGCCGCTCCACCCGCGGCTCTGCGCCGGCGAGGAACTCCGTGGCGTCCCGCACGCTCGCCGAGAAGCGCTCGGCGCGCTCGGCCCAGTCCGGATCGTCGCGCAGCACGTGCCCGTAGTCCTTCATCGCCGATCCGCAGCCGGCGGCGTTCACGATCACGGCGTCGTGGCCCTCGAGCGCCTCGATCGTCGCCTTGGCGAGCGCCCGCGCCTCCCCGTCGGCGCCCGCGTGGAGCGGCAGCGCGCCGCAGCAGCGCGGGAGGGTGGGCACGTGGACCTCGAAGCCCTCGGCGGCGAGCACGCGGGCGGTGGCCTCGTTGACGTGCGAGAAGAAGACCCGCTGCACGCAGCCCTGAAGCAGCGCCACGCTGCCGCGGCGCTCGCCCTGGGCCTCGAAGCGCCGCGGCAGCCGCGCGACGGAGCGGCGCAGCGGCGCGTCGGGCGTCATCGACGTGATCGCCGCGAGGCGCGGGAACGCGCGCCGCACGCGCGGCCGGCGGGCAATCCGGTCGAGCCCGAGCCGGCGCACGGCGGCCGCGCCGGGGGCGAGCGCGCGCAGCCGCCCGGGGTGGGTGAACAGCTCGAACACGAGGCGCCGGTGCGCGCGCTCGGCCAGCGGCCGCTCGAAGTTGCGCTCGACCTGCGCGCGGGCGTCCTCGATCAGCTTGTCGTACTGGACCCCGGACGGGCAGGCGGTCACGCACGCCATGCAGCCGAGGCAGCGGTCGAGATGCTCCACGAGCGGCGCCGAGAGCTCCGCCTCGTGTCCCTGCTTCATCAGGACGATGCGCCCGCGGGGCGAGTCCATCTCCTCGCCCCAGAGCGTGTAGGTCGGGCAGGTGGGCAGGCAGAAGCCGCAGTGCACGCAGTCGTCGATCAGCTCGAGCTGTGGCGCGCGGGTGTCGTCGTAGCCGCTCACAGGAGGCTCCCGAACGCGCCGGCGTTGCAGATGCCCGCAGGGTCGAAGCCACGTTTCACGCGTCGCATCAGCTCGACGGCGCCGGGGTCGAGCGGGCTCCAGGCCTCGGTGTCGCCGCCCGCGGGCCGGTCGAGGACCACGCAGGGCGACGGCGCTAGCGCGCTGCGCAGCGAGTCGACGGTCTCGGGCGCGGGCTCCTCGATCGCGATCCACCAGAGGCCGAGCGCCGCCCTGCCCACGAGCGAGCCGCCGGCGGCGTCCACGGCGCGCAGCGCGGCCGGCACGCGCGTCGGCAGGCCGGAGACCTTGATCGTCAGCGGACCGCGCTGGTCGGCCCGCTGGGCGTCCCAGATCTCCCGGTCGTCCTCCGCCACCTCGGCGTCGAGGCCGGCGTCCGCGAGCACGGCGCGCGCGGCCTCCGCCTGCGGAACGGGCCGCGTGCCGGCGAAGCGCACGAGCACGGCCCCGCGGCCGCCCGACCAGCGCACGTCGAGCCCGTGGTGCTCGAGCTGCGCGCGGCCGGCGGCGATCGCCCCGCGCCCAAGCTCGTCCGGATCGGAGCTCGACCCCACGGTCGTGGCGGTCATCGGGGGGAGCGGATGCAGGCGGACGGCCACCTCGAGAATCGCCCCGAGCGAGCCGAAGGAGCCGACGAACAACTTGGCGAGGTCGTAGCCCGCCACGTTCTTGATCACCTTGCCGCCGCTCCTCGCCACGCTGCCGTCGGAGAGCGCGACTCGCATGCCCACCACGAGGTCGCGCACGCCGCCGTAGCGGCTCCGAAGCGGGCCCGAGTCGCCGCTGGCCACAAGGCCGCCGATCGTGGCGCTGTCGCCCGGGGGGTCGATCGCGAGCATCTGACCGGCCTCGGCGAACTCGGCCTGCGCGTCCCGCAGCGACACCCCGGCCTCGAGAACGGCGGTGAGGTCCCCGGCGTTGTGCTCCACGACCCGCGCGAGCCCGAGCGTCGAGAGCTCGATCGCGTCCTCCGGGGGCGGCCCCGCCCAACCCGCCTTGGTGCCCGCCCCGGTGAAGCGCACCGGGGTGCCCGCCTCCGCCGCTGCCGCCAGGGCTTCGGCGAACGCCTCGCGCGTGGCCGGCCGCTCGGCCGTGCGCATCAGAAGCGCTCCGCCACGCCCGCCTGCTCAAGCGGGTGGCGGCGGTAGGGACCGGGAACCTCGCCGCAGAGCCGGGGCGTGGGCATCACCTTGCCCGGGTTGGCGCGCTGCTCGGGATCGAACGCGCAGCGCAGCCGCTGGAACGCGGACAGGTCCGGCTCGTCGAACATGGACGGCATGTAGCGCTTCTTGTCGACGCCCACGCCGTGCTCGCCGGTGATCGAGCCGCCGGCGTCAACGCACACCTGCACGATCTGCCCGGCCAGCTCCTCGGCGCGCTCGGCCTCGCCCGGCCGGCCGCCGTCGTAGCAGACGAGCGGGTGGAGGTTGCCGTCCCCGGCGTGGAACACGTTGGCCACTTGGAGCTCGTGCTCGCCGGCCAGCTCCTCGATCCGGCCGAGCACCTCGGCCAGCCGCGTGCGGGGAATCACGCTGTCCTGCACGTAGTAGTTCGGCGCGATCCGTCCCATGGCCGCGAACGCCGCCTTGCGGGCGCGCCAGATCAGCTCGCGTTCGGCGTCGTCCTTCGCCACCCGTACGGAGTCGGCCCCGGCGCCCTCGCAGATCTCGACCACCTGCTCGAAGCGAGCGGCGCACTCGGCCTCCGAGCCGTCCAGCTCCACCACGAGCGCGGCGCCCGCGTCGGTGGGGTAGCCGGCGTTCGTGGACCCCTCCGCCGCACGGATCGAGAGGTTGTCCATCATCTCGATCGCACCGGGCACGATCCCGCCCGACACGATCTCGGACACCACCTCGCCGGCCTGAACGGTCGACCCGAAGAACGCCACGAGCGTGCGCACCGACTCGGGCTTCGGCACCACGCGTAGCCAGATGCCGGTCGCGATCCCGAGCGTGCCCTCGGAGCCCACGAAGGCGCCGATCAGGTCGAGCCCCGGGTGGTCCAGCTCGGGTCCACCGAGGGTAACCTGGCTGCCGTCGGCCAGCACCAGCTCGAGCCCGGTCACGTAGTTGGTGGTGAAGCCGTACTTGAAGCAGTGCGCGCCGCCGGAGTTCTCGGCCACGTTGCCGCCGATCGTGCACACGATCTGGCTGGAGGGGTCGGGCGGGTAGAAGTGGGTGGGGCCGACCGCCTGCGAGACGGCGATGTTGGTCACCCCGGGCTCCACGAGCACGCGGCCGTTGTCGAGGTCGATCTCCCGAATGCTGCGCATGCGCGTAAGGGCGATCAGCACGCCGTCCTCCACCGGCAGGGCGCCGCCGGAGAGCCCCGAGCCGGCCCCGCGCGCGACCCAGGGCGTGCCCGTGTCGTGACAGGCGCGCACCACCCCGGCCGTCTCCGCCGCGTTCGCGGGCAGCACCACCATGCCGGGGGTCACCGCGTACTGGAGCAGGCCATCCGACTCGTAGGTGGCGAGCTGCTGCTCGTGAGTGATCACGTGCTCGGCGCCCACGACGCCGCGGAAGCGCTCCGCCAGGGGGCCGAGGTCCCGAGCCGGAGCGCCCTCGGTCACTTCACGACCATCCAGTCGAAGAGCGCCGTCGATTGCAGGTACACGAGCACGCACATGGCCAGGATCAGCACAAGGCTCCAGCCGAGCACCTTACGGAAGAGGTCGCCCTCGCGGCCCGCGAGGCCGACCGCGGCCGCGCCGATCGCGAGGTTCTGTGGCGAGATCATCTTCCCGAGCACGCCGCCGGAGCTGTTGGCCGCGGCCAGCAGCGTCTCGGACAGTCCCGCGTCCTTGGCCGCGGTGACCTGGAGTGCGCCGAAGAGCGCGTTCGACGAGGTGTCCGAGCCCGTGACCGCCACGCCGAGCCAGCCGATCAGGGCGGAGAAGAAGGCGAACGCGCTGCCGGCGCCCGCGGCCCAGAGGCCGAGCGTGATCGTCTGCCCGGACTGGTTCATCACGTAGGCGAGCGCGAGCACGGCCGCAACCGTCACGATCGCCCACTTGAGCTGGTCGATCGTGCGCCCCGCCACGCGCAGCGCGCGCCCGGGCGAGAGCCCGAGCACGAACATCGTGACCACGCCCGAGATCAGCATGAGCGTGCCGGCGGCCGGCAGCCAGTTGAAATTGTAGGTCAGGCTCGTGAGCGCCTCCCCGTCGGGACTGCGCACGTCGAGCCCCGGCCACTCGAAGGTGGTCGTCCACGGCGACTCGGCCAGCGCGTCCTTGACCGCCGTGATCTGGGCGATCGAGAAGACGGCGATGATGATCAGATAGGGCGCGTACGCCTTGACCACGTCGCTGGCCGGGTCCTTGCGCGTGTCGTCGCGCCGCACGATCTCCTCTTCCATCGAGGAGTCGTGCACCGAGCCGCCGGCCACCGCGGGCCTGGAGAAGCGCCCGTCGGCCTCGGCCACGAGCGGCTCGCCGGGCGACCACACGCGCAGGAAGCCGACGATGCAGGCCGTCGACGCGAGCGACGCCACGATGTCCGTGAGCTCGACCGAGATGTAGTTCGAGCAGGCGAACTGGGCGAGCGCGAACGAGAAGCCGCCCACCACCGCCACCGGCCACACCTGGCGGATGCCGCGCTTGCCGTCGACCATCCCGATCAGGATCAGCGGGACCACGAGGGCGAGGAAGGGGGTCTGGCGGCCGACCATCGAGCCGAGGTCGCCCTTGTCGAGCTCGGTGACCTCGGAGAGCGTGATGATCGGGGTCGCGATGGCGCCGAAGGCCACCGGCGCGGTGTTCGCGACCAGCGCGAGCGAGGCCGCCTTGATCGGCTTGAAGCCGAGCGCGATCAGCATCACCGCGCTGATCGCCACCGGCGTACCGAAGCCCGCGAGCGCCTCCATCAGCGCGCCGAAGCAGAAGGCCACGATCACTGCCTGCACGCGCTGGTCCTCCGAGATCGCCCCGAACGACCTGCGCAGGACGGCGAAATGCCCCGTCTCGACGGTCATGTTGTAAACCCAGATCGCCGTGACGACGATCCACATGATCGGGAACAGCCCGAAGGTCGCGCCCTCGCTCGCAGACAGCGCGGTCTGGCCGACCGGCATGCCGTAGACGGCGAGCGCCACGAGCATCGCCACGCCGAGGGAGATCAGCGCGGCCCACTGGGCCTTCATCTTCAGCCCGCCGAGCAGGATGAAGAGCGTGACCAGGGGCAGCACCGCGAAGATCGAGCTCAGTCCCAGCGAGTCCGAGATCGGATAGAAGTCCTGGGTGTACACGGCGTGCCTCCCTCGTTGGCCTGGACTCGGATTGCCCCGGGCAGGCCCCGGGAAAACTCCGGATGCGTGCGCTTAGCTCTGTTTGTCACCTGTCTGGGCGACACGCTCTTTCCGGCGGTCGGCCGGGCGGTCGTCGTGCTCCTCGAGCGCCTTGGCCACGAGGTCGAGTTCCCGGAGGAGCAGACCTGCTGCGGGCAGATGCACCTGAACGCGGGCTACGCTGAGGAGGGGCGCGCGCTGGCCGAGCGGCTCGGCCGCGTGTTCGGTGGCTACGACGCCGTGGTATGCCCCTCAGCTTCCTGTGCCGGGATGGTCAGGGACGAGCTCGGGGCCGACGGCCCGCCGGTGCACGAGCTGAGCGAGCTCTTGCTCGATGTCCTCGGTCAGGAGGACGTGGGCGCGTACTACCCGCACCGCGTGACCTACCACCCGACCTGCCACTCGCTGCGCGCGCTGGAGCTTGGCGGGCGGCCCGAGCGACTGCTCCGTGCGGTGCGCGGCATCGACCTCGCCCCGCTGCCGGACGCGCAGGAGTGCTGCGGCTTCGGCGGCACGTTCGCGGTCAAGAACGCGGACGTGTCCACGGCCATGCTGTCGGACAAGATGCGGGCGGTGCTCGACACCGGCGCGGAGGTGGTGTGCGCGGTCGACTCCTCCTGCCTGATGCACATCGGTGGCGGCCTCTCGCGCGGTCGCGCGGGGGTGCGGCCGGTGCACCTCGCGGAGATCCTCGCTTCGACGGAGGACGAGCCGTGGGCCTGAGCTTCCCGGAGGCGGCTCGGCGCTCGCTCGCGAACACCCAGCTGCGCGCGAACCTGGCCCGCGCCACGACCACGATCCGCGACAAGCGCGCGCGAGTGGTCGGGGAGCTGCCCGATTGGGAGGATCTGCGGGCGGCGGGAGCGGCGATCAAGGACGAGGCGCTGCTCTCGCTCGACGAGCAGCTGTCGCGGCTCGAGGCCGCCGTGGTCTCCGCCGGCGGCGTGGTGCATTGGGCGAACGACGGCGCCGAGGCTTGCGCTGTCGTGGCTCGTGTCGCTCGGTCGCACGGGATCTCGGAGGTCGTGAAGGTCAAGTCGATCGCCACCGACGAGATCGGCCTGAACGACGCGCTCGCGGCGTCCGGGATCCGCGCCGTCGAGACCGACCTGGCCGAGCTGATCATCCAGCTCCGTGGCGACCGGCAGTCGCACATCCTGGTGCCGGCGATCCACCTCGGCCGAGCCGAGATCCGCGACCTCTTCCGGCGCGAGCTCGATCGGCCCGACCTCACCGACTCCCCGCCGGAGCTCACCGAGGCGGCGCGCCTCCATCTGCGGGAAAAGTTCCTCGGCGCGCGCATGGGCGTGAGCGGAGCGAACTTCGCCGTGGCGGAGACCGGCAGCGTCTGCGTGGTCGAGTCCGAGGGCAACGGACGGATGTGCACGACGCTGCCGGAGGTGCTCGTGACCGTGATGGGGGTCGAGAAGGTGGTGCCCCGCTGGCGCGACCTGGAGGTGTTCCTCCAGCTGCTGCCGCGCTCGTCCACGGGCGAGCGGATGAACCCCTACACGTCGCTCTGGACGGGCCCCGGCGACCACGATGGTCCGCGCGAGTTCCACCTGGTGCTGCTCGACAACGGGCGCACCGGTGCGCTCGCCGACGAGGTCGGCCGCCAGGCCCTCCGCTGCATCCGCTGCAGCGCCTGCCTCAACGTCTGCCCGGTCTACTCGCGGGTCGGCGGGCACGCCTACGAGTCCGTCTATCCCGGCCCGATCGGCGCCATCCTCACGCCGCAGCTGCGTGGCTTCGAGGAGGCCGGCTCGCTGCCGTACGCGTCCTCGCTGTGCGGCGCCTGCGCCGACGTGTGCCCGGTGAAGATCGAGATTCCCCGGCTGCTCATCCACCTGCGCTCGCGCGAGCGGGCCGAGGCGGGGCCGCTCGACCCTGAGAAGGTGGCGATGCGCGGCCTCTACCGCGCCTTCTCGTCGAGGCGCGGCTACGAGCGCGCCCAGCGCCTGGCCCGCTCGCTCAGCCGCCCGCTCGCCCGCGACGGCCGGATCACCCGCGCGCCCGGGCCGCTCGCGGGCTGGACGAGCTCGCGCGACCTGCCGGCCCCGGCGAAGGAGAGCTTTCGCGACTGGTGGCGGGGAAATCGCCCCCGCGCGAGCACGAGTGCGACGTTAGCCGTAAATAACACTGCAAAAGTCGCGCTTGCGGATGATCCCGACCGGCCGAGCCCACCTCCAACCGACCCACGTGCCGCCGTACTCGCACGCATTACCACAGCCCTCGAGAGAGCCCAGCCACCCACCGACCCACCCCGCGCGTACCGCACCACGGACGACCGCGAGCGCCCGGACACCGTCGACCTGTTCGCCGAGCGCGTGGCCGAGTACAAGGCGACGGTCCATCGCGTTGCGGAGAACGACATCTCAGCCACCGTGGCGGAGATCTGCCACGCCGAGGCGGCACGCCGGCTCGGCATCCCGCCCGACCTGCCGGCCCCTTGGCGCCCCGACTCGATCGAGCTGAGCGAGGACGAGGGGCTCTCACCAGCAGAGCTCGACGGCCTCGACGGCGCCCTGACGGCCTGCGCGGTGGCGATCGCCGAGACCGGCACCTTCGTGCTCGACGGCGGCCCCACCCAGGGCCGCCGCGCGCTCACGCTCGTGCCCGACCTGCACGTGTGCGTCGTTCGCGCCGACGAGGTGGTCGGGATCGTGCCGGAGGCCGTCGCGCGGCTCGAGCCGGCCGTGCGCGCCGGCCGGGCGCTCACGTTCGTCTCCGGTCCCTCGGCCACCTCCGACATCGAGCTCGACCGGGTGGAAGGGGTGCACGGGCCGCGCATCCTGCACGTGCTCGTGGTGGGCTGACGGCGTGCGCACCGTGTTCCTCGGCACGTCGGGCTTCGCCGCGACGGTCCTCGACCGCCTGGCCAGCTCTCCGCACCGGCCCGTGCTCGTGGTCACGCGGCCCGACCGCCCGCGCGGCCGCGGCCGCAAGCTCTCCCCGCCGCCGGTGGCGGAGACGGCGGGCCTGCTCGGCGTGGAGCTGCTCCAGCCGGAGAACGTGAACGACGAGGCGGCGGGCGCCCGGATCGCCCAAGCCGAGCCGGAGGCCGTGATCATCTGCGCCTTCGGGGCGCTCATCAGGGAGCCGCTGCTCTCCGCGCACGAGATGCTCAATGTGCACCCCTCGCTGCTGCCGCGCTGGCGCGGGGCCGCCCCGATCGAACGGGCCATCGACGCCGGTGACGAGGAGACCGGCGTGACGATCATGCGTCCTACGGCGGACTTCGACGCCGGGCCGATCTGCCTCCAGCGGGCGGAGTCGGTAGGCCCGGACGACGACTACGGGTCGCTCTCCGTGCGGCTGGCCGCGCTCGGCGGGGAGCTGCTCGTGGAGGCGCTCGACCAGCGCCCGCCCTTCCGCGACCAGCCGGAGGACGGGGTAACGATTGCGCCCAAGATCGAGCCCGACGACCGCCGGCTCGACCCGGCGCGCTCGGCCGACGAGCTCGAGCGGCGGGTGCGCGCGCTCACCCCTCACATCGGGGCGTACCTGCCGCTGCCGTGGGGAGAGCGCCTCGGCGTGGTGCGGGCCGCGCTCGCGCCTGACGAGCCGCCGGCCACCGGCGCTCTGGCCGGGCGGGACGGCCGCCTGCTGCTCGGCACCGGCACCGGTGCGCTCGAGCTGCTGGAGGTCCATCCGGCGGGCAAGCGGGCGATGGAAGCAGGGGCGTGGCTGAGGGGATACGGCGAGCGACTGCGCGCGACCGGGTAGCGTGAGGGGTCCGGAGACAGCCTCGATGCCCCTGCCCGACACGGAGAGAACCAACCTCGGACCGCAATGCCCCTCGTGCGGCGAGCCCTGGCTGCGCGGCACGAACCTCGCCGGCCGCTACCGCTGCGTGAACTGCCTGCACCGCTTCGAGCTGCGCTCCGAGTGCCCCAACTGCGGTGCCCATTCCACGATCGCGCGCATGTCGGACACCGCGAACGTGATCTGCCGCAACTGCGGCGACAGCATGCTCCAGCCAATCTGAATGGGGGCGCGGATCCGGCCCGAGACCGAGGCCGACCGCGCCGCCGTCAGGCGGGTCGCCGGGCTCGAGCACGCCCGCACCACGGCCTCCGCGCTCGTGGTGGTGGTGGGGCATCCGGAGTACTACCCGCGCTTCGGCTTCGAGCGCGCCTCGGCGCTCGGCCTCGACTACCCCGGCGAGCTGCCCGACGAGGCCTGGATGGCGCTGCGGCTGCCCGGCTACGATCCGGCCGCGCGCGGGCTGGTGGCGTACGCGCCGCCGTTCGCCGAGCTGGGCTGATCCGGCTCGCCGGCGGGCTCCACCTCCACGGGGATCCCGTTCAGCACCGCGTTGCCGGACAGCGGCTCCACGACCGACTCGTCGGCCAGCACGTTGCTGTTCACCCCGGGGTGGGCCGACGCGACGCTCAGCCGCACCCCTGCCACGCCGTGGCCCCAGCCGTGCGGGATCGAGACGACGCCCGGCATGATCGCGTCGGTGGTCTCGACCGGCGCCTCGACCGCCCCGGTGGCCGAGCGCACGAGCGCCTGCGCGCCGTCAGCCAGCCCGAGCGCGGCGGCGTCGTCGGGATGGATGTGAAGCGTGCAGCGCTCCTTGCCCTTCATGAGCGCCGGCAGGTTGTGCATCCAGGAGTTGTTCGAGCGCAGCTGGCGGCGGCCGATCAGCAGCAGGCCGTTCGGCTCGCGCGCGAGCGCGCCGCGGAGCCGCCCGAGGTCGGCCACGATCTCCTCCGGAGCCAGCTCCACCTTCCCTGTCGGCGTGCGCAGCACGTCCGGCAGCCGGGGCTCGAGCGGGCCCAGGTCCACGCCGTGCGGGTTGCGCTCGAGCAGCTCGAGCGTGAGGCCGTCCGGGTCGGCGCCGAAACCGTCGCCGTAGGGGCCCACCCGCAGCATGAAGTCGAGCACGCGCTGAGGCCCGCGGCGCGGTTCGAGCGCCTCGAGCAGCTCGTCCGGATCGCGACCGGTCACGCGCGAGCCGGCTGTGGCGAGCTCGCGCTGAATCAGCGTCTGGATCACGAGCAGGTCGAGCGCCTCCACGTCCGCGTCGGCGCCCTGGCCGGACACGATCCCCGCCAGCCGCAGCATCACCTCCCACTCCTCCGGGCCCTCGGCCTCGAAGACCGGGGGTGAGTAGTTGGCCACGTTGCGGCTGGCGAGCTGGTAGAGGGCGAGCGCGTAGTGCGACTTCTCGAGCGGCTCGGGCGCGGGCAGCACCACGTCGGCGTGCCGGGTGGTCTCGTTCACATAGATGTCGAGCGAGACCATGAAGTCGAGGCCCTCGACCGCGCGTGCGAGGCGATCGCTGTTGGGCGTCGAGACGAGCGGGTTGCCGGCCATGGTCACCAGCGCCCGCACCCGCCCCTCGCCTGGCGTGTCCATCTCCTCGGCCAGCGCCGCCGCCGGCAGCTCGCCGTAGGCCTCGGGCAGCGAGCGCACCCGGCTCTGCCAGCGCCCCAACCGCACGCCGCGCCCCTGGCCGCCCTCGCCGCTCGAGTTCTTCTGCGCGGCGGCGGCCCGCGTGAACATGGCGCCGCCCTCGCGATCGAGGTTGCCGGTGAGCACGTTGAGCACGTCGACGAGCCAGGAGGCGAGCGTGCCGAACTCCTGCGTGCAGGTGCCGATGCGGGCGTACACCGCGGCCCGCTCGGCGGCCGCCAGGTCGCGCCCCATGCGCCGGATCTCGCCGGCGTCGATCCCGCAAGCACTCGCCACCGTCTCGGGAGTGAAGCCGAGCACGACCTCGCGGAGCTCGTCGAGGCCGTTCAGGTGCGGCTCCAGCTCCGCCGTGCGCTCGAGGCCCTCCTCGACGACCGTGCACGCGATCGCCGCGAGCAGCAGCGCGTCAGTGCCCGGCCGGATGAAGTGGTGCTCGCTCGCCTCGTCGGCGGTGCGGGTGCGGCGCGGGTCGACCACCACGACCTTGCCGCCGCGCTCGCGGATAGCGCGGATCCGCCCGCGCATGTTGGGGGCCGTGAGCAGGCTGCCGTTCGAGACGAGCGGGTTGGCGCCGAGCATCAGCAGGTGCTCGCAGCGGTCCACGTCCGGGATGGGGACCGAGAGCATCGTGCCGAACATCCGCCCGGAGGAGACCTGCTTCGGCATCTGGTCGACCGTCGAGGCGGTGTAGACGTTCTGCGAGCCGAGCGCGCGTAGCCAGGCCGGCCCGTAGAGGAGCGCCGACAGGTTGTGGGCGTACGGGTTGCCCAGGTAGACCGCCACCGCGTTGCGTCCGTGCTCTTCGAGGATCGGCGGCAGCCGGCGCTCGATCTCCTCGAACGCCTCCTCCCAGCTGGCCTCGACCAGCTCGCCGTCGCGGCGGACCAGCGGGGTGGTCAGCCGGTCCGGGTCCTCGTGCAGCTGCTTGACGCCGAACGCCTTGGGGCAGACGAAGCCGCGGCTGAACACGTCGTCGGCATCGCCGCGGACCGCCACCACCTCGCGTCCCTCGGTCTCGACCTCGAGCCCGCAGGTCGCCTCGCAGAACGGACAGGTGCGGTAGTGCGTGGCCATGGCGAGCAGCGTACCGCCGTCAGCCGCTCCTCAGCTCGATCCAGAGCGCACGCGAGGAGGCCACGAAGCGGCCGTCCGCGTCGTACAGCGCGCAGCCGCCCTCGCGCTTTCGCCCCTCCACCGAGAGCCGCCACGAGAGCAGCGTGTGCGGCTCGCCCACCCGCACCGGGCAGCCGACCCGTGCGCTGAACCGGGCGAGCACCATCGGCGGTCCCTCACCGTAGTTGGCCACCGGCGCGCTCGTGGGACAGTCGAGCGCCGCCCACACGCACTCGGGGCGCACCGCGCCCGTGTCGCCCGCCAGGGACTCGTCCGGGGTCCAGGGCGCGCCGAAGAGCCCGTCACGGCCGGGCAGCTCGACCGGGAATATGCGCAGCCCGTCGCCCGGACCGCGGCGCGGGCCGCAGACGACGCAGGTGGGAAACGGGTGCTCGGCCGTCCAGGCATCGCTGCCGGCTGCCTCGGCAGCGGCCACCTCGTCCGCCGGCACCGGCTCGGGCACCTCGAGCAGGTGCTCCGCGGGCCCGCCCTCCGCCACCAGCGCCTCGCCGTCGCGCAGCTCCACCCGCTCGCCGTCCCGCACCACGCCCAGCGGCCGCCCGAGCGGCGGCGGGCTGCGCAGCGTGACCTCCACCGCCTCGGCCCCCACGAGGCCGGCGACCACCCCGCAGGTGTAGCCGCCGTTGGCGGAGGCGGGCGGGCCGTTGAAGCGTCCGTCGAGGGTGACGGTCTCAGTCACGCACCGGGCTCGCGGGCAGCTCGGCGAGGGCCTCGCGCAGGTCGTCGACCGTCTGGAAGTCGAGCCCGAAGAGGTGGTCGTGCCGGTAGCGCACCACGCCCTCCTCGTCGACGATCACCACGGCGCGCCGGGTGCCGACCACGGGCGCGTGCGCGTTGTAGACCTTGGCCACCTTGCTGCCGCGGTCCGCGAGGAGGGGCACCGTGAGCTGATGCTTGTCGGTGAAGCCGCGGTGGGAGTCGACGCTGCCCGACGAGATGCCCACGACGGTCGCGTCGAGCGCCCCGAAGGCCTCGGCGTTGTCGCGGTAAGAGCAGAACTGCTTGGTGCAGACCGCGGTGTTGTCACCCGGGTAGAAGAGCAGGATCACGCGCTCGCCGCGATGCTCCGAGAGCCGGAACGGGCCGTCGGTGCCCTCGAGCTCGAAGTCCGGCGCGGGGGCGCCCACGTCAGCGTTGTTGGCCATGGGCGGAGGATACGTAGGAGCGATGCGCCTGGCGCGAGGGGCCGGGCTTGGCCCGGACCGGAGCGATGCGTTCTCAGGCGCTCCGGTACAGCAGGTACAGCGACGCGCTCAGGCAGGCCGCCGCGCCGAGGAAGGCCAGCTCGACCTGGAGCACGCGGTCGTCGAAGTCCGCGAGCAGCATGAACAGCACGAACGCCACGGCGGTGAGCCCCCACGAGGCGGACGCCTGCGGCGCGCGCCCGTGGGCGAGCAGTGCCTGGTTCAGCGTGGCCGCCGCGAGGTAGAGCCCCATCCCCACCGACACCAGCACGAGCCCGCCGCGCTCGTAGTCGAACTCGCCGCCGAACACGAGGTCCATGAGCGCCGGCCCGGCCACGAGCATCACCAGCGCCACGCAGGCGGCGAAGGCCGCGATCGCCAGCAGCGTGAGGTTCACGCTCCTCTTGAACGGATCGGTCTCGCCCCCGGCCCGCAGCCGGGTGAGGTGGGGGAGGATCGAGGCCTGCACCGCCTGGAAGAGCTGGAGCGGGGCGCGGGCGATCAGCAGCACGTTGAAGGTGAACCCGGCGAGCGCCGCGCCGGCGGCGCCCTCGCTGGCCTCGACCAGCAGCGGCCCGGCGTTCAGGAACGTCTGCTCGCTCAGCATGATCAGCAGCACCGCGGCCGCGAACCCGCTGCCGTGGGCCAGCGTGAACTCCGGCTCGCCGGCGGCCTCCGACTCCGGGTCGGCCGCCTCGGACAGCGCCGGCGCAGGGTCCCCGCGCAGCCGCCGCCCGAGCGCCCACGGCACCACCGCCAGCGACACGATCGGCGCCGCCGCCATCCCGAGCGCCACAGCGTCCTGCCCCTCGGCGATCCCGAGCGCCACCGCCAGCGCGAACAGGCAGCGCGAGCTGGCCTCCATGAGCACGAGCCCGCCGTACAGGCCGAAGCGGTGGTGGCCCGCGAGGAAGCCGCGCGCGAAGTAGCTCGCCGCGTATGCCAGCACCGCCACGAGCAGGATCCAGTAGAGCGTGGCCGAGCCACCGAACAGGTCGTCCTGGATCGGCCCCCGCAGCGCGAGCGCCACCACCACGAACACGAGCGCCAGCGCGAGCTGGATTCGCGCGGCCACCTTCAGGTGCTCGTTGCCCGGCACGCCGCGCTCGTCGTGATCGGCGATCGTGCGCGCCAGCAGCTGCTCGACCGGCCGGTAGAGCACCGACACGGTGATGAAGATCGCCGACCAGAGCAGCGAGATGCGGCCGTAGTCGCCGGGGTCGAGCGAGTGGCTGGCGAGCGAGAAGTACCCGAACGTGATCAGCCCGGTGAGGCCGATGCCGACCGAGAGGACGGCGGCCCCGCGGCCGTAGCTCCCCGGGCTGGCCTCAGCCAACGCGGACGAGCAGCATCGTCCAGGGGAACGGCGAGCGCGCCTCCTCGACCGTCCCGTGGCGCGAGAGCACCGACGTGAAGCCGCGCTTCGACCAGTGGTTCACGTGGCCGGGCGTGTTGCCGAGCTCGCGCAGGTATGCGCCGCGCGCCATGTTGAGGCCGCGCCAGAGTGGCTCGCGGGGGACCGACACGAGCAGGTGGCGGCGCGCCACCCGCGCCATCTCCGCCAGCGTCGTCTCCGGCTCGGGCACGTGCTCGAGCACCTCGATCGCGCACGCCATGTCGAACTCGTCGTCCCCGAACGGCAGCCGCGTCGCCTCCCCGGCCCGGAACTCGAGATTCGGGCGCGAGCGCTTCTCCCACTCGGAGCGCAGCTTGGGGTCGTCGAGGTCGATGCCGACCACGCGGGAGTCCCCGAGCCGCTCGGCCCACTCGACCGTGAGCACGCCCTCGCCGCAGCCGACGTCGAGCACGGACTCCGGCGCCGAACGCTCCCAAAGCTCGTCGAGCGCCGAGTGGAAGCCCGTCATGAGGCGCTTGACGACCGGATTCGAGGAGCCGTACTTGTCGAAGGTGTTCCCGGTCGGGACCGGCGATGGAGTCCGGGGGCTCACGCCCCCGGGCCCCCGCGACACCTGGCCGGTGGTAGCCGGGTCGCTCACAGCTTGAGGGCCTCCCGCTCCTCCGTCTTGCCGGTGGCAGGCCCAGAGCGGGCGCCCGTGGTGGGCACCTGGCCGGTCTCGGACGCGCCGGGCTCGTAGTGCGAGGGCTCCACGCCGAGGTGCAGCTCCACGCGCCGCACGCGCTCGAGGATGCGCTGCTGGAGGACGCGCGAGCCGGCGAGGATGTCGCCGAGCACGCCGAGCGCGGCGAACTGCACGGCCACGATGAAGAGCGTCGAGCCGAGGATCAGCGACTGGATGTGGCCGCCCGACTCGCCCTGCACCACGAACACGCCGAAGCGGATCCACAGGAAGGCGCCGGCGAGCGCGGTGAGGATCGCCGCGGCGGTGAACACGCGCAGCGGCTCGTAGAGCGAGTAGATGCGGAAGATCGAGAGGGTGTTGCGGCGAACGTACGCGCCCATAGACGGGAACAGCCGCGACTCGCGCGTCTTCGGGTTCGTTCGGATCGGGACGTGGTCGACGGCCACGGTCTGCTTGCCCGCCTGGATGATCGTCTCGAGCGTGTAGGTGAACTTCGAGACCACCTGCATCTGGAGGGCGGCCTCGCGGTTGTAGGCGCGGAAGCCGGACGTGGTGTCCGGCACGTTCGTGCCCGACGCGCGGCGAACGACGGCGCTTCCCAGGCGCTGGAGGCGCTTCTTCAGGGGCGAGAAGTGCTCGATCTGGTCGGTCTCGCGGTCGCCGATCACCATGTCGGCCTCGCCGGCGACGATCGGCGCCACGAGCTTCTCGATGTCGGCGCCGTAGTACTGGTTGTCGGCGTCGGTGTTCACGATCACGTCGGCGCCGAGCTTGAGGCAGGCGTCGAGCCCCGCCTGGAAGGCCGCGGCGAGCCCCTTGTTGTTGGTGAGCCGTACCACGTGGTCGACGCCGTTGGCTCGCGCCACGTCGACCGTCCCGTCCGTCGAGCCGTCGTCGATCACGAGCCACTCCACCTCGTCGACGCCGGGCACCTCGCGCGGGAGGTCGGCGAGCGTGCCGGGAAGGGTGTGCTCCTCGTCGAAGCAGGGGATCTGGACGATCAGCTTCATCTGCCGGTCCTAGCGTAGACGGCGGGGAGGCGCCTCCCCGGGTTTACACCTCATTTGCAGGGAATTGACATTCGGCGTAGCCGTGGGAGGATCGGCGCGCTCCGGGTAGTAACGAGATGAGGAACATCGCTCACCGGCTGGCAACACCTCTGCTAGCCTGCGTCAGCGGTGCGCACCCGGCCGAGCCGGGTGCACGTTTGTTTGCGACCCCGGACCTCTGGAGCACCCACCACCATGACCACCGTCCTCGCTTACCTGGACCCCGGCAGCGGGAGCATGATCCTGCAGATCATCGCCGGTGGCCTCGCGGCGGTCGCGGTCACCGCGAAGCTCTACTGGAACCGGATCCTGAGGTTCCTCCGCATCCGCAAGGACGAGCCGGAGACCTCGAAGACAGACACCGCGCAGGGCACCGACACGGCGTAGGGCCGCAAGCACCGGGCTCGGCCCGGTGCGCGCGGATGCGGTTGCGAGGCGCCGCCTCGGCGGCGCGCCGCTCCTCGCTACTGTTCCCCGCCGCCCATGGGGACGATGGCTGATACTTCCGCGCTCGAGCCCGGCTCGTTCCGCGACCCCGAGAGCCGCGTGTTCTACGCCGGCGATGAGGTCTACCGCGCCCTCTCCGCCGACGGCCTCGGCGACTTCGAGGCGCTCGCGGCCACCGGCCTGCTCGACGACCCGCGCCTGATCGGCACGCGGCGCGCCGACGACGTGTCCGCGCTGCGCGGGCTGCTCGTGCACGAGCCCGCCGGGGTGCTCCGCCACGAGCGCATCCCGTTCGTGTCCTATCCGTACGAGTGGACCTTCTCGATGCTGAAGGACGCCGCGCTCGTGCAGCTCGACCTGCTGCTGGCGGCGCTCGAGCACGATCTCGTGCTCAAGGACTCCACCCCCTACAACGTGCAGTTCCGCGGCGCGACGCCGCAGTTCGTGGACATCGGCTCGTTCGAGCGGATCCGCGAGGGCGAGCCCTGGGTGGGCTACCGCCAGTTCTGCATGCTCTACCTCTACCCGCTGCTCCTGCAGTCGGCCAAGGGCGTGCCCTTCCAGCCCTGGCTGCGCGGCGCGATCGACGGCATCACGCCGGGCCAGATGCGCGGGCTCATGTCGTTCCGGGACCGCTTCCGCAAGGGCGTGTTCACGAACGTGTTCCTGCACGCGCGCCTCGAGAAGCGCTACGCCGACCGCCCCGACCAGGTCAAGCAGGAGGTCAAGCGCGTCTTCAAGAAGGAGCTCTTCGTCGCGAACGTGCGCAAGATGCGCAAGCTCGTTGAGCGCCAGAGCTGGGATCCGCCGGAGGGCGTCTGGACGGCGTACGGCGAGCGCAACACCTACACGGACGACGACGCCGCCCGCAAGGACGCCTTCGTGCGCGAGGTGGCCACGAGCCGCGAGTGGGGCCTCGTATGGGACATCGGCGCGAACAACGGCCGCTACTCGCGCATCGCCGCCGAGGGTGCGCGGACCGTCGTGGCGGTCGACGCGGACCAGGGGCCGGTTGAGCTGCTCTACCGCGACCTCCGCAGCGAGGGCGACGAGAAGATCCTCACGCTCACGATGAACCTCGCCGACCCCTCGCCCGGCCTCGGCTGGCGCGGGCTCGAGCGCCGCTCGATGCCGGAGCGCGGCACGCCCGACCTCGTGCTGGCGCTCGCGCTGATCCACCACGTCGCGATCAGCGCCAACGTGCCGGTCAAGGAGTTCGTCGACTGGCTCGCCTCGCTGCGCACGGCGCTCGTGATCGAGTTCCCCACGCGCGAGGACCCGATGGTGAAGAAGCTGCTCGCGCCCAAGCGCGAGGGCCTCCACCCCGACTACGAGCTCGGCTTCTTCGAGCGCTGCCTGAACGAGGCGTTCGAGGTCGACCGCTCGGAGCGGCTCGAGTCGGGCACGCGCGTGCTCTACTACGCCCGGCCGAAGGGCAGATGAGCGGGCCACAGGCCGAGGCCACCACGCCGCGGCCCGACCGGAGCGCGCTCAAGGAGGCGGCGTGGTCATACCTGAACCTCGCCGTGCTCTGGACCTTCGCGGTCGCGCAGCCGCTCTTCGACCTCCTGAAGGACAACCCCGAGTTCTTCGCGGCGCGCGGCTCGTCGGGCTTCGACATCGTGTCGTTCTCGGTGCTGCTCGTGGTGCTGCCGCCGGCGCTCCTGCTGGCCGTGGAGCTACTGATCGGGCTGGCGGGAGCGGGGCCGCGGCGCGCGGCGCACACCGTGCTGCTGGGCGGTCTGGTGGCGCTGATCGCCGCTCAGGCGCTCAAGAAGGCGTTCGACGCCTCGGACCTGGTCCTGATCGTCCTCTCGGTCGCGATCGCGGTCGGCCTCGCGCTGCTGTGGCTGCGAGCCGAGCCGGTGCGCTCGTTCCTCAACATCCTCTCGCCGGTCCCGCTCGTGTTCCTGCTGCTGTTCCTGCTGAGCGGCCAGATCTCCGAGCTCGCGTTTCCCTCGGAGGCGAAGGCGCGCACGATCGGCGGCGTGACCCAGGCGCCGATCGTGGTCGTGCTGCTCGACGAGCTGCCCTCGACCACCCTGATGGACGCCGACGGCAAGCTCGACACACGGCGCTTTCCCGGCTTCGGCGAGCTGGCGAAGAACGCCACCTGGTTCCGCAACGCATACACCGTCTACGACTCCACCGAGCGCGCCCAGCCCGCGATCATGGACGGCAACCTCCCCGAGGAGGACCATCAGCCGATCTCGGGCGACCACCCGAACAGCATCTTCTCGCTGTTCGGCAAGACCCACCGGATGAACGTGTCCGAGGAGGCCACCACCGTCTGCTCGCGCGACCTGTGCGAGGACGAGCGCCTCGACGAGTCCTATGGCTCGCGCATGTCCTCGATGGCCGAGGACCTCGGCCTCGTCTGGCTGCACGTGGTCTCGCCGCCCGAGATCGAGAACGACCTCGCCAGCGTGTCCGAGAACTGGGGGAACTTCGGCGGCGGGGGCGAGGAGGTGGCGCCCCGGAAGGGCAAGACCCGTGCGGCCCGCACCACGCGCGCGAACCTCAACAGCGGGCGCCCGGCCCGCTTCGCCGAGTGGGTCGACGCGATCAATGACGGCCGCCGTCCCCAGCTCGCCTTCAAGCACACCCTGCTGCCGCACGTGCCGTGGCAGTACCTCCCGTCGGGCGACCAGTACCGGCGCGCCCCCAACGACATGATCCCGGGGCTCTCGAACCAGTCCTACAGGGACCAGGGCCAGCTCGACGTGCTGCTCCAGCGGCACGTGCTCCAGACGGGCTTCGCCGACCTGCAGCTCAGGCGCCTGTGGCGCAAGCTGAAGGCCGAGGGGCTCTGGGACAAGGCGCTGATCGTGGTGGCGGCCGACCACGGCGTGGCGTTCCCGAAGCGGCGCGAGCGGCGGCGCCTCGGTCGCGAGACGGCCGCGCAGATCGCCCCGGTGCCGCTGTTCATCAAGGCGCCCGGCCAGACCGAGGGCAAGGTCGACGACGCCTGGGTGGAGACGATCGACATCCTGCCCACGATCTTCGACGTGCTGAACCTCGATCCGAAGGTCGAGATGGACGGCAAGTCCGCCTACAGCGACGAGGTGCAGCAGCGCGACGAGCTGCGCATGCTGATCCGCAACAGCTTCGAGGAGCTGCGCATCCCCGCCTCGACCTTCGAGGCGGAGCGCGACCGGGTGGTGGCGCGCAACCAGCGCCTGCTCGGCTCGGGGGCCGACGGTCCCGAGCGGATTTACCGCATCGGCCCGAACCAGGACCTGATCGGCGAGCCCGCCTCGGCAGCGGGCGAGAAGCTCGACGTGGAGCTCGCGTACGCGTCCGAGTACAAGGACGTGGAGCCGGACTCCGGGTTTGTGCCCGTGCACGTGGTGGGCCGCGTGCAGGGCGGCGGCTCCGCGGGGCGCGACATCGCGGTCGCCGTGAACGGCACGATCGTCGGGGTGGGCAACACGTTCACGCTGGCGGCCGGCGACGAGGGCGAGCTCGTGTCGGTGATGGTGCCCGAGTCGTCCTTCCGGCGCGGCCGCAACCGCGTCGAGGTCTACGCGGCGCCGTAGGGCCGCCTAGAGGTCCTGCAGGCAGGCCTCGACGTCCTCGAGCAGATTCTCGCCCTCGGGCGTGACCTCGGGCTCGACGAACAGGAGCGCCTGGCCGATCTGCTCGGCGCCCTCCCCCTCGCCGCGGAACTGGGCGGCCTCGGCTTCCGCGGCGGTGAGGTAGAAGCGGATTCGGGCGCCGTCGACCACCACTTCGGTGTCGCCCTCCTCGCGCGCGTCGAGGCCCTTCTCGTCGTTGAGGCAGGCGAGCGCGGCGGCCTGCTTGTCCGAGTCGTCGGACAGTGGCCCGGCGTCGCTCGAGCCGCAGGCCGCCACGCCGGCGGCGGCCAGGGCGGCGAGCGCCGCGGCCAGCGGCCGCCTCATCGCAGCGTCCGGGTGCGGCGCCAGCGCTTGCGCACCTCGAAGTAGACGGGCTTGCGGCCGTTGTCCTCGTTGATCAGGTTCTTGTTGTGCCATGGCGGCGTCGCCCACTCGGGCGGCGCGCCGCCCTCCCAGGTGGGCTCGACCCGGAAGTCCCTGAGCGCCCAGTGGATCGACGCGTGGATGTAGGGCTTGGACTCGTGAACGGCGAGGTGGTCGAGCACGAACTTCGTCTGAAACTCGAATGTGCCCGGCTGGTCGACCGGACCGGAGCGCGACGCCTCGGCGCCGAACTCGGTGATCGCGATCGGCATGTCGGGGTTGGCCGCGTGCACGGTGTCGAGGAAACCCGGCAGCTCGTCGATCGTGGTGGGCGCGCGCACGAGGTCCTCGCGGTACGAGTCGTACCAGCCGAAGTACTCGTTCACGCCGAGCACGTCGAGATGCTCGTAGGCCGGGCTCGTCACGATCTCGCCCATGCGCGACTGGCGGTCGATCCCGATCAGCCGCGTGTCGTCGAGCTCGCGTACGGCCGCGGCGCCGTCGGCGATGTAGCGCTCCAGGCCGGGGCCGATCACGCCCAGCTCGGAGCGGTTCCCGGCCGGCTCGTTGGCCAGCGACCAGGTGTAGATCGACGGGTTGTTCATGTTGTTGCGCACCGTGAGGACGGCCGCGCGCACCGCCGCCGGGCGGACCCTGTCGAAGAGCTTGTTGGGCAGCTGGTAGATCGGCGCCTCGAGCCAGTACATGATTCCCGCGCGGTCGAAGGCCTCGATCAACGCCGGGTGGAGCGGGTACTGGGAGCGGGTGACGGTGGCGCCGAGGTCCTTGAGGCGCGAGACCAGCAGGTTGCGGGTCCCCTGGCTGAGTGCGCCGCCCTCCTCGAGGTCATCTTCCACGATGCTCGCGCCGCGCAGGGCGAGCCGGCGGCCGTTCAGCAGGAGGATGCCGCCGGAGCGAACCTCGAGCTTCTTCACACCGAAGCTCAGCTTGTAGGTGCTCTTGCGCTCGCCGTCGACCTCGGCGCCGACGGCCAGCGGGTAGAGCTCGGGATCGCCGGGCTGCCACAGCCGCGGGCGCTTGATCGTGAAGGTGGTCTCGAGCTTGCGGGTTCCGCGGGCGGGCACGGTCTCGGGCTGCTTGCGAATTCGCTGGCCGTCGACGTCGAGCACGAGCGCGGCGTCGCGGTCCTTGCCGGTCGGGTTCTCGAGCAGCGTGCGCACCTCGACCTTGGCCGCGCCGCCCACCCGCCGCAGGCGCGGCACCACCTGCACGTCGGCGACGCCGACCGTGTCGATCTCGCGCATGTACACCTCGCGCAGCAGCCCTCCGAAGTTCCACCAGCCGCCGCTGCCGTAGCCGTTGTACGCGGCGGGGCGCCAATGCGTGAGGTCGGTGCTGCTTCGCACCGATGACACCTTGACCACGAGCGTGTTGCGGCCCTTCTTCAGGTTCGAGAGCTCCGCCTCGAACGGGAACAGTCCGCTCTGGCCGCCGATCACACGTCCGTTCAGCCACACCTTCGTGCGGTAGTTCGAGCCCTCGAAGCGCACCTTCCAGAAATGCAGTGCGCGTTCGTTCTTCGGCGCCCGCGGGAGCGTGAACTCCTTGCGGTACCACCCCACCGACGACTTGTTGAGCGTCGTGTCGGTGGCGTTCCAGTTGTGCGGGACGGTGATCGCCTGCCAGCCGATCAGGTCCTTCTGGGCGTACCAGCGCTCGGTGTCGCCCTGCACGAGAGTGTCGTCGAGCCGGAAGTACCAGGTCCCGCCGAGCAGCTGGCGGTTCACCTGCCCCTCGCGGATCAGCGGCTTGCCGCCCGGGCGCTCGACCACGAGCGCCGGCGGGGGGAGCGGCTGCGGCGGCTGGGGCGTGCCGCTCGGCGGCGCGCCGGTGCCGCCCTGAGCGGGCGCGCTCGCGGGGAGCGCGAGGCCACCGAGGGCAAGGCTGGCCAGGATGACGGGTTGGAGGAGACGCACGGGCAGGGGGACGGCGATGCAGGGTAGCGACGGGTCCCGCGGGTAACACCGCGATGAGCGCCGTGTTGCGGTGTCGCGCGCGGGTACAACACGTTGGAACCCATGATTCCGACTGCTACCGTCCCTTCCCGCGACCGGTGCCGGCCGGGCCGGTCTGCGTGCGCCGGAATCGCCCCTGACGGGCTTTGCCCGCTTCGCCGTACGCGGGCGCCGCACCCAGCCATCCCATGAACCGACGCTTCGCGCTCATCCAAGCAGCCATCTCCCTGGTCGCGCTCGCGGCGGTGGTCTTGTGGGCGACCGGGCAGGATCCGCCCGAGTTTCCGAGCGGCAACGACGCGCTCGCGTGGCTTGCGGGCGCGCTGGCGCTCTACGCGGTGGCCACCCTGATCCGGGGCGAGCGCTGGCACCGCATCCTCGAGATCTCGGGCGTGAAGGCCGGGCGCGCGGACTGCTACGCGCTCACGACGGTCGGCTACATGGGCAACAACGTGCTGCCCGCGCGCGCGGGCGAGGTGTTGCGCGTGGTGATGCTCTCGCCGCGCTGCGGAGCGAGCAAGCGCACGGTCGGCGGCTCGATCGTCGCCGAGCGCCTGCTCGACGTGGTCGCCCTCGCCGTGATCTTCCTGGCCACCGTCTACGGCGTGTTGAGCGCGTCCGCGCTGCCCACCACCCACCCGCGCCTCATGGCGGTGATCATCGTCGCGATCGTGCTCGCCCTGGCGGGCGTGATCTGGATCCTCCGCAGCCACCACGTGTTCGAGCGCGTCCGCGACTGGCTTCGCCCGCTCGCCGACTCGCCGCGCGCCCTGCTCTCGCGGGCCGGCGCAGTGCTGCTCGTCGTCACGTTCGTGCTCTGGAGCGTCGAGGCCGGCGTCTACCTCGCCGTGGCCCGCTCGGTCGACCTCGACATCGGCATGAGCGGCGCCCTCTACCTGGTGGCGCTCACGAACTTCGTGTCCGCGCTGCCCGCCGCGCCGGGCTCGATCGGCACCTTCGACGCCGCGGTGGCGTGGGGCGTCGAGCGGCTCGCGCGTGGGAGCGGCAAGGCCGTGTCGTACCTGTTGATCCTGCGCTTCATCCTCTACGTGCCGATCACGCTCGTGGGCTTCGTGGTGCTGGTCACCCGATACGGCGGCTGGTCGCGCTTGCGCGACGCGCTGCGCGCGGCGAAGACGGCCGAGGAGGTGGAGAGCGAGGTCCTGACGGGCAAGCCCGCACCGCACGGGCGCGGCTCCCATCAGACGGCGCCGGCGCCCTCGCGCGCCGAGGCTCCCACCGCCTAGCCCGCCGATGCGGGTGTTCACCGCACAGCTGCCGCTCCTGCGCACTCGGGAGAGCGCGCCCCCGAGGCCGGAGGACTCGCGCGACGGCGGTGCGGCGCGCTCCGGCCGGCGCGAGCTGAGCCACGGCACGCAGATCGCGCTCATCATCGCGGGCTGTCTCGCGGTGGCGGCGCTCACGCTCCTCTTCCCGTCCACGCCCACCTACGACCCGTGGGCCTGGATCCTCTGGGGCCGCGAGATCACCCACCTCGACCTGGTCACAGAGGGCGGCCCTTCCTGGAAGCCGCTGCCGATCCTGTTCACCACCCCGTTCTCGCTGTTCGGCGACGACCTCGCTCCCTACCTGTGGGTGTGGGTCGCGCGCGCCGCCGGACTGTTCGGCTGCGCGATGGCCTGGCGGGTGGCGAACCGCCTGATCGGCGGGGGGATCTACGGCGCGCTCGCGGGCGTGTCGGCGTTCCTTGCCCTCTTCGCGAGCAACAAGTACGTGCGCGACGCGGCGCTCGGCAACTCGGAGCCGCTCCTGGCAGCGGTCTTCCTGTGGGCCTTCGAGCGCCATCTCGACGGCCGGCGCGACCACGCGCTCTACCTCGGGGTCGCCGCGGCGCTGCTGCGGCCGGAGGTCTGGCCGTTCCTTGGCCTCTACGGGCTCTGGCTCTGGTTCGCCGAGCCGCGCCTGCGGCTTCGCATGGTCCTCTTCGCGGGGCTGATCCCGGCGCTCTGGTTCCTGCCGGAGTGGTGGGGGGCGGGCGACCCGTTCCGCGCCGGCTCACGGGCCAACGCGCCCAACCCCGGCAGCGCCGCCTTCGAGCAGCAGCCCTCGGTGGCGCTCTTCAAGCGCTTCGCCGAGAGCACGATCGCGCCCGTCGAGGCCGGCACAATCGTGGCCATCGGGGTGGCGATCGTCGCCTGGTTCCGCCGCCGGACGCAGGGAGCGATCCTCGCCCTCGCGGCGCTCGGCTTCTCCTGGTTCGCGCTCGTGGCGGCGATGACCGAGGCGGGCTTCGCGGGCAACCAGCGCTACCTGATGGTCACCACGGCGGCCGTGTCGGTGCTAGGCGGGATCGGCGCCGTGCGGATGCTCCAGGGGGTCGAGCTGCTCGCGCGCCGCGGCTTCGGCGCGAGCGAGCGCACCGGCCGCATCGCCGCGGCAGCCGCGTTCGTGGCCGGCATCGCGATCGCCTCGCCCACGATCATCGCCAAGGCGGACAACACCGCCCGCGTGCAGGGCGGCCTCGACCACGAGGCCTTCCTCTGGCACGACCTGAAGAGCCTGATCGACGCCAACGGCGGCAAGGAGCGCCTGCTCGCCTGCGGCGGCATCTTCAGCGGGCCGTTCCAGACCCAGATGGTGGCCTACGAGCTGGGCGTGCACGGCATCAACGTGGGCTGGAAGGAGACCCCCCCGCCGGGCGTGGTGTTCCGTACCCGCACCGTGCCCGACGGACCGCTCGTCACGAAGCCCACCGACGACCGTTACCGGCTCGTGGACCAGGGCGGCAAGTGGCGGCTGCTCACGGTGCCGCCGGAGGGCAACGAGCGCGGCGCGTGCCCCGCGGCGTCGGCCGACGCTCCCACCGCGCCGGCGCCGCCCGGGGCGAGCCTCGGCAAGGCTCCCGTCAAAGTGATCGGGCAGGACTGAGGACTCACTAGGATCGCCCGGTGGCCAGCGTCGCGACCACACGTGCCCGTGCCCTACCTCGGCCGGGCTCCTTCCCGAACAGCTTCGTGTTTCCAGCGGTCATTGTGCTGGGGCTGCTGGCCGTGTCGCTGTACCTGCGCACCGACTCGCTCGGCGAGTCGCTCTGGATGGACGAGGGGCTGTCGATCGGCATCGCCACCCAGCCGCTGTTCGACATCCCCGGCACGCTGCAGGTGGACGGCTCGCCGCCGCTCTACTACATGCTGCTGTCCGCCTGGATGGGCGTCTTCGGCAACGGGCCGGCCGAGACCCAGGGGCTGTCGGTGGTCATCTCGCTGCTGGCCGTGCCCGGCGGCCTGTGGGCGGGCTGGAGCCTGTTCGGCCGGCGCGCCGGCCTGATCTGCGCCGCGCTCTGCGCGGTCAACCCGTTCCTCACGACCTACGCGCAGGAGACCCGCATGTACTCGCTCATGCTGGTGCTCTCGCTGCTCGCCACGGCGGCCTTCCTGCACGTGTTCGCCTTCGGCCGGCGGCGCTACCTGCCGCTGTTCGCCGTGCTGCTCGCGGCCATGCTCTACACCCACAACTGGGGTCTCTTCCTGTCCGCGGGCCTCCTGCTCGCGCTGATCCCGTGCTGGTACGTGTCCGAGATCCGCTCGAGCTTCTGGAAGGACGCCCTGATCGGCTTCGGCTTCGCGGGCCTCCTGTTCCTGCCCTGGCTGCCCACCCTGCTCCACCAGGTCCAGCACACCGGCGCGCCCTGGCTCAACCCGCCCAACTTCGGCGCCCCGGTGCAGATCACAAAGTCGCTGCTCGGCGGCGGCACGCCAACGGTCGCGCTCGTGCTGGCCGGCGGCTCGGGGCTGGCCGTGATTCTTCAGCGGCGCCTCGAGGACAAGGAGCGCACGGCGCTGATCGCGGGCGCCGTGATCGTGCTCGGCACGCTCGCGGTGGCGTGGCTCTTCTCCCAGGTTTCGCCCGCCTGGACCACGCGCTACCTGGGCGTGCTGCTCGGGCCGATGCTGTTGGTCGGCGCGCTCGGCCTCGCACGCGCCGGCGCGCTCGGCCTCGTGGCCACGCTGATCATCGTGGGCATCTGGGCGATCCCCAAGAGCTACGGGCTGGAGAACAAGTCGAACGCGTCCGATCTGCGCAAGGCGGTCGTGCCCGAGTTGCAGCAGGGGGACGTCGTGCTCTCTATGCAACCCGAGCAGGGGCCCCTGCTCGCCTACCACCTCGAGGAGCTGGGCGGCGCGCCGGACCTGAAGTTCGGCAGCCCGATGGGAGCGGTCGAGAACGATCGCGTGATGGACTGGACCGACGGCTACGACCGGCTGAAGGACGCGACCGTGGCCAAGAACCTGGACCCCCTCATTGCTAGCCTGCCCGAGGGCGGGCACGTCCTGATCGTCCACCCGGTCACGAGCCGCGCGGACGACTGGGACGCTCCATGGACCGAGCTCGTCAGGCGCCGGTCGGCCCAGTGGGGCGCGGCCCTCGCCCAGGATCCGCGCCTCGAGGAAGTGTCGGCCGTGCCCCCGAACTACCGCCGGGCTACCCGCATCGGAGTCCGCGGAGTGCTCTACGAGAAGACCGGATGAGTGAGAACGAAAACCTGAAGCCGCAGCCGCCCGCCGACCTGGCGCGCCCCGACATGAGCGACAAGCCGACCGTGATCCTCGGCGGAGGCCCGGCGGGGCTGACCGCCGGCTACCTGCTCGCCAAGCAGGGGCTGCCCGTGATCGTGCTCGAGGCGGAGGACCAGGTGGGCGGCATCGCCAAGACCGCGGTGCGCGACGGCTACCGCTTCGACCTCGGCGGCCACCGCTTCTTCACCAAGGTGAGGGAGGTCGACGACCTCTGGCACGAGATCATGCGCGAGGAGTTCCTGAAGCGCCCGCGCATGTCGCGGATCTACTGGAACAAGAAGTTCCTCGACTACCCGCTGCGCGGCCCGGACGTGATCAAGAAGCTCGGTCCGGTCGACCTCACCAAGGCCTTCCTCTCCTACGTCTGGGCCAAGCTCAAGCCGAAGGGCAAGGAGGAGACCTTCGAGCAGTGGGTCGTGAACCGCTTCGGCCGCTGGCTCTTCAACCAGTTCTTCAAGTCGTACACCGAGAAGGTGTGGGGGGTGCCCACGTCGGAAATCCGCGCCGACTGGGCGGCCCAGCGCATCAAGGGGCTGTCGTTCTTCAGCGCGGCCAAGTCCGCGTTCTTCGGCAACAAGGGCGACAAGATCAAGTCGCTCATCTCGGAGTTCAACTACCCCCGCTACGGCCCCGGTCAGATGTGGGAGACGATGACCGACGACATCCGCAAGCTCGGCGGTCAGGTGCTGCTCGAGCACAGGGTCACGCGGCTCGACTTCGATGGCGACCGCTGCGTGCGCGTGCACGTGGGCGACACGGTGTACGAGCCGTCCGCGGTGATCTCATCGCTGCCGCTGCGCAACGCGGTGGGCATCTCCCACCCGCACCCGCGCCCGGAGGTGGTGGCCGCCGCCAAGGGCATGCGCTACCGCGACTTCCTCACCGTCGCGGTCGTGCTGAACGGCGACGACATCTTTCCCGACAACTGGATCTACATCCACGACCCGAGCGTGAACGTCGGCCGGATCCAGAACTTCCGCTCCTGGAGCCCGTGGATGGTCCCGGACCCGACCAAGGCCTGCGTGGGACTCGAGTTCTTCTGCTTCGCCGGCGACGAGCTCTGGGAGACCGACGACGAGAAGCTCGTCCAGCTCGGCATGCGCGAGCTCGAGCAGCTCGGCCTCGCCCGCCCGAGCCAGCTCGAGTTCGGCTTCGTCGAGCGGGTGCCCAAGGCCTACCCGATCTACGACGCCGAGTACGCCGAACGCGTGTCCATGATCCGCACCTGGCTCGACGGGCTCGACAACTACATCCAGGTCGGCCGCAACGGGCTGCACCGCTACAACAACTCGGACCACTCCATGCTCACCGCCATGCGCGCGGTGGACAACCTCGTGAAGGGCACCGACCACGACATCTGGGCGGTCAACGCCGAGTCGGTGTACCACGAGGAGGAGAAGCAGGATGAGCAGCAGCCCTACATCGAGGCGCCGGAGACGGAGTCGATGAAGGAGCCGCTCCACTCCTAGGGGCGCCTGGGCCGTGAGCGGTGGCGCCCTCGCACTCGCACTCGGGGCCGCCGTCCTCCATGCGACGTGGAACGTGCTGCTCGCCGGCGCGCGCAACACCGCGGCGGCCACGGGCGGGCTGATCGTCTGGGGCGTGGCGCTGCTGGCGATCCCCGCCGTGCTCGTGGCCGACGTCTCCACCTCGGCGATCCCCTTCATCCTCGCTTCCGCCGCCCTCGAGCTGGGCTACTTCCTGCTGCTGGCTCGCGCCTACGACACGGGCGAGCTGTCGGTCGTGTATCCGGTGGCGCGCGGGGTAGCCCCGGCCCTGGTACTGGTCGTGGGGGTCATGACGGGGCTGGGTGAGCGGGTGGGGGTGCTGGGCGCGGTCGGCGTCCTGTGCATCGTCGGCGGTGTGCTCCTCGTTGGTGCTCAGGGCAGGACAGCTTCGCGGGACCTGGGGTTCGGCCTGGCCATCGCGGCGGCGATCGCGGCCTACACGCTGGTGGACTCCGAGGGCGTTCAGCGGGCCGCGCCGGTGACCTACCTCGCGCTCGTGCTCGCGCCGAGCGCCGTCCTGTACCCCGCCGTCGTTCGCACCGGACCGGACCTCGGCGTGCGCAGCGCGTTCACCGCGGCCGCCACGCTCGGCGCCTATCTGCTGGTGCTGTTCGCGCTCGAGCTGGCGCCGCCGGCCCCCGTGGCCGCGGTGCGCGAGTCGAGCGTCGTGATCGCCACCCTCCTGGCGGCCGCCTTCCTTGGCGAGCGGGTGAGCGCCGTGCGGGTGGCCGGCTCCGTGCTGGTCGTGGCGGGGGTTGCCGCGATCGCCTACACGTAGTAGGGCAGCGGCCCGCCCGTGACCTCGAGCACCTGCTGGTAGAGCTCCTCGGAGAGCTTGCGGTTCTGCGGCTCGATGTTCTGGTACTCGTGCGGGTCGACCCGCAGGTCGTACATGTGCCGCTCCTTGCCGCGGTTGTCGCCGATCAGCACGTTGTCGTCGGTGCGGATGAAGAAGCGGTTGTACATGCCGCCGTAGTGGTAGTCGCGCCGCTGCGCCGGCTGCTCGCCGTCGAGCAGCGGCGACAGGTCTGAGCCGTCCATCCAGTCGGGCCGGTCGATCCCGAGCATCGACAGGACGGTTGGCCCGACGTCGTGGGTGGAGGCGAAGTAGCTACTCACCTCGCCGGCCGCCTTGTCCTCCGGGTGGATGATGACGAAGGGCACCTGCGCCAGCTCGGGGTGGAGCTGCGAGGGAACCTTGCCGGTGTAGCCGCGCTCGCCGAGCAGGTAGCCGTGGTCGGACAGCATCACGATCATGGTCGTCTTGTCGAGGCCGAGCTCGTAGAACCGGTCCATGAAATGGCCGAGCCAGTGGTCGGTCATGGTCACCTCGGCGGCGTAGACGGCGTGTAGGCGGCGGAACTCCTCGTGCGTGAAGTACCTGGCGAAGCCGTACTTGGTCACGCCGATCTCCGGTCCCTCGTAGCCCGGGTCGCCGTACATGTCGAGGTACTTGCGCGGGGGGCTCCAGGGCTCGTGCGGGTCGAACGAGTCAACCGTGAGCGCGAACGGCTGGCGCCGCTTGGCCTGGTCGAGCACCTTGGCGGCGTCCTTGTAGAGCCGGGCGCAGACGGTCTCCTCCTCGTGCACGCCGCCGCCCGAGTTGGCGAGGTACTTGCGCATGCCCGGTATGTAGCGCTCGTCGCGCAGGATCGGCGGCAGCCAGTGCTTGACCGTGCTCAGCGGGATCGACTCGGGGTCCTTGTAGAAGCCGGACTGGCCGACGATGGTGGTCCACTGGTCGAACGTCTCGCGGAACGGCTCGAAGGCCTTCATGAACGCGAGGAACGGGTTGTCCGAGACCTGAGCGCTCCAGTAGCCCTCGTCGCGCAGCACCTTGGTGAAGGTCTTCTGGGGGTCGTCGATCGGAAGCCAGCCCGGGCTCGTGCCGATCTCCTGGTTCGGCTTCCAGTGGCGGTACGGGAAGATGCGCTTCGAGGAGAAGATCGAGCGACGCGCCGGCACGGTGACCATCGCCTCCGGGAAGGCGCGGTTGAAGCGCAGGCCGCGGGCGGCGAGGGCGTCGACCGTGGGCGTCTGGACCTGGGGCGAGCCGTACGCGCCCACGTGGTCGGGCCGCAGGCTGTCGATGATCAGGACGAGCACGTTCAGGCGTCCGTCGGACCCGGCTCGGTCGTCCGTGCTGCAGGCCACGTTCGGAAGCAGGGCGGCACCGGCCGCGCTCGCTGCGCCGGCCCCGATAAAGCGCCGGCGGTTGAGGCGCAGGTCCACGGCGCAACACGGTAGCTGAGCCCGGGGGCCGATTTCTGGCCGTCTCTCGTACAAACGTCCAGGTCCCGGGTGGACGGCTCGGATCCGGATGAGGAGCGGCCGAGGCAGGTCGCGTGACCCGGGCTCAGCTGCTGTGCGCTTCTCTGATCGCAGCTGCCGTCCTGCCCACGACGGCGTTGGCGCAGACACCGGCGCCCGGCCGCCTGCTTCCACCCGATTTCGCGCAGGAGCCGGACCACGTGCCGGCTCCGCCGGTCGGCAAGTACCCAGAGCACTGGGCCGAGTGCGTGAAGGAGACGGACCCCGCGCCGCCGGTCGCGCCGGCGGGCATCGATCCGCGCGCGGTCGACCCGGCGGCCACCAACCCGCTGCTCGGACTCACCTACTTCGTGGACCGCATGGAGCCGGCCTACATGTCCTGGTCGCGCTGGAAGCGCGCGGGCGAGGACGCGAAGGCGAGCACGATCTGGAAGCTCGCGCGCGAGCCGCGCTTCCGTTGGTTCGGCAAGTTCACGCGCCCGCACATGCAGAAGAAGGTGCGCGGGTTCCTCGACCGCGTGCAGTGCGACCAGCCCGGCACCGTGCCGCTGATGGCAGTGATGCGCCACCAGGGCAAGGACTGCGGCGGGCACTACCGGGCCGGCGGCGAGGCCGAGGACCAGGCCACGATGCGCTGGTACGACGACTTCGCCGATGCGATCGGCAACACGCGCGTGGTGATCGGGTTCGAGCCGGACTCGCTCGGCACGATCGACTGCCTGGCCCCCGACCGGCGCCAGGACCGGCTCGACGTGCTGCGCTACGGGGTCGATCGGCTCTCGCAGCTCCCCAATGCGACGATCTACCTCGAGGCCGGCGCCGCCGACTGGGAGCCCGCCGCGCGGACCGCCAAGCAGCTGCGCTACATCGGCGTCCACAAGGTTCGCGGCTTCATGCTGAACGTGACCCACCACGACTGGACCCGCGAGAACATCCGCCACGGCCTCGACATCTCGCGCCGGGTGGGCGGCAAGCCGTTCATCGTCAACACCTCCTACAACGGCCGCGGCCCGCTCCACTACCGCCGCTGGATCAACCGGGCCCAGCACAAGTGGCGCCGCATCAACGTATGGTGCAACCCCGGCCTGCGCGGGCTCGGCCCGGCCCCGACCACGGTGACCTCCCACCCGAAGGTGGACGCCTACATGTACGTGAACCGGCCGGGCTACTCGGCGGGCTCGTGCAACGGCGGCCCGCTCCCGGTGGGCACGTGGTGGGCCGACCGCGGCCTGATGTACGCCCGTTTCGCCACCGACTGGGAGGCGGCCCCGAAGGGCACGATCCACGGGCACTTCAAGCGCTATTCGCTGCGCGCGCTCGGCGCGTTCGGGTAGGGCCTGCCGCTTCGTCCAGGTCATTCGCCGGCGCTGTGCGGCGAACGTCCCTGATCACCCCCCATAGCGACCAGTCCGGGACGTTCATCCGGGGGCGAGGGCCTCCCGCCGAGCTAGATCTCGTCGGCCGGTCCCTGCTCGGGCTCGACGCCGAACGGCACCGGCTCACGCGCCCGCGGCACGCGCAGGATGGGCGGCCCGAAGGCCTGCTCGCAGTCGCGCAGGCGCTGGATCGTGACCGTTGGGCCGGGCCGCTCGTACTCGGGCGGGTAGTAGTTGTAGGAGAGGTCGAAGCTGAACGGCACCGGTCCGGCGCCGTCGTCGTAGGGGCTGAACCTGTGCACCAGGTCCGACTCGCGGTCGAGCCGCTCGTAGTAGGCGCGCGCTCCGGGGTCGCCGGTCTCGAGCGCGCGCTCGCGCACCACGCCGGTGGTCATCACGAGGCAGTAGCCGTACAGGCGGTAGTCGTCGATCACCTCGGGTGAGAGCACGAGGTGGTAGGCGGACGCCCTCACGCCGCCGTCCGGACGCGTCACCAGGCCGGGCTTGTACTGGACGCAGACCTCGCTCCGGCCCTCGCCCTCGTAGGCCCAGCCGGCCTCGGACCAGCCGGGGCGGCGCGGGCAGCGCGACAGCCACGACGGCAGCGCACCATCGGGGTTCGAGCGGAACCAGCGACCCGGCACGGCGGGCTCGACGGAGGCGCGGAGCTCGGGCGGGTAGGTGCGCTCGATCCAGTCGCGGGCCTGCTGGCGCGTGTCGTCGCGGCCGAGCACCTGGGCGCTGCGGATGTCCGCGGCCAGGGGCTGCACGAGCACGAGCGCGGTGGCTCCGGCCAGGGCCACCGTGCGCCAGCGCGCGCTCCGGACGAGCGAGGCCGCCTGAGCCAGCCCGGCCGCGGCCAGCATCGCGAGCGCCGGGTAGGCGGGGAGGAGCCAGCGCCCGAAGTAGCGCGACTGCGCGCTGAGGTACGCCAGCAGAGCGAGGGGAACCGCGAGCAGCATCAGGCCGCGGACCCAGTCGCGCCGCAGCTCCACGAGCGCGCCGGCGAGGGCGGCCAGCGCGGCGGCCCAGCCCAGACCCCAGGTGAGGCTGTCCAGGTAGTACGAGATCCCGCTCGACTCCTGGCCGGGCTTGGGCTGGTCGGCCGCCACCTCGGCCTGATCGCGCAGATCGGCCCACCACGCGTCGAAGGACGACAGCAGGTACGGGTTGAGAGCCACGAACACGACGACCGCCAGCGCGCTGCCGAGGGCCAGGCCGCCAAGCGCGCGCGCCGGGCCGGCCCTCAGGCGGGCCAGCGCCGCGATCCCGAGCGGCAGGAGCGCGAGCCCGGCCGTGTACTTGAACCCCACGGCCAGGCCGGCGGCGGCGCCGGCGAGCCCGAAGTCCACGAGCCGCCCCTCGTCGCGCGCGCGGACGGCGAACAGCAGGGCGAGCGCCACGCCTGTCAGGGCGCCCACGTCCGTGACCGCCACGCGGGAGTAGGCGACCGGCAGGAACGCGAAGCAGAGGATCGCCGCGGCCACCAGGCCCTCGCGGACGCCCCAGATGCGGCGCGCCGCCCAGTAGGTGGCGGCCACCCCCACGATGCAGAGCACGGCGGCGAGTGAGCGCGCCGCGACCCAGATCTCGGTCGGATCCTTGTCGAACTGCTCGGTCACGTTCCCGAACGGCAGGTCGAACAGGAACCCGAGCGGCCCGTACATTGCCCGCAGCAGCCCGTACACGCCGTAGGTGAAAGCCGCCGGGTTCTGGTAGTAGCCCGGGTCGAGGTCCTGCCAGAACATCTCGATCGCGCGGCTGGCGAAATGCGAGCCCTCGTCGATCGAGTACACGAACGGCAGGCCGTAGTCGATGTTCCAGAGGCGCAGGGCAAGCCCCACCGCCAGGATCCCTGCGAGCACGATCCGGTGCACCGCGCGCACCCTAGATAACCCCGGCCGCCCGGAGGGCCGCTGGTATCGTTGACTCGCGAGTCAATCCAGCGAAGACGAGCCCTCCGAATGTCAGAGACCACGGCCACCGAGCGCGACGCCCGACATCTGGAGAGGGCCATCGAGTTGGCCGGCCGCGCCCGCGGCCAGACCAGTCCCAACCCGATGGTGGGCGCGGTGATCGTCAAGCACGGGCGCGTGATCGGCGAGGGCATCACCCAGCCTCCCGGCGAGTCGCACGCCGAGCGCATGGCCCTGTCCGCCTGCGAGGAGGACCCCTCCGGGGCCACGATGTACGTCTCGCTCGAGCCCTGCTGCCACCAGGGCCGCACGCCTGCCTGTACGGACGCGATCCTCGGCGCGGGCATCGCGCGCGTGGTGATCGCCTCAGACGACCCCACGCCCAAGGCGGCGGGCAGGGGGCCGGGCATCCTCCGCGACGAGGGCCTCGAGGTCACGATCGCGGATGGCGCGCTGGCCGCGAGCGCCCGCCTCCTGAACCAGCCCTTCCGAAAGCACGCCCGGACCGGCCGCCCGCTCGTGATCTTCAAGTCGGCGATGACGCTCGACGGCAAGGTGGCCACGCGCACCGGGGACTCGCAGTGGATCTCCGGCGAGGCGAGCCGCGCCCGCTCGCACCGCTGGCGCGCCGAGGCCGACGCCGTGGCGGTGGGGATCGGCACGGCGCTCACGGACGACCCCCAGCTCACCGCCCGGATCGACGGGGTCGCCCGCCAGCCCACGCGCGTGGTGTTCGACTCCGAGGGCCGGCTGCCGCTCGACTCGAAGCTCGTGCGCGGCGGGTCCGAGGTGCCGCTGATCGTGGTCTGCTCGCGCGCCGCCAGCCGCACGGCGGTGCAGGCGCTCGAGTCGGCGGGCGTCGACGTGATCGTTGCCACCGGGGCCAACGAGGCGGCCCGCGCGGGGCACGCGCTCGCCGAGCTCGGCGCGCGCGACATCCAGTCGCTCCTGCTCGAGGGCGGGCCGCGCCTGGCGGGGTCGTTCCTCGAGGCCGACGAGGTCGACGAGGCGCGCATCTTCATCGCGCCGATCCTGCTCGGCGGCGCCAAGGCGAAGACGGCCGTGGAGGGGATCGGCGTGGAGCAGATCGCCGGCGGCCGGCGCGCCATCTCCGTGGAGGCCGAGCGGATCGAGGACGACGTGCTCGTGACCGCCCGGCTGAAGGAGTGGTGAGGTGTTCACCGGGCTCGTGGCCGGCACGGGAACCGTCGATTCGCTCGAGCGCGACGGCGACGGAATGCGCCTGCGGGTGCGCAGCGAGCTCGCGGGCGAGCTGTCCGCCGGGGACTCGATCGCCGTCAACGGCGTCTGCCTGACCGCAGTCGAGCCGGACGCCGCCGGCTTCTCGGCCGACGTGATGTCGGAGACGCTTCGGCGCAGCTCCCTCGGACCGCTCACCTCGGGCGACGCCGTGAACCTCGAGCTGCCGCTGCGCGCCGGCGACCGGCTGGGCGGCCACGTGGTGCAAGGTCACGTTGACGGCGTAGGCACCGTCGACTCGGTGCGCGACGAGGGCTTCTCGCGCGTGGTGCGCGTGTCGGCTCCCGCCGAGACGTTGCGCTACGTGGTGGAGAAGGGCTCGATCGCCGTGGACGGCGTGTCGCTCACGGTGTCCGCCGTGGACGGCCAGGCGTTCGAGGTGTCGCTGATCCCGGAGACGCTCGAGCGCACCACGCTCGGAGAGGCGGAGCCCGGCCGGATGCTCAACCTCGAGGTGGACGTGTTCGCCAAGTACGTCGAGAAGCTCGCGGTGAGGACGTGACCAACCCGCCGTTCAGCACCATCGAGGAGGCCATCGAGGACATCCGCGCGGGGCGGATGGTGGTGGTCTGCGACGCCGAGGATCGCGAGAACGAGGGCGACCTCACCCTCGCCGCCCAGTTCGCCACGCCCGAGGCGATCAACTTCATGGCCACGCATGCGCGCGGCCTGATCTGCCTGGCGCTCACACCCGAGCGCTGCGACGCGCTGGGTCTCGACCTGATGGCCGCGAAGAACGAGTCGAAGTTCGAGACCGCCTTCACGGTCGCGATCGAGGCGCGCGAGGGCGTGACCACCGGCATCTCGGCGCACGACCGCGCGCGCACGATCCAGGTGGCCATCGACCCGAGCACGCGACCCCACGACCTCGTCCAGCCCGGCCACGTTTTTCCGCTCAAGGCGAGGGCCGGCGGGGTGCTCGAACGCACCGGCCAGACGGAAGCAGCAGTCGACCTCGCGCGGCTTGCGGGCCTCAACCCGGCCGGCGTTATCTGCGAGGTGATGAACGAGGACGGAACGATGGCCCGCGTGCCCGACCTCGAGCGTTACTGCGTGACGCACGGGCTCAGGATCGTGACCGTGGCCGACCTGATCGCGTACCGGCGCCGCCACGACAAGCTCGTCGAGCGAGTGGCCGAGGCTCGCCTCCCCACGACATTCGGCGACTTCAACGTGGTCGGCTTCCGCTCGCTCGTGGACGGCAAGCACCACGTGGCGATGGTCAAGGGTGAGGTGGACGGGGAGGACGACGTGCTCGTGCGCGTGCACTCGGAGTGCCTCACGGGCGACGTCTTCCACTCGCTGCGCTGCGACTGCGGCCAGCAGCTCGAGGACGCGCTCGTTCGCATCGAGCAGGAGGGCCGGGGGGTGCTCCTCTACCTGGCGCAGGAGGGGCGCGGGATCGGTCTGCTCAACAAGCTCCGCGCCTACAAGCTGCAGGAGGAGGGCCGCGACACGGTCGACGCCAACCTCGAGCTCGGGCTGCCGGCCGACCTGCGCGACTACGGCATCGGTGCCCAGATCCTGGTCGACCTTGGCCTCAGCTCGATCCGGCTGCTCACGAACAACCCGAAGAAGATCGTGGGCCTCGAGGGCTACGGCCTTGAGGTCACGGACCAGATCCCGATCGAGCACCGGCCGAACGCGCACAATGAGGGGTATCTGCGTGCGAAGCGCGAGAAGCTCGGCCACCTGCTGCACCACCAGGGCATGTCGCTCGACGAGCAGATGATCCATCGTGAACGCATCCAGGACCGCGAGCGCGAGGAGGCGGACATCTCGGATCCGTACGGTCAGGGACCGGCTCCGCGTGGCGAGTGACTCGTACGCGATAGCCGTCGGCCGCTTCTACGAGGATCTGGCGCAGCGGCTCGTGGAGGGCGCCGAACGCGTGTTCACGGAAGCGAGAGCGTCCGTCGAGGTGCACGACGTGCCGGGCGCCTTCGAGCTGCCGCTGGCCGCGCGCTACTGCGCCGAGTCCGGCCGCTACGCCGGGGTGGCCTGCCTCGGGGCGGTGATTCGGGGCGAGACTGACCATTACGACTTCGTCTGCTCCGAGGCCGCCAGCGGCATCGCGCGCGTGGCGCTCGATACGGGCGTGCCGTGCGCGTTCGGCGTGCTCACCGTCGACACGATGGAGCAGGCGCTCGCCCGGGCGGGCGGCGGCAAGCGCCACCAGGGCGAGGACGCCGCGCAGGCGGTGCTGCGAATGGCCGAGCTGCGGCGCGAGCTGGCGTAGACGCGGCCAGGCGACTCGCGCGGCGCCGGGTCCGCCCGCTGCACCCTGGTTCCCGGGATCTATCGCGCGCGCCGTGGCTCTGGACGGCGCGGGCAACCGCTCGAAGCCGCGGATCGCGACGTTCACGATCGTGCCCGCCGGCTGACCTCCCCGAGAAGTTCGCCCGGCTCCCGCGTCCGGGCTCCGGAATTCTTCCCGCACCGCCCGGGATGTAATCCTCGAGTGCCTCGCTAGTGGTCACTCCCGCAATTCCGTTCCGTTCTGGCGGCGTCCGGACGCGCCCGGCCACGCCCAGTCGCGCGCCAGACCCGGAACCTAATGGCGTTCGCGACCACTAGCCTGCGGGCCGCCCGTGGTCAACCTCTACTCGGACACGCAGACCCGCCCGACAGACGCGATGCGGCGGGCGATCGCGTCGGCCGAGGTGGCCGACGAGCAGCGGCTCGCGGACCCGACCACGAACCGGCTTCAGCAGCGCGTGGCCGAGCTGCTCGGTCAGGAGGCCGCTCTGTTCCTGCCGAGCGGCACGATGTGCAACCAGATCGCGTTCCGGGTGCACGCCCGTGGCGCCGGCGACGAGATGATCCTCGACCGCAGCGCGCACCCGATCATCGCCGAGGCGGGCGGGCCGGCCCAGAACGCGCAGCTGATGATCAACGCGCTCGACGGCGAGGGCGGGATCTTCACCGTGGAGCAGCTGGCCGCCGCCATCCGCCCGCCGAGCCGCTACCTGCCCCGCTCGCGACTCGTGTCCGTCGAGCAGACCACCAACATGGGCGGCGGCCGGGTCTGGACGCTCGAGCGCCTGCGCGCCGTTCTCGGGCGGGCGCGCGAGCACGGCCTGCGCGCGCACATGGACGGGGCGCGTCTCATGAACGCCGTCGTGGCGTCGGGCGTGCCGGCCGCCGAGTTCGCCGGCGGCTTCGACAGCGCGTGGCTCGACTTCACGAAGGGCCTCGGCGCGCCGGTTGGCGCGGTGCTCGCGGGCTCGGGAGACCTGATCGACGAGGCCTGGCGCTGGAAGCAGATGATGGGCGGCTCGTTCCGGCAATCGGGCATCGTTGCCGCCGGCTGCCTGCACGCGCTCGACCACCACGTCGAGCGGCTGGCCGACGACCACGAGAACGCGCGCGTGCTTGCGGACGGGCTCGCCGAGCTGGGCTGCGAGGTGGTGCCGCCCGAGACGAACATCGTGATCTTCGCCGCTCCGGAGGGCTTCGCCGAGCGAATGGCCGAGCGCGGGATCGAGCTGAGCGCAACGTTCGACGGCCGCCTGCGCGCCGTCACGCACCTCGACGTCGACCGCTCCGGCATCGACGAGGCCCTCGCGGCCGCCCGTGAAGCGTTGTAGGCGGGAAGCAGCCGGCTCGGCCGGCTGCGCTCCGTTGCTAAGGTGATCCGCCGTGCCGAAGGTCTGTTACGTGTGTGGAAAGGGCCCCTCGTTCGGGAACAGCCGCAGCCACTCGATGGTGGCCACCAGGCGGCGCTTCAACCCGAACCTCCAGAAGGTCCGCATCTCCGTGGGCGGAGCGCCCTCTCGCGAGTACGTCTGCACGCGCTGCCTGAAGGCCGGCAAGGTCCTCAAGCACGTCTGACGAACGAGGCGAGCCGGGCGAAGGTGTAAAACCTGCCCGTGCCCGACGAGAGCCTCATCCGCTTCCGGCGCGTCGTGGCCGCGGCGCTCGGCGAGCTCGAGAGCCGCCGCCAGGAGGTGAACGACCTGAACGTGTTCCCGGTCGCCGACGGCGACACGGGGGACAACATGGCGCTCACCATGAAGGCGGTCCTCGACGAGCTCGACACCATGGGCGGGGACCCGATCGACGTTATCGGCCGCGACGCCATCGTGAGCGCCGTGGCCCGCGCGGCGCTGCTCGGCGCGCGCGGCAACAGCGGCGTGATCCTGTCCCAGATCGTGCGCGGGGCGGCGGAGGAGCTCGCCTCGCGGCCCGGCGAGCTGGTCGACCCGATCCTGGTCTCGGCCGCGCTCGCGCGGGCGGCGGACGCCGCCTACGCGTCGGTGCGCGACCCCGCCGAGGGCACGATGCTCTCGGCCGTGCGCGCGATGGCGCGCCGGGTGGCGCACGACCTCGCCCACATGGACACCCGGCGGCTCGGGCCCGACGTCACGGCCGCGGAGCAGGACGCCCTGCTCGCGGAGGTGCTCGAGAACGCGCTCGAGGCCGCCAAGGAGGCGGTCGAGCGCGGCCCGGAGCAGCTCGCGATCCTGCGCGAGTCCGGCGTGGTCGACGCCGGCGCCTACGGCCTCACGGTGATCGTCGCCGGCTGCCTGGCCGCCCTGCGCGACCAGGCCGCGCCGGAGCTCGAGCACCAGTACGCGCCCGCCGCGCTCCACCTCCCCGAGCACGAGTCCTCGAGCTTCCGCTTCTGTACGAACTTCGCGGTCACCGGCGAGGCCCTCGACGGCGGCCGCTACACCCCGCTGCTCGAGGACATCGGCGACTCCGTGCTCGTGGTCGGGGACGACCGCACGCTGCGCGTGCACGTGCACACCGACGACCCGGAGCGAGCGGTGGCGCTCTTCGACTCGGCCGGCGAGGTCTCCCGCTTCGACGTGGCCGACATGCACGAGCAGGTGGCCGAGCGGAGCGCGCGGCTCGCCGGCGAGGGCACCGCGGCCGCCCAGAGCACCTGCTCGGTGGTCGCGGTCGCGAGCGGCGAGGGCGTCAAGCGGCTCTACGAGGAGCTTGGCGTGCTGGTGGTCGACGGCGGCGCCACGATGAACCCCTCCACGTACGAGCTCCTGGCGGGCATCCACGCCGCGCCGGGGGCGGAGGTGGTCGTGCTGCCCAACAGCCCGAACGTGATCCTCGCCGCCGAGCGGGCGTCCGAGCTCTCGGACAAGCCGGCGCGGGTCGTGCCCACGACCGCCCCCCAGGAGGGCCTGGCGGCGCTGCTCGCCTTCGACCCGGACGCGGACTGCGCGCGCAACGCGCACGCCGTCGGCCGCGCCGCCGACGCCCTGCGCGTGGGCGGGGTCGCCCCGGCTGCGCGCGACGACGCGCTGGGCCGCTTCAGCGCCGGCGAGGCGCTCGGGTACGCGGGCGGCGAGCTGGTGGCCTGGGGCGATCCGGCCGCCACGCTCGCGACGACGCTCGGGCGGATCGCCCACGGCGCTGAGCTGCTCACCTGCATCGCGGGCGACGGCCCGCCGCTCGGTCGCGACGACGTCGAGGCGCGCGTGCCCGACGGGGTCGAGGTGGAGTACCACGAGGGCGGCCAGCCCGCCTGGTGGTGGCTCCTGTGCGCGGAGTGAGCCGGGCACCCACTCGCTTCGCCTCCACCCACGAGCTGAGCGCCCACGAGCTGACCGCCCCCGAGCTGCGCTCGATCCCGCGCCCCAGCCGGCTGGCCGAGCCCGTTCGCCTGCGCGGCGCCCCCGGAAAGGCCCTCGCGGCACTCGGGATCGACACGAGCGCGGACCTGATCGAGCACCTGCCGCACTCGCACCGCGACCGCCGCGACGTGCGCCTCGTGGCCGACCTGATGGTGGGGGAGGAGGCCACGGTGGCCGTGGCGGTGCGCGGCGTGCGCGTCAAGCCGATGCGCGACCGGCGCCGCAAGCGGGTCGAGGCCCGGGTGTTCGACGAGAGCGGGCCGCTCCTGGCCGTCTGGTTCAACCAGCCCTGGCTCGCCCGGCAGCTCGGCGAGGGCGCCACCGTGCTGCTTCACGGCAAGCTGCGCCGCGCGGGAGAGTTCTGGGTGGCCGAGCACGAGCTGTTCGGAGGGGCGAACGGCGGCGGCAGCGCACCCGTGCACACCGTGGGACTAGTGCCGGTCCATCCCGCCAGCGAGGGCATCAGCGCCGCGCGGGTGCGCCAGCTCGTGTGGGACGCCTACCACCTCATCTTCGACGTGGTGGAGCCGCTGCCCGGCAGGCTTCGCGCCGGCGAGGGACTGACCGACCGCGCCGCCGCGCTCTGCGCCGCCCACTTCCCGGACCGCGAGGAGGACGAGCGCGGCGCGCGCCACCGGCTCGCCTTCGAGGAGCTGTTCCTGCTCCAGCTCGCCGTGGCGGGCCGGCGCCGCTCGCGCCGCGAGGGGCGCCGCGCCCGGCCGCTCGCGGCACGCGGCACGCTCGTCGGGCCCTGGAGCGAGGCGCTGCCGTTCGAGCTCACCGCCGACCAGCGCGCCGCCCTGGCGGCCATCGACGCGGACCTCGCCGGCGAGCGCCCGATGCAGCGGCTGTTGATGGGGGAGGTCGGCGCCGGCAAGACGGTGGTGGCGCTCGGGGCGATGCTGCGCGCGCTCGAGAACGACGCCCAGGCCGCGCTGATGGCGCCCACCGAGACGCTCGCGGAGCAGCACCACCGGACGCTCGACACGCTGCTCGGCGGCGCCCGGCCGGTCGAGCTGCTCACCGGCTCGACGCCGACCGCGCGCCGGCGCGATCTGCTCGGCCGGCTCGCCGACGGGCAGCTCGGCCTCGTGGTCGGCACGCACGCGCTGATCGAGCCCGATGTCGAGTTCCAGTCGCTCGCGGTGGTGGTCGTCGACGAGCAGCACCGCTTCGGTGTGCGCCAGCGCGCAGCGCTCGACGCCAAGGCCGGCGGCGAGCTCTCGCCCCACACGCTCCACATGACGGCCACGCCGATTCCGCGCACGCTCTCGCTCACGGCTTACGGCGACCTCGACGCCACCGTTCTGCGCGAGCTGCCGAGTGGACGGCAGCCGGTCGAGACCCACGTGGTCGACGGAGCACGTGCCCGGGCGCGCGCCTACGAGCGCATCCGCGAGGAGATCGCGGCGGGCAGGCAGTGCTTCGTGGTCTGCCCGCTCGTCGAGGAGTCCGAGGCGCTGCAGGCCACGGCGGCGACCGCCGAGTACGAGCGCCTGCGCACGACCGAGTTCCGCGACCAGCGCGTGGAGCTGATCCACGGCCAGATGCCCTCGAAGCGCAAGGCCGCCTCGATGGAGGCGTTCGCCGCCGGCGAGGCCGACGTGCTCGTGGCCACCAGCGTGATCGAGGTGGGCATCGACGTGCCCAACGCCACGGTGATGCTGATCGAGGCCGCGGAGCGCTACGGCCTCTCGCAGCTCCACCAGCTGCGGGGCCGCGTGGGGCGGGGCGAGCACCGTTCGCTCTGCATCCTGTTCGGCGACCCGAAGCTGCCGAGGCTCGAGGCGATCGCCCGCGAGCGCGACGGCTTCCGCCTGGCCGAGATCGACCTCGAGCTGCGCGGGGCGGGCGACGTGCTCGGCACGCGCCAGCACGGGCTCCCCGAGTTCCGCGTGGCCCGCCTTCCCGAGGACACCGAGCTGCTCGTGCGGGCCCGCGACCGCGCCGACGCCCTGCTGTTCGACGACCCCGCCCTTGAGCAGCCCGAGCACGGCCTGTTGCGCGCGGCGGTGGCCGCCCGCTTCGGGCCCGAGCTCGACCCGATCCCGGCGTGAGGGTCGTGGCCGGGGAGTTCAAGGGCCGGCGCCTGCAGGCCCCCGCGGGCGCGCGCACGCGCCCGACCGCAGACCGGGTGCGCGAGGCGGTCTTCTCGATGCTCGCCGACGTGCAGGGCGCCCGCGTTCTCGACCTCTATGCGGGCTCGGGGGCGCTCGGCATCGAGGCGCTCTCGCGCGGCGCCCGGCTCGTGGTGTTCGTTGAACGCGACCGGCGCGCTCTCGCGGCGATCCGGCGCAACCTCGACGCGGTGGGCGCGGAGGCGACGGTCCTCGCCCGCGACGCGCTGTCGGTGCTCGGGGAGGCTCGCGGTCCGTACGACCTCATTTTCTGCGACCCGCCCTATGATTCTGCGGCCCGCCTGGCCGCGCCGCTCTCCGAGCTGCTGCCGGCGGTGCTCTCCGACGACGCCCGCATCGTGACCGAATCCGCCAAACGCACCCCGCTCGAGCTGTCGCTACCGCTCCTCACCGAGCGGACCTACGGCGACACTCGAATCGCGATCCATGGCCGCTGAGCGCAACCAGGGGACGGCCGTCTGCCCCGGGTCCTACGACCCGATCACCTTCGGGCACCTCGACATCATCGGCCGCGCGGCGCACGTGTTCGATCGCGTGGTCGTCGGGGTGGTGAACCAGCCTGTGCGCAAGAAGAAGACGCTGTTCGAGGCGGAGGAGCGGGTCAGCTTCATCAAGGGCGAGGTCGCGGAATACGGCAATGTGCAGGTAAAACCCTTTGATACGCTGCTCGTCGACTTCGCCCGTGAGCACGGGGCAAAGGCGATCGTCAAGGGTCTTCGAGCGATCTCGGACTTCGAGTACGAGTTCGAGATGAACCAGCTGAACCGTAAGCTCGCCCCGGACATTGAGAGCATCTACTTGATGAGCGCGCCCCAGTACAGCTTCCTGAGCTCCAGCGGAGTGAAGGAGCTGGCGATGTTCGGCGGCGATGTGGGCGGACTTGTGCCCGACCAGGTGGCATCCCGTTTGCAGGAAGAACTGAAGCGGTAGAGAACTGAGGAACCGCGCATGGACGTCCTAGTCCTGATTGACAAGCTCGACGACACGATTCACAACGCAAAGCCCGTTCCCCTGACGGATCAGGTGCGCGTGGACAAAGAGGAGGTCTACGACATCCTCGATCAGATGCGCGCCACGATCCCCGAGGAGATCAAGCAGGCGCGCTGGATCGTGAAGGAGCGCCAGGAGATGCTCGCCGAGGCCAAGCGCGAGGCGGAGCGGATCATCAAGGAGGCGCGCGAGGAGCAGATCCGCCTGATCTCCGAGGAGGAGGTCGTGAAGCAGGCGGAGCGCCAGGCCGACGAGATCGTGGAGGACGCCCGCGCCCGCGAGCGCGAGATCCGCCTCGGCGCGGAGGACTACGCCGACGACATCCTCAACACCCTCGAGGTCAACCTCACGAAGTTCATCGCGGCCGTGCAGCGCGGCAGGGACCGGCTCCAGGGCCGCGAGCACGAAGAGGCCGAAGTCGGCTGACGCGCCGGGGCGCGGCGCGATGAGCTCCACCGGACGCTGCCTCTGCGGAGCCGTCCGCTTCGAGGTCGACGGCCCGCTGCGCGACGTGGTCCTCTGCCACTGCGTCGAGTGCCTGCGCTGGCACGGCGGGCCCTGCCCGGCCACGGCTGCGGAGCGAGACCAGCTCAGGCTCGTCGAGGAGCGCGGGCTGCGCTGGATCGAGAGTCCCGAGAGCGACGCCCACGCGCGGCGCGGCTTCTGCGGCGAATGCGGCTCGAGCCTGTTCTGGGCCGCCCCCGACCGGACGACGATCAGCATCTCAGCCGGCACGCTCGATCCCCCCACGGGGCTGCGCACGGTGCGCCAGATCTACACCGCGCAGGCGCCGGACTGGGACGAGGTCGATCCCTCCCTGCCCTCCGGGTAGCGTTGGGGCATGCCCCGCTATCTCCACACCTGCTACCGCATCGGCGACATCGACCGCTCGGTCTCGTTCTACGAGAAACTCGGCTTCGAGGAGCGTCGCCGCATGCCGATCGGCGACGAGGCGACCAACGTCTTCATGGGAATGCCCGACGAGGACGAGGTGCTCGAGCTGACCTACAACAACGGCGTCGACTCGTACGACCTCGGCACCGGCTACAACCACATCGCGCTCGCCGTCGACGACCTCGACGGCACGCTGTCGGCGCTGGCCGGCGACGGGATCGAGCCCGAGAAGCCGCCCTACCGTCCGGGCGGACGCACCGAGGGGCCGATGATCTGCTTCGTGCGGGACCCGGACGGCTACCGGGTCGAGCTCATCGGCCGCCCGTAACCGCCGACGCCCGCGGCCTCGCGGGCCAGCTCCTCGGTTCGGAAGAAGCCCCAGAAGCGCAGCCGCCCCGCCTCGGAGAGCCGCGCGGCGAGCCAGAAGTCCTGATCGAGCGGGATGCCGCTGTTGCGGGCGGTGGCGTTCACGTGGAAGCACACCACGAGGGCGTCGCCATAGTCGTCGACCCACCGCGGGATCGGCTGCCAGTCCGGAAACACATCGAGCACGGACTCGAGCCAGTCGCGCACTCCGGGGGCGCCGTCGTAGATCGAGCGCTCCGCCTCGGTCATCAGCGAGCGCACCACCACGTCCGGCTCGCAGAGTGCGAGGAGCGCGTCGAGGTCGCGCTGGTTCCAGGCGTCGAACGCCGCGCTCACGAGCTCGGCGTTACCGTCGCTCACCGCGTCCAGGCTACTCTCGAGCCATGGGACAGCGCACCCAGACATTCGACGTCGGAAAGCTCGGCCTCTCGTCGGGTGAGGGCAGGCGGATCGCGCTCACCGTGCCGGTGGAGCCGCTCTCCTTCGCGGGCGAGCGCTACGAGGTGCCGGGCGGCGCCGTCGAGGCCCAGCTCGACGCGTCCCACACCACCACCGGGTACTCGCTGCGGCTGCGCTTCGAGACCGCGCTCGACGGACCCTGCATGCGCTGCCTCGAGCCGGCCGGCCACACACTGCAGGTCGACGCACGCGAGATCGACCAGCCGGGCGGCGGCGAGGACCTCAGCTCGCCGTACCTCGAGCAGGACGAGCTCGACGTGCACGCCTGGGCGCGCGACGCCCTGGCGCTCGCGCTGCCCACCCAGATCGTCTGCCGCGAGGACTGCCTGGGACTCTGCGCCGTCTGCGGCGAGAACCTGAACGACGCGGAGCCGGGCCACGCGCACGAGTCCGCCCCCGACCCGCGCTGGGCTGCGCTGCGGGAGCTGAAGCTCGAGTAGACACCGGGCGGGAGGCCACCGGCTATCCTTCCCGGCCGCTATGGCGGTCCCCAAGCAGAGACAGTCGCACTCGCGGACGAGCAAGCGTCGCGCGCAACACAAGATCGAAACGCCCGGACTTCGGTTTTGCCCGCGCTGCCACGCGCCGCGGCTGCCGCATCGCGTCTGCCCGAGCTGCGGCACCTACGGCGGCCGTGAGGTCGTCGTGCAGCAGCGGGGCTCCGACGACGACGAGTAGCGCTCAGTGATCGCCGTCGATGCGAACGGCGCCGATCAGGGCCCGGCCGCCGTCGCCGAGGGAGTCGCCCGGTCCGGGGTGCCCGCGCTGCTGTTCGGCCCGGCCGCCGAGCTGGGTGACCGGGCAGGACCTCACGCCGAGGTGGTGGACGCCCCGGAGTCGATCAAGGCGGGCGAGGAGGCGGTGGCAGCGGTGCGGTCCCGGCGCGATGCCTCGATCGTCCAGGCCGCGCAGGCCGTTGCCGCGGGGCGGGCGGAGGCGCTCGTGTCCGCGGGCTCGACAGGGCCGACGCTCGCCGCCGCCACGATCTCGATCAAGCGCCTGCGCGGCGTGTTCCGGCCGGCGCTCGCGGTGCTGATGCCCGTGCCGGGCGGGCCGGTGCTGCTGCTCGACGCGGGCGCCAGCGTCGAGGTGCGCCCGGAGCACCTCGTGCAGTTCGCCTACATGGGGGCGAGCTTCATGGAGGCGGTGGTGGGTGTGAAGGAGCCAAGGGTCGGGCTGCTCTCGGTGGGCGAGGAGGCCGGCAAGGGCACGCCGGGCGTGCTCGCCGCGCACGAGCGCCTCGCCGAGGGAGGCCTCAACTTCGTGGGCAACCTCGAGGGCTTCGACCTCCCCGCCGCCCGCGCCCACGTGATGGTGGCGGACGGCTTCACCGGCAACGTCGCGCTCAAGGTGCTCGAGGGAACGCTGAAGGCGGTGGGGGTCCAGATCCGGGAGCGGGTGCGCTCGGGACCGGTGTCGACGCTCGGCGGCCTCTTGGTGCGCGGGAAGCTCGGGGAGCTGCGCGACGATCTCGACCCGGAGCGGGTGGGCGGCGCGATCCTGCTCGGGCTGCGCAAGCCGGTGGTGGTCGGCCACGGCAGCTTCGGGCCGGTCGGGATCGAGCACGCCGTCCGGCTGGCGCGGCGAGCGGTCGACGAGGACATGGTCGATCGCACCTCGGCGGCGCTCGAGGCGGCGGGGGCCTTACGGTCCGCGCCCGCTGCTAGCGTCGCCGAGCGATGACCCGAGAGGAGGTCCTCGAGCGCATTCGGGAGCACCTGGCCACCGAGTTGGAGGTAGACGCCGGGCGTATCCGCGACGACACCCGCTTCAAGGAGGACCTGGAGGCCGACTCGCTCGACCTGGTGGAGCTGGTGGTCGAGCTCGAGGACAGCTACGGCATCCGCATACCCGATGAGGAGGCAGCGAAGATCCTCACGGTGGGCCAAGCCGCCGACTTCGTCGCCGTCCATGCCGCGGGGATCGAGCGCTGAGTCACTGCAGGAGCTGCTCGCCGAGCTGCCGGACGACCTTCGGCGGCAGGCGTTCACACATGCGTCGTGGGTCGAGCACCGGCCCGAGTCCTACGAGCGGCTGGCGTTCCTCGGCGACGTGGTCCTGAGCCTCGCGGTCTCCACCCACCTGTTCCCGCGCTTCGAGCGCCACGGCGCCGGCCGGCTCACCAAGGTCCGCGCGCAGGCCGTGAGCGGCGCCTCGTGTGCGCGCGTGGCATCCGGTCTCGGCGTTCCCGAGGCGCTGCAGGCCGCGGCGCCGAGCGGCACCACGGGCCGCAGCGCCGCGATGCTCGTCGAGTCCGAGCGCGTGCTCGCGTCGGTGTGCGAGGCCGTGATCGGCGCCGCCTACCTCGCGTTCGGCTTCGAGCGCACGGCGGCCGCGGTGGTGGAGTCGTTCGCCGACGAGATTGACGAGGCGCTCGAGCACCCCGTGGACTACAAGTCGCTGCTCCAGGAGCGGCTCGCCCGCCGCGCCGAGGTCGTGGCCTACCGCACCGTCTCCGAGGAGGGGCCCGCGCACGACAAGCGCTTCATCGCCGTCGCCGAGGTGGCGGGGGAGGAGCTCGGCCGCGGGGAGGGAAAGACGAAGAAGAGCGCGGAGCAGGAGGCCGCGCTGCAAGCGCTTGACGCAATCGAGGTGGAGGCCGCCGGCTAGTGCACCTGCGTTCGATTTCGATGAAGGGCTTCAAGTCCTTCCCTCACCGGACCAAGCTCGAGTTCGGCACGGGCGTGTCCGTGATCGTCGGGCCGAACGGCTCCGGCAAGTCGAACATCACTGACGCCGTGCTCTGGGCGCTCGGCGAGCAGTCGCCGCTGGCGGTGCGCGGGCAATCGATGAAGGACGTGATCTTCGCCGGGGCGCACGGGGTCCAGGGCGCCGGTGCGGCCGAGGTGGAGGTGGTGATCGACAACGAGGACGGTGCGCTGCAGAGCGACTACGCGGAGCTGTCGATCGTCCGCCGGCTGGGACGGGACGGCGAGGGCGAGTACCGCCTGAACGGGGCGCGCTGCCGGCTGGTCGACGTGCTCGAGGTGCTGTCGGACTCGGGGCTCGGCAAGGAGATGCACTCGGTGGTCTCGCAGGGCAAGGTCGAGCAGATCGTGCTCTCGCGGCCGCGCGACCGGCGTCTGCTGATCGAGGAGGCCGCGGGCCTCGGCAAGCACCGCAAGCGCCGGCGCCGAGCCCAGCTGAAGCTTGAGCGCACCGAGGAGAACCTCTCGCGCGCCCTCGACGTGGAGCGCGAAGCGCGCTCGCGGCTGCGGCCGCTCAAGCGCCAGGCGGAGGCCGCGGAGCTCCACGCGCGGCTGGAGCGGCAGTCGCTCGAGGCGCGCTTCGATCTCTCGCGTGACGCGTCGCGCGCCGCGCGCGTCGCGCTGGCGGACGCGGAGGAGCGCGCCCGCGCCGCGCGGGCCTCGCGCGACGAGGCCGAGCGGCTCCTGGCCGAAGTCGGCCGGCGCCGCGAGCGGGCCGAGCACGCCTTCGCCGAGCAGTCACGCGAGCGCGAGCGCCTCCAGGGCCGCGTCTACGGTGCCCGAGCGGCCCACGACCGGATCGCGATGCGCCTCGAGCGCGTGCGCGAACAGGGCGCGGCGGCCGCCGAGCGGCGCGAGCGCCGCGAGCGCCAGATTGAGCTGCTCGAGCAGCAGGCCGCCGCCGACGCCTCGCTGTCGGCTGAGGACGAGCGGCCCGCGCGGCGCATCGAGGCCATCGAGGGGGAGCTCGCCGAGCTCGACGCCGGGCGCGAGCGGCGCCTCGCAGCAGAGCTTGAGGAGCTCGAGCGCGAGCTGATGCGGGCGGGCTCAGAGCTGGAGCGCTGCGAGCGGTCCGCCGGCGACCTGCGCGCGTCGCTCGACGCGGCGGAGCAGGCGGCCGACGGCGCGCGCGACGGGCGCCGCGACGCGGAGCGCGCGGCCGAGGCGGCGCGGGCCAGCGCGGCTCGCGCGGGCGCCGAGCTCGCCGCGCTCAACCAGTTCGTGCGCGGCGCAAGCGCGGCGGCGGGGGACGCCCGCCCGCTGGCCGAGCGCCTGCAGGTCGAGGCGGGCTATGAGCTTGCGCTCGCGGCCGTGCTCGGGCCGCGCCTCACGGCCGGTGTCGTGGCCGACCTCGCCGCCGGCGAGCGGCTGCTCGCGGCCGCAGGGCGGGACGGGGGCAGCGTGCTGGTGGAGCGGCGGCCCGCGGGCGAGGCTCGCCAGGCCTCGGATCCGCCCGTCTCGGGCGCAGAGCCGCTTCTCGCCCACGTGCGCCCAGAGCCGGGCGCGGCCGGGCTGGCCGACCGCCTGCTCGACGGCGTCTGGGTGGTGTCCTCGCTCGACGAGCTCCCGGCCGGCTTCGCGGGCGTGGCGGTCACGCGCTCCGGGCGCCTGTTCGACGGCACCACCGGAGAGCTCTCGCAGGCTCCGGCGGGCGGCGCCGAGCGCCTGCTCGAGGAGCTTGGCCGCCGCGACGAGCTGATCGCCGCCTCCGAGCGCGCCGTGGCCGCCGAGGCCGAGGCGTGCGGCGCGCTCGAGCGCGCACTCGCGGCGGTGGGCGCTGCCGACGCAGCGCGCGAGCAGGCGGAGAGTGAGCTGCGCGGCGCCCTCCGCGAGGCCGCCGAGGCGAGCGAGCGGGTGAGCCGCGCCGAGTGGCTGATCGGCCGCCGCCGGGACGCGCCCGAGGACGGTCCCGAGGCGGTCAGGCGGGCCGAGCTGCTCGGCGACCTGCGCGCGGAACAGCGGCTGGCCGAGCGGATCGAGCGCGAGCGCGCCGAGCGAGCGCGGGCCCTCGAGGCACTCCGCGCCGGTGCGGAGCGCGACGCCCGGGTGGCGGCCGCCGCGGAGCGCGCCGCCCGCGCCATCGAGCAGGCGCGCGACGCCGTCGGAGCCCGGCGCGAAGCCCTCGCCGCGGAGCTCGACGCCGGCGCCGCCGCGGGCGAGGAGACCGCGGCCGCGCTCAGGGCTTGCGCGGCGGAGGAGGCCGAGCTCCAGGGCCGCCTCCGGGGCGCCAGCGAGGCCGTGACGGGCGCAGAGGTGGCCGCCCAGCAGGTGCGCGACTCGGCCGCCGACGCCGAGCGCGAGCTGACCGCGATCGCCGGCCGGCTCGGCCTCGAGCCGGAGCCCGCCGAGGAGCCGCTGCCGGACGAGCAGCGCGCCGCGCTGCTCGCGCGCGTGGAGCGGCTCGCGCGCCGCCGCGAGCAGCTCGGCCCGGTCAACCCGCTCGCCGAGCGCGAGTACGAGGAGGCCGTGGCGCACGTCGAGGAGCTCGAGACTCAGCGCTCCGACCTCGAGACCGCGCTGGCCGAGCTCGAGAGCCTGATCAAGGAGACCGACCGCCGCATCCGCGTGGCCTTCGAGCAGACCTTCGAGGCGGCCGCGCGCAACTTCGAGGACGTCGTCGAGCACCTCTTCCCGGGCGGCCGCGGCCGGCTGCGGCTCGTGCGGGCCGAGCAGGGCCCGCGCCCGGTGGTGGGCGGCGAGGCGGCCGATCCCGAGGCCGACGCAGACGCCGAGACTCCGGAGGCCGATCAGCCCGAGGCGGGCGTCGAGATCGAGGTCACGCCGCCGGGCAAGTCGACCAAGCGCCTGTCGCTGCTCTCCGGCGGCGAGAAGTCGCTGGTCGCGCTCGCCTTCATGTTCGCGGTGTTCCTCGCCCGGCCGTGTCCGTTCTACATCCTCGACGAGGTCGAGGCCGCGCTCGACGACATCAACATCGACCGCTTCCTCCAGCTCGTGAAGCGCTACGCGGACCGCGCCCAGTTCATCGTGGTCACCCACCAGAAGCGCACGATGGACGCCGCCGACACGCTGTACGGCGTGAGCATGGGCGGCGACGGCATCTCACGCGTGGTCTCGCGCCGCCTCGCCGGCCGGCCCGCCGACGAGCACGCGAGCGCTCCGGCCGGCGCCGAGGAAGCCGCGTAGCCGCGACTATCCTCGCGGGCCCATGGCCCGCACCTGGCACGAGCTGTTCGAGACCGGCGAGGACGCCCCGGCGGCGGCCGCCCCGGAGGAGAGCGACGGCGAGCGCCGCGGCTTCTTCCGCCGCCTGCGCGACAATATGTCCAAGACGCGCCAGGCGCTCGGAGCCGAGCTCCAGGCCACGGTCTTCCAGTCCCTCGACGACGAGACCTTCGAGCGGCTAGAGGAGACGCTCATCTACGCCGACGTGGGCGCGCCCACCACGGCCGCCATAGTCGAGCGGCTCGAGCACGAGGCGGACTCCGGCGAGCTGAGTGACGGCGAGGACCTGTCACGGCGCCTGCAGGAGCTGCTCGCCGAGACCGCGCGCGTCGGGGAGGACACCATTCCCCTCACCGACAAGCCCTCGGTGATCCTCGTGGTCGGCGTGAACGGCAGCGGCAAGACCACCACGATCGGGAAGATCGCCTGGCACCTCCAGAAGGAGCTCGGTCGCAAGGTGATGCTGGCCGCGGGCGACACCTTCCGCGCCGCCGCCGCCGAGCAGCTCACCACGTGGGCGGAGCGGGCGGGCTGCGAGATCGTGCGCGGGGAGCCCGGGTCCGATCCGGGCGCCGTGCTCTTCGACGCGATCGAGGCCGCGCGCGCTCGCGGCTACGACGTGGTGATCTGCGACACCGCCGGCCGCCTCCACACCCAGCAGCACCTGATGGACGAGCTGCGTAAGGTCCGCAAGGTGGTCGCTCGCCAGGCCGACGGGGCACCTCACGAGACGCTGCTCACGATCGACGCCACCACGGGGCAGAACGGGCTGCGCCAGGCGCTGCTGTTCCGGGAGGCGGTCGACGTGACCGGAATCGCCCTCACGAAGCTGGACGGCACCGCCAAGGGCGGGATCGCGCTGGCCATCGCCCAGGAGCTCGGCGTGCCCGTCAAGCTGATCGGTGTCGGCGAGTCGCTCGAGGACCTGCGCCCGTTCGACGCCGACGACTTCGCGAAGGCGATCCTGGAGCCGTGAGCGGCGACGGCACGCGAGTCGTGCGGGCGGGGCTCCCCGAGCCGGGCCAGGGCGAACCCTTCCTGCCCGGACCGGTGTTCGCGGCGCCCTTCCAGGCGAGCGGCGACCCCGCCGACGTGCCGTACGTCTACTCCCGCTACGAGCATCCGACGCTCGAGCGCTACGAGGCGGCGCTCGGCGGCCTCGAGGAGGGCGAGACGGTGCTGTTCGCCTCCGGCATGGCCGCCGCGGCCGCGCTGCTCCTGACGGAGCTGCGACCGGGGAACGTCGTGGCGATCGACCGCTCCTGCTACCTCGGCGTGCGCCGCCTGGCCCAGACCCACCTCGAGCCGCGCGGCGTGGAGGTGCGGCTGGCGAGCCCCGAGGCGCTCCACGAGGCCGTGCGCGGCGCGCAGGTGCTGTGGCTCGAGACCCCCTCGAACCCGAAGCTCGAGGTCTACGACATCGCGGCGCTCGCCGCCGCCGGGCGCGGCGCCGGGGCGCTCACCGTCGTCGACAACACCACCGCCGGGCCGCTCCTGCAGCGCCCGCTCGAGCTCGGCGCCGACGCCGCGATGACGAGCGCGACGAAGCAGATGACGGGCCACGCCGACATCCTGCTCGGCTACGTCACCACGCGCGACCCGGAGCGCGCGCAGCGCCTGCGTGACTGGCGCCGCGACGCCGGCAGCGTGCCGGGGCCGTTCGAGACCTGGCTCGCCCACCGCTCGCTGCCGACGCTCGCCCTGCGGCTCGAGCGCAGCTGCCGCAGCGCGCAGGCGATCGCCGAGCTGCTCTCGGGGCGCGACGACGTGGCGAGCGTGCTCTACCCCGGCCTGCCGTCGCACCCGGGGCACGAGACGGCGCGCCGGCAGATGCGCGGGGGGTTCGGGATGGTCGTGTCGTTCGACCTCGAGACCGCGGAGCGCGCCGAGCGCTTCCTCGCCGCCGCTGAGCTGATCTCCGACGCCACGAGCTTCGGCAGCGTCTACACCACCGCCGAGCGGCGCGCCCGCTGGGCCGGCGACGACGTGTCGGAGGGCTTCATCCGGCTCTCTGCCGGGTGCGAGGACACCGCCGACCTGGTGTCCGACGTGGCGCGCGCGCTCGACATGGCGGGTGTCCAGACCCGCGCGTAGGATCGAGAGCACATGGACGAATGGGTCTGGTGGATGGTCGCGGCGGGTGCGCTTGCGGTCGGAGAGATCTTCACGCTCAGCTTCTTCCTCGGGCCCATCTCGGTCGCAGCGGTGGCCGCCGCGATCGTGGCGCTGGCCGGTGCCGGGGTCGGCATCCAGTGGATCGTGTTCATCGTGGTGTCGCTGGCCTCGCTGCTCGTGCTGCGCCCGATCGCCCGGCGTCACCTGCGCACCCCGGCTCAGCTGCGCACCGGCACCGCCGCGCTCGTGGGCGGCTCGGCACTGGTGCTCGAGCGGGTCGACCGCGACGGCGGCCAGGTGAAGATCGCCGGGGAGATCTGGACCGCCCGCTCCTACGATGAGGACGAGACATTCGAGCCCGGCGCTCGCGTCGAGGTGATGAAGATCGAGGGCGCCACCGCGCTCGTCGGCGACTGACGGCAAAGGAGACTCCGCTCGCACATGGCAACCCTGATCGTTCTCATCGTCCTCGCCGCGGTCGTGCTGATCACGCTCGCGCAGGGCATCCGGATCGTCCCCCAGGCGCGCGCCGGCATCGTCGAGCGGCTCGGCCGCTACCACCGCACGCTGGACGCCGGATTGGCGCTGATCATCCCGTACGTCGACCGCGTCAAGCCGCTGATCGACCTGCGTGAGCAGGTGGTCTCGTTCCCACCGCAGTCGGTGATCACCGAGGACAACCTGACGGTGTCGATCGACTCGGTCATCTACTTCCAGGTCACCGACCCGAAGGCCACCACCTACGAGATCGCGGACTACATCGTCGCGATCGAGCAGCTCACCGTCACCACGCTGCGAAACGTGGCCGGCGGGATGACGCTCGAGGACACGCTCACCTCGCGCGACACGATCAACGCGTCGCTGCGCACAGTTCTCGACGAGGCCACGGGCAAATGGGGGATTCGCGTCAACCGGGTCGAGCTGAAGGCGATCGACCCGCCCGTCACGATCCAGGAGGCGATGGAGAAGCAGATGCGCGCCGAGCGCGACCGGCGCGCGGCGATCCTCACCGCCGAGGGCGTCAAGCAGTCCCAGATCCTCACCGCGGAGGGGGAGAAGCAGTCCTCGATCCTGCGGGCCGAGGGCCAAAAGGCGTCGGAGATCTTGCGCGCCGAAGGTCAGTCGAAGGCGATCGAGCAGGTCTTCGACGCCATCCACCGTGGCGACGCCGACCCCAAGCTGCTCGCCTACCAGTACCTGCAGACGCTGCCGCAGATCGCGCAGGGCGAGTCGAACAAGGTGTGGATCATCCCGAGCGAGGTGACCCAGGCGCTGGCCAACATCGGCAACGTGATCCCGAAGCCGGAGAGCCGCCCGCCCGGCGCGCCGCCGCCGAGCGACCCCGGGTCCGAGCCACCCGGCCCGCCCGGGCCGCCCCGCTAGCCTCCAACGCGTGTTCGACGCCCTCTCCGATCGGCTTCAGGCCGCGCTTGGCGACGTCCGCTCGCGCGGCGCGCTGAGCGAGGACGACGTGAAGAAGGCGATGCGCCAGGTGCGGCTGGCGCTGCTCGAGGCGGACGTGAACTTCAAGGTCGTTAAGCAGTTCACGGACGCCGTACGCGAGCGCGCGCTCGGGGAGCAGGTGCTCAGCTCACTGAACCCCGGCCAGCAGGTCGTGAAGATCGTGAACGACGAGCTCACCACGCTGATGGGCGGCTCGGGTCGCGACCTCGTGTTCGCCAAGGCCGGGCCGACCGTGATCCTCATGGCCGGACTGCAGGGATCCGGCAAGACCACCGCCTGCGGCAAGCTCGCTCGCCACCTGCGCGAGCAGCACAGGATGGACGTGGCCGTGGCGGCCTGCGACGTGTACCGCCCGGCCGCCGTCGACCAGCTCGTGAAGGTGGGCGCCCAGGCGGCCGCGCACGTGTACGAGCAGGGCACGAACCGCGACCCGGTGGACATCGCCGAGTGGGCGCTCGGCCAGGCGCGCCAGGAGCGCCGTGACGCGCTGATCATCGACACCAGCGGCCGGCTCCACATCGACGAGACGCTCATGAAGGAGCTGGCCGAGGTCAAGAAGCGCACCAAGCCGCACAACGTGCTGCTCGTGGTCGACGCGATGACCGGCCAGGACGCCGTGAACGTGGCCGAGCAGTTCGCCGAGACGGCGGCCTTCGACGGCGTGATCCTCTCGAAGCTCGACGGCGATGCCCGCGGCGGCGCCGCGCTCTCGGTCAAGGCGGTCACCGGCAAGCCGATCCTCTACGCCTCCACGGGCGAGAAGCTCGGCGACTTCGAGCGCTTCCACCCCGATCGGATGGCCCAGCGCATCCTCGGCATGGGCGACGTCATGACCCTCGTCGAGAAGGCCGAGCGCCAGATCGACGAGCGCCAGGCCCAGGAGCTCGAGAAGAAGATCCGCAAGGAGCAGTTCACCCTCGACGACTTCCTCGAGCAGATGCAGCAGGTGCGCCGCATGGGCCCGCTCGGATCGCTGCTGAAGATGATGCCCGGGGTCGGCTCCCAGCTCGGCAACCTGAACGTGGACGAGAAGGAGCTCGACCGCCTCGAGGCCATCATCCGCTCGATGACGCCCGCTGAGCGGGCCAACCCGACCATGATCGACGGCTCTCGCCGCCGCCGGATCGCCCGGGGCTCGGGGACCTCCGTCCAGGCGGTCTCGCAGCTCGTGAAGCAGTTCGCGCAGATGAAGAAGCTGATGAAGCAGATCGCGCGCGGCAAGATGCCGAACCTGCAACAGCTCGCAGGCGGTCGCTAACCTCCTTCGCCGCTATGTCCGTAAGAGTCAGGCTCACCCGTGTGGGCAGCAAGAAGAATCCGATCTGGCGCGTGGTCGTCACCGACCAGCGCTCGCCGCGCGATGGTCGCTTCATTGAGACCGTGGGCCGATACAACCCGCAGACCGACCCATCGACCATCGTGCTCGACGAGGAGCGCCTGCAGCACTGGATCGCCCGCGGCGCCCAGCCGACCGGCACGGTCAAGCAGCTGATGAAGGCCCACGCCAAGGGCATCCAGCCTGAGAGCGCAAGCACGGCCACGGTGGGCGCCGCGGCGGCAACCCCCGAGCCGCAGGCCCAGCCGGACCCGGAAGCCCCGGCCGCCGGGCCCGAGGGCGTGGCGGACGCCGAGCCCGTCGTCATCGAGGCGAGCGACGAGCCGGTGCCGGACCCCGCGGCCGACGAGGCGAGCGCCCCCGAGGCCGCTGCCGAGCCGCCTGCCGAGGCAGGCGAGCCGGAGGCTGACGCCGACGCCGCCGAGGCTCAGCCCGATGCCGCCGAGCCCCAGCTCGACGCCGAGCCCCAGCCCGACGCCGACTCGCAGTAGTGGAGGACCTCCTCGCGTATCTCGCCCGGTCGCTCGTCGACCGCCCGGACGAGGTGAGCGTGGAGTCGTTCGAGGAGGAGGACGGGACGATCGTCCTCGAGCTGCACGTAGGCGAGGACGACACCGGCAAGGTGATCGGCCGCGGCGGCCGCACGGTGGCCGCGCTCCGCACGGTCGTGAAGGCCTCGGCGGTGCGCCAGGGCCGGCGCGTGCTCGTCGACGTCGTGGATTGACCCTCGTAACCGCGGGGCGCGTGGGCAGGGCGCACGGCCTCGACGGGAGCTTCTGGGTCGACGACGCGCGACACGAGCTGGCCGAGGGCACGCGGCTCGTAATCGGGACAACCGAGCACGTGGTCGCCCGCCGCGGCGGGACCGACGAACGCCCGCTGCTGCGGCTCGCGGACGTCGAGGACTCGCGCGCGCTCCGAGGCGAGCTGCTCATGGTGGAGGACGTGCTGGGCGACGACGAATGGCTCGCCGCCGACCTGGTCGGACTCGAGGTGGGCGACCTGGGCCGGGTACAACGCGTGCTCGACGGCCCGTCCTGCTCGCTCCTCGAGCTCGACGACGGCACCCTGGTGCCGTTCGTCTCGGACGCGATCGCCGCCGTCGGAGCCCGCCGGATCGAACTGCGGAAGGATTTCCTCGGATGAGGGTCGATGTGTTCACCCTCTTCCCGGCGTGGTTCGAGTGGTTCACCACGCAACGCCACGTGCGCAACGCAATTGAGCTCGGCCACAAGCTCGAGTTCGTGGATCTCCGCTCCACCACGCCGCTGGGGGCCGGGCAGGTGGACGACACCCCCTACGGCGGCGGCGCCGGCATGGTGATCCGGGTGGATGTGGTGGAGGCGGCCCTCGCGGCGCGCTACGGGGATTCGCGCACGGACGCGCGGCGGACCATCGCGCTCGCGCCCGGCGGTCGGCCTTTCGACGACGCGCTGGCGGCCGAGCTGGCGGCCGAGGAGCAGCTCACGCTTCTCTGCGGTCGCTACGAGGGCTTCGACGAGCGGGTGCACGAGCACCTGGCCACCGACGTGGTCTCGATCGGTCGCTACGTGCTGTCCGGCGGGGAGCTGGCCGCGATGGTGGTCTGCGATGCGCTGATCCGCAAGCTGCCGGGCGCGCTCGGCCACATGGACAGCGTGGTCGAGGAGTCCTTCAGCGAGGCGCTCGAGGGCGCGCCCGAGTACCCCCATTACACCCGGCCGTTCGACTGGCACGGCCACACCGTGCCCGAGATCCTGCTCTCCGGCGATCATGGTCGCGTCCGGGAGTGGCGGCTCGCCAGAAGCAGGGAACGGGGTGGCCCGGAGGGATCCGCCGGAGGGTCAGAGCCCGTCTGACCGCCCGCCGCTCCTTCGCTACCATTGCCGCCACGCGCGACGGCTCCAGGGAGGTCGCGCCTTTTTGTGCCTCCCGCCGCGATTCGCGCCCCGAAATCATGTCCGGCGTCATCGAAAGCATCGAGCGCGCTCAGCTGCGCCGCGTCCCCGCGTTTCAGGCGGGCGACCGCGTGCGCGTGCACTTCCAGGTCGTGGAGGGCACCCGGCGCCGTACGCAGGTGTTCGAGGGCGTGGTGATCAAGCGTCAGGGCACCGGCGCCCGGGAGACCTTCACTGTCCGCAAGCAGTCGTTCGGCGTGGGCGTCGAGCGCACGTTTCCGCTCCACTCGCCGAAGATCGAGAGGATCGAGGTGGCTGCGCGCGGTGACGTCCGCAGGGCCAAGCTCTACTACCTGCGGGAGCGCGTGGGCCGCGGCGCCCGCGTTCGCGAGCGCCGTTGGACCGGCGCCCGCGACCTCGTGGACGAGGGCGCGATGCCTGCCGACGACGCGCCGCGGCCGGGCGAGGAGGAGCTCGCCGAGCAGGTGGTCTCGGACGAGGCAGAGGCCGGAGAGGCCCCGGCTTCGGAGGAGGCTCCGGCCGCCAAGACGGCGGGCGCGGCCCCGGACGCCGAGCCGGGCGACGCGCCGGCCGGCGAGACCGTAGCCGCGGAGGACGCGCCTGCCCAGGCGGACGACTCCGGCGACGACGCAGACGCGGACGCGGACGCGCCGGAGTCCAGCGACGAGTCGCGGGACTAGGACGGAGCCCGGGGGGCTCGGGGCACGGTGGCCCGCAGCAAGAGCAAGCATCAGAGCACCCGCGGCTCGCTCATCGAGCTCGTCACGATCGTGGCGGTCGCCCTCGGTCTCGCGCTCGGGATCCAGGCGTTCCTCGTCAAGCCGTTCCGGATCCCAAGCGAGTCGATGGTGCCCACACTCGAGGTGGGGCAGCGCGTGCTCGTCGATCGCGTGAGCTTCCGCTTCAGCGACCCGGATCGGGGCGACATCGTGGTGTTCAAGCCGCCGCTCGGCTCCGAGTCCAACCAATGCGGCGCCCAGCATTCGAGCGATTCGGCCTGCCCGCGGTCGACCCCGGAGCGTTCGGACACGAACTTCATCAAGCGCGTGGTGGGCACGCCGGGCGACCGCCTGAAGGTGATCGACGGGGCGGTCTACATCAACGGCAAGCGCCAGAAGGAGGAGTTCGCGCGCCTCGACTCCGAGTGCGAGATCTGCAATCTCCCGAAGGAGATCACGATCCCACAGGACCAGTACTTCATGATGGGCGACAACCGCGGCGAATCGGCCGACAGCCGGGAGTGGGGGCCGGTCCCCAAGAAGTGGATCATCGGCAAGGCCTTCATGACCTACTGGCCGCCGCGGCGCATCGGCATTCTGTAGATGACTGATCCCAAGCCCGCGCACCCCTGGATGACGGCCAGAGCGTCGCTGGCCAGCGCCCACCCCCAGGAGCACGCGGATTCGGAGTCGATCACCTAGCCCGCGGTGCACCCCTACACGCTGCTCGACGTATTCGCGGACGAGCCGCTCGCGGGCAACGGCCTCGCGGTCGTGCATGACGCGGACCACGTGACCGACGAGGTGATGCTGAGGTTCGCGCGCGAGACGAGGCTCGCCGAGACGACCTTCGTCCAAGCTCCGCGCGCGCCCGAGGCGGACTACCGGAATCGCATCTGGACGGTGGCCGAGGAGGTGCCCTTCGCAGGCCACCCCTCGCTCGGGACCGCCGTCGCGGTGGCGCTCCGTAGCGGCGAGACCGAGGTGACCTACACCCAGGAGACCCACGCGGGACTCCAGCCGGTGACCGTGAGCCGCGCGGGCGATCGCGCGAGCGCGTCCATGCTCCAGGGCCCGGTCGACTTCAAGGAAGAGCTGGACGTGCACGAGGTGATGGCCGCAATCGGCCTTGCGCCCGACGCCGCCCATCCCGACTGGGCGCCGCAGCTCGTGACGACCGGGCTCACCGCCCTGATCGCGCCGCTCGCGCTGGCCGACGCCCTGGGACGCATCCGGCCCGATCGGGCAGCCGTCGAGGCTCTTCACCCGGAGAGCTTCAACCTCTATCTGTTCGCCTACGACGGGGAGGGCGGCCGTGCGCGGGCCCGCTCGATCCCGAGTCGGCCCGCCGAGAGCGAGGACCCCGCGACGGGCTCCGCGGTGGCGCCGCTCCTGGCGTACCTGAAGCCGCGCACGGGCGACGAGCGAATCGAGGTTTGGCAGGGGGTCGAGATCGGTCGACCGAGTCGCCTGACGGCCGAGCTCGAGGGCGATCAGGTGCGCGTGAAGGGGAACGTGATCGTCGTCGCGACCGGCGAGCTCAGGCTGCCCTAGCCGCCCCCGGCGCCGGCTTGCGCGGTGGAAGCAGACTTCCGCCGCCGCCCGTGCCATCATCGGCGCCGACCGTGGGTTCCTCGGGGACTGCCGACACGCCGACGCCCGGCTCGCCGCCCAGGCTCGACCCGGGAGCCCGAGCTGCCGCGGCGGCCACCAATGGAGAAGGCAAGGGGGGCAAGGCCGCTCGCCGAGCCGCCCGCGCCCGCCGCCGGACCGGGAGTGGCAGGCGGCTGTTCGCCTTCGACCGCGAGATCGGCTGCCGCTACGTGGCCGGCGCCGACGAGGCCGGTCGCGGGTCGCTCGCGGGCCCGCTTGTTGCGGCGGCGGTGCTCTTCGACCTGGAGAGCCTCACGCTCGGGGACCGGCGCGCGCTCTGCAAGCTGAACGACTCCAAGCAGCACACCGCGGAGGCCCGCGAGGAGCTCTACCCGCTGGTGCTGCGCGCCGCGGCGCGCTCGGTGATCGTCTCGCGCTGCGTCGGCGGCATCGACGCCCGCGGGCTCCACAACACCAATCTCGAAGCGCTTCGGACGGCCCTGCTCGGAGTGGCGCGCGGCGGCACGGTCTGCCTCGTCGACGGCTTCAGGGTTCCCGACTTCGGCTTCGAGCAGCGCGCCGTGATCGACGGCGACTGCCGCAGCGCCGCAATAGCGGCCGCCTCGGTCCTCGCCAAGGTGAGTCGTGACCGCTACATGCGACGCGCGGCCGACCGCCATCCGGGCTGGGACTTCGAGACCAACGTCGGCTACTCGACCCCCGAGCACCGTGCGGCGATCGCGGCCAACGGCGTCTCGCCGCTCCACCGCATGTCGTTCCAGTCGATCGCCTACACCCAGCTCGCACTCGAGGGCTAGACCCGCCCCGCCGGCTCCGCCGAGATCCCGCCGGGCCATCAGAACGCCGCCTCGAGGTGCTCCAGCTCGAGCAGGCGCCCGCTGCGGTCGAAGCTGATGCCGATCGCATCGAAGCGGATCTCCGCCCGCCGGCGGGCCGAGCCGCCGCGCTCGGCCAGCCACTCCCGCGCCATCAGCCGGACGCGGCGCCGCTTGTCCGGCCCGATCGCGGCGAAGGGACCGAGCTCGTCCCCGCGCGCGACCGCCAGCACCCGCGTCTTGACCTCGCAGAAGACGAGAAAGCGCTCGTCGGCCGCGACGAGGTCGAGCTCACCGTGACGCGTGCGGTAGTTGCACTCGAGGATCTCGAGCCCGCGCGCCTGGAGGTGGCGACGCGCGAGCGACTCGCCGAGCGAGCCGAGGACGCGGCGGGGGTCGAGATCGGGCATGCGGCCACGCTAGGCGGGTCCGTGCCACCCGTGGGCGCCCTCGAGCGACTTCTCACACCGACTTCGGTTACAAGTGTGCGCGCCCCCAGCCCGCCGCTCGACAAGTCGCACAGTTGTCACTCGCGAGTACCCACGTGTAACGCGGCTCCACCTAGCGTGACCGCCGTGCTCGCAGCCCTCGCAACGTTCGCCCTCGAGGGCGTCAGGTCCCACGAGGTCACCGTGGAGGTCGACGTCCGGCGCGGTCTGCCGACCTTCACCCTGGTCGGCCTTCCCGACCGCGCCGTGCGAGAGTCGCGCGAGCGCGTGCGGGCGGCGCTCCTCAACTCCGGTCTCGACTTCCCCCAGCAGCGGCTCACGGTCAACCTGGCGCCCGCGCACGTGCGCAAGGCGGGCCCGAGCTTCGACCTCGCGATCGCCGTGGGAGTCCTGGCTGCGAGCGGACAGGTGCCGCGCGACGTGCTCGCCGACTGCGCCCTGGTCGGCGAGCTGTCCCTGAGTGGCGAGTTGCGGGTGGTCCGCGGGGCGCTCGCGGCGGCGCTCGGCGCACGAGATCGTGGCTATCGGCGCCTTCTCGTCCCAGAGGCCGTGGCCCCCGAGGCCGCCCTGGTGGAGGGCATCGAGGTGTGTGCGATCTCAACGCTGGCCCAACTCGCCGACGTGCTCCACGGCCGGCTCGAGCCCGCGCCGGTCGAGGCGAACGGGCTCGCTCTCGGCGCCCCGGCCGACGATCTCGATCTCAGCGATGTTCGCGGCCAGAGCGACGCCAAGCGTGCCCTCGAGATCGCCGCGGCGGGCGGGCACAACCTGCTCATGGTCGGTCCGCCCGGCGCCGGCAAGACGATGCTGGCGCGGCGGCTGCCGGCTATCCTGCCGCCACCCAGCTTCGACGAGGCCCTGGAGGTCACCCAGGTCCACAGCGCGGCGGGCATGGGAGGCGGCCGCCTGGTCACCAGGCGCCCGTTCCGGGCGCCCCATCACACGATCTCGGCGCCAGGGCTCGTGGGGGGCGGGAGCCGCCCAACGCCGGGGGAGGTCACCCTCGCGCACCGCGGCGTGCTGTTCCTCGACGAGCTACCCGAGTTCAGCCGCCTGGCGATCGACGCTCTCCGACAGCCGCTCGAGGAGGGACGGGTCGAAGTGATGCGCGGCCAGCGCACGCTCGAGTTTCCGGCCAACGCGATCGTCGTGGCGGCCTGTAATCGCTGCCCCTGCGCGCGGCCCGGCGACGGTTGCTCCTGCTCGGCGACCGAGCTGGCTCGCTACCGGCGGCGGCTGAGCGGCCCCGTGCTGGATCGCATCGATCTCGTCTGCCAGGTCGAGCAGGTCCCGGCGCTCGAGCTTGTCGGGTCAAAAGCACCCGCTCGCACGCGCTCGGCGTCCGTCCGAGCGCGCGTGATCGCGGCGCGCGCCCGTCAAGGAGCGCGGCTCGGCGCGAGCGGCGCGCTCTGCAACGGCGACATGGATGGTCCGCTCACCCGGCGCACGGTGCGGCTCGGCGACCACGAGGCGCTGCACATGGTCAGCGTGCGAGAGCGCTTCGACTTCAGCGGCCGCGGCCACGACCGTGTGCTTCGCGTCGCGCGGACGATCGCCGACCTCGAGGGGCGCGAACGGGTGGGGATCGGAGATCTCGACGAGGCACTGTCGTACAGGCTTCACGCCTGGGAGCGGGTGGCGGCGTGATGGAGGCGTGCGACCAATGCCTTCGGAGGAGCTTCCTGATCGCGCACCTGGCTGCACGCATCGCGGGCCTGCTTGGACTGCCCAAGGCGAGAAGGACGCCCGGCTTGCTGGCGCTCTCGAACGACGAGCTCGTGCGTGCCGCCACCGCCGCGGGCGGCCGGGCCCGCGCGCACGAGTTCCTCGACCGCTTCGACCCGGCGGCGGCCCGCGACCGGCTCGACGCCGGAGGCTTCATCGCCGTCTGCCGCCACGGTGCGGCCTATCCCCCTTCGCTCCACGCCCTGGACGACCCGCCGGCGGTGCTGTTCGGCCTTGGCCAGGTCGAGGCGCTCGCGCGCGTCCAGAAGGAGCCCTCGGTAGCGCTCGTCGGCACCCGCCACCCGAGCCCCTACGGCACCGAGGTCGCCCACGCCTTCGGGCGCGGCCTGGGGGCCGCCGGCGTACCCGTGGTCTCGGGCCTTGCGCTCGGGATCGACGCCAGCGCCCACCGGGGCTGCCTCGACGCCGGCGGCCTGGCGATCGCCGTGCTCGCCTGCGGGCCGGACCTCGCGTATCCGCGCCGGCACCGCGCCCTCCACGAGAGGGTGCGCGAGCGAGGGGTCGTGGTCTCCGAGCTGCCGCCGGGCACCCAGCCGTTTCGCTGGAGCTTCCCGGCGCGGAACCGGATCATGGTGGGGCTCGCGCGAATGACGCTCGTCGTCGAGGCTGCCCAGCCGAGCGGGAGCCTGATCAGCGCGACCTTCGCTCGCGAGCTCGGGCGGACGGTGGCGGTCGTGCCGGGGAGGGTCACCTCGAGCGTCGCGCAGGGTGTGAACGAGCTGCTGCGCGACGGCGCCCTGCCGGTCACCTCGACGGAGGACGTGCTCGAAGAGCTCTTCGGGGTCGGCGTGCGCGAGGTGCCCCCGGAGGCGCTGCGTCCGCCGCGGCCACGGGATCCGGTCTTGAACGCCGTGCTCGAGGCCGCCGAGCTCACGGGCTCGGTCGAGCAGATCGCCCGGGCGGCCGGGCTCTCGACGGGCGAGGCGCGCGCGGCGCTGGGCCGGCTCGAGTTCGACGGACACCTCGTGCGCCGCGACCTCGACGGCTGGGAGCGGGCGGCCCGATGACGCCCGCACCTTCGCCGACCGCCAACCGAGGGCGCCTATCCTCACGGCCTCGTGAGCGCGAACTCCTTCCCGAGGGCGTTGTCGATCGCGGGCTCCGACTCCGGCGGCGGGGCCGGCATCCAGGCGGACCTGAAGGCCTTCGCCCGCTGCGGGGTGCACGGGATGACTGCCGTCACGGCGGTCACCGCGCAGAACACGCGGGCGGTCAGCGCGGTCCACCAGATCCCGCCGGACATGATCGTGGAGCAGGTGCGAGCGGTCGCCGAGGACATCGGCGTCGACGCGGTGAAGATCGGGATGCTCGGTAACGCCGAGACCATCGAGGCGGTAGTGGAGGCCCTCGACCTCGTCCGGGGGGTGCCCGTCGTCCTCGACCCGGTGATGATTTCCGAGACCGGGGCTCGCCTGCTAGACGAGAGCGCCCAGCAGGCGCTCGGAACGCTGCTGCTGCCGCGGGTCACGGTCGCGACCCCCAACGTGCCGGAGGCCCGGGCGCTTGCGGCGGTCGGGGCGGCCGCGGAGGACACGAAGGGCCTCGACGCCCCCGAGCTGGCGCGGCGGGTCCACGCCCTCGGGGCGGCGATCGTGGTCGTCACGGGGGGGCACCGCGAGCGGGCCGTCGACGTCTACTTCGACGGCGACCGGCTCGTCGAGATCGGCGGCGAGCGGTATCCCGACGGCGCCGCTCACGGCTCGGGCTGCACGCACTCGTCGGCCCTGGCGGCTCATCTGGCACTCGGCGCCGAGCCGCTCGAGGCGGCGCGCGCGGCGAAGGCCATCGCCTCCGAGGCGGTCAGGGACGGGTTGCGCGCGGTCGGCTCAGGCTCGGGCCCGGTCGACGTGTTCGGGCTCGGCCGGCAGCGTGGCTGAGCGGAGATCCAATGCTCGCGGGCACCGCCCGCTCGCGGGGATGGCGAAGGCTCGCGGGCACCGCCCGCTCGCGAGACGGGGCCCGGGCCGGCGCGGGACCCGTGGCATAATCGGGACAGGCCGCGCGGGCGGCCGGTCGAAACGACCCAGCGGCTCTTAGAGGAGATCTCGATCAAGTTCTTGCGCATGAAGCCGGGCCACGGCGAGGTGCTGCTCGCCGAGGGCGATCCGCGGGTGCGGGAGGACGAGGAGCGGCTGATCGAGGAGTTCCGGCGCCAGCTCGACGAGGGCATGTGGGCGGCCGTTCCCGTGACCGACGGGGCGAGCGGTCGTCGCGAGGCGCAGCTCGTCAAGGACTACGGCGAGATCCCCACCGAGGCGGAGCGGGTGATCTTCTTCCCGCGGGCGTCAGGGGGCTGAGCGATGGTGCTCGCCCTCGCCACGCTCGCGCTCATCGCTGTGGTGCTCGCCACGCCGCTGGCGGTGCGAGCGGTCAAGCGCCGCCTGGACGCCCGCCCGCGGCGGACCGACCGGCCGGCGCCCGGCGCCCTCGAGCTCGGCCTCTACGACCCGGGCCGCGAGCGGCGCGCGGAGCAGCGCGCCCGGGAGCTGCTGCGCTCGTGCGTGAACGAGGAGGAGTGGGCGATGTACCGCGACCTGGGCTTCATCCGGGTCGGTGGCAAGCACGCCCGCCGCGAGTCCGACCAGCGTTCTCCCGCCAGCCACGCCTACGCCTACCTGGTCTACCCGCACAAGCCGATCGTGGCCTTCGTGCCGGAGAGCGGCCAGCTGCTCAGCGAATACTGCGTCGAGTTCCCGGACCTCACTGGGGGAGGCGGGCGGCACCGGCTGCCGGCCTCGGACGACGTGCTCGCCAAGTGGATGGCACTCACCTCGGACGAGGACCGCGTGATCCGGCGCGCCAACATGCACCTGATCGGTCGTCAGCTCGACCCCGCCCGCGTCCGGCGCGACCTCTGGCGGCTCGCCGAGTGGGAGCGCCGACGCCAGGTGCCACAGCGCACCAAGTGAGCCGGGACCTTCGCAGTCGCAGCCGGGTCATCCTGGACGGCCCGGAACGCGCGCAGGCACGCGCGTACCTGAAAGGAATCGGCTTCGACGACGACGCGCTGCAGCGGCCGATCGTCGGGGTCGCGAACACCTGGACCGAGACGATGCCGTGCAACTTCCACCTGCGCCGGCTCGCCGAGAAGGTGAAGGAGGGCGTCCGCGCCGCGGGCGGCACGCCGATGGAGTTCAACACGGTGGCGGTGAGCGACGGCATCACGATGGGCACGGAGGGCATGAAGACCTCGCTCGTGAGCCGCGAGGTGATCGCCGACTCGATCGAGCTCGTCGCGCGCGGTCACATGTTCGACGCGATCGTGGCCCTCTCCGGCTGCGACAAGACGATCCCCGGCTGCGTGATGGCGCTCGCGCGCCTCGACGTGCCGAGCCTGATGCTCTACGGCGGCTCGATCGCGCCCGGACGCTGGCGCGGCAAGGACGTGACGATCCAGGACGTGTTCGAGGGCATCGGCGCGCACGCCGCGGGCAACCTCAGCGACGAGGAGCTGGCCGACCTCGAGAGCCATGCGTCGCCCGGCGCGGGAGCCTGCGGCGGGCAGTTCACCGCGAACACGATGGCGATGGCGTTCGAGGTGCTTGGTATGTCGCCGATGGGCAGCTCGATGGTGCCGGCGGAGGACGGGAAGAAGGCCCAGGTCGCCGAGGAGTGCGGACGGCTCGTGCTCGAGGTGCTCGCCGAGGACCGGCGGCCGAGCGGCATCATCACGAAGCGGGCGCTCGAGAACGCGATCGCCGCGGGCGCGCTGTCGGGCGGCTCCACGAACCTCGTGCTGCACCTGCTGGCGGTGGCGAACGAGGCCGGGGTGGCTCTCGAGCTCGAGGACTTCGACCGGATCGCCTGGCGCACCCCGCTGCTCGCGGACCTCAAGCCGGGCGGGCGCTACGTGGCCACGGACCTCTACCGCGCCGGCGGCGTGCCGCTGGTGGTGCGGCGCCTCAAGGAGGCCGGGCTCCTGCACGCGGACGAGGCAACGGTCACGGGCATGACGATCGGTGAGGTGGCCGACGCCGCCGAGGAGGCGGACGGTCAGGACGTGGTCCGGCGGGTAAGCGAGCCGATCAAGCCGAACGGCGGCTTCGCGATCCTGCGCGGCAACCTGGCGCCGGAGGGCTGCGTCGTGAAGCTCTCGGGACACGACCGGATGGAGCACCGCGGGCCGGCGCGTGTGTTCGAGCGCGAGGAGGACGCCTTCGCCGCGGTCATGGCCAAGGCGATCGAGCCGGGCGACGTCGTGGTGATCCGCAACGAGGGACCGGCGGGCGGGCCCGGGATGCGCGAGATGCTGCACGTCACGGCGGCGCTCGTGGGGGAGGGCCTCGGAGACTCCGTGGCGCTGCTCACCGACGGCCGCTTCTCGGGCGCCACGCACGGCTTCATGGCCGGGCACGTGGCGCCCGAGGCCCCGCGCGGCGGGCCGATCGGCGCGGTGAACGACGGCGACACGATCGTGTTCGACGTGCGAGCGCGTGAGCTCAACGTCGAGCTCGGTGCCGACGAGATCGAGCGCCGCACGCGCAGCTACGACGCGCCGGCGCCGGCCTACGAGAACGGGGTGCTCGGCAAGTACGCCCGGCTCGTGGGCTCCGCCTCGGAGGGCGCCGTCACGGGCTGAGCTCGCCGGGCGAGGCGCTCAGGCCGCCTCCGACTCCCCGTCGACCCGCTCGCCGGCGGACGCCGGACCCTTCTCCGCGAGGAACTCGAGCATGAGCCGGTTGAACGTCTCGGGACGCTCGGCCATCGGGATGTGGCCCGTCTCCTTCATGACCACCTTGCGGCTGTCCGGTATCAGGCGCTCGAACTCCTGGGCGTCGCGGACCGGGATGATCGAGTCGTTCTCGCCCCAGACGATCAGGGTCGGCTGGCGGATCTCCGGCAGCCGGTCGCGAAAGTCGTAGTCGAGGCTCGCCCGCAGGGCGCCGTCGAAGCCAGGCTTGCCCGCGCCCTTGAAGAAGGCCTCGTAGACGAGGTCGGCCTTCAGACGGCTCGGATGGCGGGCCACGAGCGCGAGCGCGGCGTGCCGGGTGACCGGCCGCCCGGCGAAGCTGCGCCGCTGAGCGGCGGTGTGGGCCACGAGAACGCTCATCACGCGGCCGGCGAGCACGATCGGGCCGTGAACGACGTCGGCGCTCGTGATGCCGGCGGCCGAGACGAGCATCAGCTGGTCGATGCGCTCCGGGACCTGGATCGCCACCTCCGCGGCGATGAAGCCGCCCATCGAGTTCCCGACCATGTCGACGCGGCCCAGCTCGAGCCTGTCGCAGATCGCCTCGACGCAGCGGCCGTAGCCCGGGATCGAGATCGGATCGCGCGGCATCGGCGAGAGCCCGAAGCCCGGCAGGTCCATGGCGATCACCCGCCGCTCCTGCGCGGCGCGCGGGATGTTCTCGAGCCAGTTCTGCCACTGCCCCGCCAGGCCGTGCACGAACACGATCGGCTCGAGCTCCTCGCGTCCCTCCCCGATATCGAGGTAGTTGACCGCCGTGCCGTCCACCTCGAGCCGGTGCAGGTGCGCGGGCCAGTCGATCGAGCGCCAGCCGGGCGCCGCCGATGTGCCGTACTCCGCGTCGGCGTGACGGGCACGCAGCGGGCTCGTGGGCCGCGCCGTGGGGACGAAGACCTTGGCCATGGTCCTTAGGGTAAGGGGACGTGGCCAAGATCGCGCTGGACATCGACTCGACGTTGCACCACTACTGGGACCTCCTGCAGCGGGTGGTGATGGAGCGCCATGGCGTCGACCTGCCCTACGAGGACCAGCGCGACTGGGGCATCACCGTGCTGGAGCGCGACGCCGTGGTGCACTGCGTCGAGGAGACGCACTCGGACGAGAACATCGCCGGAGCCGAGCCCTACCCCGACGCCGTTGAGACCGTGCGCGAGTGGCACTCCGCCGGCCACTGGGTCCACGTGACGAGCCACCGGCGCCCGAGCACCTACGAGGCCACGGCGCGCTGGCTCGAGGCGATCGGGATGCCCTTCGACGACCTCCACTGCTCCTTCGACAAGGTCACCCGCTGCGCCGAGCTCGGGATTCACGTGCTCGTGGACGACAGCCCCGTGAACATCACGAGGGCGCAGGCGGCCGGCATCGTGCCCGCCACGATCATCCATCCCTGGAACGAGGAGATCGTTGATCGCGACGGGGTGATCGGAGCGCGTGACTGGCGCGGCCTTAAGGCGGAGCTCGACCCCGTGCTCGAGCGCCTCGCGAGCTGAACCCGGACGGTTTGCAAGACTCGGGGGTTCGATGCCCGAGTCGAGCAGGACCCCCCTCTCCATCCGCGAGCCCGAGACGCCGGGCGAGTCGCTCGTGCCCACGGAGGACCTCAAACGGCACCTCCCCGGCGTCGAGCCGGAGCGGCGGCTCACGGACTGGGGGCGCTCCGAGCGGATCGAGGGAGCCTTCGACGCCACCGTCGCCGAGTTCTTCTACCGCTACTGGTTCCGGGCGGAGATCGAGGGGATCGAGAACGTGCCGTCCACCGGCGGCGCGCTGCTCGTGTCGAACCATTCCGGCGCGCTGCCGCCGGACGCGGCAATGATCGCCAAGGCGATCCGCGAGGAGCACCCGCACCCGCGCCCGCTCAACATCACGGTCGAGCACTTCTTCAAGGGCTATCCGGGCTTCAGCGTGCTGCTCCCCAAGCTCGGCTGCGTGGCGGCGAACCCCGCCAACGTGCAGCGCCTCCTCTACGACGAGGAGCAGCTCGTGCTGGTGTTCCCCGAGGGGCGCAAGGGCACCGAGAAGCTCTACAAGGACCGCTACCGGCTGCGCCGCTTCGGCCGCGGCGGCTTCGTCGAGGCGGCGATGCGCGCGCGGGCGCCGATCGTGCCGGTGTGCGTGGTCGGCGCCGAGGAGGCGGCGCCGGTGTTCGCGCAGGTCGGCCTGCTCAAGCGGCTCACCGGGCTCCTGTACTTCCCGATCACGCCCACCTTCCCGCACATGGGGCTGCTCGGGATGCTGGGCTACCTGCCGGCCAAGTTCAAGCTGCGCTTCCTCGAGCCGGTTCACTTCGACGAGCAGGGCCTCGAGCGCGACAAGGCGCTCGTCCAGACGGTGGCCCACGACGTCCGCTCGCGCATCCAGGAGAACCTCTGGGACATGGTGGCCAAGCGCAAGTCCGTGTGGTTCGGATAGTGGACTCGCGGCGAATCCTCGTCACGGGCGTGTCGACCTACTGGGGCGGCCGGCTGGCGCGCGCGCTCGAGGCGTTCCCGGAGGTCGAGGCGGTGATCGGGGTCGACAACGAGGAGCCGCAGGTCGAGCTCGAGCGGACCGAGTACGTGAAGGTCGGGGCCCAGCACGCGCTCCTGCGGCGGGTGGTGGAGGCCGCCGAGATCGACACGGTGGTCGACACGCGGCTCGTGGTCGATTCCTCCACGACCACGACGGCGAAGGCGCACGAGAACAACGTGATCGGGACGATGAACATCCTCGCCGCGTGCAGCGGGCCGAACTCGCCGGTGCGCAAGGTCGTGTTCAAGTCGTCGACCCACTTCTACGGCTGCGAGCAGGACGACCCGGCGTTCTTCGACGAGACCATGCGCCGACCGCACCCGCCCCGCACGCCGATCGAGCGCGACATCGTGGAGGCCGAGGCGTCGCTCGGCGAGTTCGCCGAGCGCAACCCCCAGGCGGCGGTCACGATCCTGCGCTTCGCCAACGTGCTCGGACCGGACGTGCGGACCTCGCACGTGGACCTGTTCTCGCTGCCGGTGGTGCCGATGATCCTCGGCTTCGACCCGCGCTACCAGTTCGTGCACGAGGACGACGTGGTGCACGCGCTCGAGCACGGCGTCAAGCACCGGGCGCCGGGCGTGTTCAACGTGGCGGGCGACGGCGTGCTGGCGCTCAGCGAGGTGGCGGGCCTGCTGGGCAAGCGCTACGCGCCGGTGCTGCCGCCGTGGGGGACCGGGCTGGCGCTCGGCACGCTGCGGCGGCTCGGCCTGCGGATCCCGCCGGAGGCGATGAACCAGCTGCGCTTCGGGCGCGGCGTGGACAACCGCCGCTTCAAGGCGGCCGGCTTCCACTACCAGCACACGAGCCGCGAGACCGTGCAGCGCTTCGGCGAGCACCTGCGCCTCCACCCGGTCATGCGAGGCGGCCAGGAGCCCTATCGCTACGAGCGCGAGGTCGAGGAGTTCCTGCGCTGGAGCCCGCACGTGAAGAGCGCGCGCCCGCGAGGAGCCGCGCCGGTGGAGCAGCCGCCGCCGGTGGCCGCAGAGACCGAGCGGCGTCTGGTCGCGGCCGAGCAGCGCGCCATGGCCGCCGAGCTGGCTGCCGGCAAGGCCGTCGAGCGCGCGAAGAAGGCGGAGCGGCGGGCCGCTGAGGCGGCGCTCAAGGCCACCGAGCGCGCGAAGAAGGCCGAGCGTCGCGCGCGCCAGGCGGTGGAGGAGGCCACCCGCGACGCCGGCGAGCGGGCCGCGCCGGCGCCCAGCTCGCGTCCACAGCCGGTGGAGCACTACGACGACCTGGCGGCCGAGGAGGTGATCGCGCTCTTGGCCTCACTCGAGCGCGACGATCTGCAGACGCTGCGCGACCACGAGCGCCGGCACGCCAATCGAGCGAGGGTGCTGAGCGCGATCGAGTCCGTGCTCGCGCGCGCCGGATCCCGCGCCTAGAGCGGGATAGCGGGCGGGTCGGAGGCCCGAAGCTGCGCAAGTGGGCTGTCAACCGTAGTCGCGCGCCGGAACGCTCCCTACACTCCCAGAGCCCCCTGCCATGAAGCACAAGTGGCTCATCTTCCTCGCCGTGCTCGCGCTGGTCCTCGCAGGAGGAGCTGTCGCCGCGCTCGCCTATGACTCGTCTCGCGACGACCTGATTGCCGACGGCGTAACGGTCGCCGGCGTGGACGTGGGCGGCATGCGCGTGGACGAAGCGCGGCAGGTGATCACCCGTGAGCTCCAGGAGCCTCTCGAGCAGCCGATAGTGGTCACGTTCAGAAAGCGGCGCTTCACCCTCTCCGCGAAGGATGCCGGGGTGAACGCCAACGTGGACGCCATGGTCGACCAGGCACTCGCCGCGAGCCGCAGCGGCAGCATCGTGAGCCGCGTGGCGCGCGACATCACTGGCGGGGAGGAGAACGCTCAGGTGGCGGCTCGGGTGACCTACTCCGAGCCGGCCGTCCGCAGGCTCGTCCGACGCGTGAAGCGCAATGTGAACCGCCCCGCGCGCGATGCCGAGCTGAGCTTCCCGTCGCTCGAGCGGGTCAAGGAGCAGACCGGCGTCCAGGTGAGGGGCCCGGCGCTCCAGCGCCGGATCGCGCAGACGCTCACCGTGCCCGACGTGGATCGTCAGGTCAAGGCCGCCGTCCGGGTGGTCCAGCCAAAGGTCACGCAGGACGATCTGGCGCAGAAGTACCCGTCGATCCTCGTGGCGGACCGGGCCAACTTCAAGCTACGCCTCTATCGCAACCTCAAGCTCCAGAAGGAGTACACGGTGGCGGTCGGCGCGCTCGGCTTCGACACCCCGGCCGGGCTCTACCACATCCAGAACAAGGCCGTGAACCCCGCCTGGAGCGTGCCCAATAGCGCCTGGGCGGGCTCGCTGGCGGGAACGACCGTGCCCGGCGGCGTGCCGGAGAACCCGCTCAAGGCGCGCTGGCTCGGCATCTACGACGGCGCTGGGATCCACGGCACCGACCAGACCTACTCGCTCGGGACGGCGGCCTCGCACGGCTGCATCCGGATGTCGATCCCGGACGTGATCGAGCTCTACGACCAGGTCCCGGTCGGCGCGCCGATCTACATCGCGTAGCGGGCCCACTAAGGCCCGATCTCCGGCACCGGCACCTCCTGCCAGCCGTGCTCCTCGAGCAGGGCTTGGCGGCCGGTGTGTCGAATGCAGAGCGTGCCTATGAAGACTCCGCGCTCGCGCTTTCGCAGCACCGCGTACCACATGGTTGACGCGTCGCTGGGGCCCTGGATCGGATGCCACGGCTTGACCGGCTTGTCATGGTCGTCGACCAGCTCCGCCTCGGCGAGCTGACGCCGCGTGGCAACCCGACCGTCCCGCGTGTTGACGAAGAACGAACCCACGGCCATCGAGCGTAGTTGGCAGGAGGCGCTCGAGCGCTTCGACGACTGGCAGCGCGCCCGGGGCATGGGGGAGAAGACGCGCCGCGCCTACCACGTCGACCTGGCGCAGCTGGCCGATTGGGCGGCCGGACGCGGGCTCGGCCCGTACGAGCTCGGGCACCGGGACCTGCGGCTGTTCGCGGGCGTGGTGTCGGAGCGCGGCGCCGCCAAGTCGACGGTCGCGCGCAAGCTGGCCGCCATCCGCACCTTCCACCGCCAGCTGCTGGAGCGGGGCGAGATCGAGGCGAACCCGGCGGAGCTGGTGTCGAGCCCGAAGAAGGACGCCTACCTGCCGCAGGTACTGAAGGCGGGGGAGGTGGCGGAGCTGCTCGACCGGATCCCGGCCTCGAGCCCGCTCGACCTGCGCGATCGCGCCATGTTCGAGTTGGCCTACGCGGCCGGCCTGCGGGCGGAGGAGCTCGTAAACCTCGACATCCACAGCGTCGACCCCGACGCCGAGGAGGTCAGGGTCGAGGGCAAAGGCGGCCGCACCCGGGTGGTGCCGGCGGGCGAGCAGGCCTGGCGCGCGCTCGAGCGCTACCTCGCCCGCGGCCGGCCGGCACTCAGGGACGGAGCGGGCGACGCGCTCTTTCTCTCGAAGAGCGGACGCCGGCTCTCGACCTCGGACGTGCGCCGCCGTCTGCGGCTCCAGGCGCGCCGGGCCGGGATCACGCCGCACACGCTCCGGCACTCGTTCGCCACCCACCTGCTCGAGGGGGGCGCCGATCTGCGAGCGATACAGGAGCTGCTCGGTCACGCCTCCATCGGAACGACTCAGACCTACACTCGGGTAGAGTCGAGGCGCCTCAGGATGGCGTACTCGCGCTCTCACCCGCGCGCGTAAGCGAAGACCCGAATGGAGACAAACCTCAAGGCGATAGAGCTCAAGGACCTTTGGCGTCGCTATAAGGACGACCGCGACGAGAAGGCCCGCGAGCGGCTGGTGCTCGCCTACGCACCGCTCGTCAAGTACGTGGCCGGCCGGATGTCGAGCGGCCTGCCGTCGCACGTCGAGGAGGCCGACCTCATCTCCTACGGCCTGCTCGGCCTGATTTCCGCGATCGAGCGCTTCGAGCCCGAGCGCGAGATCAAGTTCGAGACGTTCGCCATCACCCGCATCAAGGGCTCGATCATCGACGAGCTGCGCTCGCTCGACTGGGTGCCGCGCTCGGTGCGCGCCAAGGCGCGCGAGATCGAGAAGGTGAACGCGAAGCTCGAGCACCAGCTCCACCGCGCCCCCACCGATCAGGAGATGGCCGGCGGGCTCGGCGTGTCGGTGGAGGAGTTCCAGGAGTCGCTCGTGCGGATCTCGAACTCGTCGGTGGTGGCGCTCGACGAGCTCTGGACGGTGTCCGACTCGTCCGGCGACCAGGTCTCGCTGCTCGACACGATCCAGGACCCGCAGGCGCTCGATCCGGCGGCGGAGATGGACACGACCGAGATGAAGGACCGGCTGGCCGACGCGATCGCGCGGCTGCCGGAGCGGGAGAAGCTCGTGGTGGCGCTCTACTACTACGAGAACCTGACGCTGCGGGAGATCGGAGAGGTGCTCGGGGTCACCGAGTCGCGCGTGTCGCAGCTGCACACGAAGGCCGTGCTGCGGCTCAAGTCGCGCCTGCAGGGAGACCCCATCTCCGAGGCCGAGTAGTAGTGGCTGGCCTTCGATGGCGCGCCGCCGCTCAGGGAGTCGTCCAGATCAGCTGAGGGTTCGCGCCCGGCAGCAGGCGGCCGTCGCGGATCTCGGCCAGCGCGCCCTCGCCGGCGCCCCGCTCGCCGAGCTGATCGACACGGCCGCGGCCACCTCGGCGTGCGAGTTGGGCACGGACTACGCCTCCGTGCTCGAGCTCACTGACGAGGGGAGCGGGCTGCTGGTGCGCGCCGCGACCGGCTTTCCGCCCGGCGCGCTCGGAACGGTGCTGTCCGCCGAGCCGGACCAGCTGCCCGGCTACGCGCTGCGCTCGAACGTAGCGGTCGTGACGCCGGACTTCGCCGGCGAGGAGCGCTTCCGGCCCTCGGAGGTCCAGCAGGCCGCGGGCGTGGTGAGCGCGATGGCGGCCCCGATCGGCGCGCGCGGCCGCCATTTCGGCGTGATCGCCGTGCACGCACTCCAGCCACACCACTTCTCCGCGGACGACGCCCACTTCCTCACCGCGGTGGCCAACGTGCTGAGCGCCGCGGCGGAGCGAGCCCGCCACGAGGAGGCGCTCCGGGAGTCGGAGGCCGGCTTCCGCGAGCTGGCCGACACGGCGCCCGTGATGCTCTGGACGACCGACACCGACGGTCTCGTGACGTTCGTGAACGAGGGCTGGCTCTCCTGGACCGGTACGAGGTTCGAGGACGAGCTCGGCGCGAGCTGGACGCTCGGGGTCCATCCGGACGACCAGGCCCTCGTGCTCGGTAGCTGGGATCAGCGCCTGGCCGCGCGCGAGCCCTGGGAGCTCGAGTACCGCCTTTGCACCCACACGGGCGACTACCGCTGGGTGGTCGACCGGGGAGTTCCTCGCTACGAGGGCGGCGCCTTCGTGGGCTACGTGGGCGCCGCCGTGGACATCCACGAGCGCAAGACGATGGAAGGGCAGCTGCTCGCGATCTACGAGCGCGAGCACGACATCGCCGCCACGCTGCAGCGCAGCCTGCTGCCGCAACGGCTGCCGCGCATCGAGGGGCTCGAGCTGGCGGCGCGCTACCTGCCGGCCGCCAGGGGCGCGTCGATAGGCGGGGACTGGTACGACGCGCTAGAGCGCCCCGACGGGCGCGTGGCGCTGGTGGTGGGCGACGTGGTGGGCCATGGGCTGCGCGCCGCGGCGACGATGGGTCAGCTGCGCAACGCGTTCCGCGCCTACGGTCTCGTGGAGGACTCGCCGGCCGAGGTGGTGGCGCGTCTCAACCGGCTCGTGACGATCGGGGTCGAGGAGGCGATGGCCACCGTGCTGTACCTCGTGCTCGACCGCGAGACGGGCGAGGTGGCGTATGCCTGTGCCGGGCACCCGCCACCGCTCGTGTTGGCACCCGACGGGCCGCGCTTCCTCGAGGGAGGGCGCTCGGTGCCGGTGGGGGCGGCGGATCCCGTCGTTTTCCGCGAGAGCCGGGAGCGGCTCGAGCCCGGGTCGACGCTCCTGCTCTACACCGACGGGCTGGTCGAGCGCCGCGACGTGCCGCTCGGCGAGCGCCTCGACGAGCTGGCCGAGGCCGCGCGGGGACCCGAGGTCGACCTCGAGACGCTCTGCGACCGCCTGCTGGCCGCTGTGCTGGGCGACGCCAAGCCGAGCGACGACGTTGCCCTGCTGGCGGTCCGCCCGCTGGCCGCGGGCGCTGACCAGATCAGCGTCTCGCTGCCGGCCGAGCCGGAGTCGCTCACCGGGCTGCGCCGGCGCCTCAGCCGCTTCCTGCACGCCGCGGGCGCTTCGGAGATCGAGGCATACGAGATCACGCTGGCCATCTGCGAGGCGGCCGGCAACGCCATCGAGCACGCCTACGGCCCGGGCGACGCCACCTTCGACGTCGAGGCGGCGCTCGCGGACGGCGAGCTGGCCGCCACCGTGCGCGACCGCGGGAATTGGCGGGAGCGGCGCTCGGAGCACCGCGGGCGCGGCCTGCGGATCATCGAGGGTCTGATGGACGAGGTCGACGTGGCGAGCGAGGACGGCGGGACGGTGGTGAAGATGCGCAGGCGCCTGGAGGCCGCCCGGGCGGCGTGACCTCGCCGGCCGAGATCGCGGTCGTCAGGGAGGGCGGAGCCATCGTCGCCCACGTGACCGGCGACGTGGACATGACGAACGCTGCGCACCTGCGCGACGAGCTACTCAGCTCGATTCCGAACGACGCGCTCGCGCTCGTGATCGATCTCGTGCGCTGCCGCTACCTCGACTCGGCCGCGATCGAGGTGCTCTTCGACCTGGCCCGCAGGCTCGGGCGCAGGCGCCAGGCGCTGCGGCTCGTGGTGCCCAAGGGGTCCCCGCTCACACGCGTGCTCGAGCTCACCGAGGTCGGCAGCGCTGCGCCGATCTTCGAGACGCTGGACCAGGCGCTCGCCCAGTAGGCTCCGCCATCGACGTCGAGCACAAGGAGTGGGATGGCGCACGAATCGCCGAAGAAGATCCGCAATGTGGCGTTGGTCGGCCACCGGGGCAGCGGGAAGACGTCCGTGAACGAAGCGCTTCTGTTCGAGGCGGGGACGGTCAACCGGCTGGGCGCGGTGGCGGACGGAACGACGGTGTCGGACGCAGCCCCGGACGAGAAGGCGCGCGAGATGTCGATCGCCGCGAGCCTGTCCTCGTTCCGCTGGGACGACCGCAAGATCAACTTGGTCGACACGCCGGGCGAGCCGAGCTTTGTCGCGGACGCGCTCGCGGCCCTGCGCGTGGTCGAGAGCGCAGTGTTCGTGGTCAACGGCGTGATGGGCGCCGAGGTGACGACGAGCCGGCTCTGGGAACGCGCATCCGAACTGGGGCTCGCGCGCATCCTGTTCGTGAACATGCTCGACCGCGAGCGCGCCGACTTCTTCCGCGCGCTCGACTCGCTCAAGGCCGCCTTCGGCCAGCACGTCGTGGCCACTGAGATCCCGATCGGCGCCGAGCACGAGCTCGAGGGCGTGGTCGATCTGATCGACATGAAGGCCTACCGCTACGACGGCGCGACGCGCGAGAACTGCACCGAGATCGAGATCCCCGAGGGCCTGCGCGAGCGCGCCGAGGAGTACCGCGAGAAGCTGATGGACGAGGTGGCCGAGGTCTCGGACGACCTGATGGAGCGCTACCTCGAGGGGGAGGAGATCTCGCACGACGAGACCGTGTCCGCGCTCAAGACCGGCGTGACCGACGGCCAGCTGTTCCCGGTCACCTGCGGCGCCGCCACCCGCAACCTCGGCATCAACCGGCTGCTCGACGCGTTCGTCGAGGACCTGCCCTCGCCGGCCAAGCACGGCGTGACCGACCTCGACGGGGTGGAGCTCGAGCCCGACGCCGGCAAGGACCTGGTGGCGTTCGTGTTCAAGACGCTCGCCGACCCCTACGCGGGGCGCCTGAACCTGTTCCGCGTCTACCAGGGCGTGATGAAGCACGACTCCCAGGTCTTCAACTGCCGCGCCCACGTGAAGGAGCGGATCGGTCAGCTGCTCGTGCCGCAGGGCAAGGAGAACGAGCAAACGGACGAGATCGGCCCCGGCGACATCGGGGCTGTGGCCAAGCTGAAGGAGACCCGCGCCGGCGACGTTCTGGCGGCCAAGGACGCCGAGATCCCGCTCTCACTCCCGGAGATGCCGCGGCCGGTGATGGCGTTTGCCATCGAGGCCAAGGCCAAGGGCGACGAGGAGAAGATGGGCCAGGCGCTTCGCCGCCTGCAGGAGGAAGACCCGACCATCGACTTCCACCGCGACACGCAGACCGGCGAGCAGATCCTCGCCGGGATCACGCAGATCCACGTCGAGGTGATCGTCGACCGGATGAAGGAGCGCTTCGGAGCCGAGGTCGAGCTCCACCCGCCGCACGTGCCCTACCGCGAGGCGATCCGCGGCTCGGCCAAGGCGCACGCGCGCTTCAAGAAGCAGACGGGCGGCCGCGGCCAGTTCGCGGATTGCCACATCGAGATCGAGCCGCTGCCCTCGGGCGAGGGCTTCGAGTTCGTGAACGCGATCAAGGGCGGCGTGATCCCCGGCGGATTCATCCCGGCTGTCGAGAAGGGCGTGGTGGAGGCGATGCGCTCCGGCACCGTGGCCGGCTACCCGGTCCAGGACCTCAGAGTCAGGCTCTTCGACGGGCAGCACCACTCGGTCGACTCGTCGGAGATGGCGTTCAAGGTGGCGGGCTCGATGGCGTTCAAGGACGCGATGGAGAACGCCGGCCCGGTGCTGATGGAGCCGATCATGACGGTGCTCATTGCCACGCCCGAGGAGTACGTGGGCGACGTGATCGGCGACCTCAACTCCCGCCGCGGCCGGCCGCTCGGGATGGAGCCGAAGGGGAGCGTGACCGAGATCAAGGCAGAGGTGCCCATGGCCGAGATGCTCGAGTACGCGCCCGACCTGCGCACGATCACGGGCGGTCAGGGCGAGTACTCGATGGAGCTCGCCCGCTACGAGGAGGTGCCCGGCCACGTCGCGCAGCAGGTCGTTCAGCAGGCGCGCGAGGAGGCCGAGGCAGTCAAGGCGTGAAGCGGGGACCTGCGCCGCCCCTATATTGAGGCTCGTGAAGAAGGAGCTCAGAGCGGTCCACGACGTGGTGAGCTGCGATGTCTGCGGCCGCACCATCCTCAAGGGCGAGCGCACCGAGTGGTACCTGGCGCCGGGCGGCCACCGTCACAAGGTCTGCGACCTCTGCGCCGTGCGCGCCCAGCATCACGGCTGGATCCGCGAGTCGGCCGCGGGCGAGATGCCCACGCGCCCGGCCCGCAGCGACCAGAGCCGCGGCGTGTTCGGCCGCCTGCGGCGCCGGCGCGGGGAGGATCCCGGGCCCGCCGAGCAGGAGGCTCCCTCGGGAGCCGGCGTCGGTGAAGGGGAGCCGTCCGAGTACCAGGAACCCGAGGACGCTCCCGCGCCCCCGCCGCGCGAGCGGCCGCGCTCGCGCCCCAAGGATCCGCGCCACGTGCGGGCCGTTCCCACCACCGCGGAGGCCAAGATCGAGCGGGCGTTCGACCTCTTCAACGGCTCCGACCACCAGCGCACGGTCGCCGGCCTGGCGCGCACGCTCGGGCCCGCCTGGGTGAGCGCCCAGCCCGACCCCACGCAGGCGAGCGCCGTCACGGTGCTCGTCGCCTGGGAGATTTCGTGGTATCGCTATCGGGTGGATCTGGGCGACGAAGCCGACCCCGTGGTCATGCTCGACAAGGGGGAGGAGCTCGAGGAGATCGAGGAGTCGATGCGCGAATGGAACGCCGCGCTTGACGCCGACGGCCGTGTGGTCGCGGCGGTGACCGATGGAGGTTCAGAAGGGTGATCTACTGCGTTGTCCCACAGGCGCTCGAGAGCGAGCTGTACGACAAGCTGTCCGACTACTACCGGGACGACCCGCACGTCGAGGTGATCGTCGACCGGCGCGCGCAGGGCGGCTTGCCCGGCGACAACCCGGCATTCGAGGATCGCCGCCGCCGCCGCGTGGCCGGCACCTTTCCGACGATCGAGCCGCCAGCCAGCGCGTGAGGGTCGTCGTCCACGTGGACGGCGGCGCGCGCGGCAACCCCGGCCCGGCGGCCGTGGCGGCCGTGGCCTCCTCCCCCGACGGCGACCAGCTCGGGGAGCGCAACGAGTACATCGGCGAGGCCACCAACAACGTGGCCGAGTACCGGGCGCTGCTCCTCGGCCTGGCGCTCGCCCGCGAGCTCGGAGCGAGCCAGATCGAGGTGGTGAACGACTCCGAGCTCGTGGCACGCCAGATCGGCGGCGAGTACAAGGTCAAGCACGCCGGCCTCAAGCCGCTCTACCTCGAGGCCATGGGCGAGCTGAGGGGCTTCGAGCAGTGGGCCGTGCGCTCGGTCCGCCGCGAGCACAACGAACGGGCCGACGAGCTCGTGAACGAGGCGCTCGACAGGGCGCTCGGCGCATGAGCCGGCAGTCAGCCGCTCTGAACTACTCGTCCTACCTGCATCTCGACGAGCTCCTCGAGACCCAGCAGCCGCGCTCGGACGAACACGACGAGCTGCTCTTCATCGTGATCCACCAGGTCTACGAGCTCTGGTTCAAGCAGATCCTGCACGAGCTCGGCGCACTGCAGCGCCGGCTCGAGGAGGACCGCGGGCCTCGGGCGCTCCACACCCTGCGCCGGCTGCTCGCGATCCTGAAGACGGTCGTGGCCCAGATCGACGTGCTCGAGACGATGACCCCGCGCCAGTTCGCTGGCTTCCGCCCGCGCCTCGAGTCCGGAAGCGGCTTCCAGTCCGCCCAGTTCCGGGAGCTCGAGGCGGTGCTCGGCCGCCGCGACCCGCGCGTGCTTCGCCATCACGACCAGGACGAGCGGGCACGCGCCCGGATCGCGGCGGCGATGGAGCGGCCGGCGCTCTTCGACTCGCTGCTCCGGTACCTCGCCGAGCGCGGCTACGACGTGCCCGAGGGCGAGCTCGCGCGCGACGTGACGAAGCCGCGCGAGCCGTCGGCCGAGATCCAGCGGGTGCTCCTCGACGCCTACCGGGCCGAGGGCGAGGAGGCGCAGGTCTGCGAGCGGCTCGTGGATCTCGACGAGGGTCTCCAGGAGTGGCGCTACCGCCACGTGAAGATGGTCGAGCGCACGATCGGCGACAAGGTCGGCACCGGCGGCTCGCCCGGCGCGGCCTACCTGCGCACCACGCTCTTCAGCCCGGCGTTCCCGGACCTGTGGGCGATCCGGAACGAGATGTGATGACGGCGCCCGCTCAGGCGTCGACCACGAGTGTCTTGCGGCCGATCCAGCGGCGCTCCCCGCTCGCCCGCTCGAGGCGGAGCAGCGAGCCGCGCTCGTAGATCATGTCCGCCGCGTTGCTCGTGTCCGCCTGGCCGTGCGAGCGGTAGCTGCGCGTGCGGTAGACCTCGCGCGAGACGGACTCCCTGAAGAAGAGCTGGCCGGTGTGCACCTCGTCGCCGCCCACGTGCACCTTCAGGTGGATGTGCGGCGTGCGGGCCATGTACCAGCCCGGATAAATGGTCTCGAAGCGCACCACGCCGTTCGCGTTCGTTCGCTGGTGGCCGCGCAGGAAGCGCGACGAGGCCCCGGCGCTCCCCACACCTGAATAGGCGCCCTGCGCGTCGGCGTGCCAGATCTCCACGTCGGCCCTGCGCAGGCGCCGGCAGCTGCCGGCGTCCTCCACCGCGAGCAGCAGGGTGAGCGGCACGCCGGGGCGGTCCTCGGTCACGTCGCGGCGGGTCAGACCGTTCTCGATCCAGTACGGCCCCTCGGTGAGCTCCTTCGACAGCGTGCAGGCGGCGGCCTCGACCGCGTCCTCCTCGACGGCAGCCCCGGCCGAGTCGAACCAGGCGCAGCCGTTGGTCCAGACGAGGCCGAGGCCGAGGGCGCCCGCGCTCGCGAGCGCCTCGCGCCGCCGGAGGAAGGGAATGCGATCGGTGTTCTCGGACATGGCGGCCACTGTGAAGTGTGCCGCTAAGACGCGCGTAAGAAGCGCGCCGCTCAGGTCACTCGGTCTTGCGCCCCACCACAACCAGGTACTCGGCGTGCATCAGCAGGCCGCCGTCGGTCGCCTCGTTGCGGCGCTCAGCCATCGCGAGCAGCTCGCCGCGGCACTCCTCCCAGCGCCCCTCGGCTGTCAGGCGCTCGCGCGCCTTGAGCGTGGGGCCGTAGTGGGTCTCCATGAACACCACGTAGTGCTCGGGCGAGTCGAAGTCCCAGGGGTTCATGCCGCGCGTGAACTCGAGCTCGACCCCGGTGCCGGCGAACAGCTCGCGCACGTGCTCCTCGCTGCCCCAGAGCGGCGGGGGCGAGGCGTAGTCGGGCGGGGCGGGCAGGTAGCTGCCCATGATCTTGAACAGCTCGCCGATCTGACCCTGCGGGGTCCAGTTCACGAGGCCGATCCGTCCGCCCGGGCGGCAGACGCGCGTGAGCTCCCGCGCCACGACCTCGTGCCGCGGCGCGAACTGCACGCCCATGGTGGACAGCACGCGGTCGAACGACTCGTCCTCGAACGGGAGCTCCTCGGCGTCGCCCTCGAGCCAGTCCACCGTCACGTCGTGCTCCGCGGCCCGCCGGCGCGCGGTCGCGAACAGCTCGGGGGTGATGTCGAGGCCCACGACCTGCGCCCCTGCGGCGGCGGCGCGGATCGCGACGTTGCCGGTGCCGGTCGCTACGTCGAGCACGTCCTGGCCCGGAGCGAGGTCCATGCGGGCGAGGAGGTCCCGCGGGGGGGCCTCGTCGATCATCTCGGCCACGGCCGCATAGTCTCCCGCGGCCCAGGTCGCCCGGTGTGTCTTCTTGAGGTCTGCGATAGCGGTCATGGAGAGAGCATCCGCCGGCGCGGGCTCCCGCACATCGGGAGGACGCCCTATTTGCTCCCTATGTGGCTACGCCACGCCCTCGGCGCGCGCCGCGTGCGCTGCGGCCTCGGCGCGGTTGCGCACGCCGAGCTTCGAGAGGATGCGGCTCACGTGGTGCCCGGCGGTCTTCTCGCTGATAACGAGCGTGTGGGCGATCTGGGCGTTCGACATGCCGCGCGCCACCAAGCCCAGCACCTCGCGCTCGCGCGCGGTCAGCTCGCCCTGGCTGCGCGCACGCGCCGCGGTGCCCGCCCCGAGCTCGCGCAGCACGGCCGCGGCGGCGTCCATCGCCCGCGACGCGCCGAGCTCGCGGAAGGCAGCGGCCGCGCTGCGCGCCTCCTCGCGCGCCAGCTCCGGTTGCTCTGCCGCGAGCGCCCGCGCGAGCTCGAGCCGCGCCTCGCCTGCGTCGAGGGGCATCCCGAGCCGGCCGAACGCGCTGAGTGCCCGGCCCGCGGGCTCCGCCGCGGCGCTCGGGCGCTCGGCGGCGAGCGCCACGCGGGCCTCCGCCAGATCCGCACGCGCCTCCACGAGCCTGATGCTCGAGCTGCGCCCGAGATCCGCGAGGCGGCGGGCGGCGCTCTCGGCGCCGGGCGTGTCGCCGCAGGCGAGGCGAGCGTCCACGAGCGGGGCGAGCAGCTGCGTGGCCCGCATCGTGTCGTCCTCCGCGCTGGCCGAGAGCCCGCGTTCGAGCAGCGCCGCCGCCACGCGCGCCTCGCCCGCGGCGATCCGAAGCAGACCGAGCGCCCGCAGCGCGGCGGGGTGCTCCTCGCGGCCGGTTAGGAGCTGCTCGGCTTCCGGCAGGCGGCCCTGGCGGATGCGCAGCTCCGCCATCGTCGCCGCGGCGGGCACGCTCATCTCGGGGATGTAGCGGACGTGCGTGGCGAGCGCGCTCTCGAGCGCGAGCTCGGCCTCGGGCCAGCGGCCGGAGGCCAGCAGCATGTCGGCGTGGACCGTCCTGCAGGCACCGAACAACGGCATCAGGCCGCGCTCGCTCGCGAACCTGTCCACGAGGTCGCACCACTCGGAGGCGAGCTCCCACTCGCCGGCGCTCGTGCAGGCCATGATCAGGTTGCAGTACGCCTCGCCGAGCGTGTGCAGGTCGCGTACGCGTCCGGCGGACGCGGCCGCCATGGCCTCCTCGAGCAGCTGCATGCCCTCGTCGAGGCGCCCGGCGCTGACCTCCGTGCGGCCCAGCTGGCTGAGCGCGAAGACCTCGAGGTCGTCCGCGCCGGTCTCCCGCGCGATCGCCATCGCCCGGCGCGCGTGCGCCGCGCACTCGTCGAGGTCCTGCCCGTGGCGGGCACGCTCGAGCGCGACCCAGCCGTGGCCCGCGCACGGCGGAGCGTTCTCGAGCGCGCGCTCCGCGCGGGCCAGCCAGCCGCGCGCCGCGGACTCGCGACCCGAGAGCAGGTGCTGGTGCGAGACCCAGACCCCGATGCGCGCTGCACGGTCGCATTGCCGGGCGCGCGCGTAGCCCTCGAAGGCGCGCTCGCGGAGGGCGATGCCCTCCTCGATCTCGCCGAGGAACCAGACCGTGTGGCCGAGGCCGGCCAGCGCGTCGGGCGTCTCCTCCTCCGCGAGAGCGGCCTCGAACGCCGTCCGCGCCGCCTGCCAGCGCGCCCCCTCGAGCGCGCGCCATCCGTCGCGCAGCTGGTCCTCCACGGGCGGCTCGGCCATCAAGCGATGATCCCAGACGCGCCGGTCTGGCCGGCCAGCTTGTCGAGCTCGGCGCGTTCGAGCCTTCCGTCGGGGACGCGCACGCAAGCCGGGGAATGCCGACCGCGGTGAGCGTCCCGGAGTAGCTGCCAGGGCAGCTACTCCGGGACGTTCATGTTGGCCGTGGGTGCCCGCGGCGCGCCCGCATGAAGTACGCAGCGGGAGCAGGGTGGCCTCGGGAGGGCCGTATTCCATAGCCAACGGAGTGGAGATGGGTGGGAAGCATCTGGCGGCCACGGCCGCACTTATCGCCACGCTGATCAGGCGTCGCCCGGGTACCGCCACCCGCGGTGCTTTCGAGCTTCGCCGTGGGCGTGGAGCTCTACAACGCCCACAGGCGGGCCAGAACCCGACCGTGAACCTCGCCACCAACGGCTTCGACATCGAGACGCTCGATCCGAACGTGGTTGCCGAGACCAGAGCGGTGACGCCAACCACATGGTGTTCTTGGGTGCGCAGTTCAAGTTCGAGGGCCACCAGCGCGCTCGCACGCGCTGAGCGGCCCGATCGCCCGCCGCCCCGGCATCCACGCTGGGGCGGCGGAGCGCTCGCGTCCGCCTCAACCGGGCCGCAGGCGGATCGGCGGTTCAGGAGGGATTCGTCTGGAGCCACGCGACGTAGTCCGCAACGCCCGCCCGCACGTCGAAGGCCGGCTCGAAGCCGGTGTCCCGGACGAGGCGGGTGATGTCGAGATACGGATCCTCCGCCGGCGTGTCGGGAGCGCGGCCGGGGACCAGAGACGCCTCGGCGCCGGGCACGGCGGCATTGACGGCGCCGACGAACTCGTGATTGGCGACCGGCCGCCCCGAGGAGACGTTGTAGATGTCGTGCCGGAGCGTGTTGGCGTGCATGAGCAGGGCGATCGCCCGCCCGCAGTCCTTGACGTAGCAGCGGTCGCCCCCGTCGTCGGCGAAGCCCGCCGGCCGCGGCGGAGTCAGGTCGGGAGCCTCGCCGCGCACGGTGGCGGAGAGGAGCCGGGGGATCGGAAAGAATGGCGAGTCGGCAAGGCCGAGGGGACCCCAGATCGTGCCGATGCGCAAGGTGATCGGCTCGACGCCGGTGCCCTGCAGCACCTGAGGCGTGATCGCCTCGACGCACCTCTTGAACGCGAGGATCGAGTTCGGCGACGTGGCCGGGACGAGCGCAAGGTCCTCGTGCCAGCGCGGGCCTGGGGTCCCGATGTAGACGCCGATGCTGCTCGCCACCGCGAGCGGCGCACCCTCCATGTCCGCGCGAGCTCGAGCGTGTTGAGCAGCATCGCGGTGTTCCTGCGCATGAACGCAATCGCGTCCGGCTCCTCGAGCGCGACGGCCGCGAGGTGGACGATCCCGGTGATCTCGTGCCGGTCGCCGATGGCGCGAAGGGCCTCGAGGTCGGCCAGATCCGCCCGCTCGACCGCCACGCGCCCCTCGAGGAAGGACGGCGGCGCAGCGTTGCGGTACCTGATCACGACGACCTCCTCGCCCAAGTCGGCCAGGGCGCGGGCCGTGTGGGCGCCGATCGAGCCGAATCCACCGGTGACCAGGATCATCGGGTCACTCGACGCCGCCGAGGGCGCTCGGCATGCGAGTCTGGAAGTCCATCAGGGCGACCCAGGTCGGCTGGACCGCGATGCGCGCCATGCGCGTCCCGGGCTGGTCGATCTGGGCGAGGTAGCCGTCGGCCTGCTCCGAGCCGAGGAAGCGATGGGCGGCTTCGGCGTACTCGGGCGCGATGCCGTCGACCTCGGTGATCTCGGCCTTGCCGCGGATGCTGAGCACCTCGGGCGGAGACGATTCCGTGTCGATCGAGACCGCGACGTCAGGGTTCGCCCGCAGTGCGCGAACTCGATACGCGGCGTGGCGGATGTGCGGCGCCGCGATGAACGTGGGCAGCACAAGCTCCTCGCCCGTCCACGTGAACCAGCTGGCCACGATGCGCGGCGTGCCGTCAAGCGCCGTGAACGCGTAGCGGGCCGGGATCGTCGACGTGAGGAGCCGTTCGGCCAGATCGGTCTCCAGGAGCCTGAGGTCGCCTTGCTCGAGCGTCATGCGCGGCACCGTAGCAGAGAGAGTTCCTTTACGGAACTAAAGTAGGCTTTCCTCATGCAGCGCACGGACTTCTCCGCGATGACGTGCTCGATCGCGCGCAGCCTCGCGGTAGCCGGCGAGCCCTGGTCGCCGCTGGTGCTGCGCGACGTCTGGGTCGGCATCAACCGATTCGACCACTTGCAGAGCGACCTCGGCATCTCCCGCAAGGTCCTCGCCGAGCGCCTCAAGCACCTCATCGAGGAGGGGATGCTCGAGCGTCGTCGCTACTCGGAGCGCCCAGCGCGCCACGAGTACGTCCTGAGTCGCAAGGGCTTCGAGTTCGTAGACGTGCTGATGGTCATGGCCCAGTGGGGCGATCGCTGGACCGCGGGCGAGGCCGGCCCGCCCGTACTCCGGCGCCACCGCGCGTGCGGCAATCTGACCCGGATCGATCTGCGCTGCGCGGAGTGCGGCGAGACCGTCACGTCATCCGACGTGGACGTCGAACCCGGTCCCGGATTGTCGACAGGGGCCGGCGAGGTGTGAGTGCGCAGGGCTAGTGGTGCCATCGCGGCCCCCGCCTGGTTCCTTGCTGATCGATCAGCACACGACGTGGTCGGCACCTCCAGGTCACCTGAGGACGCTTCGCGGTCTCGGACGTGATCGCCGATCCCGACATGGACTCCGCCACGCGCGGACATGCAGCAATGGACCGGCTGCGTCGCCGGCGCGCTAACACGCGAAGAGTTCGAGCAGCAGCTCACTGACGCAGGGCTGACCGACATCGAGGTGCGCGAGGCCCACCGAGTGCACGAGCACGCCACCTCGGCCATCGTGCTCGCAAGCCGAGGCCGACTGAGCGCGAGCTTCTCTGGTGACGTTTGCCGGAGCCCGGTCGTGGAACTTGCGCGCTGCCCGGTTGCCGACAACGCAGCGATTCGGCGCAGGGCTCGACGCATGAGCGCAACCCGGGGGTGGGTCGCCGGGTTGCATGCTCTGCGGCTATCGGAACCCGAATGAGGAGGTCTCTCAATGTTGAGACAGGTGGCTCGCTTCAGGGGCGGGCAGAACGGCAACGTCAAATGGGTGCTTGCGACGGTCGTTGTGCTTGCCCTCGTGATCTCGCCCCTGGCCGTCGCTCAGACGACTGGTCTGATCGGCGGCGAGCGCAATCCGAGGTCCGGGGCATTCAGCTCGGAGACCCAGGTGATCGCGAAGAACTCGACCTGGGGCATGCGCTACTCCAATCGGGCCGTGGGCGGCGGAGGCGGCTTGCTCTTTGGCTGCCGCTCCGAACCCGGTGGCACCCCGCAAAAGCACTATCCGTGTGCGCGGTCGAGAAATGTCTCGACCGGGCTCGCATTCGAGTTCCTGACCGCGGGTTCGCTCGTTGGAACGATCACCGTGGGGCGGGGCGGCGACAACACCAAGCCGTTCACGACGAACGCCACCGGCGTGGCTACGGGCCTGAACGCCGAGCGAGTCGGCTCCCAGACCCCCGCTCAGCTGACCAGCGCCGCCGTTTCCGCGGTGCAGGGGACGCTCAGCTTCGCGCGGGTCTCGGCGGCCGGCACCAGCATCACAGCCCGCGGCGTGAGCGGAGTGACACATCCCTCGACCGGGACCTACAACGTCACATTCCAGAATCCCGTCAACGCGTGCGGGCTCACGGCGACCCAGTCGGCGGCGGGGACGGATGTAGGGACGGTGGGCACCCAGCTGGGCTCTGACAACCGGACGGTGACGGTTACGACGCTCGGTCTGCTCCCCGCACCGGCGCTTGCCGATCGCGCGTTCGACATCTCGGCGGTCTGCTAAGCCTTCAGAGCCCACTGGGGCTGAGTCGTAGCCACTTGCCGCACTTTGCCAGGCCTGAACACTGGGGGATGCGAGTACGGCGGTGAGCGCCGCCCTGGAGGCGGCCGCCCAGCCCGCTCCCCCGAACATCGTCGCGCTGAGCGCGTAGAACAGGCGCCTGATCGACGGCGAGTTGCAGTGGGTACGGATCGCGATCGCCGCCAGGAATGCTGCAACTTCCTTAGGCCCTTTCGCAGCTGGTCGGCGCGCCAGTACGGCCTAGACGCCTGGAGCAGCTCCGGCCCCGTAGGCTGGGGCGATGGCGGACCAGCACGCGGCGCGACTGGACCTCGGGCAGCTGCTTGCGGCCGTCGAAGACGCGCCCCCGATCGCTGCCGCCGACGTGCTCGGCGAGCGCCTGGTGCAGGCACTGGGTGCGCGCGAGGTTTCCTTCCTCATCGCGGATTTCAGCGGGCAAGCGCTCATCCGGCTCGGCCACGCCGGCAGTGCGGCGGCCGAGCGGACGCAAGGTCGGGAGACCGCCGAGAAGGTGCTCCTGGCGGGAACTCCGCACGGCCGCGCGCTTATCACGCAAACGGTCGAGGTCGAAAACGGCGCCGGCGGAGTTCGCATGCTCGCGCCCGTAACCAACCGCGGGGAAGCCATCGGAATGCTTGAGGTAAGCCTTGAAAGGGAACCGGACGAGCGGACGGTGGCCGATGTTGCGCTTGCCGCGCACGCGCTTGCGTACGTCGTCATCGCCAACCGCCGGTTCACCGATCTCTTTGCGTGGGGCCAGCGCTCGGTTCCCCTGTCGCTCGCGGCCGAGATCCAGCATCGGCTGCTGCCGGGCTCCTACACCTGCGAGGCCGGGCAGTTCACGCTCGCCGCCTGGCTGGAACCCGCCGGCAACGTCGGCGGTGACACCTTTGACTTCGCTTTGGAGCGCGACACGTTGCACCTTTCGATGACCGATGCCATGGGCCACGAGGTCGACGCCGCCGTCCTAGCGACCGTGCTGGTCGGGGCGCTACGCAACGCGCGCCGCGCCGGGGTCGGGCTGGCCGAGCAGGCGCGCCTCGCGAATGCCGGGCTCGGCGACTTCGCTCAGAGGGGCCGGTTCGTGACCGGGAGGGGCGGGTTCGTGACCGGGCAGGTCGCGCGCCTGAACCTGCGTGCGCAAACGGCGACCATCGTCAACGCCGGCCATCCGCCACCGCTGCGGCTTCGCGACGGTCGCGTGGAGCGCGTGGACATGGCGGCCGACCCGCCGTTCGGGATCGTGGGTGGCTACGAGTACCGTGTGCAGCCTTTGCCGCTCGAGCCGGGTGACCGGCTGATGTTCCTCACCGACGGCATGCTGGAGCGCAACGCTGACAGCATCGACATCGCGGCGGTAGTGGCGGGCGGCGGGGAAATGCACCCGCGGGAAGCCGTGCAGGACCTTGTCCAGGCCATCCTCGACGCGACGGGTGGCGAGCTCAAAGACGACGCGACCGCCATGTGCCTCGACTGGCATGGCGGCCCTCCGCAAGAAAGGACGACGGACTCGGGCGCGAACTACTGAAGCCCACTCACCGCGGGCGGGCGGTGATCGAGGCAGCAACGGCACGCTGCTGCTGGGGACAAAAGCAGGAGTCCGAAGAAACTACGGACAGGAGGGTCTGGGTTCGCGCCGAGCGCAGCTGGTGACTGACCTGTAACCCCGGAGGGGGCGAGGCTGTCGTTCCGTGTGACTGTGGAGAGCCGTCCGGTCTGCCAGTCCCCCGGTGAGGTCCGTGGCGGCGGTGCGGCTCTGTTAGTGATCGGCAGCTGGATGAGGTTGCTGTCGGCGCGCCTGGCAGCAGTCATAGTGGCCGCTCCGTACGCGCCCGGCGGTTATGTTGGGTGGGCGTATGCGATCGGCGCTGAGACCTGGCGGCTGTTGATGGCGGGCGGCGCGCTCGTGACGGGCGCGACCGGCTTCGTCGGCGGCCGACTTGTGTCCGCGCTGGCCCAGGCGGGCTGGGAGGTGCGTGGCATGGTGCGTGACCGCGCCGGCTCCCGGGCGCGCCAGCTGGAACGGGCCGGCGTCGCGTTGCACGAGGGGGACGTCCTGCGCCCGGAGAGCCTGCGGGGGGCCGGGGAAGGTGTCGACGTTGCGTACTACCTGATTCACTCGATGGGGCGAGGCGGGGGCGGTGACTTCGTCGCGAACGAGCGCGCGGCTGCGGCGTCGTTCGCGCAGATGGCTCGAGCGGACGGAATCAAGCGAGTCATCTACCTGGGTGGGCTAGGCGATCGTCCCCAGTCCAAGCACCTTCGAAGCCGCCACCAGACGGCGCTCGCGCTGGCCGAGGATGGCCCGCCGCTGACCTACTTCCGCGCCGGAATGGTGGTTGGTGCGCAGAGCGAGTCCTACCGGACGCTGCGTTTCCTGGTGCAGCGGCTACCCGCGATGATCGCTCCGGCGTGGTTGAAGAACGCGACGCAGCCGATCGCGATCGACGACACCGTGCGGTACCTGGTGCAGGCACCGTCGATCACCGCCTCGACCGGCAGGGAAATTCAGATCGGCGGTCCGGACATTCTGAGCTACGGCGAGATGCTCGACCGCATGGCGGCGGTGCTCGATCTGCGCCGCCGCCCACGGGTGCCTGTCCCGCTGCTCACGCCCTGGCTATCGTCGTT
>DASRIC010000003.1:0-20773 GCA_035650215.1 Thermoleophilaceae bacterium
CAGCTCAACATGGCCCGGATGCAGGCCGCCTTCCTCGACGGCAAGCCCGCGCCCGAGGATCCGTCCCTGATGTTCGCCCACGCGAGCCTGCGCGACGGCTTCATCGCGCCCCAGCTCAAGCTCGCCGTGCTGCCCGAGCACCGGCTGCTGCGGCGCCGCCGCGCCGAGCGCCCCGCGGGGCCGGGCGCCATCGCGTCGTTCACGGACCTCCGCGCCGGCTCGCCGGTCGTGCACGAGGACCACGGGATCGCCCTCTTCACCGGGTTCGAGACGAAGACGGTCGGCGGCGTGACGCGCGACTACCTGGAGCTCGAGTACAGGGACGGCGACCGCGTGTTCGTACCGAGCGACCAGCTCCACAAGATCAGCCGCTACGTGGGCGCCGACGCGAGCGACCCGCCCCTGTCGAAGCTCGGCGGCAAGCAGTGGGAGCAGATGAAGCTCAAGGCCCGCCGCGCCGCTCAGGCGCTCGCCGGCGAGCTGATCAACCTGTACGCCGAGCGCAAGCGCCGCGCCGGGCACGCATTCCCGCACGACAGCGAGTGGCAGCTCGAGTTCGAGGGCCGCTTCCCGTACCGCGAGACGCCCGACCAGCTCGAGGCCATCGAGGCCGTGCGCGCCGACATGGAGGAGGCGCGCCCGATGGACCGGCTGATCTGCGGCGACGTGGGCTACGGCAAGACCGAGGTGGCGCTGCGCGCGGCGTTCAAGGCGGCCGAGGACGGCAAGCAGGTGATGTTCCTCGTGCCCACCACGGTGCTCGCCCAGCAGCATTTCGGCACCTTCTCGGAGCGCCTGCGCGACTATCCGTTCCGGATCGAGATGGCGTCGCGCTTCCGCTCCAGCGCCGAGGTCAGCCGGGCGCTCGCCGACTTCTCCGACGGCAAGGTCGACATCCTCGTCGGCACCCACCGGCTGCTCTCCCGCGACGTGCGCCCCAAGGAGCTCGGCCTCCTGATCGTCGACGAGGAGCAGCGCTTCGGGGTCAAGCAGAAGGAGCTGCTGCGCCAGCTGCGGCTGAAGGTCGACGTGCTCTCGCTGAGCGCCACGCCGATCCCGCGCACGCTCCAGATGTCGCTGGCCGGGATGCGCGACATCTCGATCATCGAGACCCCCCCGGAGGGCCGCCGGCCGGTGAAGACCTATGTGGGGGAGTACGACGAGGACCTGGTGGCGAAGGCGGTCCGCCGCGAGGTGGCGCGCGGCGGCCAGGCCTTCTTCCTCCACAACCGGGTCGAGACGATCGACGAGACGGCCGAGCGCGTACGCGCCCTGGTGCCGGAGGCGCAGGTGGCGGTCGCCCACGGCCAGTTGGCCGAGGGCGCGCTCGAGCGGATCATGCTGAGCTTCCTGCGCGGGGACGCCGACGTGCTCGTCTGCACCACGATCGTCGAGTCCGGCCTCGACATCCCGAGCGCCAACACGCTGATCGTGGAGCGCGCCGACGAGCTCGGGCTCGCCCAGCTCTACCAGATCCGAGGCCGGGTCGGGCGGTCACGCGAGCGGGCCTACGCCTACCTGCTCTACCCGAGCGCGGCGGCGCTGTCGGAGGAGGCGGGGGCGCGGCTCGCCACGCTCTCCGACTACACGGAGCTCGGCTCGGGCTTCAAGATCGCGATGCGCGACCTCGAGATCCGCGGGGCCGGCAACCTGCTGGGCGACGAGCAGTCGGGTCACGTGGCCGCCGTGGGGTTCGAGCTCTACGTAGGGATGATCGACGAGGCCGTGCGGTTGCTCTCGGGCGACTCGGCCGAGGAGGCCGCCGAGCCGGTGCGGATGGACCTCCCGGTCGACGCCTTCGTGCCCGGCGACTACGTGCCCTACGAGGCGGCCAAGATCGAGGTGCACCGCCGCGTGGCCGGGGCGCGGGAGGTGGCCCAGCTGATCATGCTGCGAGAGGAGCTGGCCGACCGCTTCGGCCCGATCCCGCCGCCGCTCGACAACCTGATCCGCCTCCAGGACGCGCGCATCAAGCTCGGGCGGGCGGGAGCGAAGTCCGTGGACTTCCGCGGCGGCAGGCTGTCTGTTACTCCGATCGACCTCGACTCCGTGCGGGCGAAGGCGCTGCGCGAGCAGGTCCCGGAGGCGGTGTACGAGGCGGGGCGCGAAACGGTGCGGGTGCGCCTGCCCGACGACGCGGGGGAGCGTTTCCGCAAGACGGTCGAGGTTGCGGAGGCGATTTTGGAGGTCGCGACAGAGCCTCAGAACGCGTGAAACAGCGTTCGCTACCCTTCGCCACCGCGTTGCGGGCCGTCAGTGCACTCGCCCGGCGCGATTGTCCGCTTACGCCAGCATCACCAACAGGTTGCCAGGGATTCCTTCGATGACACACGCCCCGATCAAGATCCTCCTCGCTCTCGCCGCCGCCGGCGTGACCGCACTCGCTCTCGCCGCCTGCGGCAACGACGTGCCCGCCGGCGCCGTGGCAAAGGTCGGGGACGAGACGATCACGCAGGAAGACTTCGACAAGTGGCTCAAGACCGCCGCCATGGGCCAGGCCCAGGGAGGCAAGGCGGTGGTCCCCGATCCACCCGAGTTCACCAAGTGCGTGGCGGCCAAGAAGAAGGCGCCCGTGCCTCAGGGTCAGGACAAGCCCTCGGACTCTGAGCTCAAGAAGCAGTGCGAGACCGAGTACGACACCCTCAAGCGCGAGGTCATGCAGTTCCTGATCCAGGCGGCCTGGGTCCAGCAGGAGGCCGAGCAGCAGGACATCAACGTCTCCGACAAGCAGATTCAGAAGTCGTTCGAGGACCAGAAGAAGCAGGCCTTCCCCACCGACAAGGCCTACAAGGAGTTCCTCACCAGCTCGGGCATGACCGAGGACGACATCCTCTTCCGCGTCAAGCTCGACCAGCTGCAGCAGAAGCTCACGCAGAAGGTCACCGAGGACGCCAAGAAGGTCTCGGACGAGGACGTCGAGGAGTACTACGACAAGAACAAGAAGCGCTTCGCGCAGCCCGAGACGCGCGACCTTCGAGTGGTGCTCACGAAGAACGAGGCCCAGGCCAAGAAGGCCAAGAAGGCCCTCGAGGACGGCGACTCGTTCAAGTCCGTCGTGAAGAAGTACTCCCAGGACGAGGCCTCGAAGGCGCAGGGCGGCAAGCTGCCGGCGGTCTCCGAGGGCCAGCAGGAGCCGGCCTTCAACAAGGCGATCTTCGGCGCCAGGAAGGGCGAGCTCGAGGGCCCGGTCAAGACGCAGTTCGGCTGGTACGTCTTCGAGGTCGAGAAGATCAAGCCGGCGTCGCAGCAGACGCTCGAGCAGTCCAAGGAGACGATCAAGAACCTGCTGCGCTCGGAGCGCCAGCAGAAGGCCCTGGACAACTTCATCAAGGACTTCCGCGACGAGTACAAGGACGAGACGAACTGCGCGGACGACTTCCGGGTGGCCGAGTGCAAGAACGCCCCGAAGGAGAAGACGAACACGGCTCCGGCTCCCAACGGGCAGAACGGCCAGAACGGCCAGCCGCAGCAGCCCGCTCCCACTCCGGAGGAACCGCAGCCGTAGCGATGACCGGCGACGAGCCTGGTCGCCACGATCCCGGGGCCGCGCTCGCGCGGCTCGACGAGATCACCCGCCTGCTGCGGCGTGAGTGTCCCTGGGATCGCGAGCAGGACGAGCGCTCGATCGTGCCGCACACGGTGGAGGAGGCGTACGAGCTGGCCGACGCCGCGCACGCCGGCGACGACGCCAAGCTCCTCGACGAGCTCGGCGACGTGCTCTTCCAGGTCTACTTCCTCGCGCTGCTCATGGAGGAGCGCGGCCGGGGCTCGCTGGCCGAGGTGGCCGACCACTGCCGCGAGAAGCTGATCCGGCGTCATCCGCACGTGTTCGGGGATCGCTCCGCGGATACCGCCGGCCAGGTCGTGCGCAACTGGAACGAGATCAAGCGCCAGGACGAGCGCGGCGGGGAGATCTTCGGCGAGATCCCCGAGACCCTGCCGTCCACGACCTACGCCAAGAAGATCCTCAAGCGGGCGGCGAGCGCCGGGCACGAGCCCCAGCCAGACGGGGACGATCCGGGCGACCGTCTGCTGATGGCCGTCCGCGAGGCGGTCGGGGCCGGTGAGGACCCCGAGCTGGCGCTGCGCCGGGCGGCCGCACGATTCCGAGACAGGGTCGAGGCGCGTTGAGCGAGATCGAGCAGGTGCACGCCCGGCAGATCCTCGACAGCCGCGGCAACCCCACGGTCGAGGTCGACGTGCTGCTCCACTCCGGCGCCGCCGGGCGCGCGGCCGTGCCCTCCGGTGCCTCCACGGGCGAGTTCGAGGCGGTGGAGCTGCGCGACGAGGGCCACGCCTTCGGCGGCAAGGGGGTGTCGCGGGCGATCGCGAACGTGAACGGCGAGCTGGCATCCGCGGTCCGGGGGATCGATCCGGCGGACCAGGAGGCGCTCGACGCGGCCATGATCGACCTCGACGGGACCCCGAACAAGGGCCGGCTCGGCGCCAACGCCATCCTGGGCGTGTCGCTCGCGGGCGCCAAGGCTGCCGCCGCCGAGGCCGGCCTCCCGCTCTGGCGCTACCTCGGGGGCGACGCCGCGCACGTGCTGCCCGTGCCGATGATGAACGTCCTGAACGGAGGCGCCCACGCCGACAACAAGGTCGACTTCCAGGAGTTCATGGTCGTGCCTGTGGGCGCGCCCACGTTCGCCGAGGCGCTGCGAGCCGGCGCCGAGGTCTTCCACGGGCTCAAGCGGACGCTGCACGACCGCGGGCTCGCCACCGCCGTCGGCGACGAGGGCGGGTTCGCCCCCGACCTCGCGTCGAACGAGGCGGCGCTCGAGGCTCTCGTCGAGGGCATCGAGGCCGCCGGCTACCGCCCCCTGGACGACGTGGCGATCGCGCTGGATCCCGCCACCAGCGAGATCTACCAGAACGGCGCCTACGAGCTCGAGCACGAGGGACGGAGCCTCGACGCGGCCGAGATGGCGGCCTACTGGGAGGAGATGGCGGGCCGCTACCCGATCCTCTCGATCGAGGATGGCATGGACGAGGAGGACTGGGAGGGCTGGAAGGCGCTGACCGACCGGATCGGCGACCGGGTCCAGCTCGTTGGCGACGACCTGTTCGTGACCAACAGCGAGCGCCTGCGGCGCGGGATCGACAGCGGCGTGGCCAACTCGATCCTCGTGAAGGTCAACCAGATCGGCACGCTCACTGAGACGCTCGACGCCATCCGGACGGCGGGCGAGGCGGGCTACACCGCGGTGATGTCGCACCGCTCCGGCGAGACCGAGGACGTGACCATCGCCGACCTCGCCGTGGCCACGGGCTGCGGCCAGATCAAGACCGGCGCCCCCTCGCGCTCGGACCGGGTGGCGAAGTACAACCAGCTGCTGCGCATCGAGGAGGCGCTCGGGGCCGACGCCTCCTACCCCGGGCGCAGCGTCTTTCGCACGTAGTTCCCCCGAGCAGGGTCCCGCCCCCCGGTGGCGAACGCTGTCCGAATGGCACGCGCCGCCCTGCCGAGCCGCCGCCGCCGTTCGGGCATCCGCTGGGATCGCCTGGGCCGCTTCGCCCTGCTTGCGATGCTCGTGTTCATCGTGCTGCTCTACATCTCCCCCGCCAAGCACTGGATCCAGCAGTCGGGCACGGCGGGCCACCAGGAGCAGGAGCTGAGCGACCTCGGTTCGGAGAACCGCCAGCTCAAGGCCCGCCTACGCTCCCTTCGCGATCCAGGCGCGCTCGAGCGCGAGGCGCGCGAGCTGGGAATGGTGCGCGAGGGCGAGCGCGCCTACGTGATCGAGAACCTGCGCTGAAGGGAGTTGCCCGGCGCGCCGGCTCTACGGCCGCTCGTGGCGCTCGCGCGGCCGCCCGCCGGCGAAGTTCGACGCCTCGCGGGCGTAGCGCGCGAAGGCGGCGTCGGCCACCACGACCGCGTCCGATCCGGCGGCGTGGCGCGCGGCGAGGTCGGTCGCCCAGTCCGTGCCGGCGCCGTAGAGGTCCGCCAGCTCGTCGAGCACGAACCTGGAGCCGAGCCGGCGCCGAAGCTCCTCGACGATCACCTCGACGGCGCGCTCGAGGTCAGCGCGCGCCGGCTCGTCGGTGCCGGCGATGCGGCGCTCGCCCTCGCGCCACTGGAACAGCGCGTTGTCCACGGCATAGGCCACCGGCGTCGAAGGTATAGCTAGTCGTCGTCGGAATCGCCGTCGTCGGAGTCCGACTGCTCGCCGGCCCGCGTTATCACGATCCGGTCGGGCTCCACCGAAACGCTCACGGGGCGGTGGCCGGCCCAGTGCTCGGCGTAGACCCCGTTGTCCTGGATCGCGGGGTCGAGCCAGAGGCCGAAGCCCTCGTCGCCGTGGTCGAAGGTGCCCTCGAGCGCCTTCGGCTTGCGGCGCCGCCCGCGGCCGCCGCGGCGCCCGCGCCGGCGCCCGCGCGCGGGCTTGTCCTCACCCTCGTCGCCGTCGGCGTCCTCGGCGTCGTCGCCGTCTTCGTCCCCCTCGTCCCCGGCCTCCTCGTCCGCGTCCTCGGCGGCCTCTGCCTCGGCCTCGAGCTCGGCGGCCACGAGCGCGTCGTCCTCGGCGCGCAGATCCGGCTCGTCGAGCTCGGCTCCCGGGACGAAGGCCTCGGTGTCGCCGTCGCCGGCGTCCGCCGGAGCCAGGTCGTGGTCGCGCTTGAAGGAGCGGATGTCGCCGACGGAGACCTCGAGCTGATGGGCGATCCAGGCGTCGGTGCGACCTTGGCGAACCCAGGTGCGGATCTGGTTCAGCTGCGGCTTGAGGGATCGACGTGCCAAACGGCGCCGGAGACTAGCAATCCGGATGCCCCCGACGGTTGGGGATTGTGCTCCCGAGCGAACCTTGCTTTATTGAACGTGCTATCCGTCCGGCAGGGGAGGCCGCTGACGTGCTCGTGCTCACGCGCAAGTCCAATCAGAGCATCATGATCGGGGACGAGATCGAGATCTCCGTCCTCGCGATCATGGGCGAAAAGGTTCGAATCGGAATCGATGCACCGCGCGCGGTGCCGGTGTTCCGGCGCGAGGTCTACGTCGAGATCGAGGAGGATCGCGAAACCGAGAACTGCGCGTAGCCGCGCGTCAGCCCGCGATCGCGGCGAGGGTCTGGAACATCACGATCGTCACGACCACGGCCGTCGCGACGATGGTGAGGGCGAGCAGCGCGAAACGGAACTTGCCGGCCTTGCGGGTGCGATGAACACGGCGGACGCGCGAGCGTTGCGCGGACTGCTTGCGGAGCCGCTCCCGGCGCTCGATCGACTCGGCCGCTTCCTCGCGGAAGGCCTCCTCGAACTGCGCGAGCGACTGCCGCATCCGCATGGTTTGCGGAAGGCTACCAGCGCCACTGGGGTCCCACGCGCGCCTACGAGCTTTCAAGCTCACGCCCGCGCCGGCTCCCGCGCGGCCTCGTCGTAGACCTTCACGAAGCGCAGGTAGTTGTCCGCCACCTGGCGGATCGCGGCCTCGCGGTCGAGGCTCCCGTCGAGGAATCCCTTGAGCGCGTCCCACCAAATCGTGCGCCCGATGGCGAAGCCCGCGTAGCCGTCCACGGGCGCGCCCTGGCGCAGCCAGTGGTCGACCTTGGCATCGTCGGCGCCGCGCCCGAGCACGACGCAGGTCACGCCGTCGCGCCCGTCGCGCCGGGCGGTCTCGGCGATGCGCTCGCAGTCCGCCTGGGAGTCGATGCCCTCGATCTTCCAGATGTCCACCTCGACGCCGGCGTCCTGGAACTCGACGATCGTGCGGCGCATGAGCTCGGGACGCAGTTCGGCGTCATAGCGATCGGAGTCGCCGCCCACCTGCTCGAGCTGCGCCTCCTCGGCCGGTACGAGCAGCTCGAAGAGGAACTTGCGGTCGTTCTCGTGGAGCCAGTCGGCCAGCCGCTTGAGCCGCTCGGTCTGGCGCTGGTTCACCTCGGCGTCGCCGTCCGGGTTGTAGCGCACGAGCACCTTCGAGAAGTCCGGGTCGAACCGCTCGATGTGCGCGCCGAAGTCGTCGCCGTACTCGAAGTCGAACTCGTTCTGGCCCGACTTCTCGACCGGCATCGACAGGATCAGCCCGCGGCTCTTGGCCTCGCCCGGGATGTCGGTCGGAGCCCCGAACTGCTCGTCCACGAGCACGCCGGTCACGCTGGCCTCGGCGCCCTCCTCGACCGCCTTCAGCATGCCCTCGAAGATGAGCCGCTTGGCGTCCGCGATCGTCTGCGACTCCTCGTCCGTCGGATCTCCCTCGATCCCGAACATCTTCTTCTGGAAGGACCCGCGGTGGTCGAACGCGAGGATGTAGAGCTTGCCGTCGTATCCGAGTGCCATCGAGTCTCCTAGGTGGTGCCGAAGGGGAAGTTGACAGCTTGTTATACCCGCGTTGCGGCGCCGAATGCCACGTCCAGCGCGTTTCCTTGCCTCGCCGTCTGGTTACGATTGCCCCGTGGAGCACCGTTTCACGGGCCCCTCGTACACCCTTGGGATCGAGGAAGAGCTCATGATCGTCGATGACGAGACGCTCGACCTCTCGAATTCCATCGAGGGGCTCCTGAACGATCTGGACGGGGTCCCATCCGACGGCGAGTTCAAGCCAGAGCTGATGGAGTCGTGCTGCGAGATCGCGACGACGCCGGTGGCGAACACGGTCGAGGCGGGCGCCCAGCTGCGCTCGCTGCGGCGGATGGTGCAGCAGGTGGCCTCTCAGCGCGGCCTCTCGATCGCCTCCGCCGGGACCCATCCGTTCGCCCTCTGGGAGGACTCGCGCGTGGTGGCCCGGCCGCGCTATCGCGACCTCATCTCCGGCCTGCAGTTCGTGGCGCGCCAGGAGATCATCTTCGGCATCCACGTGCACGTGGGCATCGACGACCCCGACAAGGCGATCCACGTGACCAACGGGATGCGCGTCCACGTGCCGCTGCTCGTGGCGCTGTCGGCGAACTCGCCCTTCTGGCGCGGAGACTCCACCGGGCTCGATTCCACGCGCACGCCGATCTTCCGCGCCTTCCCGCGCGTGGGGATCCCTCCCCGCTACGACGACTTCGACGACTGGGCGCGCCGGATCGCATTCATGACGGAGTCGAAGGTGATCGGCGACTACACCTACCTCTGGTACGACGTGCGGCCGCACCCGAAGTTCGGCACGATCGAGGTGCGCTGCATGGACTCGCAGACGCGGGTGGAGCACACGCTGGCAATCGCGGCGCTCATTCAGGCGATGGTCAAGGAGCTCGCCGAGCACTACGAGGAGGGCAAGGAGCTGTCTCGCTTCCCGTACGAGATGCTCGACGAGAACAAGTGGCTGGCGGCGCGGCACGGCCTCGACGCAACGCTCGTCGACCTGCCCGACATCGTTCGCGTTCCCGTTCCGGAGCTGGCACGGCGCCTGATCGAGCGCCTGCGCCCGCACGCCGAGGAACTCGGCTCCGACGCCGAGTTCGACCTGCTCGAGGACATTGCGGAGAACGGCAACGGCGCATCCAGGCAGTCGCTCGTCTACGGCGCCAACCACGACCTTCGGGAGGTCGTGCGCGAGCTGATCGACGCGACGGCGCCCGAGGCGGCCGGGGCGCCCGCCGAGGCTCCCGGCGACTAGGCGCGCAGATGGGATAGCGCGCCGGGTACTCTCATAACGGTGTCTCAGCCGGACCTGTTCGTGGTGTGCAAGAACTGCGGGTCGGAGGTCAGCCCGTACGTCACCGAGTGCCCGTATTGCGGGCAGCGCGTACGAAAGCGCGCGCCGAAGATCGACCGCTCGGGCGGCGAGCCGCAGACGAAGCGCCGGGCGCGCGCGAAGAAGCTGCCGCGGCTGCGGGCCGAGGAGATCGCGGGGATCGCCCCGGACACCCGTCCCTACGCGACCTTCGGGCTGCTGCTCGCCTGCGTGGTGCTGATGCTGATCTACGCCGCCGACCCGGGGCTCGACCTGGGCTACCTCGTGATCGTGCCGGACGACCCCCAGATCGCGCAGGACGAGATCTGGCGCTGGTTCGTCAGCCCCTTCTTGCACACCGACCAGCTCGGCTACGCGTTCGTGGCGCTCGTTCCGGTAGCGATCTTCGGCACCCTGCTCGAGCGCCGCTTCGGGCCGCTCCCGGTCGTGGCGATCTTCGTGCTCGCCGGCGGCGCCGGCGCGGCGCTCGCCGTGCTGGTGGAGACGCCGCCGCTGCTCGAGAACCCGCCGCTCTACCCGGTGATCGGAGCGAACGGCGCGGCACTTGGCATGCTGTGCGCCTGGCTGGTGGACGACCGCCGCGCCGCCCGCAGGGGCGAGGATCGCGACAACGACCTGCTCGGCGTGTACGTGATCGCCGTGGTGCTGGTGCTGCTCTCCCTCACCACCGAGGAGGCCAACATCGGCGCGGCCGTGGGCGGCGCGCTCGCGGGCGCGCTCCTCGGGCTGGCGCTGCCGCTCTTCACGCGGCGGAGCGCTGCATAGGGTCCCGGGCGTGTTCACGGACGAGCAGGTGGATGCGGCGGTGCGCGCCCTCTCGGATCCCGAGCGCTTCGCCGGGGCCGAGCGGCTGCTGTCGGCTGCGGCGCCCCAGCTTCAGCGCATCCTCGGGGACGCGCTGAGCGAGGGCGGCTGGTTCGGGGAGGCGCACGCCCAGCACGTGCGGGCGGCCGCCCGCGAGCCCGACGAAGCCGCGCGTGCGGAGCGCATCGAAGCGCTGATCGCCGACGAGACCCGCATGGGGATGCTGATCGGCGTGGCGGTTGGATGGGAGCTGGCGCGGGAACTGGAGAGGCCGATCGATGATTCCGAACCCTCTGGAGGGACCTGAACCGTGGACATCCGCTTCCTTGGCCACGCCTGCTTCGAGCTGGCGGACGGCGACACGCGCATCCTGATCGACCCGTTCCTGACCGGGAACCCAAAGGCCGCCGTCGAGGCGTCGGAGGTCGATCCCACGCACATCTTCCTGACCCACGGGCACGCCGACCACTGGGGCGACGTGGTCGACATCGCCAAGCGCACGGGCGCGCAGTGCGTCGCGATCATCGAGCTGGCCGGCGAGCTGGGGGACCACGGGATCGAGAACTTGAGCGACCCGAACCTCGGCGGCACGGTCGAGTTCGACGGCGGCTGGGTGCGGCTCGTGCCGGCGTGGCATACCTCGACCACGCCCGGCGGCACGGTGAACACGCCGGCCGGCCTCGTGATCAACCTCGGCGGCAAGACCGTCTACCACCTGGGCGACACCGCCCTGTTCACCGACCTGCGCCTCGTGGGTGAGCGCGACCGGCTCGACGCCGCGCTCGTGTGCATAGGGGGCCACTACACGATGGATCGCCACGACGCGGCGATCGCGTGCGAGCTGATCGGTGCGCGCACCGTGATCCCCTGCCACTACAACACGTTCCCGCCGATCGAGACCGACGCTCAGGCATTCAAGGCCGACGTCGAGCGGCGCACGAGCGGCGAGGGCCGGGTGCAGGCGACGGTCGAGGTGATCGAGCCCGGCGAGTCGGTCAGTCTCTGAGGGCGCCGCGAAGGACCTCCCCCAACGAACGTCCCGGACTTGCCGCTATGGCGGGTAGTCCGGGACGTTCAATGTGGTGCCGGGTGGGCCCTGGGCTTAGCCTCTAGGGCTTGGACTGCGCGCCGCGCCGGAACCAGACCGGGCGGTCCTTCCAGTCGTGCGCCACGAGCGCCACACCCACGGCCGCCAGCAGGAGGCCGGTGGCGCCGTGATGGACCCGCTGGCCGCCGATCCAGAGGCGCCGGCGGGCCAGGTCGAAGCCGATCACGTGGTTACCGTGTGTCCATGGACGGGTCATCGTTGCGCACCGCACTACCTATGATCGGCAACCCGCGCCGATGTTTCAGTCTTCTGGCACTCCTGGCCGCCCTCTCCCTCGCCTCGTTCGGGTGCGGTGGGGACGACGAGGACACGGACACCTCGGCGCAGACGGACACCGCGCCGGCCGAGACTCGCGGCGAGGAAACCGCCGCCGAGACGGACACGGAGGCGGAGACCGAGACCGAGCCGGCCGAGACGGAGACCACCCCGGTCGAGACGGAGACGGAGACGGAGCCGGCGCCGGAGGAGGAGCCGGGCGGCGCCGGGGACGAGGAGCCGGCGCGCTCGCTGGCGATGTTCACCGGCCGCCGAGGGCAGATCACGCCGCGCACGATCCGCGTGCCCGCCTTCCTCTCGATCCGTGTGGAGCTGCGCTCGGCGGACGGGCGCGACTACGGGCTGCGGATCGCAGGAGAGACCCTGAACGTGACCGGCGTGCTCGGATCGGTGTCCACGACCTTCGACGGGCTGCGCCCGAACCAGGTGCTCGTGGGCACGCCGATCGGGCCGGGCAACCGGGTGCGCATCGAGGCCACCGCCGAGCCCGGCCCCTGACCTCGCAGGGCTGAGTTGGCTGGCCAGCCAGTCCTGAGCTACGCTCCCAGCCAGCCACCGAACGACGCGTCAGGAGAGGCTGCCCGTGAGCGACCAGGTGATCCAGCGGACCGAGCGAGAGGACTTCCAGGCCACGTCCGACCCCGCGGTGCTCGAGTCGGCCGACCGCGGCGAGGTGAACCTCCTGAGCTACGGGCAGCTCTACGAGCTCTGGGAGCGCCAGCAGTGGGCCACCCAGGACATCGACTTCAGCCAGGACCGCGTGGACTGGCACGAGCGGATCCCCGAGGACGAGCGCTTCCAGCGCATGTACGGGCTGTCGTCGTTCTTCATCGGGGAGCAGAAGGTGGCCGAGGAGCTCGGGCCGATGATGCGGGCGGCGCCCACCGAGGAGATGCGCATCTTCCTCTGCACCCAGATCGCCGACGAGGCGCGCCACGTGCGCTTCTTCAACCGCTTCTACGACGAGGTGGGGATCCTCGAGGCCAGTACGCTCCAGGGACGCCTCGCGGAGACCAGCGAGCACGTGAACCCCGAGTTCACAGAGCTCTTCGACGAGATGCTCAAGGGGCGGGTCGACCGCCTGGCCCGCAACCCCGAGGACACCGAGGTGCTCGTCGAGGCCGTGACGCTCTACCACATGGTGATCGAGGGCATGCTCGCCCTCACCGGCCAGCACTTCATCCTCCAGTACAACGAGGACGTGGGCACGCTGCCGGGCTTCTGCGATGGCTTCAACAAGATCGCGCGCGACGAGCACCGGCACGTGGCGTTCGGGGCGCGCTTCCTGCGCGAGATGGCGCAGCAGGACGGCCGCTACGGCGAGGCCATCATGCGCACGCTTGGGGAGGTGGCGCCGATCGCCGACGCCGTGCTCCAGCCCAAGTGGTACGTGGAGGGCGAGACCGAGGTGCTGGGGGCCTCGCTCGAGGAGACGCGCGCGTTCGCGATGAAGGCGCTCGAGCGGCGGCTCAAGGTGATCGGGCTGGCGCCGGCCGCGGCTGCCTGAGCTACGGCCTAGAACATCCGGCCGCCGATCGGGACTTCCGCGTCAGGGCTCAGCAGGATCACCCGACCCTCCTCGTCGGGGACGCCGAGCGTGAGCACCTCGGAGCGCACCGGCCCGATCTGCCGAGGCGGGAAGTTCACGACCGCGACCACGAGCTTGCCCTCGAGCTCCGCGCGCGAGTAGTTCGTGATCTGAGCGGAGGAGCGCTTCTCGCCGAGCTCCGGCCCGAAGTCGATGCGCAGCTTCCAGGCGGGTTTGCGCGCTTCGGGGAAGTCCTCGACCGCCATGATCCGGCCCACCCGGACGTCGACCTTCATGAAGTCGTCGAACTCGATCGTCATCGCGCGCGCAGCCTAACGCGCGCGCTTGTGGGGGCCGGGTCTAGAAGCCGGGAGCCGGCGCCGGGGGCGGCGGAGCGGGCTGGGTGACCGTGCCCGGCTCGCCGGCCGGCGGGGCCGTCGGCAGCGGGGGCGTGGGGGTGGTGGTCGTGCCGCCGGGCAGGATGGCGGGCACGGTGGGCTCGCCGGGCGGGGTCGTGGGCTCGGCGGGCTCCTCCCGCGGCGGGAGGGTCACCGTCGAGCCGTCCTCCTGGACCGGCTCGGGGGCCGGCGCCGGGGCGGGCACCGGCTCGGGAGCGGGCACAGGGACCGGCGGCGCCGGCACCGCCGCGACCGGCTCCGGCTTCGGCTCGGGCTTCTCGTGCTTGCGGGCGGCGGCGGGCTTGGGCTCCGGCTTGTCTGCCTTCACCGGGGCGGCCACCGGCGTCGGGACGGCCACCTGCGGGGCGGCGGCCACCTGCGGCGGCGCGGGCGCCGTTCCGCGCTCCTGAGCGTGCCGGACCTCGACCGCGCCTGCCGTCACGATCACGGCGGCGGCCATGCCCGCGGCGGCCTTGGAGGCGAGCGCCGACATCCCGGCCGAGACTGCGCCGCCGGCGGTGATCCCGCCGGCCGCCGTGGCGGCGGCTCCCGCCGCGCCGGCCATGCCGGTGCCCGCCATCCCGGCCCCGGCGCCGCCGCTGGAGGTGGCCGCGGCGGATGCTCCGCCCACGCCGACCTTCGCGACCCAGAGCTTCTTGAGCGCCAGCAGCGGGCCGATCGGGTAGATGGCGGCGAGCGCCTTGGAAGTGGTGCGGAGCTGACCCTTGAAGGTGCGGCAGCGGTCGCAGGTCTTGAGGTGCCGGCGGACCGGGGCAGACGACTTGGTGAGACCCTCGGCCACCTGTCCCAGCTCGAGCCGGACCTCCTCGCACGTGAGGAGCCGCGCCTCGGCGGCCTCAGCGAGCGAGACCCGCGCGCGCACGAGCAGCGACTTGACGCTCGGCACGGTGGTGTCCATCGCCTCGGCGATCTGGTCGTAGGAGAGCGCGTCGATCTCGCGCAGGAGCAGCGCGGTGCGCTGGGTCTCCGGGAGGTCCTGAACGTCCGCGACGATGCGACGGAACTCCTCGCGGCGGTGGACGGTGTCCGCGGTGGTGGTGCCGCCGTCGCGCTCGAACACGTCCATCGAGTCCTGGCCCGCGGGCTGTGGCCGGCGCAGGTGGTTGAGGCAGCGGTTGCGCGCGATCCGGTAGAGCCAGGGACGCGCGTTGATGGGCCGGTTGTCGGCCAGCAGGGCGTTGTAGGAGGCGGTGAACACCTCCTGCAGCACGTCCTCCGCGTCCTCCTTCGAGCTCAGCAAGTGGCGGCAGAAGGCGAGCAGCCGCGGCTGGTAGCGCTGCACGAGCGCCTCGAAGGCGCCCTGGTTGCCGCGCCGGACGAGCGCGATCAGGCGCTCGTCGCTCTGCAGCCGCAGTAGCGGAGAGCGCCCCGCCAACGCCGGCAGGGCGGCCGTATGCCTGAGTGCTGAAGCTTCCACGAAAAGGAGCCGGGGGTGGGTACCCGGCCTCGAAACACCGTAGCAATGCGGTAGTTGCGCGACTCGGGCCCGCGACCGGCCTACACTCTCCGGGCCCGGATAGCCCAACTGGCAGAGGCAGCGGATTTAAGACCCGCTCAGTGTGGGTTCGAGTCCCACTCCGGGCATCGCACGCGAGGGCGTGACTGCCAGGCCTCCGGTCGGGTATACACCTCCCGATGGCCAAGCTGCTCTTCATCCCCATCTCGATCGTCGCCGGCCTGATCGCGGGATTCATCTCGCGAAAGGTCTTCGATCAGATCTGGGGCATCATGGACAGCGAGGAGCCGCCGGACTCCAAGCACCGGGACATCCGCTGGAGCCGGCTGCTGCTCGCGGGGGCGATCCAGGGCGCCATCTTCCGGATGGTCAAGGAGGCCACCGACCACGGCAGCCGGCGCGCGTTCTACCGCACCACGGGCGCCTGGCCGGGCGAAGAGCGCCCGGATCCCGAGTAGCAGAACGCCCCCTCGCCGCAAGGCGAAATTGGTGCGCAAGCAACGGCGCGCCCCTGGGTTGTCGGCTCTGAGAGTTCGACGCCGAGCTCGGTCCTGACGGGGTTTCCCCGCCATGGGAGGGCGGGGGAGTGGGCCGGCGAGAGGAGCAAGGCAGGGGAATGCGATCGTTCAGCGGGATCGGACGCGTGGCCGCCATGGGCGCGGTCGTGGCGGCGATCGCGCTCGTCGGGCGCGTGCAGCTCGGAGGCGGGGGCGCGGACTACAGCGTGACCGCGCGCTTCCTGACGCGGGCCAGCTCGTGAAGGGCACCCCCGTGCAGGTTGGCGGCGTTCCGGTGGGCTCCGTGAGCGGCATTCGGATCGCCGACGACGGCCGCGCCGAGATCGAGCTCGAGATCGACGCCGAGCACGCGCCGCTGCGTGTCGGAACGCGCGCGGAGATCCGCCAGTTCTCGCAGTCGGGCCTGGCCAACCGCTACGTCGACCTGAGCCTGCCCCCGCACAGCGACAACGAGATCCCCGACGGCGCGGGGCCGGTGGCGAGCGCCTGCAGTCCTTCGTTTCGCAGGCTCGGGCCTTCGCCGCCGACGCGGAGCCCACCGTCCGCGATCTGAGCCTCACGACCCGCCGCGGCGGCCGCGCCAACGACCTGATCAACCTGCTGCGCTCGTTCCCGCCGCTAGCGGACATCGCGACGGTCACGAGGGCGCGCGAGGTCTCGCCCGGCGGCCGCGCGGTCAGCGTGGGAGAGACGCGCGGCGCCTTCCCCGAGTCCGTCGAGTCGCTGCGCGGCGGCGCCGAGGAGATCTCCTTCGCGCGCCCGTACATGTCCTGGTGGCGAGCGGCGCGACCCGCTCGACGCCACCGAGCCGGGTCAGGGCGACGACGCGAAGCGCGTGCCCTGCCTCGTGCAGCAGCCCTCGCTCTACGACGGCAAGCGCTTCCCCATCCCGCAGCCCGGTAGGGCGCCGCTGCGCACCCCGCCGCGCGGCGCCGAGGGACCGAGCCCGGCCGCGGATCCCAACCCGGCCGACTAGCTAACGCTGCGCGAACGCCGGCTCGGGCTCGGCCGGGTCGCCCAGCGATGCGCGCCTGTCGAGCCCGCCCCCCGGGATCAGCCGGGTGAGCGCCGCTACGGCGAGCCCGACCAGCACGAACACGATCGCGGTGAGCGTGAAGGCGTGCCCGATGCCCTCGTCGTCGGCCGCGAAGAACACGACCCCGGCCATCGCCACGCCGAGCGCGTTGCCGAGCGCCTGGGTCGTCGACACGACCCCCGAGGCCGAGCCCGCGCGCTGGTCGTCGAAGGTCTCGAGCAGGATCGCGTTGAGCGATGTGAGGCACACGCCCATTCCCGCGCCGATCAGGACGAGGCCCGGCACCAGGGCGAGGATCGAGCCGCCGACGCCCACCTCCGACACCGCGATCGCCATCGCCCCGTGGCCGGCCGCGAGCATGAGCCCGCCGCACAGCGGCGCAGCCCGGCCGAAGCGCTCGACCGCCTGCTCGGTTGCGCCGGCGGCCCCCACGTAGACCACCGCAGCGATCGTGAACACGAGACCGGCCTCGAGCGCGTCGAGGCTCCGCCCCGCCTGCAGGTAGAGGGCGAGGTACGCGAAGAAGGCCGCCTGGCCGCACCAGAACGTGGTCTGCGCCCCCAGCCCGGCAGTGAAGCGGCGGCTGCGGAACATCGACAGGTCCACGAGCACGCCCTCCCGGCGGCGGCCGCGCTCCCGCTGACGGTGGAGGAACGCCGCCAGCAGCACGCCCGCGGCGCCGAGCGAGACCCACGTCCAGGCGGGCCAGCCGTGCTCGCGTCCCTCGATCAGCGGCATCACGACGGCGGTGAGCGCGAGCGTGAGCAGCACCACGCCGGCCAGGTCGACCCGGCCGGCCGAGGGCGCGCGCGACTCGGGCACGAGCCTGGGCGCGGCCACCAGCGCGGCCAGCCCGATCGGCACGTCGATGAGGAAGCAGGTGCGCCAGCCGAGCCCCGCTACGTCGAGCTCGATCAGAGCCCCGCCCACCAGCTGGGCCGCCGCGGCCGCCAGGCCCATCGCCATGCTGTAGATCGCGAGCGCCTTCACGCGCGCGGCGCCGTCGAACGCAACCCCGATGATCGCGAGCACCTGCGGCATGAGCATCGCCCCCGCGATCCCCTGCGCGATGCGCCCGGAGATCAGGGTCCCGGCGCTCGGCGCCACGGCGCACGCAAGCGAGGCGAGCGTGAACAGCGCTACGCCGATCAAGTACATGCGACGTCGCCCGAGTCGATCGCCGAGCTTCCCGCAGGTCACCAGGAGGATCGCCTCGAGGATCGCGTAGCTGGCAACGATCCACTCGAGCTCGGCCGGGTGGGCGTCGAGGTCGGCGGCGATCGACGGCAGCGCGACGTTCACGATGAAGAAGTCGAGGACGACCATCAGCGCACCGGCGATGATCACGGGCAGGGCGGCCCACGGAGGTGGGGCGGATCCATTCGCGTTCATGTCCCGGACGATTCCGGAGCCACCGCCGCGCGTCGATTACCTCGCAGGTAACGCTCGTCGGCCCGCGAAGCAGTATCAAGCTCTACTTGAGGATGAATCCCTGCACCAGACCGGTAGCCGCCCGGCCGTTCGGGCGACCGCCGCTGTCCGCCTGGGTTGGGCGCTCAGCGCCAGATTGCGCTAAATGGGCAGAATCGGACAATTCTTGTCGCATAAAAGCGGTTCCGCGCACATACTGGAGGCGTGATCCTGTGCACGGACGCGGCCCGCTGCCCGGTTGGCGCGGGCGGGATTAGATTGGACTCACGCGGCGCCCACTACCTGCGGCGGGCGCCCACCTCGTGCCGGTGTACTGACCCGCTTTCAGCCTGGACAAACGTTCGATGCCCCGATCGCGATTGGCTCAAGCCGTTGCGCAGATCTGCCGAGAGATAGAGAACCGTGGCCCCCTTCCATCCCCTGCGTGACGAGACGCGGGTCCTCGCGGCCCGTGTACTGGCTGCGCTGGCAGTCTTCTGCGTAATCGCGGTCGCGCTGCTGTCGGGGAGCGGCGCCGGCCCGCTCGCGAGCGCAGAGGCGCAGGATCCGCCGGGCAACGCGTACGGACTTGACAGCGGGCGCGGCAACAGCGCTCCCAAGGGCGGCGGGGCGAAGCAGGATCCGGTCGACCCGGTCGCCCCCGAGGTCCAGGAGCCCACGACCGCCGTGCCGGTGCCCGCCCCGACCGGCGCGATCGATCCCGCCAACGGCGGCGGCAAGGGCGGGAACACAGGCTCGGCCGCACCCGCGCCGACCGGTGCCACCAAGGGCAACGGCAACGCGAACGGGAACGGGAACGGCAACGGCAACGGGAATGGCAACCAGAGCGGCGCCTCGACCCCGGTGGCCGAGACGCCCGTGACGGAAGCCGCTCTCCCTCCGGCCGTGGAGCAGCCCGCGGCGCCCGGGAACCTTCGCGACCCGGAAGCCAAGGGGGGGGACGCCCCTCTACGTCGGCTGAACCGTCAGCGTCCGCCGAACGAGGTCCTGAACTCCACGAGCGGGACCGAGACGAGCAGCGGCGGCGAGGGCCTCTCGCTGTCGGCCACTCCCGACGACCCCGCCCCGGCGGCCGGCGCCGGCGGCTTCGAGCAGGTCGGCCGCGCCCAGGGAGGCACGGACGGCAGCGCCGCGCCGAAGGGCCGGCGCGGCTCCGCGCGCACGGAGGTAGCCGAGCCTCCGCCCGAGCCGCTCATCACGCGTGTCTTCGCCGATCCGATCGAGGTGGTCCCGGACGGGCTCAAGGTCGCGCTCGCCGCGCTGGCCGCGCTCTCCATCCTGCTCGGCTTCGGCTATCTGCTTACCGCGATTCGCAACCGCTCGCTGGCGCGCCAGCGCCGCGAGCTGCTCACCGAGGTCGGGCTGCTGCAGAGCGCCCTGCTGCCGCCCGTGCCTGAGCGGGTCGGCTCGCTGCGCACCTCGGTCGCCTACCGCCCGGCCGACGGTCCGGGCGCCGGCGGAGACTTCTACGACGTGCTGCCCCTCAGCGGCGGCCGTGTCGGCTTCATCCTCGGCGACGTGTCCGGCCACGGCCGCGGCGCCCTGGCCCGCACCGCTTTCATGCGCTACACGCTGCGCGCGTATCTGGAGGCCGGCCTCGAGCCGCGGGTCGCGCTCCAGGTGGCGGGCCGGGTGATCGACGAGAACCTCGGTGGGGACTTCGCCACCGTGCTCCTGGCGGTGCACGATCCGGAGACGGGCTCGCTCACGTACGCGACGGCCGGGCACCCCGCGCCGATCGTGGTCGGTCCCCAGGCGCACGACCCCGTTACAGTCGGCTCCTCGCCGCCCATCGGGGTCGGCCTGCGCACCGGCCTGCGGCAGACCACGGTGCCGCTGGTGCCCGGCTCGACCGCGTGCATGTTCACCGACGGCCTGATGGAGGCCCGCGTCGAGGGCGGGATCCTCGGGCGCGAGCGGCTCGAGAGCCTGCTCGACGAGCTGGGGCGCGACGCCACGGCCCGCGGCCTGATCGACAGCGTCCATGCCGAGTCGCGTGTGCTCTCGGACGACATCGCCGCCGTGGTCATCCAGCCCGCGAACGGCGTCACGGCCGGGCTCTTCCGGACCGAGCAGCTCGAGCTCACCACCGGCCAGGAGCTCGAGGGCCCCACCGCGCGCCGCTTCCTCGACGCCTGCGGGGTGCCCGAGGCGGACGCCGACGCCGCCGTCTACGACGCCCGCACGCTCGCCGAGCGCTTCGGCGGCGTGATCCTGCACGTGGTCTTCGGCAACCGCCTGCGCGTGGAGGTCCTCCCGCGCAACGTGGAGTCGATCGAGGCCGCGTCCCGCCGCGCCGCCGCCCGCTGAGCTCCCCTCAGCGCAGCGCGTCGATCACGAGGTCCGGCCGGTCCTCCACCACGAAGTGCGACGCATCCTCGAGGCGCAGCACCTCGGCGGCGGGGAAGAGCTCGAGCCACTGATCGAGGAACATCGGCTGGAAGACCGGGTCGCGCATCCCCCAGATCAGCTTGACCGGCACGTCGAGTCCCTCCAGCCGCTCGTGGATCTGCCCCATCAGGCGGGCGCTGCGATCGCGCTCGGTGAGCGGGATGTCGCGCTGGAACGCCAGCACCCCCAC
>DASRIC010000004.1:0-81494 GCA_035650215.1 Thermoleophilaceae bacterium
TCGATTCGGTCCCTGAGCGCCGAATCGCCGCACACCTTCGCGCTCGCCCGCTCGAGCATGGCCGGACTCTGGTCGATCCCGACCACTCGGCACCGATAGCGCCGCACCAGCGCTTGAGCCACCAGCCCGGTGCCGGTCGCCACGTCCAGGACGCGCTCGTGCGGGCGCGCACCGATGGCGGCGACCATCGCACGCCGCCAGTGGGGATCCTGGAAGAGGCTGAGCGCGGCCCCCATCTCGTCATAGCGGCTCGGCAGCTGTTCGAACAGCTTCAGCGCGTGCTGCTTGCGGGCCGAGCCTGGTGGCGCGTCTTCGGCGCGCGCCTTCAACGCCTCCTCCATCTCGCCGAACGCCTCGCGATAGCGCTCGAGCCAGCCCATCAGCGGCGACAGTACGCCGCTAAAGGTGGTGCGCATCTCAAGCCGCGAACGCCCGCCGGCGAGCGGTTCGATCACAACGCGCCGGTCGCCGCGCAGGAGACCAGGCCAGTGGCCCCTCAGACCCTCACCGTTCCACGCCAGCTCCCGGGGCGGGTCGGCGACCGCGACCCGCGCCCCGAACCGTAGGACCATCCCGCCCCGTCGCTGCATCCCGATCCGCAAGTGGGCTCCGGCTTCGGCCGTTCCCTCGACCGAGAACATGAACGGATTCCACTGCGGGTAGCTCGGAAAGTCTGTGATGACCTCCCAGACCTTGTCCGGCGGCGCCGAGATGTCGATCGTCGCGGCGAGCGTCTTCACCCGCCCATCTTCCTACTCCTGCTCACCTTCCACGGCTGGGGCGGGACCGCCGAACGGCTCCGAATACCCTCACCTGCAGCGAGGGCGTCTGCAGCCTCCGAGCGGATCGCTGTGCGCGCAGCCTCGCTCGTCGCGATAGGGCTCGGATGCGACCATGCCGCTATCACTGTGCGCCGGAGCGGTAGCGCGACAGATCGTCGAGGCGCACTGCCTCCCTGTGATCTGGAATGAACCCGGACGTCGTTGTGCTGGCGCTGGCAAGCGCGCCGCGCCCGGCCGGGCTCGCCGCTTTGTATGCGCTGCTCAGCGCGTCGCCCCCTCGGCGTGTGGTCGTCGCGTACCTCGTTGCGGGTCTCACATTCAGCGTGGCTGTCGGCGTTCTCGTCGTGGCGATCTTCCACGGAGCGGGGATCGACTACCGAGGTACCGACTGGTACTCGGTGATCGAGCTGCTTGGGGGAGTGGCGGCGTTTGGATTTGCCGTCGGTGTGGGGACCGGGCGACGCCAGCTGCCCGCGCGCGACGATGGCGGCGGCGAGGGGTCGGCGACCATCCGAAGGCTTCGCAACCCCTCGGTGACTACGGCGTTGGTCGCGGGTGTAGCCACTCACCTCCCCGGGCTCTTCTACCTGATCGCCCTACAGGCCATCGTCGCCGAGGGGCGCGGCCTCGTCGTCGGGGCCATGGAGGTGCTGCTGTTCAACGTCATCTGGTTCGGTGCAACGATCGCCTCGGTCGTGTTCTTTCTGCTCCGTCCCGGAGTTGCCCGCAGGGCGCTCGCCCGCGTCGACGGCTGGGCACGTCGTCACGCCCCCACGATTACCGTGCTTGTCTTCACCGTGACCGGTTCCTATCTGGTGATCAGGGGGGTGACGGGCCTGGTCGACTGAGACCGCGGCGTCTTGGGTCAGGGGCGCGACCGCCCACACCCGCGACAGGCTGGTCTCCGAGCGCCGACAGGGTGAGTGGGCCTGCTCAGGATCGACTGCTGCTTCCCGTCGGGAAGCAGCAGCCCGCGTTGCGGAGCGTGCGGGGACAAAGGTCCGCTACACGCCGCGTTCGACCGCGATGCGCTGCTCGTCCGCGGCGGCGGTGAACTCGGCGTGGTCGGCGTCGTTCTGATCGGCGTAGGCGACGGCGAAAGCCTCGAGCGCGCGGTCGAACGTGTCGTCGTCGCCGAGGTAGCCGGCGATCTTCGCCGCGTCGCCGCTGCGGGCATGGGCGCGCGCGAGGGTGACGCCGCACACCTCGCCGTAGCGCGCCAGGCGCGTCGGCGGCATCCCTTCGATCGCCGCTGAGCCCTTCATGTCGCGCAGCTGACGGATGTAGACCTCCCGCCCGCGCGCCCCGGTCCCGGTCGCCCAGCCGAGGAACGGGTCGCTGGCGGCCTGCATGATGCGCTGGCCCTGAACCACCCGCTCGCCCTGTTGCTCGTATTCGCCAGCGCCCGCATACGGGGCGAGCACGGACGTGTCCGCTTCCTTGACCTGCAGGAACAGCGGGTCGTCGTCGCGGTCGCCCATCAGCAGGACCATGAACGCCTCGGTCCCGACCGAGCCGACGCCGACGACCTTGCGGGCGAAGTCCACGTAGTGGTAATGGTCGAGCACGAGACGCCGCTCGGGTGACAGCGAGCGCGCATAGTCGGTGAGTCCCTGGCGGATGATCTGCTCGAAGTCGCCGTACCCCGCGTCGGGCGGGCGCACGATCACCGGCGGCTGCTGCTTGATCCGGTAGCCACCGTCGACCCGCTGAGCGAACTTCGACAGCGAGCCCAGGCTCGTACGCTTGCGCGCCTTCGCGAGGCCCTTGTGCGCGGCTTTGATGGTGGCCTTGTCCTCACGGGCGGCAAGTTCGGTCAGGAGATCCTCCGCGTCGATTCGCGCGTACCAGACTTCAAGGAAACGCATCGCCGCGGCCGCGGCCATCGTCCTGCGGTACGCCTCGGCGGCGGCGCGCGCGGCCGCGCGCTGCTGCTTGCGGCGGTGGCGGTTGTCGCGAGCCGCGATGAGCAAGCTCGCGACGAGGCGCTTGACGTCCCACTCGAACGGCGCCGGCAGCGTCTCGTCGAAGTCGTTGAGGTCGAACACGAGCCGGCGCTCGGGCGAGGCGAACACCCCGAAGTTGGACAGGTGCGCGTCGCCGCAGAGCTGCACCGACACTCCCGAAACCGGGGTCGTCGCCAGATCCGCGGCCATGATCAGGGCCGCGCCGCGGTAGAACGCAAACGGCGACGCGAGCATCCGGCCGTAGCGAATCGGCACCAGGTCGGCAACCCGGGTGGCCGCCTGCTGCTCGAGCAGCTCGACAGGATCTCGCCGGTCGGAGGCGGGCTCGAAGCGAGCGTGGCTGGATCTCGGCACGGCCGAGCGCGCGGCCTTGCCGCGCGCGACGCGCTCCTCGACGCTCGGGTGAGGAACGATTCGCCGCCGGCCGGAAGCGGCGGGGCGGCGGGGCATCTCGGAGGCTCGCGGATTCATGGCACGAGCGCCACGCCGCGCGCCACGAGCTCCTCGATCTCGGCGGGCGAGCGCCCCAGCTCGGCCAGCACCTCCGCCGTGTGCTCCCCGAGCAGGGGCGGCGGCGTGGCCGCCTTGGGATCGGTCGGACCCCAGATCGGCGAGGCCACCAGCTCGAGCGGGCCCGCGCGCGGGTGGTCGACGGAGAGCGTGGCCGGCCGGCCCGCCGCGGCGGCCGCCGCCAGGGCGTCCGGCACGCTGCGCACCTTGCCGCTTGGCACACCCGCGGCCGCCAGCACCTCGAGCCAGTGCTCGGCGTCGCGCTCGCGGAAGCGCTCACTGAGCAGCGGGATCAGCTCGGTGCGGTTCTCGACCCTATCGGCGTTGGAGGCGAAGCGCTGGTCCGCTGCCAGCCCGTCGAGGCCGAGCGCGCCGCACAGCGCGCGGAACAGGCCGTCGTTGGCGGCCGCGACCGCGATCCGACCGGCGCCGCCCGTCTCGAAGTCCTGGTAGGGGACGATGTTCGGGTGCGCGTTGCCGTGCCGTTCGGGCTCGCGCCCGGTCACGAGCGCGTTCTGGGCCACGTTCACGAGCCCGGCGAGGCCGCTGTCCAGCAGCGGCACCTCGATCCGGCCGCCGCCCTCGCCGGCCAGCGCGGCCAGGATCGCAGCGGCGGCGTGCAGGCCGGCGAGCACGTCGACCAGGGCCACGCCCACCTTGGACGGCGGGCCGTGCTCAGGCCCGGTGATCGACATCAGCCCGGTCTCCGCCTGTGCGACGAAGTCGTAGCCGGGCCGGCCGGCGGGCTCGCGCTCCGAGCCGAAGCCGGAGATCGAGCAGTAGACGACGTTGGGGTTCCGAGCGCGGACGCTCTCGTAGTCCACGCCCAGCCTGGCCGCTCCGCCGGCCTTGAAGTTCTCGATCACCACCTGGGCGCCCACGCACAGCTCGAGCGCCAGCTCGCGGCCATCCGGCTGGCCGAGGTCGAGCGAGCAGGAGCGCTTGCCACGGTTGACCGAGAGGTAATAGGCCGCCTCTCCCGCGGCGAACGGCGGTCCCCAGCCGCGCGTCTCGTCTCCGCCCTGGGGGCGCTCGAGCTTGACCACGTCCGCGCCGAGGTCCGCGAGGACCATCGTGCAGTAGGGCCCCGCGAGCACGCGCGAGAGGTCCGCGACGCGGACGCCGCGCAGGGGCTGCCAGGATGCTTGCGATGAGCTCATCGCGGGTGGGGATCCTGACAGGCGCGGACCTGGTCGTCGCGGCGCTCGAGCGAGCCGGCGTGACCGTGGCCTTCGGCCTGCCCGGCGTGCACAACCTCGCGCTCTGGCGCGCGCTCGGCGACTCGTCGATCCGGCTGGTGGGCGTGCGCCACGAGCAGGCCGCCGCCTACGCCGCGGACGGATACGCGCGCGCGAGCGGGCGGCTCGGCGTGGCGCTCACCACCACCGGCCCGGGCGCCGCCAACACCCTCGGCGCCGTGGGCGAGGCCTGGGCCTCGCGCCAGCCCGTGCTCGTGATCGCCACCGACATCCCGTCAAGCGTGCGGCGCCCCGGCGTCTGGCGCGGCGTGCTCCACGAGGCCACCGACCAGGCGGCGATGTTCCGCCCGGTGGTGAAGGAGGCCTACCGGGTGACCGACGCCGCCCGCGCGGGCGACGTGGTTGCGGCCGCGGCGCGTACCGCGCTGGCGGCGCCCTCGAGGCCGGTGTACGTCGAGGTGCCAACCGACCTGCTGGCCGCCGAGTCCGGGGACGCGCGGCCGGACGCCCTCGACGAGCCGCCGGCGGGCGCGCACCATCCCACGCGCCCCGACGAGCATCAGCTCGAACGCGCCCTCGAGCTGCTCGAGCACTCCCGCAGACCGCTCGTGTGGGCCGGCGGCGGGGCGCTCCAGGCGGGCGCCGGCGAGGCCGTTGGCAGGCTCGCCGAGCGTCTCGTGGCGCCCGTGCTGCTCACCTACTCGGCGCGCGGCCTGCTGGCGCCCGGGCATCCGTGCCTGGTGGAGGGAACGGCCCACGTTCCGCAGGTCGGCGCGCTCTGGGACGAGGCCGACCTCGTGGTGGGCATCGGCACCGACTTCGACGCGATGACGACCCAGGGCTGGCGCCAGCCCCAGCCGCCGCACCTGGTGGCGATCAACGTCGACGCGGCCGACGCCTCGAAGAACTACCGGCCCGAGGCGCTGATCGAGGGCGACGCCGCCGCGGTGAGCGCGGTGCTGGCGGAGCGGCTGGGCGAGCGTGGAGGCCACGACGCGCTGGCCGAGCGCGTGCGTCGCCTGAACGCGGAGGTGCGGCGCGAGCTCGCCGAGTCGGAGCCCGATGCGAGCGCCTTCATCGACGCCCTCGAGGCCGCCCTGCCCGACGACGCGATCGTGGTGAGCGACATGTGCATCCCCGGCTACTGGCTGGGCGGCTTCCACCGTGTCAGGGCGCCGCGCAAGTTCGCCTATCCGCTCGGCTGGGGAACGCTCGGCTGCGCGTTCCCGCAGGGCCTCGGAGCCGCGCTGGCGGACGAGGGACCGGTGGTGAGCCTCTCCGGCGACGGCGGCTTCCTCTACGCAGTGGGCGAGCTGGCCGCGGCCCGCCAGGAGCGGATCCCGCTCAGCGCCGTGATCGTGGACGACGGCGGCTACGGGATGATCCGCTTCGACCAGGACCTCCACGGCCACCCGCGCGAGGGCGTGGACCTCGACAACCCCGACTTCGTGGCGATGGCGCGCTCGTTCGGCGTGCGCGCCGACGCCGTGGACGGGCTCGGCGAGCACTTCGCCATGGCGCTCAAGGGGCACCTGTCCCTGCGCGAGCCGACCGTGCTCGTGGCGCGCGCCGCCCTCGGCCCGCCGCCGAACGTGTCGCCGCGCTGGTACCGGTGAGCCGGCGGGCGCGGGCCGCGGAGCTGGCGCGGCGCCCGGTCCGCGCCGAGCTGCTCGAGGAAGCCGCTCGGGCGTCCCGCAGCGGTCTGCGCACCCGGCGCGAGCGAACGACCGCCGCCGCGCGGCCGATCCTCCAGACGGCCGTAGCGGCCTCGGCCGCGTGGCTCGTGGCCACCGACCTCCTCGGCCACGACCAGCCCTTCTTCGCCCCGATCGCCGCGGTGATCACCCTCGGCCTGACGATCGGAGAGCGCCGCCGCCGCGCGGTCGAGCTGGCGCTCGGCGTTGGCGTGGGCATCGCGATCGCCGACCTGCTGGTGGCCTGGATCGGCACCGGCACCTGGCAGATCGGCGTGGTGGTGGCGCTCGCCATGTTCGCGGCGATCCTGGTGGGCGGCGGGCCGCTCCTGGCCTCGCAGGCAGGCGCCTCGGCGGTGCTCGTGTCCACCCTGCAGGCGCCCGAGAGCGGCTTCGATTTCACGCGCGCGGTCGACGCGCTCACCGGCGCTGGGATCGCGCTGGCGGTGGGCTCGCTCCTGCTTCCGGTCGACCCCCGCCGAATGGCCCGCTCCGAGGCCGGCCCGGTGATCGACAGCCTCGCCGCGGCGCTCGATCACATCGCGGCCGCCGTCGAACGCCGCGACGCGGCGGAGGCCGATCGGGCGGTGGAGGAGGTGGCGCGCCTGCGCCCCTACCACGACGACCTCGAGGACTCTCTGGCGGAGGCGTCCGACACGGCCCGCATGTCACTCAGCCGGCGCGAGGCCCTCGACGAGCTGGCCGAGCTGTCGGAGCTCGCACGCCACCTGCGCCTGGCGATCGGGGACGCGCGCTCGCTGGCCCGCGGCGTGGGTCGCGCGATCGCGCTCGACGACGCCACGCCGGCCGAGATCCGCGCCGCCATCGACGGCCTGGCCAGGGCCACTCGAGGGCTGCACGCCGTGCTCGAGGACGGGGATCGAGGTCCCTTGCGCGAGGAGGCCGTCAGCGCCGCCGCGACGGCCAACACCGTGCTGGCGCAGACGGGGAACCTGAGCGCGCTCCACATCGTCGGCCAGGTGCGCCTCCTGGCGGTCGACCTGCTGCGAGCGAGCGGCGTCGAGCGGGACCCGGCCCAGGAGGCGGTTCGTGCCTCATAGTGGCGATGCGACGTGTGACCGGTTAGGGTGCCCGCGGACTCGTTTTCATCGACTTGGAGGTCGGCCCAATGCGCCACATCCGGAGGGGCGTCGCGATCGCTATCGCGGCCGTCATTTCAGTCTTCGCGTTCACGGGCGTCGCATCGGCGTCGGCCAACCATCGCAATGTTCAGATCCTGGACGCCTGCGAGCCGGCGAGCTTCAACGCCGTGCTCGGGGACGGCTCATGCGTGAAGAACGGCGATGTGACCTTCGACGAGTTCATCGACCAGCTGCTGACCATGGGCGAGGCGCCGGCGTGGCGCTTCTCGCCGGAGCGTGTCGGGTTGCGAGCAGGCGGCACCGTCACGGCCACCAACCGCGGCGGCGAATTTCACACCTTCACCGAGGTGGCGGCCTTCGGCGGTGGCTGTGTCGACGAGATCAACGAGCTGATCGGCCTGACCGCGATCCCCGAGTGCGCGAACCCGGGCCCGCTGTTTGGCGCCACCGGGGTTCCGCCGCGGGAGAGCCTGACCACCGGAGCGCTCGCGACGGGGACGCACCGCTTCCAGTGCATCATCCACCCGTGGCAGCGGACCTCGGTGCAGGCCGGCTAGTCCCAGGCCAGGCGGAAATCGGCGTCGCCGCTCAGCTCGGCGACGTCCATCTGCGCCTTCTGGAGCTTGCCGGCGTAGTCCCAGTTGAGCGACTGCCAGCGCGTGAACTGGTCGAGCACCCACATGCCTGACTGACGGCTGCCGTTGCCCGAGCGCCCGTTGCCCCCGAACGGGAGGTGCGCCTCGGCGCCGCTCGTGGAGTTGTTCACAGACACCATGCCGGCGCTCACGCGCTCGCGGAAGCGGAAGGCCCACTTCGCGTCGGTCGTGTAGATCGCCGACGAGAGCCCGTAGCCATGGCCGTTCGCCAGCGTTATCGCCTCGTCGAAGTCGGAGAAGCTCGCCACGCCCACAATCGGGCCGAACGTCTCGGTCGAGTAGATGTCGTCGTCGGCCCGCACCCCGTCGACGATCGTGGGGTGGCAGTAGATGCCGGCGTCAGGGTCGCCCACGAAGCCGTCGCGCGGGTTGTCGGCGCTGATCCGGCCCCGGCCGGTCGAGCCCGAGACCGTGTGGTGGTCGCGGATCAGTCCGAGCCAGTCCTCGAAGCGCTCGGCGAAGCGCTCGTGGATCATCGGCCCGTAGAGCACGTCCTCCGTGGGGTCGCCAATCGCTGCGTCCTCGACCAGCGCGCTGAAGCGCCGCATGAAGTTGTCGTGGACCGACTCCTGGACGATCACGGTGCCGAGTGACGTGCAGCGCTGCCCCGCGGTGCCGAAGCCGCTGAAGAGCGCCCCCTCGGCCGCGAGGTCCAGGTCGGCGTCCTCCATCACCACCAGGGGGTTCTTGCCCCCCAGCTCGAGGCATGGCGACTGCACGTGACGCCCGCACAGCTCCCCGATGCGCGAGCCGACAGCGGACGAGCCGGTGAAGCCCACCTTGTCGACCAGCCCCTCCTCGAGCGCGCGCTCGAGCCCCTCGAAGGCGCTCGGGCCGTGGCACTGCACGACGTTCAAGACGCCGTCCGGAAGGCCGCCGTTGATGAACAGCTGACCGAGCGCGTCGCCGAGCGCGGGGGCGTACTCCGCCGGCTTCCAGACGACGGCATTGCCGCACAGCAGCGCCGGCACGAGGTACCAGGACGGGACGGCGACGGGGAAGTTGCCGGCGGTGATGATCGCCGCCACGCCCACGGGGTTGCGGAAGGTGAAGAGCTGCTTGTCGGGCATCTCGGACGGCACCGTCTGCCCGTAGAGGCGGCGCCCCTCGCCGACGAAGAAGTCGCAGGTGTCCACGATCTCCTGAACCTCACCGAGCGACTCCGGGTAGGGCTTGCCGATTTCGCGCGTGACGAGCCGGGCGAGCGCCTCCTTGTTGTCCTCCACGAGCCGCCCGATCTGCTGGATCGCCTTGCCGCGCACCGGGGCGGGCACCGAGCGCCACTCGCGCTGCGCCTCGCGCGCCGCCCGGCAGGCGTCCGCGAACGTCTGCGCGTCGCCCAGGACGGCCTCGCAGACGATCTCGTCGAGGTTCGCGGGATTGCGCGACTCGATGCGCTCTCCATCCGTGTGCGTGCTGCCGCCGATGATCGACCCGACGGTCCTCGTGTCCGTGACGCTCATGCGCTCAAGCGTACGCGTCGAGCCGCCGCTCCAGCGTGTCGAGCTGCGCGCGCAGCTCGTCGGGCAGGGCGTCCCCGAACTCCGCGAAGTGCTCGCGCAGCTGCGGGAGCTGCGCCTTCCACTCCTCGGGATCGACCCGCAGGAGCTCCTCCATCGCGCCGTCCGCCAGGTCGAGCCCGGCGGTGTCGATCGCCTCCGGACCGGGCACCAGTCCGATCGGCGTCTCGACCGCCTCGGCCTCGTCGTCGCAGCGCCTGAACACCCATTCGAGCACGCGGCTGTTCTCGCCGAAGCCGGGCCAGAGGAACTGCCCGTCATCGTCCTTGCGGAACCAGTTGACCATGAAGATGCGCGGCAGCTGGGCGCCCTCGCGGCGGCCGGTAGCGAGCCAGTAGGCGAGGTAGTCGGCCATGTTGTAGCCGCAGAAGGGCAGCATGGCCATCGGGTCGAAGCGCAGCTGGCCCACCTTGCCCGCGGCGGCGGCCGTCTTCTCGGAGCCCATCACCGCGCCGAGGAACACGCCGTGCTCCCAGTCGAACGACTCGTAGACGAGCGGCACCACCGCCCCGCGCCGCCCGCCGAACAGGAACGCGTCCATCGGCACGCCCTCGGGGTCCTCCCAGTTCGGCGCGATCGAGGGGCACTGCGCCGCCGGCGACGTGAAGCGCGCGTTCGGATGGGCGGCCGGCTCGCCGGAGCCGGGCACCCACTCCTCCCCGTGCCAGTCGATCGCGTGAGAGGGCGGGTCGGCGGACATTCCCTCCCACCAGACGTCGCCGTCGTCCGTGCGCGCGCAGTTGGTGAAGATCGAGTTCTCGCGCACGGTCGCCATCGCGTTCGGGTTCGTGTCCTCGCCCGTTCCGGGCGCGACTCCGAAGAAGCCGGCCTCCGGGTTGATGGCGTACAGGCGCCCGTCGTCGCCCCACTTCATCCAGGCGATGTCGTCCCCCACCGTCTCGACCGTCCAGCCCTCGAGCGTCGGGATCAGCATCGCGAGGTTGGTCTTGCCGCAGGCCGACGGGAAGGCGCCGCCCACGTGCTTGACCTTCCCCTCCGGCGAGACGAGCTTGAGGATCAGCATGTGCTCGGCCATCCAGTCCTCGTCGTGGGCCATCACCGACGCGATCCGCAGCGCGAAGCACTTCTTGCCGAGCAGCGCGTTACCGCCGTAGCCCGAGCCGAACGACCAAATCTCGCGCGTCTCCGGGAAGTGCACGATGTACTTGTTGTCCGCGTTGCAGGGCCACGGCACGTCCTCGGCGCCCTCCTCGAGCGGCGCGCCGACCGAGTGCAGGCAGGGCACGAACTCGCCGTCGTCGCCCAGCACCTCGAGCGCGCCGGCGCCCATGCGGGTCATGATGCGCATCGAGACGGCCACGTAGGCCGAGTCGGTGAGCTGGACGCCGATGTGTGCGATCGGCGAGCCGAGCGGGCCCATCGAGAAGGGCACGACGTACATCGTGCGCCCGCGCATCGAGCCACGGAAGAGGCCTGTGAGCGTCTCGCGCATCTGCGCGGGGTCGCGCCAGTTGTTCGTGGGACCTGCGAGCTCCTCCCGCTCCGAGCAGATGAAGGTTCGGTCCTCGACCCGGGCCACGTCCGCCGGATCCGAGCGCGCGAGGTAGGAGTTCGGGCGCTTGGCGTCCGACAGGCGCTCAAAGGTCCCCGCGTCCACGAGTTCTTGGCAGAGCCGGTCGTACTCCTCCGCCGAGCCGTCGCACCAGTGGATCTGGTCGGGCTGGGTGAGCTCCGCGAACTGCTCGACCCAGGCTACGAGCCTCGGGTGAGTGGTGGGAGCGGTGGCTGCCTGTGTCACTGGTGCTGGGTCTCCTTCATCGCCTGCCGGGAAGGCCGGTAACCGTATCCCAAGCGCCGCCGTGCGCGAGCAGCCGGCTCGGCCGGCTGCGAGCGTTTGGCTCTTACACTCCGGCGGATGCGGGCCGTGCTGCGCTTCGTGGCGTCGGTGATGATCGTGAGCGGGACGCTGCTGATCGCCGACGCCGCCGTGACCCTGCTGTGGCAGGAGCCCGTGTCCGCGTTCGTGGCCGAGCGCCACCAGGGCAAGCTCGAGACCGCCTACTTCGACCCGCCGCGCCGCGTGGTGCGGCGCGAGCCGCTCGAGGGGGACGCCATCGCGCGAATTGCGATCCCGGCCATCGGCGTCTCCGAATACGTGATCGAGGGCACCGACCTCGGCAGCCTGCGAAGGGGGCCGGGGCACTATCCGGAGACACCGCTGCCGGGCGAGCCGGGCACCGTGGCGATCGCCGGGCACCGCACCACTTACGGGGCGCCTTTCCGGGAGATCGACCAGCTCGACCCGGGGGACCGGATCGTGGTCGACATGCCGGACGGCCGCTTCGTCTACCGCGTCGAACGCACGGTGATCGTGGACGACCAGGACCTGTCGGTGCTCGAGCCGGCCGGCTACCGGCGGCTGCTGCTGAGCGCCTGCCATCCGCTCTACAGCGCGGCCCAACGCATCATCGTGTTCGCGCGGCAGGTCGACCGCCAGCCGGCGCGGGTGCGCTAGACGGTGAGCCCGGGCGCGGCGCCGGAGTCGTCGATGCGGGACTCGTCCTGGGACTCGAACCAGAGGATGAGGCCGATCACGAGCGCGATCGACACCGCCAGCACGGCCAGCCAGTAGACGAACTTCCCGAGCACGGCGGCCATCGTAGGCGGTGGCGTCCGATGGGCCACCGATCATGCGCCCATGAGCCATCGAAAGGAAGCAATCGCATGCGCCCTCGCGGTGGGAGCGCTCGGGCTCGGCGGCGCCGGAGCGGCCTCCGCGCAGTCCTATGACGACGACGCCAGGACCCTGAACGGCTCCGAGGACACGCTGCCGTTCACCGGCTTCGACCCCGCCCCGCTCGCGGCCGGCGGTCTGCTGCTGGCCGTCGCCGGGATCGGGCTGCGCCGCCGGCTCAGGCCTGCGGCTTGCGCGGCACCAGCACCGCGCGCTTGAACTCGGCCACCAGCGCGCCGTCCTGCTTGTACACGCGGGTGTGGACCTTGACCACGCCGCGATCGGGCTTTGACTGCGACGGGCGCACGTCGAGCACCTCGGACTCGCAGAAGAGGGTGTCGCCGTGGAAGACCGGCGCCGGGTGCGAGAGCTCCTCCGTGGCGAGGTTGGCGATCGCCTTGCCGGACACGTCGCCCACCGACATCCCGAGCGCCAGCGAGTAGACGAGCGGTCCCACCACCACGTTCCGGCCCTGCTGGGACTGCGCCGCGTAAACGTCGTTGATGTGCAGCGGGTGGTGGTTCATGGTGAGCAGGCAGAACAGGTGGTCGTCCGCCTCGGTCACCGTCTTGGCCGGCCAGTGTTTGTAGACGGCGCCGACCTCGAACTCCTCGAGGTATCGGCCGTACTGGCGCGCGCCTGACGCCTCGCGGGCGGCCTGGCTGGTCTCGATGCCTTCGCTCATGGGCGGCGGAATGCTATCCGGCGGAGAACCGACGCCTGGTCGTCGGCCTGCCCCCCTGGCTCGAAGTGGGCCGCGACGAGAGGCTCGCTCTCCTGATGACACGAATGCGCCTTACACCGTTTCTGCTCGCCGCGCCGGTAGCAATGCTCGCTGGGCTCGCCCCCGCCACCGCCGGCGCCGCCGACTACTGCGTCGCCCCCAACACCGGCTGCGGCGGGACGCCCATTCCGAACCTCGAGCAGGCTCTCGACCTTGCGGACAACGCGACCGATCCGGACCGCGTGTTCCTCGGCGCCGCCATCTACACGGCGCCGACCACGACCGGCTTCTACTACAGCGAGTCGAGCTCGCCGGTCCAGATCATCGGCCAGGGACGCGGCCAGACCGTCCTCACCGCCCCCTCCGCTGCCTCCTTCGTGCTGCGACTCCTCGGCGGCGCCGGCTCTTCGGTCAACGACCTCACGATCCGGCTGCCCCAAACCGCGGCTGCCGGGCTCAAGGGGCTCTCGACGTCGGGTCTCGGCCGGCGGGTCGAGGTGATCGAGGATGCGACGCAGGCGAACAATCGCTCTGGCGTCGAGCTCTTTAACGGCGGCACGCTCGAGGACTCGAGTGTCGCCCTCGGCAGCGGCCAGGACACGGTCGGGGTCCTACTCGAGACCGGTGGCGGCGCCGTGCGGCGCTCGTCCGCGAGCGCGAAGACCGCCGTTCACAGCGAGTACGGCGGCGCGATCGAGCAGTCGCAGCTCACCGGGTCGGAAGCGGGCGTCATTGCCTACCGCAACACGACGGCCATCCGCTCGAGCCTGATCCGCTTCACCGCGACACCCGGTGCGGGCATCGGCGCGCTCACGCGCAAGGGCTCCCCCACCACCGTGACAGCCGACGGCGTGACGATCGTCGGCCCGAACGTCTTGAACACCTTCGGGGTCGCAGCGGTCACGGGCATCCTCACAGGCTCACCCGTGGCGGTCAGCCTGACCAACTCGATCATCCGCGGAGCAGAGAGACCCCTGTACGCAGCCGCGGATGTGTCCACCGCGAAGATCAGTGCCTCGTACTCCGACTACAACTCGAGCGCGAACTTGGTCGGCGCCCGCGGAGGCAACGAGGACATCGCCGAGACGAACGTCTCCAACGTGGGTGACGCCGGCTTCGTGGACGCCGTCGCCGGCGACTACCGGCTGCGCGCCGGTTCGGCTCTGATCGATTCGGGCGACCCGATCACGCAGCAGGGCCTCGACCTCGACGGCAATCCGCTGGTCATGGACGGGAACGGCGACGGCCTTGCACGGCGCGATCTGGGCGCCTACGAGCTCCCGCCGGCCCTGCCCCCCGCGGCTGGCGATGCTCCGCCGACCGTTCCGGCCGTGGACCGGGAAGCGCCTCTGGTGAGCGGGTTCCGGGCCGCGCCGGCCCTGTTCGCCGTACGGCGCGGCACCCGCTTCCGCTACACGCTCAGCGAGCAGGCGCGCGTGACGCTCACGATCCAGCGCAAGCTCCCCGGTGGCCGGCACAGGGTCGTCGGCAGGCTTCGGCGAAACGCGACGAGCGGGAGGAACAGCACCCGCTTCACGGGCAAGATCCGCGCGCGGGCCCTCCGACCCGGCCGCTACCGGGCGCTCATCCGCGCCAGCGACGCCGCCGGCAACCGCTCGGTACGAAAGGCGACCCGCTTCCGGATCGCCGCTCGCTGAACGCCGTGTACTAGCCTCGGGCCCCGTGCGCAACCCTCGTGACTTCCTGAAGCCGCTCGCGATCGGCGCGCCGGAGCCGCTCCGCGAGATCCCGGTCAAACCGTCGCGGATGATCCACTTCCTCGACTTCTCGAACGAGAAGATGGTCGCCAAGGCCCCCGAGATCGCGCCCAAGGTCGACGTCCTGCTGGGCAACCTCGAGGACGCCATCCCGGTCGACCGCAAGGAGGCGGCGCGCGAGGGGCTGATCCGGGTGGGCCGCGAGATGGAGCTGGGTGAGACGGCGCTTTGGACCCGGGTGAACGCGCTCGAGAGCCCCTGGGTGCTCGACGATCTCGCCCAGGTCGTCGGCGAGATCGGCGACCGGCTCGAGGTGGTGATGGTGCCCAAGGTCGAAGGCGCCTGGGACATCCACTACGTCGATCGGCTGCTGGCGCAGCTCGAGGCGAGGGCGGGCCTCGAGCGGCCGCTCCTCGTGCACGCGATCCTCGAGACCGCGCAGGGCGTGACGAACCTCGAGGAGATCGCAACGGCGAGCCCGCGCATGCAGGGCATGAGCTTCGGGCCGGCCGACCTGGCCGCCAACCGGCGCATGAAGACCACGCGCGTGGGCGGCGGGCACCCCGGCTACCGCGTGATCGCCGATCCGCCGGAGGACGGCTCCGAGGCACCGCGTGCGACCGCGCAGCAGGACCCCTGGCACTACTCGATCGCCCGCATGGTCGACGCCTGCGCCGGTGCGGGCATCCTGCCCTTCTACGGGCCCTTCGGCGACATCAAGGACACCGCGGGCTGCGAGACGCAGTTCCGCGCCGCGTTCCTGCTCGGGTGCGTCGGCGCGTGGTCGCTCCACCCGGCGCAGATCGACATCGCCAAGAAGGTCTTCTCCCCCGATCCGGACGAGGTCAGGTTCGCCAAGCGGGTGATCCAGGCGATCCCGGACGGGCGCGGCGTCCACATGATCGACGGGAAGATGCAGGACGACGCCACCTGGAAGCAGTGCAAGGTGATGGTCGACCTCGCCGAGATGCTGGCCCGCAAGGATCCGGAGCTGGCCGAGGCGTACGAGCTCCAGCCCGCCTAGGCGGGCCGCGATATGGACATCGTCCTCGCGCTCGCCGCCGCGCTCCTATTCGGCGTCGGCACAGTGCTGCAGCAGCGGGCCGCGATGCAGGTGCCCGACGAGGAGGCGATGAAGGCCGGCCTGCTGGTGCGGCTGGCGAAGGAGCCCGTCTGGCTCGCCGGGATCGTCGCGGACGCGCTTGGGTTCGTGCTCCAGGCGGTGGCCCTTGCCGTCGGGCGCATCGTCGTCGTGCAGCCGTTGCTCGCCACGGCCGTCGTGTTCGCGCTCCCTTTCGGCGCGCGGCTCGACCGGCGCCGGCTCACGCGCAACGAGATCCTCGGGGCCGCGGCCGTCGTCGGCGGCGTGGCGTCGTTCGTGGTGGTGTCCAACCCGACCGGCGGCGTGGACGACCCCGAGTTGAGGGTGTGGATCGTGTCGGGGGCGATCTGCCTGGCGGCCTCCGGCGCCCTGGCCCTGGTCGCCAAGGGGCGCTCGCCGGGCGTCAAGGCATCGCTCCTCGGCAGCGCGGCGGGCATCCTGTTCGCGCTGAGCGCAGTGCTGACGAAGGCGGTCGCCGATCAGTTCGACGACGGGATCCTCGACATCTTCGTCCACTGGCAGCTGTACGCCCTGGTCGCGGTCGGCTGGGTCGGCATGACGCTGAGCTCGGCCGCGCTGCAGACGGGCGCGCTAGCGCCCGCGGCGGCGACCCAGATGTCGCTCGATCCGGTGGTGAGCGTGGCGCTCGGCGTATTCGCCTTCGACGAGTCGCTGCACGAGACCTTCGTCGGCGGCGCGGTCGCGCTGGCCGGGTTCGCGGTGATGATCGTCGGGCTCGTGGTGCTCTCGGGCTCGCAGTCGAGTAGGGAGACGAACGCGGTGGTTCCGACCAAGGCGCCGATGCCGGCGTAGGCCCCCGACCGCTAGATTTCCCGCCCCTCATGCGGTTCTTCGAGTACGAGGCGCGCGAGATCACGCGGCGCGCCGGTATCCCGGTCACCGATTTCGGCCTCGCGACCACGGCCCAGCAGGCGCGCGAGATCGCCCACCGGATCGGCGGGCCCACGGTCATCAAGTCGCAGGTCCTGACCGGCGGCCGCATGAAGGCCGGCGGGGTCAAGTTCGCCGACGACGCCGACGAGGCCGCCGACCATGCCGAGGCGATCCTGCGGCTCGAGATCGGCGGCCACATGCCGCGCGGCGTCCTTGTCGACCCGAAGGCCGAGGTCGAGCGGGAGTACTACGCGGGCGTCGTCTGGGACGGGCTGCGCAAGCGGCCCGTGATGATCTTCTCGCCCGTCGGCGGCATCGACATCGAGCAGGTGGCCGAGGAGCAGCCCGACAAGGTGGGCCGCCGCCATTTCTCGACGATCGAGCCGTTCAGCGACTTCATGGCCAAGGAGGTGATCGCCTCCACCGGCGTCAGTGGGCGCCAGCTGACCCGCATCACGCCGATCCTCACCCGCCTGGCCCGCCTGTTCACCGACTACGACATGACGCTGGCCGAGATCAACCCGCTCGGCGAGCTCGTGGACGGCTCGTTCGTGGGACTCGACGCGCACATGGAGATGGAGAACGAGGCGCGCCCGCGCCAGCGGGCCCTTCTGAACGACCTCGGCGTCGGCGAGGAGGAGACGCGCGAGGCGCGCGAGCCCACCGAGTTCGAGCTGGCCGGCGAGGCGGTCGACTCGATGGACCACCGCGGCGTGGCCGGCAACGTGACCGAGTTCGACGGCGATCTCGGACTCGTGATCGGCGCGGGCGGCGGCTCGCTCACGCTCTTCGACGCCGTCCGGGCCCACGGCGGCCGTCCCGCCAACTACTGCGAGATCGGCGGCAACCCCTCGGTGCGCAAGGCCTGCGGGCTCGCCAAGCTCGTGCTGCAGAAGCCCGGCGTCGACAAGATCGCCGTGATGATGTCGATCGTCTCCAACACGCGGGTCGACATCGTGGCCCGGGGGGTGGTCAAGGCCTGCCTCGAGCTCGGCTACGACCCGGCCGAGAAGATCGCGATCTTCCGCATCCCGGGCGCGTGGGAGGACGAGGGCTTCAAGATCCTCGAGAAGTACGGAGTGGAGTACTGCGACCGCAGCGTCTCAATGCACGAGGCCGCGCGGCGCGCCGTGGAGAAGGGATCGGCGGCGGCGTGAGCATCCTGATCGACGCCGACACGACCTTCATCGTGCAGGGCATCACCGGCCGCGAGGCCGTGAACCTCACGCGCGAGTGCCTCGACTACGGCGCCGGCGCGAAGATCGTGGGCGGGGTCACGCCCGGCCGCCTCGGCCGCGACGTTCACGGAGTGCCGGTGTTCGACACGGTCGCGCAGGCCGTGGAGCATCACGGAGCGCCGATCAAGGGCTCGGTCGTCACGGTCCCCCCCGCGTTCACCAAGGACGCGGTGTTCGAGGCGATCGTGCACGGCATCGAGCTGATCGTGATCGTGACCGAGCGGATCCCGCGCGGCGACGTGGCGCAGATGGTGGAGCTCGCGGCGTCCCGAGGCGCTCGGATCATCGGCCCCAACTGCCTCGGCGTGATCGTGCCGGACGTGATCAAGATGGGCGGCATCGGCGGTCCCGCCGGGGACGCCGCCAAGGCCTACACGCCCGGGCCGGTCGGCGTGATCTCGCGCTCGGGCGGGATGACCACCGAGATGTCCTCCACGCTCAGCGCCGCAGGGCTCGGCCAGTCGACCGCGGTGTCGATCGGCGGCGACGCGATCATCGGCTCCTCCTACGCCGAGCTGATGCCGCTCTTCGAGGCCGACGGCCAGACCGAGGCGATCGTGATCTACACGGAGCCGGGCGGCCGGATGGAGGCGGAGCTCGCCCGCTACGTGACCGAGGAGTCGGAGCACCCGCTGCCGATCGTCGCCTTCATGGCGGGCCGCTTCATGGACGAGATGCCCGGCATGAGCTTCGGGCACGCCGGCACGATCGTGGAGGGCAAGGAGGACACGGCTACCGAGAAGATCGCGCGGCTCGCCTCCGCCGGCATCGTGGTGGCGGAGGAGATCGCCGAGATCCCGGCGCTCGTGAAGGAGCGGATGGCGGCGGTGGCCCCGTGAACGGGATCTTCATCCAGGTCGTGGTGGCCGACGACGCCAGCGCGGACGCCGAGCTGGCGCGCCGGCTCGAGGAGGCCTGCCCGGTGGACATCTTCGCCGCCTCCGACGGCGGTGTGAGCATCGTGGACGAGAACCTCGACGAGTGCGTGCTCTGCGGCCTCTGCCTCGACGCCGCGCCGCCGGGCGCGGTGCGGGTGGTCAAGGTCTACGACGGGGGCGCCGAGATGGCGCCGCCGGGGTGACCAACCCGGACATCACGCCGGAGCTCTTCCGGCAGGGCATCGGGCGGAGCTTTCCCGGCGACCTCGGCATCGAGGTGGTGCGGATCGAGGACGACGAGGTGGAGGGCCGGCTCGAGGTCGACGAGCGCCACCTGCATCCTGGCGGCTACGTGCACGGCGGCGTCTGGGTCGCGTTCGCCGACACCGTGGCGGCCTGGGGAACCTTCCGCCACCTCCCCGCGGGCGGCGACTTCACCACCGCCGAGCTCAAGGCCAACGTGTTCTCGGCCGGCCGGGTCGGCGACGTGCTCACCGCCATCGGCCGGCCGCTTCACGTGGGCCGGCGCACGCAGGTCTGGGAGGTCCGCATCAGGAAGGAGAGCGGCCGCGACGCCGCCTTCTTCACCTGCACCCAGCTGGTGCTCTCGCCAGGCGCCTGAGGCTCAGCGCCGGGCGAGCTGGCGCTGGATCACGTTGCCCAGCAGCTTGATCACCGCGGCGTCGCCGGTCACCCGTACGTGGCCGTGCTCATAGGCGTCGACCCAGTGCCTGAGCTGCCCGTCGGCGGCCAGCTCGTTGAAGTGAGAGCGCGCCACCGACACGTCGACGCGGGCGTCGGCCGCCGGGTCGCGGTCGATCTTGGGGCCGGGGATCTCCACGCGCCAGATCGGCACGTCGGCGCCGCGGGCGCGCAGCTCGAGGCGCGCGACGAGCTTGATCTGCCGGAAGGAGGGCACCTCCTCCTGGAGGCCCTCGACCGCCTGTGCGATCAGCGCCCTGGTGCCTGTGGTGGTCATGGCTAGAGCTTGTTCCGCTCGAGCAGCTTCTTGCCGATCACCATTCGCTGGATCTCGGAGGTTCCTTCGCCGATCAGGAGCAGCGGGGCGTCGCGGTAGAGGCGCTCGATCTCGTACTCCTTGGAGTAGCCGTAGCCGCCGTGGATGCGGAACGCCTCCTCCACGACCTCCTTGCCGGTCTCGGAGGCGAAAAGCTTGGCCATGCCCGCCTCGAGGTCCGAGCGCTGCCCTGCGTCCTTCATGCGCGCCGCCTTCAGCGTGAGCAGGCGCGCGGCCTCGATCTTTGTGGCCATGTCGGCGAGCTTGAACTGAATCGCCTGGTGGCCCGCGATCGGCCTGCCGAAGGTCTTTCGCTCCTGCGAGTAGCGCAGGGCGAGCTCGAGCGCCCGCTGGGCGATGCCAACGCCGCGCGCGGCCACGTTCACGCGGCCCACCTCGAGCGCGTCCATCATCTGGGCGAAGCCCTTGCCGAGCCCGTTCTCCTCGCCGCCGAGGATGCGCTCGGGCGGGCACAGGTAGCCGTCGTACACAAGCTCCGTCGACTCAACGCCCTTGTAGCCCATCTTCTTGATCTTGGGCGGGACCGTGAGGCCGTCGTTCTGCTCCTGCCAGGGCGTCTTCTCGGTGAGGAAGCAGGTCATCCCCTTGTGGGCCGGCTCGGCCTTGGGGTCGCTCTTCATCAGCACGAACACGACCCCCGAACCGAGCCCGTTCGTGACCCACATCTTCTGGCCGTTCAGCTCCCAGTCGCCGCCTTCGGTGCGCTTGGCGGTCGACTTGATGCCCTGCACGTCCGAGCCGCACTCGGGCTCGGAGAGCGAGAAGGCCGCGCGCAGCTCGCCGGTGGCCATCTGCGGCAGGAACTGCTCCCTCTGCTCGTCGGTGCCGAACTTCATCAGCAGGTACGAGCCGATGAAGTGCGTGTTCACGATGCCGGAGATCGAGATCCAGCCGCGCGAGAGCTCCTCGACGATCATCGCGTAGGTGGTGAGGTCGAGGCCCATCCCGCCGTACTCCTCGGGGATGGTCACGCCGAACAGGCCGAGCTCCTTCATCTGCTCCACGACCGCCTCCGGGAAGGTGTCCTCGTGATCGTGCTCCTCGGCGATCGGGATGACCTCGTTGTCGACGAACTGCCGGACCATCTCGGTGATGGCCTGCTGATCCTCGGTCTTCTCGGTGAAGGCGTTCGTGGCGACAGCCATTGGCCGGAGGATATCGCCGGGATTTTCGGCCGAGGGCCTAGTAGCCGCCGGGATGGCGCGCCACGAACGAGGAGGAGCGGCGCAGGGTCTTGGACCAGCGCGGGCCGGTGGATGGGCCCGGCGCGTCCGGGTCCCGCATCGAGGTGTCGAAGCGCAGGCCGGCCACCACGACATAGGCGTGGCCGCCGTTGGCGTACACGGTGATCCAGCGGCCCGTGCCCTCCTGGCCCCAGCCCATCAGCGAGCCGCTCGGCAGCGGCGAGCGCAGGAAGCGGCCGCCGTAGAGGGCGTACGAGACGGCGCCCGAGCAGTCGTAGCCGGCGTCGAGCACGCCGCTCAGGTAGGCCTTGTGACCGCCGCCGTAGATGTAGGGCTTCTCGACGATCCGGTTGGCCGCCTCGATCACGCGCTTGACGCGCGTGGGCGCCGAGGCCGGGGCGATCACCCGGCCGTCGACAAGCGCGGCCTTGGCCGGCGGCGGAGGCGGCGGCGTGAAGACCGCCCCACCCGTGGGGGTCTGGGCGGCGGCTCCGGGGGCGGCCACGGTCGCGCCCACCAGGCAGGCGAAGGCGACGAGGGCGCCGAGGGCGCGCAGCAGTGTGTTGCGTGAACGGGAAGGCATTCTCTTTCGAACGCCTACGGGGTTAGCTGACGGGCTCGCGCTGAAAGAGCTCGCGCGCCTCCTGATTGCTCAGGAAGTTCGCCCCAGTGGCCGCAGCCACCTTGGTTCCCCCGTTCCCCGGTTGTCCCCGGGGATTCGGCGTGGCGGTGAAGCTACCAGAACTATCGGCGAGCGTCCTACCCGCTTTAGTTCTTTTTCACACCGCTTCGACCGAAGTCCTCGGACTCCTCCCCGCAGAGGGGTCAGACGGCGCGGGCCGGGTGCGCGTCATGTCCTTGCCGAAGATGCGATCGTGCGGGCGGTGACGGACTTCGCGTGGCTCGGCCTCGAGCGCCTCGGCGCGGGCGAGCGCTGGCCGCCGCGCGCATGAACCTGACCGCCGAGCTCGTGGACTCGGCCGCTCCCGAGCGCACCGCGCTCGTGGCGATCGCGCGGGACGGCGAGCGGCGCGAGATCGGCTTCGGCGAGGTGGCCGACCGCTCGGCGCGCATGGCCGGCGCGCTCGCGAGCCGGGGCGTGGGCCGCGGCGACGTGGTGATGACCGTGGCGGGCAACCGACCCGAGTGGGTGTACGCGATGCTCGCCTGCTGGCGGCTCGGCGCGGTCGCGCAGCCGTGCACCGAGCAGCTGCGACCGGCCGACCTGCGCGCACGCATGGAGCTGCTCGACCCGCGCGCCGTGGTGGCCGACGAGCGCGACCTCGACCTGGTCTCGGCGGCGGGCTTCGACGGCGCGCTGCTGGCGATCCCCGATCCCGCTCTGCTCGACGCCGCACCCGCGGGCGCGGCGAAGGTGGAAGCCGGCGACCCGGCGCTGATCGTCTTCACGTCCGGCACGGCCGGCGAGCCCAAGCCGATCCGCCACGGCCACGGTTACCTGGCCGGGCAGCGCGTGCAGGCCGAGCACTGGTTCGGCGCGCGGGAGGGTGACCTGTGCTGGTGCACCGCGGCCAGCGGCTGGTCGCTCTCGGCGCGCAACGCCTTCCTCGCCGCCTGGCTGCGCGGCGCCGCGGCGCTGCTCCACGACGCCCGCTTCGACGCGGAGGAGCGGCTCGAGCTGCTCGAGCGCGAGCGCGTGAACGTGCTCTGCATGTCACCCACCGAGTACCGCGCGATCGCCGGCCGCGCAAAGCTGCGCCCGCTCCCCGAGCTGCGGCACGCCTGCGCCGCGGGCGAGCCGCTCAACCCCGAGGTGGTGCGCGCCTGGCAGGAGGGCGCCGGCGCCTCGGTGCACGACGGGTACGGCCAGACCGAGACGGGCCACCTCACGGGCATGCCGATCGGCCCGCCGGTGCGGCCCGGCTCGATGGGCAAGGCGCTGCCGGGCTTCCGTGCCTGGGTCGACGAGGGCGAGCTCGTGATCGACCCGGCCACGGTGCCGACCTTCTTCCTCGACGGCGCCCGCGACCGGCCCTGGCGCACGGGCGACCGCGTGTCCGAGGACGAGGACGGCTACCTCTGGTTCCAGGGCCGCACCGACGACGTGATCATCTCCTCCGGCTACCGCATCGGTCCGTTCGAGGTGGAGTCGGCGCTGGTGGCCCACCCGGCGGTGGTGGAGGCCGCCGCCGTGCCGGCCCCCGACGAGATCCGCGGCCAGGTGGTGCGCGCCGTGGTGGTGCTGCGCGACGGCACGGCGCCGGGCGAGGAGCTGGCGCGCGAGCTCCAGGATCACGTGAAGGAGACCACGGCGCCCTACAAGCACCCGCGAATCGTCGACTTCGTGGACGAGCTCCCGAAGACCCCGAGCGGCAAGATCAAGCGGGCGGCGCTACGCGATCAGCCGAAGGGGTCGAGCGCCACCAGGTAGTGGCGCAGCAGCGGGTCGATCACCCGCCACTCGCCGCGGCCCCCGTGCTCCAGCAACCCGGCGTCGCGCAAGAGCTTGAGCACGCGGTCGCGCACGCCCGGGTGGAGCCTGCGCGGGGGAGACTGCCCCGCCGCCACGGCGCGCGCGACCGCGAGCCCGTGCTTGTGCAGCAGCCGCACCCGCTCCACCACCTGCTCCATCGTCGGCCGGTCGCCTTCGAGCGCGCGCTCGTAGCCCAGCTGCACGAGCTCGAGGTCGATCGCGCGCGTGTCCAGCTCGATCGACACGAGGTGCGCCTGCTGGGCGATGCGCATGGTGGCGCGCGGGTGGCCGTCGCCCAGCTCGACGACGCGGGCGAGCGCGGGCGCGCCGATCTCGCAGTCGTCCGCGGCGAAGCGCTCGGCCAGTCCGCGCGTCCACTCCTCGGGGTCGATCGCCCGCAGCGAGTAGAAGCTCCCGAAGCCGCTGAAGGCGCGCCGCGAAGGCGCGAACAGGTCGCGCATCAGGTGCTCGATGCTGCCGGCGAACAGGTAGCTGACCGAGGTCGAGCGCTGGAACACCGCGCGCATGCGGTTGGTCACCGCGTCCGCCTCCCCGTACGGCCGCCGCGCCGAGGCTACCTCCTGGAACTCGTCGAAGAACAGCACGAGCCGCCGGCCGTCGGCGCGCGCCACGCGCTCCGGCAGCTCGAGCGCCAGGTCGAGCGCCCGCTCGGGGTCCTGGGCGGCGAGCCCGGGGGTGAGCGCGATCTCGACCCCCTCCCCCAGCTCGCCCACCATCCTGAGGATCGCCCGGCCCTGGGTAGCCGACAGCGCCGCCCGCCCCGCGCTGCGCGCGCGGCGCAGTGCCCGCCGGGTGGCGGAGCGGTTGGCGATCACGGCCGCGGCCACGGCCTCGGCCAGCTCGGCGGCGTCCGCCACCCGGAAGAGGTCGACGCGCGCGGTGTAGAGCCCGCGCCGGCCGAGGCGCGCCAGGGCGGCCTCGCACAGGCTCGTCTTGCCGGTGCGGCGCGGGCCCGCCACGATCAGATGGGTGCCGGCCTCGAGCCGGGTGGCGATCTCGCGAAGGTCGTCGCGGCGGCCGATCATCTGGCTCGCCGGGATGGGAGAATCGGTGGGGAACAGGTCTCCGCTCGCCTGGCGCACAGATAACACTATTACACATCTTCTGTGTAGCGCTTACACAGATATGTGTCAGCAGGACACCGAGTAGCCTCAGCGCTGATGGCCAACCGCCTCGCGAACGAAACCTCGCCCTACCTGCTGCAACACAAGGACAACCCCGTGGACTGGTACCCCTGGGGCGAGGAGGCGCTCAGCCGCGCGCGCGACGAGGATCGGCCGATTCTGCTCTCGATCGGTTACTCGGCCTGCCACTGGTGCCACGTGATGGAGCGCGAGTCGTTCGAGGACCCCGACACGGCGACGCTGATGAACGAGCTGTTCGTGTGCATCAAGCTCGACCGCGAGGAGCGGCCCGACCTCGACTCGATCTACATGGAGGCCTGCCAGGCCATGACCGGCGCCGGCGGCTGGCCGCTGAACGTGTTCCTCACGCCCGAGCAGGTGCCGTTCTACGCCGGCACGTACTTCCCGCCCGCGCAGCGCATGGGCATGCCGGCCTGGCGCCAGGTGCTCGAGGCGGTGGCGCACGGCTGGCAGGAGAAGAAGGACGAGATACGCGCGGGCGGTGAGCGCGTGGCCGAGCGCCTACGCGGCGGCGCGCTGCTTCGCCCTTCGTCGGAGCCCATGGACCCGGGCGCTCTCGACGAGGCCGTGAGCGCGCTCAGGACCCAGTACGACGTGGCGAACGGCGGCTTCGGCGACGCGCCGAAGTTCCCGCCCGCCTCGGCCCTCGAGTTCCTGCTGCGCCGCGGCGAGACGGATATGACCACGCACACGCTGCGGGCGATGGCCTCGGGCGGCATGTACGACCAGGTGGGCGGCGGCTTCGCGCGCTACTCGGTGGACGCCTACTGGCTCGTCCCCCACTTCGAGAAGATGCTCTACGACAACGCCCTGCTCGCGCGCGCGTACCTGCACGGCTGGCAGGTCACCGGCGAGCCGCTGTTCCGAGCGGTATGCGAGGAGACGCTCGACTGGGCGCTGGGCGAGATGCGCGGCGCCGAGGGCGGCTTCTTCTCCGCCCTCGACGCGGACTCGGAGGGCGTGGAGGGCAAGTTCTACGTCTGGAGCGTGGAGCAGCTGCGCGAGGCGCTCCAGGGCGAGCCCGACGCCGACGAGGCGATCGCCTGGTTCGGCGCCACCGACCGCGGCAACTTCGAGAGCGGCAACATCCCGGTGCGCGGCCCCGGCTCGCCGGAGCGCCTACCGCGCTGGCGCGCGCTCCTCTACGAGACGCGCGCAAAGCGTGTCTGGCCTGGCCTCGACGACAAACGGCTCACCTCCTGGAACGCGCTCATGATCTCGGCGCTCGCGGAGGCCGGCGCCGCGCTCGAGCGCGACGACTACGTGGAGGCCGCGGCCGCCGCGGCGGGCTTCCTGCTCGACGAGGTGCGCGACGCAGAGGGGCGCCTGCTGCGCTCGTGGAAGGACGGCGAGGCCAAGCTGAACGCCTACCTCGAGGACCACGCCTTCATGCTCGAGGCGCTCCTCACCCTCTACGAGGCAAGCTTCGAGCCGCGCTGGTTCGGCGAGGCGCGCGCGCTGGCCGACGCGATGATCGAGCGGTTCGCCGACGACCAGCAGGGCGGCTTCTTCGAGACCTCGGTCGACCACGAGCGGCTCGTGGCGCGGCGCAAGGACCTCGAGGACCATCCGATCCCCTCGGGCAATGCGAGCGCCGCGTACGGGCTGCTGCGGCTGGCCGCGCTCACGGGCGAGCACGCCTACGAGGAGCGCGCGGTATCCGTGCTGCGGCTGCTCCACGAGCTGGCCGCCGGGCACCCGCAGGCGTTCGGCCACCTGCTCCAGGCGCTCGACTTCCACCTTGCGCCGGTGCGCGAGGTGGCGCTCGTCGGTCCCGACCTGCGTCCGCTCGAGCGGGTGGTGCGCTCCGCCTTCCGCCCGCACCTCGTGCTCGCCGGCGGGCCGGCCGACGGCGTGCCGCTGCTCGCTGAGCGCGAGCCGGTCGGCGGCCGGGCCGCGGCGTACGTGTGCGAGCGCTTCGCGTGCAAGGCGCCGGTCACGGACCCCGAGGAGCTCGAACGGCTGCTCTCCTAGCCAGCCTCACGCTGGCGCTCGCCCCCTCGGCGGCAGCCACGCCGAGCGCCTACGACCACGCCGTGCGGATCGCCTCCTGGGGCCCGCGACCGGCGGCGAGCGCCGCCGAACAGCGCGCGCAGCGCTACGTGGCCGACAGCTTCAGGCGCGGCGGCCTCGCCGTGAGCGTGCAGCGCTTCGCCGTGCCGGGTCGCGGCCCCTCCCGCAACCTGATCGGCCACTACGACGGTCCCGGCTCCTGCCTGCACGTGGTGATGGCGCACTCGGACACCACGCCGAACGCGCCCGGCGCCAACGACAACGCTTCGGGCCTCGGCGTGCTGGCCGCCCTGGCCGGCCGGGTCGGGCGGCGCTATCCCACGCGCTGCGACGTCTCGCTCGTGACCACCGGCGCGGAGGAGCGCATCTACACCGGCTCGCCCGATCATCTCGGCGCGCTCGCGCTCGCGCGCCGGATCCGGGCCGGCCGGCGCGCCGACCTGCGCATCGCGCTCTCGCTCGACGAGGTGGGCCGCGACCGCCCGTTCTGGCTGCGCTCGCCCGCGCCCGCCCCGCGCGCCGCGGTCGAGGGGCGGCTGCTGCGCGCCGGGCGCGACGCCGGCGTGCCCGTCAGCTGGGTGCGCGACGAGTCGACGGGCAACTCCGACCACCGCGAGTCCGAGCTGCTCGGGCTGCCGGCGGCCAAGCTCGGCGTGGGCGCGGGCGGCGAGCCCTGCCGCCACAGCCCCTGCGACAGGCCGTCGCGGCTGGACCCCGGCTCGCTCAGGCAGGCCCGCCGGCTGGTTGAGCAAGCGCTTCGTCGCTGACCGGCTCGGATGGCGGCGCTCCGCCGTCGGTGCGCGAGAGCTCCGAGGGCCACCAGAAGCGCGGCCCCAGCTCGAGCGCGATCGCGGGCACCAGCACGCTGCGCACGAGGAACGTGTCGAGCAGCACGCCGAAGGCGACCACGAAGCCGATCTCGGTGAGGAACACGAGCGGCAGCACCGCCAGCACCGAGAAAGTGCCGGCGAGCACGATGCCCGCGCTCGTGATCACCCCGCCCGTGACGGCGAGGGCGCGCAGTATCCCCGCTCGCGTGCCGTGCTTGAGCGTCTCCTCGCGGGCGCGCGCGACGAGGAAGATGTTGTAGTCCACGCCCAGGGCCACCAGGAACACGAAGGCGAACAGCGGCAGCGACGGGTCGGAGCCCGGGAAGCCGAAGATCACGTCGAAGAACAGGTAGCCCACCCCGAGCGCCGCCAGGAAGCTCAGGATCACCGTGCCCACCAGGATCAGCGGCGCCATCACCGCGCGCAGCAGCAGCACGAGGATTAAGAACACCACAACGAGCACGATCGGCGGGATCACCTTGGAGTCCCACGCGGCTGCCTCGCGGACGTCGAACTCGATCGCGCTGGCGCCGCCCACGAGCGTGCCATCGGCGGCGCCCGACGCCGCGTCCCGGATCGGTTCGATGAGGTCGAACGCCTCGGTCGAGTACGGCTGCGGCTCGAGGATCGCCTGGACCAGCACGCCCTGCTCGCCCTCGGCCACCGGGCCGGACACGGCCTCCACGCCGTCCACGCCCTCCACGGCATCGGTCACGGCCGCCACCTGGGAGGCTTCGGGCACGATCACGTCCGTGGGCACGCTCTCGCCGGCGGGGAAGCTCTCGCTGATCAGGTCCTGGCCCTGCACCGACTCGACCTCGGTCGTGTAGCTGTCGTTCGTGGTGAGGTCGGTGGAGAAGAACGCGAGCCCGGCGCAGAACACGAGCAGGACCGCGATGGTGCTCACCATCACGCGCCGCGGCCGCTGCGCCACGCGATCGCCCACGCGCTTCCAGAAGCCGTGGGTCTCGTCGGCCAGGTGCTCGTGCTTGTGCCGGCGCATCTCGTAGGGCTTGAAGATCGCGCGGTCGAGCGGCCCGACGATGAGCGACGGGATCCGCTTTCCCGTGGCGCCGCGCAGCAGCGCGTTGAGGATCACCAGCGGGAGCAGGATCGCGACCACGAGCGCGGCGCCGATCACCCTGAGCAGGGCGCCGACGCTGCCGCCGTCGACGATCCGGGCGCGGGCGCGCTCGGAGGCGTCGGCGTCGACCGGCGCGGTCTCGGCGGTGTGCGGCACGAACGGCCAGAAGGCGCGCCGGCCGAATATCGCGAGCAGCGCCGGCAGCAGGGTGAGCATCGACAGGGCCGCGCAGGCCACGCCCATGGCGCCGATCGGCCCCATGCCCGAGGTACCGTTGACCTTGGCGATCGTGAGGCAGAAGAGCGCGACGATCACGGTCGCGGCCGACGCGAAGACCGCCGGCCCGGCGGAGGCCATTGCGGACCGCATCGCTTCATGACGGTCCGCCGTGTGGTGGAGCTCCTCCCGGTATCTGGCCACGATCAGGAGGGCGTAGTCGGTGCCGGCACCCAGCACGAGGATCGACATGATCGAGCTCGACTGCCCGTTCAGGGTCACCCCGAGCTCGGACAGCCCCACCCCGATCGAGCGGGCCAGGATCTCGGCGAACATCACCGCCGCCAGTGGGATGAACAGGAAGATCGGCGAGCGGTAGATGAGGATCAGGAGGACGATCACGAGCGTCACCGCCGCCAGCAGCAGCGTGCCGTTGATCCCCTCGAAGACCTCGATGGCGTCCGCCCCGTAGCCGGCGCCGCCGGTGATCTTCACCTCGAGGCCGCCGCCCGGGTCGGAGACGGTGTCGCGCCAGAACTGGACCGGGTCGAGCACCGTCTCGCTCTCGCCGTCGCCCTTGATGTAGGCCGTGACGATCGCGGCCTTGCCGTCCTCCGAGCAGATCGGCCCGACGAACGGGGCATAGTCGCTCGGCTGACCCTCGATCGGCGTGGTCGGCCCGGCGCAGCCCTCGGGAAGGCCGGCCTGCGGCGGCGGCGCGCCCGAGGCCTCGTTCCCGCCAGACGCCGCCGTTGCGCCGTCCGCTATCACGCCCGGGAAGCGCTCCTCGGTGAGCCGCCCGACGTCCTCCACGATCTTCGCCCGGTCGGCGTCGGTGAGCCCCGAGGCGCGCCGGTAGACGATCGCCGCCGGCGCCAGCTCGCCGCCCTGCAGGTCCTCCGAGGCGATCAGCGCCTTGGTCGACTCCGCGTCGCCGGGCAGGAAGGAGGTCGATTCGTTCTCCTCGGCGTCGGTGAACTTCGCCGGCAGGTTGAGCGGGCCGGCGGCGATGAAGATCCCGACGAACCAGATCGTGAACACCACCCACTTCGCGCGGGATCCGGTGGCGATCGTGAAGACGGAACGGCCTTGGGGGGTCATGGCCGCGTACGTCTATCGAGCAATGTCTTGATTGTCAAGATTCTTCGTGGTTAAGATCAAGTGACCGTGGCCACTCCCTCCGAGCTCCTCACGGCGCTGCGTCGCTTCGGGTTGGAGAACGACCGGCTCGACGCCGCGGTGGCCCGGCGCCTCGGCGCGCCGCCGGTCGAGTTCAAGGCCATGGACCACCTGCACGAGGCGGGTGAGCTCACCCCGGGCCAGCTCGGCGAGCGGCTCTGCCTCAGCTCGGGTGCCGTCACGGCGCTCGTCGACCGGCTCGAGCGGCTCGGCTGGGCCAGGCGCGAGCCGCACCCCCACGACCGCCGCTCGGTGATCGTCCGGCGCGCGCTGCCCGACGAGGAGAGCGAGGCCGTGGGGATCTACATGGAGCTGGCGGGCCGGCTCGAGCGGCTCGCGGCCGAGATGAGCTCCGCCGAGCGCGCCGCCGCGATCCGCTTCCTCGACGAGGCGAGCCGGGAGGCCTCGGAGCGCGCCGACACCCTCAGAGCACGGCCAGGTAGCGCTGAAGCTCCCACTCCGTGACCTGCACCCGGTAGTCCTCCCACTCCTGCCGCTTGATCTCGATGTAGCGGTTGAAGATGTGCTCGCCGAAGGTGCGCAGCACCAGCTCGGACTCGGCCGTGATCTCGATCGCCTCGCCGAGCGTCTCCGGCAGCTGCTCGATCCCGAGTCGCCGCCGCTCCTCGGGGCTGATGTGGTACAGGTTCTTCTCCATCGGCTCGGGTAGCTCGTAGCCCTTCTCGATCCCCTCGAGGCCGGCGGCCAGCAGGATCGCGAACGTGAGGTAGGGGTTGCAGGCGGGATCGGGGCAGCGCAGCTCCATCCGCGTGGCCTTCTCCTGACCCGGGTGATAGAGCGGCACGCGCACCAGCGCAGAGCGGTTGCGCCGCGACCAGGCGCAGTAGACGGGCGCCTCGAAGCCGGGCACGAGCCGCTTGTAGGAGTTCACCCACTGGGCGAACACCGAGGTGATCTCGCGCGCATGCTTGAGCTGGCCGGCGATGAACGCCTTGCCGGTGTCGGAGAGGTAGTACTGGTCGTCCACGTCGTAGAAGGCGTTGCTCTGGCCGCGGAACAGCGACTGGTGCGTGTGCATGCCCGAGCCGTTCTCGCCGAACAGCGGCTTGGGCATGAACGTCGCGTGCCAGCCGTACTTCATGGCGTACTCCTTGACCGTGATGCGGTACGTCATGCAGTCGTCCGCCATCTTGAGCGCGTCGGCGTAGCGCATGTCGATCTCGTGCTGGCTCGGGCCGACCTCGTGGTGGGTGTACTCCACGTGGATGCCGAGCTGCTCGAGCGCGAGCACCGTCTCGCGCCGCACGTCCGAGCCGGCGTCGAGCGTGGTGAGGTCGAAGTAGCCGCCCTCGTCGAGGACCTCCGGCACGCCGTTCTCCGGCTTCGCGTTGCGGAAATAGAAGAACTCGAGCTCCGGGCCCACGTAGAAGTTCGTGAAGCCCATCTCCTCGGCGCGCTCGAGCGCGCGGCGCAGCACGTGCCGCGGGTCGCCCTCATACGGCTCGCGGCTCGGCGTGACCACGTCGCAGAACATCCGGCAGACGCCCTTGTCGTCGGGCCGCCACGGAAGCGCCGCGAACGTTCTTGGGTCGGGCATCGCGATCATGTCCGACTCCTCGATCGCATTGAAGCCGGTGATCGACGAGCCGTCGAAGCCCATGCCGCCCTCGAAGGCGTCGTCGAGCTCCTGGGCGTTGATCGAGAAGCTCTTCAGCTGCCCGAGGATGTCGGTGAACCAGAGGCGCACGAAGCGGATGTCGCGGTCCTCGACGAACGCCTTGATGTCATCGGCGGTCTGCGGCTGGTCGGGCATCGCGCTCTCCCCTGGATCGGTCGTTCGGCGGCGGTAAGCCGGACAGGCTAGCCGCGTGAGGCGCCCGGTGCGTGCCCGGCGCGCGGGCGTGTCAGAGCCAGGTGCGCGCCCAGAGCTTGAGCGCCCGAACCGCCGGCTCGAGCGCCTCGCCCTTGGTGGTGAGCGCGTACTCGACCTTGACCGGCATGTCGTCGATCACGCGGCGCTCGACGATCCCTTCGGACTCGAGCTCCTTCATGCGCTCGGACAGGAGCCGGTCGGAGAGGTCGGGCACCAGACGCTTGACCTCCGAGAAGCGAACCGGCCCTTCGAGGAGCACGAACACGATCGCGCCGGTCCACCGCTTGCCCACCAACTCGACGGCCTGGTGGTATTGGCTGCAGCAGGTCTCCCGACCCACGACGGTGGCCTGCTCCGAGGCCATGGTGTACATCGTAGTCCTCGTCACGGCCGGCCCTCCGCTCAGGCGGCCTGGAGCAGCCGAGCGTCCTCGGTCGAGCCGTCGCGCGGCACCTCGCCCGCGCTCGTGACCAGGTTGCCGAAGGTGGCGAGCGCCACGTGGGCGATCGTTTCGAGCAGCTGCTCGTCGGACCAGCCGGCCTCGAGCGCCTCCTCGTGCAGATGTCGCTTGGGCGAGCCGCCGCTCTCCACCAGCGCCTTGACGTAGCGCAGCAGCATCGACTCGCGCTCGTCACGGGAGTCGAACTCGCGCGCCAGCGCAATCTCGTCCAGGCCCAGCCCGGCGTCGCGCGCCGTGCGCTGGAGGGTGCAGAGCGCGTACTCGCTGCCCTGCTGCTCGGCGATGGCGAGAGCGATGCGCTGCTGGGTGGCGTACGGCAGCGCGCCGTGACGCAGCTCTGAGCGGAAGCGCGCGTAGGCGCGCAGAACGGCGGGCGAACCGGCGAGCACCCCGATGAAGTTGGGCAGCTGCCCGCCTGCGGCGAGCGCCCCCTTCAAGATGGGCACGCTGCGCTCCGGTGCCGTTAGCTCGTCGTGGACCTTGAACCGGCTCTCCTTGGTCTTCATGCGTTTCTCTCTCCGCGTGCGACTTACCTGCGGTAAGTGTAGAGAGGAAAAGGCATGAGATCCACTCCAATGAACTGAGGACCAGGGTCTTGGCGCGTGCGCGTTTGGAGGGGGGCTAGGCGTGCGCGGTGCCGGCGGCTACGGCCACCAGGAACAGGCCCAGCAGGAACGCCCAGAGGGCGAGCGTGTCGGGCTGGGCGATGCGCGGCGTGACCGCCGAGCGACGCCGTCGCGCCGGCGTGGGCTGGCCGGTGATCGTGATCGTTCGGCGCTCGGCGGGAGCCAAGGCCTGCTCGAAGCGCTGCTCGCCCTCGTGCGTGGAATCCTCGGTCGGCGGCCCGGCCTGGGCGTCCTCGCCCTCGCCGGCGCGGTCGCGGCGCTCGCGCGCGAGCCGGAGCTCCTCGACGGTCGCGCCCTCGCCCGTGGCGTCCTCGCGATCGAACCGGCCGGGGCGGCGCTCGGCCGCCTCGATCTTGCGCTCCCACTGCAGGAGGACCGCCTCGCGGCTCATGTCCCCGTGGTCGTCCTCCCGCAAGACGCGGGCAGCGCTACCTGGCATCGGCTCTCTCTCTGTTCGCCTGCGGGGTTAGCTGACGGGCTCGCGCTGAAAGAGTTGCGCTACGCGGTCTCCCGCGATTCGCCCCCGGCCGACGTGCGGCCACCTGGTTCCCCCACGCCCCTCGAGCTGGCGGGGCCTCGGCTTGGATGGACGCGAGCATGCTATCAGCAGACCGCAAGCGTCGGACGGAAAAAGATCGGTGGTTGCGGGGTAAACGGCGGGGCCGCCGGAACCAGGGCCGGCTACTGGCCCGCGACCCGTTCGACGTAGATGCCCACGTCCTCCGCGTCCTCGCCCGAGAGCAGGTTGGCGGGCATCCGGCCGTCCCCCGTGCCGCCATTCTTGATCGCGTTCATGACCCGCTCGCGGTCCACGCCGCCGAGCTCGTCGAGATCCGGCCCGGTGACGCCGCGCGCCTGGACCGCGTCGAGGTTGTGGCAGCTCTTGCAGTTCTGGGTGAACAGCTCCTTGCCGTTCTCCTCACGGTCGCTGATGTCGGCGGTGCGCAGCGAGCCGACGCCGCCGATGCTCTCGTCGCGGTCGGCGATCACGGCCGCCGGGATCGCGATCCCGACCGCCATGTAGAGCAGCACGATGGCGATCGTGAACGCCTTCCCGCCGCGCGTGAGGTAAGCCTCGCGGGCGCGTCCGGCCCCGCCCGCGAAGGCGATGAAGACGACCCCGATCCCCAGAGCCAGGAACGGGAGGAGGAAGAACAGGACTTCCATCGGCGCGGGACTCTACCTGCCCCGGGCGACGCGGGGCGAGGGTTATCAGGAGCGCGACGCGGCGGCGCGCCGCGCACGCTTCCAGCTGCCGTACGCCGCGAACACGTCACTGAGTGAGGGCATGTCGTCGTCGTCCGCGGTGCGCTGCTGGTAGTCGACCATCAGGAGCCGCTCGGGACGGGCCCCCACCTCCTCCGCGATGTCGCGGATGGCCCGGCATACCTCGCGCTTCGAGACGGGCTCACCCGTGCGGGCGCGCTTGGCCTCGTGGGCGAAGACGCCGGCGGCGCTGCCGCGCGCGCCGGGCTCGGCGGACGGCGTTGGACGGGCGCGCCCGCTGCCCACGAGCAGCCGGCAGTGAGGGCAGCGGAGAGGCTCCTTCGGCCATTCCTCCCCGGCGCGCTTCTCGATCAGCAGGTGACAGTGCGGGCAGTAGGCGTCACTCGCGGTCTTTGTCTTGGTGGAGGTGGCTGACATCTGCTCCGCGTAAGCCTCTTGACCAGATTTCGCCTTTGCCAAACCCAAAGGTGGCCGATACCCCCCGGCATGGGGGGTTGCGTTCAGGCGGCCGCGCCCTGCCAGGCGCCGAGTCGTCCGGCCGGCACGCGCCTGCGCTCCGCCACGGGAGCGCTCTCCACGCTGGATCGTCCATCGGTCGAAATAGAAAGCCCCCGCCTTCGCGGGGGCTCTCCGTAGCCGGCCGGTAAGCCGGATCCTGTCGTGAGCAGTCATCCATCTCGCCCGGCGCTCCGACCCTCGCGGGCCGGGCGCGAGCGGGGCCTCGCGGCCCTGCGGCCTACCTGGAGCTCGGCGGGCAGCGTCGTCGCCCCTGCTTGGCCTTGCACCGGGTGGGGTTTGCCTGGCCGCCGCGTCACCGCGACGCCGGTGCGCTCTTACCGCACCATTTCACCCTTGCCGGCGATGAGGGAAGTTCATTCCCTGCGCACCCGGCCGAGCCGGATGCTTCGGGCCTCGCACCTCATCACGTAGGCGGTGTATTTCTGTGGCACTTTCCCGCGGGTTTCCCCGGGTCGGTCTCCCGACCACCCTTGCCCTGCGGTGTCCGGACTTTCCTCGAGGGGCCGGTTGTCTCCCCGACCTCCCCGCGACTGCTTGACCGGCACCGACCAATGGTAGGCGCAGCGCGCGGGCCCGTCGAATGCCGAACGCCCTCCTGCGCCTCTGTGATCAACGCCTCACACGGACGGCCGCCCACGCCCCAAGCTTTCCGGCTGAGGAGTGGCGCGCCGACCGCACGGAGGCCCTGGACATCGCCATGTCGTACGCGCACGCCTTCTCCGCTGAATCGCAGGCCGAGCAGCAGACCGAGCATCATGCCGCGCCGATCTCCATCGCTCCGGCCTCGTTCGGACCGATCCGCCCCGATCGCATGACCGTCTGGCCAACCGACGACGGCTGCTTCGGCATCGACGTGCGCTGGGTCGGGCGCGAGACCATCCTGCGCTCGGTCGTCGTGCGCCGTCTGCTGGCCGACGCCGGCTACCCGACCCACTCCGGCAACTCGGCCGACGGCCGCGTCTGGGAGCTGCGCGTGACCGGCGTGCCCGCCGCCAAGGTCGCCACGCTGATCCGCGAGCAGATCTGGTAGCCGCCGGCCGCCTGCGCCGGCCGGCCCACCCACAGCCGCGCTAGCTGAGGCGGCTCCCGCAGCCCTCGCAGCATGCCGAGCCGCCCGACAGCGTCATCGGCCCGCGACAGACAGGGCACTCCGCGGCGCCGTGGGCCTGGACGGCCCGCCACGCCCCGGACAGGTGCTGCTCGAGGGTGAGGCCGCGCCCGCGCCGGTCGCCGTCCGAGGGCCGCGCGAACAGCCGCTCCGGGGATTCCAATAGCGCGCCGGTCACGGGACCCTCCGGCACACGCCCACCACTCGGCCGAGCACCTGGACGTCGCGCGACAGGATGGGCTCGACCGAGTCGTTCTCCGGCTGCAGGCGCACGTGCTCCGCCTCGCGGAAGAAGCGCTTGACCGTGGCCTCCTCCCCTACGAGCGCCACCACGATCTCGCCGTCGCTGGCGGTCTCCTGCGGTCTGACGATCACGTAGTCGCCCTCGAAGATGCCGGCGTTCACCATCGAGTCACCCTTCACGCGCAGGACGAACTCGCCCTCGTCGCCTCCCGCGATCTCGGGTACCGGCACGTACTCCTCGATGTTCTCCTCGGCGAGCACGGGCTGGCCCGCGGCCACCTGGCCCACCAGCGGCAGCCCGGCCGGCGCGATCGCCGCCTTGGCCTTGTCGACCAGCACCTCGATCGCGCGCGGCTTAGTGGGGTCGCGCTTGAGCAGCCCAAGCTTCTCGAGGTTGGCGAGGTGCGCGTGCACGGTCGACGAGGATGTGAGGCCGATCGCCTTGCCGATGTCCCGCACCGTCGGCGGATAGCCGTGCTCGCTGCCGTAGCTGCGGACGAAGTCGAAAATCTCCTGCTGGCGCTTCGTGAGGTTCAGCTCGACCATGTGGACCCCTCCCGAGGCCGTGTCCTGTGCCGTTCTCCGAACATGTGTTCGTAGAGTACCCAGGGGTCCGGACGGCATCAAGGAGCGATGCAGGCGAGCACCCCCGCCGCTCTATACTCAGCCCGCACGCGCCTGTGGCGGAACTGGTAGACGCGCAAGGTTGAGGGCCTTGTCCTCCGTTTGGAGGGTGGGAGTTCGAATCTCCCTGGGCGCACTCCGGCGAACGGCGGTACGGTGCCGCCCGTGTTCGCCGGCTTCGAGGAGCGCCGCGTCGAGACGAGCGAGGCCGAGGTCGAGCTGAGGATCGGCGGCTCGGGGCCTCCGGTTCTCCTCCTGCACGGCTACCCGCAGACCCACGCGATGTGGCACGCGCTGGCGCCGGTACTGGCCGAGTGCTTCACCGTCGTAGCGGCCGACCTGCGAGGCTACGGCGATTCCTCGAAGCCCGCCTCGGGTCCCGACCACGCGGCGTACTCGAAGCGGTCGATGGCGCTCGATCAGGTCGAGGCGATGAGGGCGCTCGGGTTCGAGTCGAGACCTCGTCGTTTCGTGTGGACAGCCCGGGGGCGGCGTGGTGGGGCATGACCGCGGCGGCCGGGTGGCCCACCGGATGGCGCTCGACCATCCCGAGCGCGTGGCGCGCCTCGCGGTGCTCGACATCGTGCCAACCCACACGGTCTTCGCGAACGTCTCGCGCGAGCTCGCCACCGCCTATTACCACTGGTTCTTCCTGATCCAGCCGGAGGGCCTGCCCGAGCGCATGATCGGGGCGGATCCGGACTTCTACCTCGACTCCAAGCTGGAGGCGTGGGCCGGCGACGGCGCGCGCTTCGCGCCCGAGGCGGTGGCGGAGTACAAGCGCTGCTTCCGCGACCCGGCCGCGATCCACGCGAGCTGCGAGGACTACCGGGCGGCGGCCACCATCGACCTCGAGCACGACGAGGCGGACCTCGACCGCAGGTTCGAGCGCCCGCTGCTCGCCCTCTGGGGCGACACGGGCCGCATCGCGGAGCTCTTCGACGTGCTCGCCACCTGGCGCGAGCGCGCGATCCGGGTGGAGGGCCGCTCGCTCGCCTGCGGCCACTTCCCGCGAGGGCTAGCCTCGGCAGCCCGATGCGCGACCTCCTTCCCGACCTGATCGACTCCGCCGCGGCTCGCGCCGACTATGCCGACGCCCGCTTCGTGAGCACGAGGCGAGAGCGGCTGTCGACAAGGAACGGCGGGCTGCACGAGCTCGACTCGAACGAGTGCGAGGGGATCGGCGTGCGCGTGCGCCTGCGCGGCGCGTGGGGCTTCGCCGCGACAGGCGGCACCGGGCGGCGCGACGCCGAGGCCGCGCTCGAGCGAGCGCTCGAGATCGCCGCCGAGCAGCCCGCCGCGGCCGGGAGCGTCGCGCTCGCGCCCGAGCCGCCGGCCAGCGGCGCGTACGCGAGCCCGGTGGAGCGCGATCCCTTCGCGGTCCCGCTCGAGGACAAGCTCGCGGTGCTGCTCGCCGCCGACGCGGGCATTGCCGCTGAGCCAGGCGTGACTCTCAGGATCGCGCGCTTCGAGGCGCTCCGGGTGCACAAGCTGTTCGCGTCCACCGACGGCGCACTGTGCGAGCAGACCCTGACCGAGTGCGGCGGCGCCCTCGCGGCGGTGGCGCTCGCCGTGGACGGCTCGGAGAGCCAGGTGCGCTCCTATCCGGCCTCGCACGGAGGCCAGGTGACGCAGGCCGGCTACGAGCAGTTCGTGGCGCTCGAGCTCGAGCGCCACGCGCCGCGAGTGGCGGCCGAGGCGGTCGCACTCGTGAGCGCGCCCGCGTGCCCGCCCGGTCACTCCACCCTCATCCTGGCGGGGGAGCAGCTCGGGCTGCAGGTGCACGAGTCCATCGGCCACGCCGTCGAGCTCGACCGGGTGCTGGGACGGGAGGCCTCCTACGCGGGCACGAGCTTCGTCCCGGCGAGCGCCATCGGCTCGCTGCGCTTCGGCTCCGAGCGGGTGGGCGTGACCGCCGACGCCACGAGCGCCGGGGGACTCGGCAGCTACCGCTGGGATGACGAGGGCGTGGAGGGCCGTGCCGTGCCGATCGTGCGCGAGGGCATGCTCGCGGGCTTTCTGTCATCGCGCGAGACGGCGGCAGAGATTGGGCTCGAACGCTCCGGCGGCTGCATGCGCGCCGAGGGATTCGACCGCCAGCCGATCGTGCGGATGACCAACGTGAACCTCGATCCCGGCGACGCCGGCACGCTCGACGACCTGATCGCCGACACCGGCGAGGGGCTCTTGATTGAGACCAACCGCTCGTGGTCGATCGACAACCGCCGCCTGCAGTTCCAGTTCGAGGGCGAGGCCGCCTGGGAGATCCGCGGCGGCGAGCGCGGCCGGCTGCTGCGCAACCCGAGCTACGCGGGCGTGACGCCCGAGTTCTGGGGAAGCTGCGACGCCGTCTGCTCCGCCGGCGACTGGCGCCTGATCTCGCTGCTCGACTGCGGCAAGGGCGAGCCCGGCCAGGTGATGCGCGTCTCCCACGGCTCGGCACCGGCCCGCTTCCGCGATGTGGAGGTCGGCGTTGCGTGAGGTGTCGGAGCTCGCCGAGCAGGCCGCGAGCCTTGCCGGCCCGGGCGCGCTCGCCGGCGTGACCCGCGAGCGCTCGCTCACGCTTCGCTTCGCCGCGAACCGTCCGACGCAGTCGACGGCTGTCGAGGACGTGACGGTCGAGATCGCGGCGGTCCAGGGCGGGCGCGTGGGCCGGGCGACCACCAACGCCGTGGACACTGATGCCCTCGCGGACTGCGTGCGGCGCGCCCGCGGGGCCGCGCGTGCCGCCGCCGGCACTGGCGAGGGCTCCTTCCCAGGCTTCGGGCTCGACCGCGACCCGGGCACCCCGCGCGCCGCGCCGGCCCGCCCCGACTCGGCCACGGCCGAGCTCGCCCCGGGAGCCGGCGGCGCCCAGCTCGAGGCCGCGTTCACGGCCGCCCGGGCGGCGGGCGTCGAGGCACATGGGATCTGGACCGCGGGCGAGGTGCGTCGCACCTGGGCGACGGACGCGGGCGCGGGCGCCGAGGGGACCACCGACGCCTTCATGAAGGTGATCTGCCTCGCGCCCGGCGGGCGCAGCGGCTACGCGGCCCACACCGCGCGCGCGAGCGCCGAGCTGGACGGACGCGCCCTGGCGGAGGAGGCGGCCGCCAAGGCCACCGCTCCCGGCGCGCCGGCCGAGCTGCCGCCGGGCGACTACCCGGTCGTGTTCGAGGCGCACGCGGTGGGCTGCCTGCTCGAGCTGCTGGCGGGCGCGGCCTTCGACGGCCTCGCCCATGCCGACGGCCGCGGGGCGCTGAGCGGCCGGCTCGGGACCGTCGTGGCCTCGCCGGCGATCAACCTCGCCGACTCCCCCTCCTCCCCACGCACGCTCACCCGCTCGTTCGACGCCGAGGGCACGCCTAAGCGGCCGCTCCCGCTGATCCAGGACGGAGTCGCCCACGCCGTGGCTCACGACATCCGCAGCGCGGCGCTCGCGGGCACGGTGTCGACCGGGCACGCGCTCACTCCGGGCGGCGATCCGTACGGCGCCCTGCCCACCAACCTGGTGCTGGCCGGCGGCGGCGCGACCGGCGCCGACGAGCTCTGCCAGCCGATCGAACGCGGCATCCTCGTGACGAGGCTCTGGTACGCGAACGTGATCCGCCCGAAGGAGCCGCTCGTAACCGCCGTGACCCGCGACGGGACCTTCCTCATCGAGGACGGGCGTGTGACGCGCCCGCTGCGCGACCTGCGCCTGACCGACAACGCGCTCGAGCTGCTCGCGCGCGTGCAGGCGCTCGGGCGCCGGCAGAAGCTCACGAGCGACGGCGAGCTGTACGGGCGCCGCTTCGCCTCGGGCGTGGTCTGCCCCGCGCTGCGCTGCGGGGCGGTGCGCTTCACGGGTGCCGCGGGCTGAGCGCCGGGGTAGAGTCCGCGCATGCCGCTCGCACGCAGCCACATGTCGCGCGACCTGCTCACGGTCAACCCGGAGGACGGGCTGACGGCCGTTGCCAAGCGCATGGTCGAGCGCGACGTGGGCGCCGTGCCGGTGCTCGAGGGCGAGCGCTTGGTGGGGATCCTCACCGAGCGGGACATCATGCGCGCGGCGGCGGGCGGGATCGGGGCGGCCACCGTGGTGGCCGACTACATGACGCCGGGGCCCGAGACGATGGAGCCGGACGAGCCGATGGAGCAGGCCGCGGTGTTGATGATCCACGGCGGCTTTCGCCACATGCCGATCGTCGAGGGCGAGCAGGTCGTGGGCATGCTCTCGATACGCGACCTGATGCGAGTCGTGCTCGAGGACTCCGCGCCGCGCGGCGTTTAAAACGCGCCGGGCCGAGAGCTCAGATCTTCAGCAGGATCAGGACGTTCGCGGCGAACAGCAGCGCGAACAGGATTGTCCAGCGGTTCAGGTTGCGCTCGACGAGCGAGCCGCCGCCGAAGGGGCCGGCGCCGGTGCCCACGCCGAAGGCGCCCGAGAGGCCGGAGTCCTTTCCCGAGTGCAGCAGCACCAGCACGATGACGATCACCGCGAGGATCACCTGCACGCCGCTGAGAATCGCTTCCATCGGCGCTGAAGGGTAGCGCTCAGGCGCGCTCCTGCGGTGACCGTCCTTCGAGCCGGTCAAGCTCGCGCAGGATTTCGATCGCTTCTCCGCGCAGGTCGCGGTCGACAGCGCGCCAGTCCGCCTCCGAGAGCTTGCCCATGCGATGGTCGAGCTCGGCGTCCCGGATCTCGCGGTACTTTGCCTCTTTGGCGGCGCTCAGCTCCTCGATGCGGGTGGCGTCGCGACGCTCCTCTTCACCCCCGCGGCGCAGCGGCAGCGACACCGCCACGGCCACGAGCGCGGCCAGCACGAGCAGGGCGAGGGCGTACTCCACGGCGACCGCCCTCGCTTACGCCCGCGAGAGCTCCTTGCCGAGCCGCGCCGAGTAGATGGCGCGCACCCGGCGCAGCCGGGCCTCGGGCGTGGGCCACATCGCCACGAGAGCGCCCAGTACCGCGATCGCCCCGCCGATCCAGATCCAGGCCACGAGTGGTGACGCGATCGCCCGGAACGCCGCTGGCGGCGGGTCGTTGCGGTAGCGCTCGGCCAGGGCGGCGATGATCAGCGCCTGGACGTCGCCCGGGGTGTCCGCGAAATTGGCGTCGGCCTCGGCGATCGGCTTCTCGAGCGCGCTGATGTCGGGCCGCACGGCGAGCCAGAGGTCCTTGCGGAGCCCCCAGCGCACGTCGACCTCGCTCGTGGCCTCGCCCTCGAAGAAGCGCGAGATCGTGCCGAGCGACGGGTCGGCGCTCGAGTAGAAGTTGCGCGACGGCCTGAGCGTGAAGTGCTTGCCGTCCTTACGCACGTCCAGCACGGCGCCGAACGCGATCGGCGCGCCGGTGCCCGAGGAGTCGCCGCCGAGCCGCGCGGTGGCCTCCCGGTAGGTGACCTGGTAGCCGTCGATCTCGAACGAGTCGCCCGGCGACAGGCGCACGTCGCGCTGCTCGAGGAAGGCCGAGGAGGCGGCCACGCCCAGGAACAGCACGGCGATCCCGGCGTGCACGAGGTAGCCGCCGTAGCGGCGCCGGTTGCGGCCCAAGAGGCGCGCGAGCGCGCGCGGCCAGGCCTCGCCGGTCATCGTCCGGCGCGCGCTCGCGCCGCGCCAGAACTCCTGGGCCACCACGGTCAGCACGAACGCCACGAAGCAGAACATCGCAAGCGAGGCGGGGCTGTCGGCGGCGTTCGTGAAGGCCAGCAGGCCGGCGAGCGCCGCCAGCGTCGCGGCCACCGGCACGAGCAGGATACGGCGCAGCGCGCTGGGCGTGACCTTCCGCCAGGCCAGCACCGGCCCGATGCCCGTGAGCAGCACCAACGCCAGGGCCAGCGGGGTGGTGAGCCGGTTGAACCAGGGCGGGCCGACGCTCTCCTCCGTGCCGGTCAGCGCCTCCGAGATCAGCGGGAAGAAGGTGCCCCAGAGGATCACGAGGCAGAGGCCCACCAGCACGAAATTGTTGAGCAGGAAGAAGGCCTCCCGCGAGACGAGCGAGTCGAGCTTGGCCTCGCTGCGGAGATCGGGGAGGCGCCACAGGATCAGCGCCGCCGAGGCCGCAATCACGGTGGCGATGAAGAGGAGGAACTGCACCCCGATGGTCGAGGCCCCGAAGGCGTGGATCGACTCGAGGATCCCGCTGCGCACGAGGAACGTGCCGAGCAGCGCGAGCACGAACGTGGCGCAGATGAGCGACACGTTCCAGACCTTCAGCAAACCGCGCTTCTCCTGCACCATGATCGAGTGGATGAACGCCGTGCCCACGAGCCAGGGCATGAGCGAGGCGTTCTCCACCGGGTCCCAGGCCCAGTAGCCGCCCCAGCCCAGCTCGGTGTAGGACCAGAGCGCGCCGAGCATGATGCCGGTGCCGAGGAAGGTCCAGGCCACGAGGGCGAAGCGGCGCGTGGCGCGAATCCAGTCGGCGCCCGTGCGGCGCGTGATCAGGGCGCCGACCGCGAACGCGAACGGGATCGAGAAGCCCACGTAGCCCGTGTAGAGCATCGGCGGGTGGATCATCATCGCCGGGTGGCGCAGCAGCGGGTTGAGGCCGGCGCCCTCCTGTGGGGCGACCGCCAGCGTGCCGAAGGGGTTCTCCCAGCCCACCATCAGGAGCAGGAAGAACGCCGCCACCACGCCGAGCACCGCCGTGGCCCAGGGAGCGATGTCGCGCAGCGTGCGGCGCGTGAGGAACAGCACGGCGCTCGAGAAGAGCGACAGGAGCGTGGCCCAGAGCAGCAGCGAGCCGTCCTGGGTGGCCCACAGCGCCGTGACCTTGTAGAAGGTCGGCGTGTCGGTGGAGGAGCCCTCGGCCACCAGCGCGAAGCTGAGGTCCGTGCGCAGGAAGGCGGCCTCGAGGATGGCGAACGCCACGAGGCAGAGCGCGGCCAGGCAGTAGATCGCGCGGCGCCCCGAGCTCACCCACTCGCGGCGCCGGTTCAGCGCCCCGTACACGGACGCGCCGGCCGCGTACAGCGCGGCGAACAGGCCGATCGTCAGACAGGCGCTGCCGACACCGGCCATGTCAGTCCTTCCCGCTCAGCTGGACTGGCCTTCCTTCTCCTTGGTGAACTTGGATGGGCACTTGGTCACGAGCGAGTCGCGCTCCGCGACGAAGGTCCCCTTCTTCAGCTCGCCCTCCACGATCACCTCGCGGCCCTCGCGGAACGGATCCGGCACCACGCCGCTGTAGAGCACGGCCACGGACTCGGTGCCGTCCCGATCGCGGACCCTGAAGCGCAGCTCGTCGCCGTCCCGCTCGATCGAGTCGTTCACCACCTTGCCCGTCATCTCGTACGACTGGCCGGGCTGGACCTCACTCGGCTTGCTCGCCTCGGTGGACGCGCTGAAGCTGGTGTAGACGAGCGCCGTGGCCAGAAGCAGCGCGGCCGCCAGGAAGATGACGAGGCGAAGCTTGCGCTTGCGCGAGGGGTCCACGTCTCGGATGCTAGCGCTGGCTCGGGTGCCCTTCCCCCGGCCACGGCGCCAGCAGCAGGATCAGGCGCGAATCGCTCTTGGCCCGCACCTCGTGGCGCTCCTTCGGCTCGAAATGCACGAGGAAGCCCGGGCCGCCCGACACCGTCTCGCTGCCCTGCTCGAACTCGACCTCGCCCGCCGCCACCATCACCCAGGCGCGCTCGTGCACCTGGTGCTCGTTGAGTCCCTCGCCGGCGGGCAGGTTGATCGCGATCACCCGCGTCTCGTTGTCGGAGCGCAGGACGGCGGGGCTGTGCGGCTGGACGTCGAGCGACGCGATGTCCCAGGTTTCCATTCACTCCTCCGTCCGCGGGCTGCCGAGCGTAGCCTGGGAATCTACCGCGGAGGCGGAGCCCTCGGCGGCCTCCGCGTGCCGCGCCATCCACTCGGCGCCCGGGTGGTCGGTGAGCCCGTGGGCGATGATCGACACGAACACCGCCAGCGCCGCGATGTCCGCGATCCGCTCGCCCTCCGGCGCCTGCGAGCCGAGCACGAACAGGGCGAACGTCATGGTGGCGACCCCCTTGGGTCCGAACCACGCCATGAACGCCTTGCCCGCCGTGTCCACTTCGCGCGCGCCCGCGAGCGCGGCGAATACAGCTGCCGGGCGCGCCACGAGCAACGTGAACGCCACGATCACGACCCCCGCCCAGCCTTCGTCGAAGAGGTCGCCGAAGGTCACGATCGCGCCGAACACGAGGAACACGCCGAGCTTCACGACCTCGATCAGATCCTCCGAGCGCTCCTCGAAGCACTCGCGGATGTCGGGGCGCCAGATCCCGAAGGCGATCGCGGCCACGAACACCGAGATGAAGCCGTTGCCCTCGGGCGGCAGCGTGGCCACGCCATAGGCCGCGAACGCGACGCCGAGCGCGTAGAGCGCCTTCTGGTGGGCGCTGATCTCCCGCCCGAGCGCCCGCCTCATCGGCATCAGGCGCGCGGCCACGAGCGCGACGGCGATCCCGGACACCAGTCCCACGGCCACGTCCTGGAGCACGAACTCCCACCAGACGAAACGGTCGTTCGACGCCGCCGCGGCGGTGAACGCGAGCACGGCCGGCAGGGCGAGCCCGTCGTTGAGGCCGGATTCGAGGTTGAGAGAGTGGCGGATGATCCGCGGCACACGCGGGTTCGTGATCACGGCGGAGGACAGCACGGGATCGGTGGGCGAGAGCAGCGCGCCGAGCAGGAAGCACTCGGTCCAGTCGAGGTCGGTCACGGCGTTGGTCAGCGCTGCCACCAGGATCGCGGTGAGCGGCATGGCCAGCACGAGCTTGCGGAACGGCAGGTGCCAGGCCGTCTGGAGCATCTCCTCCTCGACCTCGAGGCCGTCGCGGAACAGGATCAGAACGAGCGCCACCACCGCGAGGCCCTGGACGAAGCCGCCGGTGGGGTCGAGGTCGAGCACCTCGAGCCCGCCGTCGCCCAGCACGAAGCCGGCGATCACGAAGCCCGCCGTGAGCGAGAGGAAGCTGCGCTTGGCGAGGCCCGAGACGAGCGCGCCGAGGATCAGCAGCACTCCGAAGACCGCGAACGGCGCCTCCAGGAACTCCACGCCGGCTGCGAGCGGCGGCATCCGGCGCACTCTGCCAGACGCCCGCGCCAGATCCGGCTACGGTGATGCGCTGATGCGTCATGCGCTCGGGATCTGCGCCGGGCTGCTCGCCGCGGCCTGCGCCGCCGTCCCGGCGACGGCGGCGCCGCCACGTTCCCTCACCCTCTCGGAGGGCTGGGAGGCCCGGGTCGAGGCGGCCGCGCCCGCGCCGCCCCAGCCCGCGCCGCCCGAGGAGACCTCGCCCGAGGGTGACGCGCCGCCCACTGCGCCCAGCCCGGCGGGCCGCGCCGCCCAGGCGGACGGCGAGTGGCGCCCGGCCCGCGTGCCCGGGGTCTTCGACGCGCGCGCGCTCCCGAGCCTGTTCGCCGGCGAGGTGCGGCGCTACCGCCTGCGCTTCGACGGGCCGGCGACCCCGCCCGGATTCCGCTGGCTGCTCAACTTCGAGAGCGTCCGGCGCAACGCCGGGGTGTTCCTGAACGGCCGCCGAATCGGCCGCAGCATCGACCCCTACACGCCCTTCACCGTCGAGGCACGCGGCCTGCGGCCCGGCAGGCCCAACCTGCTCGACGTGATCGTCGACGGCCGCAAGGACCCGAAGCTGCCCGAGGCCTGGTGGAACTGGGGCGGGATCGTGCGCCCGGTGCACCTGATCCCGGCGGGACCCGCCTACCTGCACGACCTCGGCACAATGTCGGACGTGACCTGCCGCGGCCCGGCTACGGGCTGCAAGGCCGCGCTCGTGATCGACGGGAAGCTCGAGCGCGGTGCCGCCGCGCGAGGGCCGATGTCCCTCGAGGTGTCGCTGCGCTCGCCGACCGGCCGCCGCGTGCGCGGGGCCTTCCGAATCCCGCCCGGCACGGCGCGCCGCAAGCGAGTCGGCTTCGAGCTGCCGGTGCCGGCGCCGATGCTGTGGTCGCCCGACGCCCCCAACCTGTACGGCGCCCGCTTCGCGCTGCGCCAGGGCGGCCAGGTGGTGCAGGTCGAGCGGCGCCGCATCGGGCTGCGCTCGGTCACCGTCAAGGGCGGCCACCTGTACCTGAACAACCGGCGCGCGCAGCTGCGGGGCGCGTCGATCCACGAGGACATGCCCGGCTCCGGGGCGGCGCTCACGCCGGCCGACATGAACCGGATCGTTCGCGACCTGAAGGATCTCGGCGCCAACGTCACGCGCGCCCACTACCTGATGAACGAGCGGCTGCTCGAGCGCTTCGACCGCGCCGGCATCCTCGTCTGGAGCCAGGCGCCGATCTGGCAGCGCGACGCCCGCTCCCACGTGCTGTGGCGGCGCAAGGGCCGGCTACGCGCGCTGGACACGGTCGAGCGCACCGTGACCGCGGCGCGCAACCACCCGTCGGTGCTCACGCACTCGGTGGCGAACGAGCTGAGCTTCACGCCTGACGACAAGCCGGGCACGGCGCGCTTCCTGCTCGAGGCGCAGGAGATCGCGCGCGGCGTGGATCCCACGCTGCCGATCTCGCTCGACATCAAGGGTCGCCCCGGCTACGGGGAGCAGTTCACCTACGACAAGTTCGACATGATCGGCCTGAACCAGTACTTCGGCTGGTACAGGTGGGTCGAGGACTTCTCGCTGCTCGAGCCGTTCATCTACGAGCTGCGCGACCACTACCCGCGCCACGCGATCGTGATGACCGAGTGGGGCGCGGAGGCCCGGCCCGAGCTCGCGACCGCGGCCGCCGACCTCAAGGGCGGCTACTCATTCCAGCTCTTCCACGCGCAGCGCACGCTCGACGTGATCGATCGCTCGCCGGTGCTCTCCGGCGCGATCTACTGGACCCTGCGCGAGTTCGAGATCAACCCGGGCTGGACGGGCGGGGCGGGGCGGCGGCCGGCGCAGTTCGAGCCCAACACCCGCCACCACAAAGGCCTCATCACCTACGAGGGCGATCGCAAGCCCGCGTTCGACGCGCTGGCCGAGCGCTTCAAGGCGACGCCCCTCTATCCCGACCAGTAGGCGCCCGGCCGGACAGGTAGGCGCGTCCGCGCGGCGAGAGCCGGTAGCCGCGCTCGAGGCTCTCGGTAAGCCCGAGCTCCTTGAGCTTTCGCACGTCGGCCTTGAAGGGCGCGGTCTCCCGCCCGAGCTCCGCGGCGAGATCGGGCGCCCTCGTGGCCGGCCGCTCGGCGATCAGCGCCAGCACGGTGGCCGTCCACGGTCCGCGGCGGCTCGCCGAGTCGAAGCGCGCGAGGCGCGCGTCGATCTCGGCCCGCTCGGCCGGCCCGATGTCGTCGCGCTCGCGCAGCTCGATCCGTGGGTCCGGGCCCGCGAGATGGAAGCCGACGCGGTACAGGTCTCCCGCCCGGCCGGCGCAGCGCTCGAGCACCTCCGTGCGGTCGCCGTGACCGGCCCTGCGGGCGTCCGCGTCGCTGACGGTCGACTCGTCCACGATGTCCACGGACTCGATCGCGAGCACGCCGATCCGGGTCCTGAGTGTCCCGCCAGCCCGGACGGTCGGGCGGCGCCAGCGCCGGAACGCGACCGTCACCTCGCCGGCCTCGATCCGACGAAGGGTGTCGAGCGGGAAGAGCACCTCGGACACGCTCTCAGATTCAAGCCCCGGGCCCGGGGGTCGATTTACGAGGTGACATGCGGCTCGTGCTCCTGGTCGTCCTGCTCTCCCTCGTCCTGCTGCCGTCCGCGGCGCGGGCGCAGGTGCCCGAGGACGTCTCCCGCATCCATGCCGCCGTGACCGAGCTGGCGAAGGCCAAGCGCGACGCCGCCGGCCGGGTTGCGCAGCGCAAGCGGGCCGCCGAGGAGGCGCTCGCCGGCTGCCGGAGCGCGGGTCCAGGCTGGAAGCGCATCCGCGCTGTTCGCGACGCCTCCCAGCGTGGCGCGTGCGTGCGCGGCGCCCGGGTGCTCTGGGGCGAGCTGCGCGAGGCCGCGCTCGAGCAGGCCGCGCTCGAGGTCTACGACCCCTTCCTCACTCGCTTCCTGGGGCGCCTCGAGCGGCCCCTCTCCGACCCGGCGCTGCAGGCTGGCGCGGACGCGCTGCGCGAGCGCATCGCCTACCAGCGCGAGGCCTACGCCTTCGCCTCGTGTGCGACCTTCGAGCGGCTGCTGGGCAAGGTGCGCGAATTCAAGGTCGGGGGCGGCCACGGCGTGGCGGGCGACTACCGCGCCGGTCGCATCCACAACATCTTCATCCGCTTCGTGGCCGGCCGCCAGCGCGCGGCCGATCGGCGCCACGGCGGCAGCAACGAGAGCGCGCTCCAGGCGGCGCGCGAGCGAATCGTGGCGCTCGGCGGCGACCCGGGCTACGCGAGCTACTTCGCGTTCGCGCACTCGCTGCGCGGCTGAGCTATCGTCGCCGCGCTCATGAGGGTCGAGCCGTTCGAGATCGCGGTGCCCGACGCCGTGCTCGTCGACCTGCAGCGGCGGATCGAGCACACCCGCTGGCCCGACGAGGTCGAAGACGTCGACTGGGGTCAGGGCACCCAGCTCGCGTACCTGCGCTCGCTGCTCGACCAGTGGGCGAGCGGCTTCGACTGGCGCGCCGCCGAGGCCGAGCTCAACCGTCTTCCACACTTTCGCGCCGAGCTCGCCGGGCTCTGGATCCACTTCGTGCATGTTCGGGCGGCCAGCGAGCCTTCGATCCCGCTCGTGCTCACCCACGGCTGGCCGAGCACGTTCCTCGAGATGCTGCCGCTGGTGCCGCTGCTCACCGACCCGTCGGCTCACGGCATCGACGGGCCCGCGTTCGACGTCGTGATCCCGTCGCTGCCCGGCTACGGCTTCTCGGACCGGCCGCGCACGACCGGCATGAGCACCCGCGCAATCGGCGCGCTCTGGCACGAGCTGATGCAGGGGCTCGGCTACCGCCGCTACGGGGCCGGCGGAACGGACTTCGGCGCGGGCGTGGCGACCTTCATGGCCCTCGAGGTGCCGGAGCCGCTGATCGGCCTTCACCTGACATTCCTCGAGGAACGGCCCTACGACGGCGCCGGGGCACGGCCACTGTCGGAGGCGGAGCGCGCCTACCTCGACGACTCCGAGGCATGGGAGCGCGACGAGTACGCGTACGCCGCGATCCAGGGAACCAAGCCGCAGACCGCCGGCTACGGCCTCAACGACTCACCGGCCGGCCTCGCGGCCTGGGTGATCGAGAAGTGGCGCTCGTGGGGTGACACGGCCGGCGAGCTGGACGAGCGCTTCAGCCGCGACCTGCTCCTGTCCACGCTCACCGTGTACTGGGTAACCGAGACGATCACCTCTTCGATGCGGCTCTACTGGGAGCAGCGCCACGGCGCGGCGCCCACGTTCGGCCGCGACGAGTTCGTGACGGTGCCCACCGCATTTGCCCGCTTCGCCCACGAGTACATCTCCGAGGGTGCGCCGCCGCGCGAGTACGTCGAGCGCATGTACGCGCTCGAGCGCTGGACGGATATGCCGCGCGGCGGCCACTTCGCCGCCCTCGAGGAGCCGCGGCTCCTCGCCGAGGACATCGCGGCGTTCTTCGGCGCGCTGCGTTAGCTATTTGCCGCGGCGCTTCGCGATCTCGGCCCGCGCGCGCGTCCCGAGGTTCACCGCGCCGAGCAGGCCCTTCTCGGCGGCGGAGCCCTTGGGAGGCATGGCGCCGACCTGGCGGGCCATCGTCGCGGTGTCGTAGTAGGCCTCGATGCGGACGATCTTGCCGTCCTTCACCCAGACCATGTCGCAGCCCTCGATGTCCACGGGCTTGCCGGTGGGCATCAGGCCCTCGAACGGCCCCGTGCCGGAGAACGTGCCCGTGATGCGCCAGCGCACCGCGGCGCGGTCGTCCTCGACCACCAGGTCGAGGATCTGGAGCGAGAAGTCGGGAAAGGCGTCGAACGCGTCGTGGAAGAACTGGCGCATCTCGGCCTTCCCGGTGGGCCCGATCACGCCGTAGATTCGCCCGCTCGCGGAGTCCGCGTACCAGGTGTTCTGAGCGTCCCGGTCGCGGCGCCCGAGCGCCTCGAAGTAGCTCTTGACCACGGTCCTCGTGTCGGTGTCGGCGGCGGTTGCCTCGCTCGTGCTCATGACTTCCTCTTTCGCGTCGGGGGGCCCCGCACGCTACGCGCCAAGCCCGCTGCGATCAAGGCGGTTTGCGTTTGATCGCGCCTCTGGCGGGCAGACCTCCCCCATGGCCCCAGACATCGATCCCATGGCACGAAGCGAGGACGAGGCGCGGCGACTCGCGGAGGAAAGGCGCCGTCTAGAGGAAGCCGACAACGGGCGACCGCCCCAGGAACCCGAGCACACGCCCGGAGAACCCGACGAGGACGCCTTGCGGGACGCGAGGCGGCGACTGGAGGACGACGACTGATGGAGACACCGCTGCCCGACCCCGTCCCCGATCCAGAGCCGCCGACTCCGACACCCGAGCCGGACCCAAGCCCGAACCCGGACCTCCCGTTACCGGGTCCGGATCCTTCGGCGGCGCCGTCGATCTGAGCGGCAGCTAGTCCCGCGACGTCTGTCACGTCCGCGCCACGCCCGGCGAGCTCGTCGCGGGCGGCCGTATGTCCGATACCACGAGCTGCAGGCCCTGGAGCGAGCCGGGCGGCGTGTCCACCACCCCCGGTCCCGAGTGCGATCGAGCAGGCCGAGCCGGGGGCGTGAGCTGCACGAAGCGGATCTCGTCGCTCACCTTGTGGTCGTGGTCGGGGTTGAAGCCGCTCCTCGGCCAGTTCGGCGGCGGCAGGGCGCCCGCGACGGCGACACGGGTCGCTGTCCTCTTGGACCCGGTCACGATGGCTCGCGTGAGAAGGTACCGCCGTGATCGAGGTCTGCGCGACCTGGAAAGCCCGCACCAGCTGGCTGGTGACCGGGTTCAGCCCGCCGCGGCGGCAGATGCACCTGAGCACCGACATCCCGCTCACCAGCTCGTTCGAGGTGATCATGGAGGTCGAGCCCGAGGGCACGGGGGAGGCCGCGGCCGCCTCATGAAGAGCTCGGTTGCCCGTGACAACCGCCGCTCGCTCGAGAACTCCGCCTCGGTGGCCGCACGCTGATGTCGAGCGAGAACGTGGAGATCGTCCGCACGTTCGTGCTCGGCGAGTTTCCCGACGTGCTCGAGTTCGTGGACCCGGACATCGTCTGGAACCCCGTCGAGGAATCCCCGACACGGGGCCACGAGGCCGTCAGGGCGAGCACCGAGCGCTGGAAGCGCGAGTGGGACGACTACGAGCTCACCCTCGAGGACTTCGAGGACATGGGCGACCGCGTGCTGGCAACCGTCCGCTTCCGAGCCCGCGGGCGAGGAAGCGGAATCGCGGTCGGCGCCCGCCTCTACGACCTGTTCACGCTCCGCGACGGCAAGATCGTGCGAATGGATCAGTTCACGGAGCGGGCCGAGGCGCTGGTGGCGGCGGGGCGGGGGTAGCGGAGCGGACTGTCAGCCGGAGCCGGAGCCGTCGCCGTCGAGCGGGCTATCCCGCACCCCAACGGCTTCGAGGGCTTCGGCGCGGTCGGCGAAGATTTGGGCGCGGCGGATCTTCCCGTGTTCGAGGTCGTAGACGCCGGCGACCCGCGCGGAGGTCTGGATGCCGTCTCGGCCAGTGGCGGTGATGACGAAGAAGGCCAGAACCCGCTCCCCTACGGCTCTGACCTCCTCGACTTGGAATTCGCTCGCCTCCGAGAAGCTCCACAGCTCGCGAAAGAAGTCGCGTATGCCTTGGTGCCCGGTGATCGGCCCTTGGAGTGAGAAGAAGGTAATTAGTTCGATCTGCGGCGAGGCCACTTCCAAGTACGCCTCGACATCGCGACGACCGAGCGCCGCGAGTGCCCGCCGTACCACCTCTACGTCCTCCTGCGACATTGCCGGGCGAGTATCCCAGTGCATGACTTCGACGGCGACGTGAGCTACGACGCGCTCGGCAGCTTGGAGTTTGCGCAGCCGGCGGCGGGGCGTGAAGCGGACGACGGGTCTCGAACCCGCGACCTTCGGCTTGGGAATTGATCCACGCAAGGCGCGCAAGACGCCGTTTCGCTCTAGGACGCGGTCTCGTTGTGGCTAGTCGCCTGAGTTTTCCGCGCTTCGGTCCCTCGTCTGGTGCCTGGTCAACCGGGCACCGTACCCGCGCGGGTCAACCCAATATTTGAAGACGTGCGTTGACAGCCGCCAGGGCCCCGTCAAAGGTGTCGCCGAGCTTCGAGAAACGCCGCCCCAGGTGGGTCTGGTAGTCGTCGAAGACACTGCCGCTAGCGCCCGCAATGTGCCAGACGTCTGCATGGCAGCGAGCGCCACCTCAGAGCCAGCGAGTGCAGTACGCGTAGGGGCCAAAGGGTCCCCTGCTGTATTGGTCGTAGAAGAGGTACGAGGTCACTCGGTACGAACGCCAGCCGATACGTCGGCCGTCGCGCCACCACTCAATCCGTATCGACATACGGTTGTCCTCATTCCAGTTCCGGGTGAACTGAGTGAAACCGCCCCACGTTCTCCACACTCCCTCTTGTACGAGGAGCCAGGAGCTCCAATTTGAAACCTCGTAGTTGGCACCTGTGTGCGGATTGTTGAGCCAGACTGCGTAGCGGGCGGAGGTGCGGTCGCCACGACGGCTGGTGGTGTTAGCACCAGTGACAGAGGGCGAGGCGATATTGGACCTCAAGAAACCGTAGAGGCCAGTGCTGCCGTACTTGCAGAGTGCCCCGGGGACGCTGCTGCTTCCACGCCAACCCTCTCCACCTACGACAAGTGCGGCATGAGCGTCCTCTGAGATAACAGGGACGAATGAGGTGGGGACTACGAGCGCAGCGCAAAGCGCCACGCCCAGCTTGATCGTCTTCATGGAGTTCCTTCCCTTCCGAGTCGGCAGGTAAGGAACGGGCTCCAACGCCCCTGTCTGCGCCTAACCCAACGAGACTAGCTCAACTACAGCGTTTCCGCGAGTCTGACAAATCACTAGCCCTCCGCCAACATTCCTCGCCTGACCGGTGCCCACCAAGCGCCTCCATGGTGTGCCTATCCCGACCACAGTGCAAGCCAAACCCGAGCATACGACTGCCATGTCCCCCCGTTCCTTAGGGCCGTACGAAGTCCTACTCAACTCACAGGCGAATTCGTGCAAGGGCTCTCGCTGATTCTCGCTAACCCCACGATCGAGCGCGAGGCCGCCAATGGCGGTCACCATGCCCTCACCACGCAACGAAAGCCCTGCAAATCTGAAGGATCCGAGCCTCACCATGCGTGCATACGAGCAGGCTTCAGCGCTCAGGACGAGGGAGAGCGAGAAAGGTACCCGTAGTGTGTACCCGCTCCTGATGCTCAGCCATTCTCCCATGGGGGAACGGACTCAGAAAGTGGCGGTTTGCAGGGAGATCGTGAGGAGCGGACGACGGGTCTCGAACCCGCGACCTTCGGCTTGGGAAGCCGACGCTCTACCAACTGAGCTACGTCCGCGAAGTGGGGCGAGTTTAGCTCGCACGGCCCGGACGCCCGGCGCGATTCTGCCGTCGGGAGCGCGGTGCGCGCCGCCGCCCGACTTCTATGGTTCGAAGCCCCATGCGCCGGCTCCTCTCACCCGTCGCGATCGCGGTCCTGTGCGCCGGTGCGGCGCTCGTCGCGCTGCTCGCCTACGGCCTCGCTCAGAACGAGGCGGATCGGGGCATCGAGGAGCGGCTGGCGGCCGGGGAGCGGGAGGAGGCGCCCGGGTTCGAGCTGCCCGCGCTGGATGGTGACGGGGTGGGTCGGCTCGCCGACTACCGGGGGCAGGTCGTGGTGCTCAACTTCTGGGCGTCGTGGTGCGAGCCGTGCCGGGCCGAGTCGCCGCTGCTCGACCGCTGGCAGCGCCGGATCGAGCAGGGTGGCGGGACGGTGCTCGGCATCGACGCCCTCGACGTGACCGGCGACGCGGAGGACTTCATCCGCGAGTACGGACTGAGCTACCCGATGCTGAAGGACAGGGAGGGGGAGACGATGGCCGACTACGGCGTCGTCCAGCTCCCGGAGACCTTCGTGATCGACCCGCGGGGCCGCATCGCGGCCGTGCGGCGCGGTCCGGTGGACAGGGCCTTCATGGAAACCCACGTGACCCCGCTCCTGGAGGGCGCGTGAGGCGGCGGCTCGCGGCGGCCGCGACGGCCGCCGCCCTGCTGGCCCTCGCCCTGCCCACGGCAGTCACCGCCGCCTGCCCCAAGACCACCCTCGGCGACATCGAGGACGAGGTGATGTGCCCGGTCTGCGGCACCCCGCTCGGGCTCGCCACGGAGGCGCCGCAGGCCCAGCGCGAGCGCGCCTACATCGAGGAGCTGATCGCCGACTGCCGCTCGAAGGAGGAGATCAAGACAGCGCTCGTGGCCCAGTTCGGCGACGGCGTGCTCGCGCTGCCCGGCGACGAGGGCGGTGAAGACGAGCTGGCCGACGTGCTCGTCTACCTGATCCCGGCCCTGGCGCTGCTGGCCGCCGCCGGCGGCATCGCGTTCGCACTCGCCCGCTGGCGACGCGGCCGCGAGAACGAGGGCGAGGAGCAGCAAGGGGTGCCGGAGGCCGCATCGAACTCCCGCCTCGACGCAGACCTCGGCAGGTACGACCTGTGATCGCCCAGGACGCCGTCGACACCACCGTCGTTGCCGCCTTCGCCGTCGGCTTCATCTCCTTCATCTCCCCCTGCGTGCTGCCGCTCGTGCCGGGCTACCTGTCGACGGTGAGCGGGGTGTCGTTTGCCGACATCCAGGAGGGCCAGGGCCGCTGGCAGGTGCTCGGCCCGGCGGTGCTGTTCTGCCTCGCCTTCACGGCGATGTTCGTGGCCCTCGGGATGACCGCCACCGGGCTCGGCCAGACGCTCCAGGACAACCGCCAGCTCCTGCGGCAGATTTCGGGCATCGTGATCGCGCTGCTCGGGGTGCTGTTCATCGCGATGCTGTTCGTGCCGAAGCTGAACAGGGAGTGGCGCCCGGAGCAGCTCATGAAGCGCGCCCACACCGGCGGCCCGATCGTGGCCGGGGTCGCCTTCGCGGTGGCCTGGCTGCCCTGCACCGGGCCGACGCTGGGGGCGATCCTGACCGCGGCGTCCACGGAGTCGACCGTCGGCGAGGGCGGCGTGCTACTCGCTTTCTACGCCCTCGGGCTGGCGGTGCCGTTCATCCTGAGCGCGCTGGCGTTCACCACTTTCGCGGGGGTGTTCCGCTTCTTCCGCGACCACTACACGGCCATCACCCTGGTGTCCGGCGTGATCCTGATCGTGATGGGCGTGCTGCTCTACCAGAACGAGCTCACGCGCCTGAACTCCGAGGCGCTCAGCCTGATGGACGACCTCGGCGTCAACTTCTTCAGCGAGATCTGACCGGCGCCCGCAGCGCGCCCGCCAGGAGCGCGGCCACACAGCAGAGCACCGCAACCAGAGCGAGGCCCGCCCGCAACCCCGCGACCTCCGCCAGGCCACCGACCGCGGGCGGACCGGCGAGGAAGCCGCAGTAGCCGATCGCTGAGACGGCCGACACGGACGGCCCGGCGAGCTCCCCGCGCTCGGCAGCCGCCCGCACCGCCAGCGGGAACAGGGCGGCGAGGCCGACGCCGGCTGCGGCGAAGCCCGCGATCGCCCCGGCGGGCAACGGCGACGCGATGGCCAGCCCGATCCCCACGGCGGCGAGGCCCGCGCCGGCCCGCGCCAGGAGCACGGCACCGAACGCGGTCGTGAGTCGGTCACCGGCCAGTCGGCTGACGCCCATCGCGAGCGAGAACGCGGCGAGGCCGGCGGCGGCGAGCCCCTCGCTCGCGTCGAGATCGTCGTCGAGGTAGACCGTCGTCCAGTCGTTCACGGCGCCCTCCGAGAGCAGCACGCAGAACGCGAACGCCCCCACGACCAGGAGCGGTCTCGTGGGACGGACGAACCTCGGGCCGTCGGGAGCGGCGTCCGCGGAGGGCGGAAGCAGGAACCGCACCGAGGTCAGGGCGACGACCATGCCGAAGCCCGACACCGCCACGAGGTGCGGCACCACGCCCACCCCCGCCGCGGCGATCAGGCCGCCGGCCGCGGCGCCGGCGAGCGCGCCGAACGAGAAGAAGGCGTGGAGCGAGGACAGCACCGGCCGCTGGAGCCCACGCTCGACCGTGATCCCGTGGACGTTCATCGCCACGTCGAGCGCGCCGTTCGCGAGGCCCACCAGCAGGAACGACCCGGCGAGCGCGAGGAACGACTCCGAGAGCGCAACCGGCACCAGCCCGACCGCGTAGCAGAGCGCTCCCGCGAGCACGAGCGGCCTGCTGCCGGCGCGCGCGACGAGCGGCCCGGTGGCCACCTGGCTCACGAGCAGTCCGACCATCGAGCAGAGCAGCGCCGCGCCGAGCGCTCCGGCGCCCAGTCCCGCGCGGTCCTTGATCGCGGGCAGGCGCGAGAAGATCGACGCGAACAGCACCCCGTTGAGGGCGAAGACCACCGTGATCGCGACGCGGGCTCGGGTCACCCTGAAAAGGTTCCCGGCCGTCCGAGCCCCGAACCCGGGCCTCGCTCAGCGCACGATGCGCTTCAGGAACGGAACGACCGTCTGGAGGAAGCGGTTCGTGTCCGGCGCGGCCGAGACCGGATCGAGATGGCTCGCGTTCGGGTCGGCGACGATCCGCGGCCGCCGGATCCGCGAGCGGCTTGCGAGCGAGCGCGCTCCCCGCTCCACCCTTCCGTTCGTGAGGTCGGTTCCGTAGGCGTAGAGCGGAACGTCGATCTCGCGAGCGTGGAACGGTCGCAGCCCGAGCCGGCGCGTGATCGCCGTCGGGCGCAGCGGGCTCATCGCGTTCACGTCGAGGCGCAGCCGCTTCGAGAAGTACCACTGGGTCGCGTTCGGGCGGTTTGCCGCATAGGCCTTGGCAAAGCGCGCGATCGGCGTGAGCTCCCGGTCCTGCCAGCCGCGCGGGTCGCCGCTCGGCGCCAGGCCTCCCGCGCGGATGTGAATCAGCCCGAGCGACCGTGGCGAGGTGGTCTCGTCGAACGCGTAGCCGAGCAGCGCCTCGTTCGTCGCGGGCACCCGCGGCTTGAACCGCGCGGGGACCAGTGGATTGGCCTGCAGCGAGGAGGGCGCGTCCGGCTGCTTCGCCGCCCACAGCGCTCCGACCTGCGCGAAGATCCCGGAGATCTCGGGGATGCCGAACCCGATCAGGTCGTCGAACACCTCGCCCCTGCGGATCTTGGCCAGCGTCTTCTCCGCGCCCCTGGGGCTGGCACTGCGAAAGCTGCCGCGGAGGCCGCCGTCGATCAGCACCAGGCCGTCGACGTCGCGGAAGCCGGCGCGGCGGCCGAAGCCCCAGGACGCGTATGCCACCGCGGTGGAGGCGCCGAGCGAGTGGCCGCCCAGGATCACCCTGCGCCGTCCGCCGGCGCGGGCGGCGAGCACCACCCGGCGAAGGTCCCCCAGTGCCACCCCGAGCCCCCAGCGACCGACGAACGGCACGTCCTCACCGCGCACGCGCTTGTAGCGGAAGCCGAGGTAGTAGTCCTCCGCCGCCTGCGGGTCGCCGCTCGCGAAGCCGCTCGTGTCCTCGAACGCCTGCTCGCGCCGGTCGACGGTCCAAACGGCCATGCCCGGCACGCGCGCGACGATGTCGCGCGCCACCGGCGAGATGCCGCCGGCGCCGCCGATGAAGCCGGGCACGAGCACGAGCACGGTGCGAGGCCTGCGCGGGCCGATCTTCTGCACGAAGACGCGGTCGTACTTGGCCGGGCCGGCCGCGGCGCTCGTCCCTGTCATCGGCCCGTACGACTCGGCGGACGCGGCGGGCGCGGCGCACGAGAGCAGGCCGAGGAGCGCGAGCAGTGCGATACGACGGGCCACGGGGCGGCGCAGACTAGCTGAGCGCTACATCGACTCCGGCGCCTCGACCCCGAGGAGATCGAGCGCCTGCGACAGCACCCGCTGGGTGGCCACGCACGCGGCGATCCGCACGTCCTCGTCGCCGCCCTCCTCGGCCGCCCCCACCACCCGGCAGTCGCGGTAGAAGGCCGAGAAGTCCTGCGCGGTCTCGGTGGCGTAGGTGGTCATTCGGTGCGGCGCCCGGCGCTCGGCGGCGTCGCGGATGTCGCCGGGCAGCTCCAGCAGCCGCTTGACGAGCGCCCGCGCCGACGGGTGGAAGCGCTCGTGGCTCGCGCGCAGGTCGGCCGCCAGCGCCGCCTCGACGCGCTCCTCACCCGCCTTGCGAAGGATCGAGGCGATCCGGGCGTGCGCGTACTGCACGTAGTAGACCGGGTTGTCCTGCGACTCGGTGCGGGCCAGCTCGAGGTCGAGGTCGAGCGTGGTGTCGTGGTTGCGCTGGGTGAGGAACCAGCGCGCAGCGTCGACGCCGATGTCGTCGAGCAGATCGTCGAGCGTGGCGATCGTGCCCGCGCGCTTGGACATCTGAACGCGCTCGCCGCCCTCGGTGAGGTTCACTAGCTGCATGATCAAGAGCTCGAGCCGCTCGCGCTCGGCCCCGAGCGCCTCCCAGGCGGCCCACAGCCGCGCCATGTAGCCGTGATGGTCCGCGCCCCAGATGTCGATCATGTGGTCGTAGCCGCGCCCGAGCTTGTCGAGGTGGTAGGCGATGTCGGGCGCGAAGTAGGTCCACTCGCCGTCGGAGCGGCGTAGCACGCGGTCCTTGTCGTCGCCGTGCCTGGTGGTGCGCAGCCAGAGCGCGCCCTCGCTCGAGTAGACCCCGTCGAGCCGCTCGAGCGCCGCCTCGATCTCGTCCGCGTGGAGGGTGTGCTCGAAGAAGTAGGTGTCCATGTGCACCCGGAAGCGGTCGAGCGAGACGCGCACGTCGTCGACCATCAGCTCGACCCCCCGGAGCGCCAGCTCGTCGGCGTCGAGCTGCGCGGCTCCGTCGATCCGCCCGGCCACCGCCGTCACGTAGTCGCCGCGGTAGCCGTCCTCCGGCGGCTCCTCGCCGCGCGCGCGCGCCAGGATCGACTCGCCGAAGCGGCGCACCTGGGTGCCGGCGTCGTTCACGTAGTACTCGCGGTCCACGTCGTAGCCGGCGCGCTCGAGCACCCGGCAGAGCGCGTCGCCGTAGGCGGCGTGGCGGGCGGATGCGATCGTGATCGGGCCGGTGGGGTTCGCGCTCACGAACTCGACGTTCACCCGCTCGCCGGCGCTCGAGGCGCCGTAGTCCGCTCCCGCCTCGAGCACGCCCGCGAGCGCGTCGAGGTACCAGCGGTCGGACATGAACAGGTTGAGGAAACCCGGGCCCGCCACCTCCACCTTCGCCACCGTCTCGCCGAGCCGCTCGCCGAGCACGTCTCCGAGCCGCTCGGCGATCGCGCGCGGCGGCTCCCCGAGCGTGGGCGCGAGCAGCATCGCCGCGTTGGTCGAGTAGTCGCCGAAGCCCGCCTGCTTGGGGCGGTCGAGCTTGGGCGGCGCCACCCGGCCGTCGCTGGCGAGCGACGAGGCGGTCTGCGCGACCGCGTCCTTGAGGTTGGCGACTGGGTCCATGAGTGGGGAACTAATAGTGGTAGGGCTCGCGAGCGAGGATCTTGTGCGCCCGGTAGAGCTGCTCCAGCAGCACCACGCGCGCCAGCTGGTGGGGCAGGGTCATCGGCCCGAGCGACAGCCGCATGTCGGCATCGAGCTCGAGGCCCTTCGGGCCGCCGATCACGAAGCAGATGTCGCGCCCACCCAGGCGCCGCTCCTCCAGCCAGTCGCTGAACGCCAGCGAATCGAGCTCGACCCCGTCGCTCGCCAGCAGCACCGTGAACGCGCGCTCCGGCACGCGCGGCGGCACCTTCTCGTCCTCGCGCACCTCGACGACCTCGACCCGGGCGTGGCCGGCGAGGAGCTTGCGGTAGTGCTCGACGTCGTCCTGGTAGGGCGGGCGCAGCCGCCCGACGGCGATGACCGAGATGCGCATGGGGCGGGTGCGATACTACGCGCGTGCCAGACGAGGGCGAGCGCCACTTCAACATCCATACCGACCCGGACACGATGGCCGGCCACTACGCCAACTTCGCCAACGTGTCCCATTCGGACTACGAGTTCACGATCACCTTCGCGCGCGTCGACCACGAGGTCGACGAAGGCGAGGTGCCCGGGGTCGTGGTCTCGCGGCTGAACCTCTCGCCGCGCTTCATGCGCGAGCTGATCGACGCCATGGAGGACAACTTCTCCAAGTGGCAGACGCGCGAGGGCATCCGCGACCTGCCGGAGCTGAGCGACAGCGACCCAACCGACTCGACCGGCTAGGCGAGCCTCAGGCGGGAGCGCCGTTCCGCACGTAGGCCTCGCCCACGGCGACGGCGCCCTCGACCGAGTCCCAGTCGAGGTTGTCCGGCAGGTCGCTCGGCCAGTGGTAGTTGGCCGGGAACTTCGTCTCGTCCACGCCGCCCAGTAGGGCGGCGCGGTAGCCGGCGCGCAGCGCGATCAAGCCGTCGGTGGCCGCCACGGTGCGCAGGCCGCGGCGCAGCTCGACACCTACCGCCTCGCCGGCGCGCGCGAGCGTCTCGCGCGCCGCCTTGGGGTAGAGGCGCATCCGGAGCATCCCCTCGCCCTCGACCACGCACAGCTGGGGCGAGCCCACGCATTCGAGGCAGAGGAACTCGGTGGTGTCGCGCGCGAGCGCGGGGAAGTGGCGCCGCGCGAACGCCTGCATGCCCTCCATGAAGCCCTCCTCGGCGCCCGTGGAGAGCAGGATCACGCGCACCCCCTCGGGCGGTCGCCCGCGCAGGGCGTGGGCGAGCGCCACGAGGGCCGCCACGGAGCTGAGGTTGTCGTTGGCACCCGGCACCACCGAGCGGGCGCCGATGTCCGTCATCGCGGCCGTCGCGCCGATCGAGAAGACGAGACCTGCACCACGCAGGAGGCGGCTGCCGAGCAGTCCCGAGAGCGCCAGCAGCAGCGGGCCGAGGAACACGCCGAAGATGATCGGCACGCTCTGGTTCGCCTTCGCGTGCAGCGCGGGCGTCAACCTCATCGCGATGCGCGGCAGCGCCGGGTGGAAGACGAGCCCGGAATGGGCGGCGTCGTGGTGGGCCATCACGACCACCGTGCGCTCCGCGTCCGGGTCCCCGGCCTCGGCCACGACGTTCCAGGCGGGGCGGTGCGGCACGGCCCGGCGCCGGAACCAGAGCCGGCCGCCGCTCACGTCGTCGTACACGGCCGCCGCCGCGGCGCCGCCCGTGAGCACGCTCGCCAACCGGCCGCCCGCAAGCGCGGCCAGCGCCGAGCCGGCGTTCAGCAGCCCGAGCGGCCACCAGTAGCCGCCGTGGGCGCGCTCCTCCTCCACCCGCACCGCGCGGCAGCCGGCATCGCGGAACTCCCCCGCCAGCCACTCCGCCGCGCGCCGTTCGCCCTCCGAGGCGGACGGCCGCTCATACGACGCCAGCTCGCGCACCACGCGCTCGAGGAGGGCGCGGCGCGTCACTCGGGCTTCTCCCAAGCTTCGCCGATGCCGATCCGCTCGAGCGTCGTGGGGTGGGTGGCGAACAGCGCCTGCAGCAGGCCAGGCGGATTCGGGTCGGCGATGTTGCGCAGCGCGATCCGGCGCTCGAACTGAACGAACGCCGCGGGATCGCGGGTGAGGTCGAGGGCGAAGGCGTCGGCGCGCGCCTCCACCTGGCGCGAGAGCACGTTCGACGCCGCGCCGAGCGCGAGCGAGGTCAGCGTGACGGCGAGCGCGATCGCCGGCAGCACGATCGGGCCGGGCTTGCGGCCACGGTCGTCGAGCCCGTCGCGGCGCGCGAACCGCTCGGCGAGACGCTGCGTCAGGAAGGTCCCGGCCGGCGCCACGAGGGCGAGCCAGGCGAGCCCGCGCAGCAGGTCGTTGTGCTTCTGATGCCCGAGCTCGTGCGCGACCACGAGGCGCACCTCGTCGCGCGGGAAGCCGGATATCAGGTTGTCGTAGAGCACCACGCGCTTGGAGTGTCCGAGCCCGTTCACGTACGCGTTGGCCGCCGAGGTGCGGCGGCTGGCGTCCACGCGGTAGACCTCGCCCACGTCCACGTCGGCCTCCTCGGCAAGCTCGAGCACGTCCGAGCGCACCGGGCCGGGCGGCAGCTTCTCGAAGTCGTTGAACACGGGATCGATCACCACCGGATAGAGCCAGATGGTGATCACGCCGAAGGCCGCTACCACCACGGCCGCGGGGGCCCACCAGTTGCGCCGGAAGCGCCTGACCAGCACCATCGCCATGAACCCGCCGGCGGCGGCCACGGCAGCCTCAATCCCGGCCGACTTGAGCACGTCGAGCGCCCAATCGGGCCAGGACTGCGTGGCCAGCCCGACGTCGATGGCGCGGGAGCGCATCCAGGCCGCCAGCGGCAGGCCGGTGAGCACCAGCAGCAGCGAGATGCCGGCTCCCGCGGCGGCGCCGCCCAGGAGGGGTCGCCCGCCGAGGCGCTCGAGCAGGCGGCGCGGCGGCCGCCACGCGAGCACGGCGAGCGTGCCCACGGACACCCCAAGGGAGGCGAGGCCCAGTATCCGCTGCACGCCGCGGAAGTCCTCCGCCCGGTCGAGCTGGAAGGCCGTGAAGTACGCTTGGGCATCGACGGGGACCGGCTCGATCAGGCCCGTTCGCGGGCGCAGGAGAAAGGTCGCGCCCGCGGCGGCAGCCGCTGCCACCACGATCGCCAGCGGCAGCCGCGAACGTCCCATCCCGCGACACTGTAGAAGGCCCCCAATGCGCATCGCGCTTCTCTCTGACGTGCACGGAAACCTGCCGGCCTTCGAGGCCGTGCTGGCCGACATCGAGTCGGCCGGCGCAGAGCAGCTTTGGTGCCTCGGCGACCTGGTGGGCTACGGGGCCCAGCCGGACGAGTGCGTTGCGCTCGCCCGCGAGCGCTGCACGCTCTCGCTGGCGGGCAACCACGACCTGGTGGTCACAGGCGAGATCCCGATCTCGGACTTCTCGTCGAGCGCCGCCACCGCAGCGCGCTGGACCCAGGAGACGATCTCCGAGGAGTCCCTGTCGTTCCTGCGCGGGCTCGCCGCCTCCGAGCCCACGCGCGAGCCGGGCATCTTCCACGGCAGCCCGCGCGACCCGGTGTGGGAGTACGTGCTCTCGAGCTGGCAGGCGGACGAGTGCATGGATCTGATGGAGGCGCGTGTGGGGGCGATCGGCCATTCGCACGTCGCGCTCTGGTTTCACCGGGACGCCGACGGCGAGTTGACCGGCGCCCAGGCCGGAGCGGGGAGCGAGCAGGACGTGTCCGAGGGCAAGTGGCTCATGAACCCCGGCGGAGTGGGCCAGCCACGCGATGGCGACCCACGCGCGTCGTGGCTCCTGCTAGACACAGGGGACTGGACCGCAACCTGGCGTCGGGTCGAGTATCCGATCGAGCTGGCTGCCAGGGCGATCGAGGACGCCGGCCTCCCCGGGGTGCTCGCGGAGCGGCTCTACAGCGGACAGTGACAGTGCGCAGCGCGACAACCATCATCCTCTGCCTCGCAGCCGGCCTGGCCGCGGGCTGCGGCTCCGACGAAGAGGGCGAGCCGATCCCCGCTCAGACCGCCGCCGCGCTCGAGAACCAGCTCGGCGGGATCGAGGACCGGCTCGCCGTGCAGGGCGCGTGCAACGACATCACCAAGGGCGACGACCCCAACACGAAGGTCGTCGACCAGCTGATCGCCGACCTCCCCGAGGACGTGGACTCCGACGTGGAGCAGGCGCTCCGCGACGGGTTCGACCGGCTCTTCCAGCTCGTCGACGAGCGCTGCGCGGAGCTGGACGAGGAGCGCGACAAGACCGAGACCGAGGCGCCGCTGATCGAGACGGAGACGGAGACCCAGCCGGAGACCACCACCGAGGAGACGGTGCCGGAGGAGACGGTTCCCGAAGAGACGACCACCGTCGAGCCCGATCAGGGCGACGAGGAGGATGGCACGCCTCCGGGCCAGGGGGGCACGCCGCCCGGCCAGGACGGAGAGCAGCCTGGCCAGGGAGGCGGCGGAGCGATCGTCCCGGAGGCCGGCGGTTGAGCCCCCCCACCCAGATCGCCGGCCGCTACGTGATCGAGCGCCGACTCGGCGCGGGCGGCATGTCCACGGTCTTCCAGGCGAACGACACGGTGCTCGAGCGCCCCGTGGCGGTCAAGCTGCTCGCCGAGCACCTGGCCGACGACGACGCCTTCGTCGCGCGCTTCCGGCGCGAGGCCCTGGCCGCCGCGCGTCTTCAGCATCCGAACGTCGTGCAGGTTTTCGACTCCGGCGAGGATTCGCAGAGCCACCGCCATTACATCGTCATGGAGTACGTGGACGGGCCCTCGTGCGCCGACCTGCTGCGCGAGCGCAAGCGGTTCGGGCTCGACGAGACCGTGCACACCGTGCGCGACGCCTGCCACGGGCTCGACTATGCCCATCGCGCGGGCGTGATCCACCGCGACGTGAAGCCAGGCAACCTGCTCGTGGCCGAGGAGATGAGCACCACGAAGCTCGCCGACTTCGGCATCGCGAAGGCGGCCGAGCAGACCCGCATCACGCAGGTCGGCTCCGTGCTCGGCACGGCGGCCTACCTCTCGCCCGAGCAGGCGCGCGGGGACGAGTCGGGGCCGGCGTCGGACATCTACTCGCTGGGCGTGTGCGCGTACCAGTTCCTGACCGGCCGGCTCCCGCACGAGTACGCCTCGCTCACCGAGCTGGCGCTCAAGCAACAGCAGGACTCGGTCACCCCGATCACCGACTACCGCCCCGAGGTTCCGACCGAGCTCGACGAGGCGATCCGTCTCTGCCTAGAACGCGAGCCCGGCAACCGCTACGCCACCGCGCTCGAGATGGCCAAGGCGATCGAGGCGGGAGTGCACGGCGAGACCACCGCGGCCACGCGGCGCCTCGCACTAAGCGACTACGACACCACTCGGGCGATCGACGCCACCGCAGCCACGCAGGCGCTCCGCTCGCCCGCCGCGCCCGAGGGACGTCCTCCGACGCGGGTCGCGCCGCTCCCGGCGGCCCAGCCGGCCGGCACGCCGGCGGAGGCGCGCCGTGCCCAGGCCGAGGCCTCACGTAAGGCCGCCGCCCGTCGCCGCTGGGGCACGTTCCTGGCCCTGCTGGCGGTGCTCGCGGCCATCGCCGTGGTCGCGCTCGCCCTGCTCTCCCAGAACGACAGCGGCGGCCCCACGGCTCCCGACGCGGACAACGTGGAGCAGCAGATCCAGCAGCTGCGCGACTTCCTTCGAGAGAACACGCGCTAGCGGCGCTGCTCAGGGCGCTTCGCCAGCCAGCACCCGCTTGGCGTGCGCCGCGAAGCCGCCCCCCTCGATCGCCTCGCGCATGCCGCCCATCAGCCGCTGCAAGAAGGTGAGGTTGTGGAGCGTGAGCAGCCGCTTGGCAGTCAGCTCGCCCGCCCGGACCAGGTAGTGCAGGTAGCCGCGGGAGTGCTCGCGGCAGGCCGGGCACGGGCAGCGCTCGTCGATCGGCTCGCGACTCGTGCGGCTCGCCGACTTGCCGAGGTCGAGCCGCCAGCGCGCGTCGGGCGCGGGCACGAGCGCCGTGCCGTGGCGCGCCAGCCTGGTCGGGGTGGCGCAGTCGAAGGTGTCGAGGCCGGCCCCCACCGCGTGCACGAGGTCGTCCACGTCGCCGATCCCGAGCAGGTGGCGTGGCGGCGCGTCCGGCAGCCCGGCGAGCGACCACTCGATCACCTGGCGCATCTCGTCCTTCTCCTGGCCGAGCGAGCCCCCGATCGCCACGCCGTCCACGCCCGCCTGGGCCACGTAGGCCGTGGACTCGGCGCGAAGGTCCTCGTACACGCCGCCCTGCACGATCCCGTAGAGCAGCTGGCCGGGCGGCGCGTGCTCGCCGCACCACGCCACGCAGCGGTCGAGCCAGCGGTGGGTTCGCTCCATCGAGGCGTGCGTGTAGTCGCGCTCCACGTGGAACGGCGTGCACTCGTCGAACGCGAGCGCGATGTCCGAGCCCAGGGCGGCCTGCACCTCCATCGAGGTCTCGGGCCCCATGAAGCGCTCGCGCCCGTCGAGGTAGGAGCGGAAGCGGACCCCCTCCTCCTCGATCGAGACGACCATCGACTGGCGCCGCTCGCGGCGCCGCTTGATCTCCTCGGCCACCGAGCCGTGGCCCATCGAGAAGACCTGATAGCCGCCCGAATCCGTGATGATCGCTCCGCGCCAGCCCATGAACTCGTGCAGCCCGCCCAGCTCGCGGATCAGCTCCGGGCCTGGCTGGATGAACAGGTGGAACGTGTTGCCGAGCACCATCTCGCAACCGAGCGCGGCCACCTCGGAGGCGTGCAGCGACTTGACGGTGGCGGTCGAGGCGAGCGGCACGAAGGCGGGCGTGCGCACGTCGCCGTGCGGCGTGTGGATCACACCGGCGCGCGCGGCGCCGTCACGGGCCTCGATGGTGAACGGGCGAGCGGTCATGGCCGGAGCCAGCCTACGCGCGGGACCCTGAAATGCGCCGGGGCCGCCTCGAGGCGGCCCCGTTGTCCGACCGTCTGAGAGGGCTCAGCCCTCGCTGGCGCTGCCCTCGACCGCCGCCGGCGTGCCGTTGCCGGCGTCGGTACCGGGGGAGATCTCGATCCGGCGTGGCTGGCGCTCCTCGGGCTTCGGGATCCGCACCTCGAGCACGCCGTCGTGGAACTCCGCCGTGATCGCGTCCGCGTTCACCCCCTCGGGGAGTGTCAGCGAGCGGCTGAAGCTGCCAAAGGAGCGCTCGATCCGGTACCAACCGCGCTCAGAGCGCTCGTGCGCCACCTTGCGCTCGCCGGAGATCGTGAGCGTGCCGTCCGCGACCTCGATCTTCACGTCGCCGTCGGTCAGGCCCGGCAGATCGGCCTCAAGCACGAAGTGACCCTCAGCCTCGACGAGGTCCATCGGCGGGACCCAGCGACGCGCGGCGTCGCGCTCCTGGCCGAAGAACGCGTCGAACAGGCGATCGACCTCGCGGGAGAACGGCTCGGGCTTCATCAGTAGTGCCATGTGCGGGTTACCTCCGGTGAGACATCTGGACGCCGCCAAGCATAAAACCTAAGTCGCTCCGTGTCAACTTTCTTCAGTTGACCAGCAGTGACCGCCCCGTCATCGCGCTCGGCTGCTCCTGCCCCATCAGCGCCAGCACCGTGGGGGCCACGTCCGCGAGGATCCCGCCGTCGCGCAGGCTTCCGACATCGGCCGTCACGAGCAACGGCACCGGGTTCAGCGAATGTGCCGTGTTGGGGCTGCCGTCGGGCTCCAGCATGTGGTCGGCGTTACCGTGGTCGGCGGTGATGACGCACGCCCCGCCGGACGCCTCCACCGCCTCCACGACCCTGCCGAGACACCCGTCCACGCATTCGGTCGCGCTCACCGCGGCCTCGATCACGCCGGTGTGGCCCACCATGTCGGGGTTCGCGAAGTTGATGATCCCGAAGCCGTAGTCGCGCTCGGCCCAGCCGTTCACGAAGGCGTCGGCCGCGGCGCTCGCGCTCATCTCGGGCTTCAGGTCGTAGGTGGCCACGTCGCGCGGCGAGTCCACCAGCTTGCGCTCCTCGCCGTCGTAGGGGTCCTCCTCACCGCCGTTGAAGAAGTAGGTCACGTGCGCGTACTTCTCGGTTTCCGCCACGTGCAGCTGGTCGATGCCGCGCTCCGCGAGTGTGCTCGCCAGGGTTGTCTCGGGTCGCGCAGGCGGGAAGGCCACCGGGTAGTCCCAGTCCTCCTGGTACTCGGTGAGCGTGGTGAGCGTCACGCCGGGCGCCTCGCCGCGGTCGAACTCGTGGAAGTCGCGCTCGCCCAGCGCACGGCTGAGCTGGCGCGCGCGGTCGGGACGGAAGTTGAAGAAGACGACCGAGTCGCCGTCGCGGATCCGGCCCTCCTCCCCCACGAGCGTCGGCTTGATGAACTCGTCGGTCTCGCCGCGCTCGTAGGCGGCGCGCACGGCGGCCTCTCCCGACTCGGCGCGGAACCCGGCCTCGCCGTGCACGAGGGCGTCCCATGCGAGCTTCGTGCGATCCCAGCGCCGGTCGCGGTCCATGGCGTAGTAGCGACCGGTGACCGTGGCCACGCGGGCGCGCTGGGGCAGGCCGGCCTCGAGCTCGGCCAGGTAGCCGGCGCCCGAGTCTGGGTTCGTGTCGCGTCCGTCGCTGAAGGCATGGATCGCAACGTCGGCGGCGCCGGCGGTGTCCGCGAGCTCGATCAGCGCGCGCAGGTGGTCCGTGCTCGCGTGCACGCCTCCGGCCGAGACGAGTCCCATCAGGTGCACCCGGCCACGGCCGGCGAAGGCCGCCCGCAGGGTGTCGTTCGCGGCGAAGGAGCCGTCCTCGATCGCCTCGTCGATCCGCAGCAGGTCCTGCTTCACGATCGCCCCGGCCCCCAGGTTCAGGTGGCCCACCTCCGAGTTTCCCATCTGCCCTTCGGGCAGCCCGACGGCCGGGCCCCAGGTGGTGAGGGTGGTGTGCGGCCAGCGCTCCCACAGCCCGTCGAACACCGGCGTGCTCGCGAGCTCCACCGCGTTGCCGGGGCCCGGCTCGGCCAGTGCCCAGCCGTCGAGGACGACGAGGCAGACGCGCGCGAAGCTCACGGCTCGGCGGCCGCGACGATCCGCGCGAAGTCGTCGGGGTCGAGGCTCGCGCCGCCCACAAGCGCGCCGTCGACGTCCGGCTGCGCCACGATCTCCACCGCGTTGTCCGGCTTGACGCTCCCGCCGTAGAGCACGCGTACCCGATCCGCCGCCTCGCGCGAGCGATCCCCCACGAGCGCGCGCACGAAGGCGATCGCCTCCTGCGCGATGTCCGGCGTGGCCACCTTTCCGGTGCCGATCGCCCAGATCGGCTCGTACGCAATCGTCACCTCCGCCAGCCGCTCCGTGGCGACCTTCTCGAGCCCCTCCTGCACCTGATAGCGAAGCTTGCGCTCAGTCGCGCCGCCCTCGCGCTCCTCCTCGGTCTCGCCCACGCAGAGGATCGGGCGCAGGCCGGCGTCGAGCGCGGCCGGCACCTTCTCCTGCAGGGCGCGGTCGGTCTCGCCGAAGAGCTGGCGCCGCTCCGAGTGGCCGAGCACCACGCCCTGCACGCCGAGCTCGTTCAGCATCGGGGCCGAGACCTCGCCGGTGAACGCGCCCGTGTCCGCCTGGTGCATGTTCTGCGCGTACACGGCCACGCCCCTGCCCTCCAGGCGCTCGACGCACACGTCGAGCGCGGTGTACGGGGCGCAGACCCCGACCACGGCGGGACGACGGCGCTCGTCCGGCAGCAGCTCGAGCAGGCGCTCGCAGTAGTCGGCGGCCTGCGCCCGCGTGCCCCAGAGCTTCCAGTTGCCGACGATGGCCGGCCGGCGCGCGGGCGTGCCGTCAGGCGTCATCGAGCACCTCCACGCCGGGCAGCTCCTTGCCCTCGAGCAGCTCGAGCGACGCGCCGCCGCCCGTGGACAGGTGGTCCACATCGTCCGCGAGCCCGAACTCGGCCAGTGCTGCGCCCGAGTCTCCACCGCCCACCACGGTCGTGCTGGGCGCCGCCGCCACCGCCTCGGCCACGGCGCGCGTGCCGTCCGCGAACGGCTCCAGCTCGAAGGCTCCCATCGGCCCGTTCCAGAACACCGTGCCGGCGCCGGCGATCGCCTCGCCGTAGGCGGCCGCCGTGCGGGCGCCCACGTCCAGGCCCATCCAGCCGTCGGGCACCTCGACACCGTCCAGCTCGCGCCGCTCCGTGGAGGCGTCGAATTCGCGGCCGATCACGAGGTCCGTGGGGAGCACGAGCCGGCAGCGCGTTCCCTCGGCCTTGTCGAGCGCGCGCCGGGCGAGCTCCACGCCCTCCTCCTCGACCAGCGAATTGCCGGTGTCGATCCCCTGGGCGCGGAAGAACGAGAAGCACATCGCCCCTCCGATCAGAAGGGTGTCCGCAGTGTCGAGGAAGCGGTCGATCAGGGCGATCTTGTCGGTGACCTTCGCGCCGCCGAGCACCACCACGAGCGGGCGCTCGGGCGCCTCGACGATCGCGCGCAGCGTGCTCACCTCGCTCTCCAGCAGGAGGCCGGCCACGGCGGGCCGCAGGAACTCCGCCACGCCTGCCGTCGATGCGTGCGCGCGGTGGGCCGAGCCGAACGCGTCGTTCACGTAGGCGTCGGCCAGCGAGGCCAGCTCGCGCGACAGCCCGGGGTCGTTCTCGGTCTCTCCGCGCTCCCAGCGCGTGTTCTCGAGCACGAGTACGCTGCCGGGCTCGAGCCGGTCGACCCCCCGCCGCACCTCGGGCCCCACGACCTCGGGCGCCTGGTGGACGGGCGCCCCGATCAGCTCGCCGAGCCGGGCCGAGACCGGCGCCAGCGACGTCTTCGGGTCGCGCCCCTTGGGCCTCCCGAGGTGCGAGCACAACACGAGCCGCGCCTCGCGCTCCAGCAGCAGCTCGATAGTGGGGAGCGCCGCGCGGATGCGCGCGTCGTCGCTCACCTCTCCGCCCTCGAGCGGCACGTTGAAGTCCACCCGCGCGAGCACCGCTTCGCCCCTCACCAGCTCGAGGTCGCGCACACTGGCCTTGGCGAACGGAGCCGCCGCCGAATCAGCCAACCGGCGTCCCCGCGAGCACCCGCTGGGCGAGGTCGACCACCCGGTTCGAGTAGCCCCACTCGTTGTCGTACCAGGCCACGACCTTCACGAGGCGCTCGTCGACCACCATGGTCAGCGGCGCATCGAAGATCGAGGAGTAGGGCGAGCCGATGATGTCGGTGGACACGATCGGATCCTCGTTGTACTTGAGGATCCCGTCGAGCCCGCCCGCGTCCGCCTTCTCCGCGAAGGCGGCGTTCACCTCGTCGTTCGTCGTCGCCCGCGAGACCTCGCAGACCAGGTCGACCACCGAGCCGGTGATCACGGGCGCGCGCACGGCCACACCGTTCAGCTTGCCTTCCAGCTCGGGCAGCACGAGCCCGAGCGCCTTGGCCGCGCCCGTCGAGGTGGGCACGAGGTTCGTCGCGGCGGCGCGAGCGCGGCGCAGGTCCTTGTGCGGCGCGTCCTGGAGGTTCTGGTCGGCCGTGTAGGCGTGGATCGTGGTCATCACGCCGCGCTCGATCCCTACGGCGTCGTTCAGCACCTTCGCCACGGGCGCGAGGCAGTTCGTGGTGCACGAGGCGTTCGAGATCACCTGATGCTCGTCCGGGTCGTACGAGTCGTCGTTCACGCCGAGCGCGAGCGTCACGTCCGGCTCGGTGGCCGGCGCCGTGATGATCACCTTCGTGGCGCCGGCCTCGAGGTGCTTGGCGGCGTCGGCGCGCTTGGTGAACAGCCCGGTGGACTCGATCACGACCTCCGCGCCGGCGTCGCCCCAGGGCAGCGCCGCCGGATCGCGTTCGGCGAACACCTTGAGCTCGTCGCCGTCCACGATCAGGCTGTCGTCCGTGAAGTCGACCTCGCCCTTGAACGGGCCCAGGATCGAGTCGTACTTGAGCAGATGGGCGAGGGTCTTGGTGTCCGTGATGTCGTTCACGCCCACCCAGTCGATGTCCGCTCCGCGATCGTGCGCCGCGCGGAAGACGTTGCGCCCGATCCGGCCGAAGCCGTTGATGCCGGCCTTCAAGGCCATGTCAGGTGCTCCCTTTCCTCGAACTCGAGAAGCCGCGCTGAATCTAGCGCGTTAGGGACGGCGCGGCGGCTTCTCGACGTCGCGGTGCACCACGTCGATCAGGTAGCGCTCGTCGTCCTGGTAGCCGCCGGCAAGCCTGTCGGCGATCACCACCGAGCGGTGGCGCCCGCCGGTGCAGCCGATCCCGATCGTGAGGTGCGACTTGCCCTCGTGCTCGTACGCGGGCAGCAGGTAGTCGAGCAGCGGGGTCAGCCGCTCGTAGAACTCCTCGATCCCGTCCGAGCTCTCCACGTACTCGATCACGTCCGGGTCGCGCCCCGTGAGGTCGCGCAGGTGCTCCTCGTAGTGCGGGTTGGGGAGGAAGCGGACGTCGAAGGTGAGGTCGGCGTCGCGCGGCGTGCCGTGCTTGAAGCCGAAGGTGAGGAAGGTGACCGCGAGGCGCCCCCGAGTCTCGTGGACGAGCATCTTGTCGGCTACCACCTTGCGCAGCCGGGCGGCCGAGAGGTCGCTCGTGTCGATCGAGACGTCAGCGCGCTCCTTGAGCGGCGCCAGCATCCGCTGCTCCGAGCGAAGAGCGCTCTCCACCGAGCCGCCCTCGGCGAGCGGGTGGCGCCGGCGCGTCTCCTTGAAGCGGTTGATCAGCACGCTCTCGGACGCCTCGAGGTAAAGCAGCCGGTACGGGATCCCGCGCTCGTCGAGATCGGCGAGCACCTTCACGAGGCCGTCGAAGTAGTCGCCCCCGCGCACGTCGGAGGCCACGGCGGCGCGCTCGACCTTCGACCCCTCGTGGCTGAACAGGTCCGCGAGCGAGCCGATCATCTCGGGCGGCAGGTTGTCGACGCAGAAGTAGCCGGCGTCCTCGAAGGTCGCCATCGCCTGCGACTTGCCGGCTCCGCTGAAGCCGGTGATCACCACGAAGTCCTCGATCGGTCCGTTGTAGATCTCGCTCACCGGATCTTGTTCACGTACGCGTAGATGTCGCGGGCCACCTTGCCGGGCAGCCCCGGCACGGCCTCGAGCTCCTCGCGGCTCGCGCCCAGGAAGCGCTCGGGCGAGCCGAAGTGCTTCAGGATGCTGCGCTTGCGCGCCGGCCCGACGCCGGGCAGGTCGTCGAGCACCGAGCGTGTCATCGCCCGGTCGCGGCGGCCGCGGTGGAACTCGATCGCGAAGCGGTGCGCCTCGTCGCGAACCCGCTGCAGCAGCTGCAGCTCGACAGTGTCGTGTGGCAGCAGGAGCGGCTGCGAGCGACCCGGGAGGAACACCTCCTCGATCCGCTTGGCGAGGCTCACCACCGTTACCCCGAGATCGCGGAAGGGCGCCAGCTCCCGGAGGCCCGCCGAGAGCTGCCCCTTGCCGCCGTCGATCACGATCAGCGCCGGCACGGCGGCGAAGCTCTCGTCGAACTCGCGGTCGTGCGGGCTGCGCTCGCGCTGTTGCACGTACTGGCCCATGCGGCGGGAGAGGACCTCGGCCATGGCTGCGAAGTCATCCTGAACCGAGCCCCGGATGCCGAAGCGCCGGTAGTCGGCCTTCTTGGCCGCGCCGCCCTCGAAGACGACCATCGAGGCAACCGTGTGCGAGCCCATGATGTTCGAGATGTCGAAGCACTCGATCCGCATCGGGATCGTCTCCATCCCGAGCGCGCGCTGGAGCCCGTCGAGCGCCTCGATCCGCTGCGAGCGCCGGCGCTCGGAGCGCAGCCGGTCCTGGTCGAGCGCGAGCCGCGCGTTGCGTTCGGCGAGCTCGAGGATGCGGCGCTTGTCCCCTCGCTCCGCGTGCCGCACCTCGACCGGCGCACCGCGCCGCTCGCCGAGGGCCGCGGCCAGCGTGCCCGCGCGCTCCACGTGACGCTGCACTATCACCTGCGGCGGCACCGCGATCGCGCTCGCGTAGTACTGCAGCACGAACTCCTCCGCCACCTCGGCCTCGTCGCGGCGGCCGGCGTTCTCGAGGTAGAAGCTCTGGCGGTCCTGGAGCACCCCGTCGCGGACCTGGAAGACCTGGGCGTTGGCGTCGGTCCCCTCCCCCGCCACCGCGATCGCGTCGAGCGTCCCCACCGGCGCGTTCGACACGCGCTGGCGCTCGAGGAGCGAGCGCACGGCCTTCAGCTTGTTGCGGTACTGCGCGGCCTTCTCGAACTCCTGCTCGTCGGCTGCCTGGCGCATGCCCTGGTCGAGCACCCGCTCGATCTGCCGGTAGCGGCCCGACAGGAAGTCGATGATCGTCTCGACGTTGGCGCGGTACTCCTCCTTCGACACGTAGCCCACGCAGGGCGCCTGGCAGCGCTTGATGAAGTAGTCGAGACAGGGCGATCCGCTCGCCCGGCCGGGCTCGGGGCCGTCGCAGGTGCGGTACTGGAACACCTTGCCGAGCAGGTCGAGCGTCTCGCGCACGCGCTTGGCGTTGCTGAACGGGCCGAAGTAGGCACGCCCCCTGCGGTGGCGCTCGCGCGTGAAGTAGATGCGCGGGTAGTCCTCGTCGAGGCTGATCCCGATGTACGGGTAGGACTTGTCGTCGCGCAGCCTGACGTTGAACACCGGCCGATGCCGCTTGATGAACTCCTGCTCGGCGAGCAGCGCCTCGGCCTCGGTCTCGGTCGCGATGAACTCGATGTCCCGGATCTGGGAGACCATCTCGGCCGCCCCGCGCGCGCCCGCCTTGGAGAAGTGACCTGCCACCCGCTTGCGGATCGAGCGCGCCTTCCCCACGTAGAGGACCTTGCGCCGACCGTCCCTGAAGATGTACACGCCGGGCGCGTCCGGCAGGGCGCGCCGCTGCTCTCTCAGTCGCTCTTCGCGAGTCTCGGTGTCGGTGGAAGCCACCTGAACCGAGGATATGCAGACGCCTGGCCGGATCCCGGCCGGCGCGGCCGGATCAGGCCGCGGGTCAGGCCAGGACGCGCCCCACCGACTCGGCCACGCAGACCGGCTTCTCCCCGCCCTCGACCTCGACGGTCCACCTCTGCACGATCTGGTGCCAGCCGCCGCCCACGTCGTCCACTGAGACCACTTCCATGCTCGCCCGGATGCGGCTTTCGGCCGGCAAGGGCGCGGGGAAGCGGATCTTGTTCCAGCCGTAGTTCACGCCCATCTTGAAGCCGTTCGACTCCATGAGAGCCGGCCGGAAGCCGTCGATCATCGACAGGGTGAGGTTGCCGTGCGCGACGGTGGTGCCGAACGGGCTCTCCGTCTTCGAGCGCTCCACGTCCACGTGGATCCACTGGTCGTCGCCCGACACCTCGGCGAACTGGTCGATCAGGTCCTGCGTCACCTCGCGCCACTCGCTCGGGCCGACCGTCTGCCCTACGAGCGCCGCGAGCTCCTCGATTCCGTTCACGGTGATCGTCATGGCGCGGCAGGGTACCTTCCCGCTCCCCCGACTCGCAGGAGCGCCCGCATGGACTTCGAGGAGATCCGCTACGAGCTCGACGGACACGTCGCGACGATCACGCTCGACCGTCCCGACCGGCTGAACGCGTTCACGGTCACGATGGCGCGCGAGCTGATCGCCGCCTTCGACGCGGCGGACGCGGACGACGCGGTCCGAGCCGTGATCGTGACGGGCGCCGGGCGCGGCTTCTGCGCCGGGGCGGACCTCGGCGGCGGCGCCGGCACCTTCGACTGGCGCGAACGGCAGGAGGACGGCGGCCGGGTGCCGCGCGACACGGGCGGCCGGGTGAGCCTGCGCATCTTCGAGTCCACAAAGCCGGTGGTCGCGGCGATCAACGGCCCCGCGGTCGGCGTCGGGATCACGATGACCCTGCCGATGGACGTCCGGCTCGCCGCCGAGGTCGCAAAGATCGGCTTCGTGTTCGCACGCCGCGGGATCGTGCCGGAGGCCTGCTCGAGCTGGTTCCTGCCTCGTGTAGTCGGCATCTCGCGGGCGATGGAGTGGGTGGCCAGCGGTCGGGTGTTCCGGGCCGAGGAGGCGCTCGCGGCCGGCCTCGTGCGCAGCGTTTATCCCGCTGGCGACGTGCTGCCCGCCGCGAAGGCCCTCGCCGACGAGATCGCCACGAGCGCCGCGCCGGTATCTGTGGCGGTCTCGCGCCGGCTGCTCTGGACGCGGCTGGGCGCCCGTCATCCGATGGAGGCCCACCGAGCCGACTCGCGCGCGCTGTTCTCGCGCGGCCAGTCGGCCGACGCCGCCGAAGGCGTGACCTCGTTCCTCGAGAAGCGCGAGCCGGACTTCCCCGACAGGGTGAGCCACGGGCTGCCGGAGCTGTTCCCGGGGCGGGTGGAGCCGGTGTTCGGCCGATCCCGGCGGCGGCCGTCCACCGAACCAAGGAGGAGACATGATCGCTCGCATCTGGCGGGGCGCAGTCGCCCACGAGCATCGCGAGGCCTACGCCCGCTACGTCGAGGAGACCGGCATCGCCGCTTACAGGTCGACGCCCGGAAACCTCGGCGCGTACCTCCTCACGCGCGACACCGAGGAGCACACCGAGATCGTCACGTTCAGCCTGTGGGAGTCGATGGACGCCGTGCGCGCGTTTGCCGGCGACGATCCCGAGCGGGCGGTGTTCTACCCGGAGGACGATCGCTGGCTGGTCGAGCGCGACCTCCACGTCGCGCACTACGACGTCAGATGAGCGGGCTGTGGGGCGCCTGCTCCTCATTCCACCAGCCTGACCTCGAAGCCGGCACCGCCCGCCGGCAGGTCGCCGGCGCCGCCCAGGAGCCCGAGGATGCGCGCCACGTAGGCGCGCGTCTCGGCGAAGGGCGGGATGCCTCCATACCGCTCGACCGCTCCCGCGCCGGCGTTGTACGCGGCGAGCGCCAGCGGCACGGAGCCGAAGCGGCGTAGAAGATCGCGCATCAGGTGCGCCTGGGCGTCGATCGCCGCCGCCGCGTCGAACGGGTCGTCGAGACCGAGCGCCTCGGCCGTGCCGGGCATGAACTGCGCGATCCCCTCGGCGCCGGCGGGGCTCCGCGCGAACGGGTTGAAGCCCGACTCCGCGTAGAGCTGGGCCGACAGCAGCGCGGCCCCCACGTTCCAGCGCTGCGCGGCGCGCACGATCGGCTCGTGAAACTGGGCCGGCACGAAGGACGGCACCGCACCGCGCCCATCGGCTCGGCCGTCGAAGCCGACCGAGGCGCTGCCGGTGTTCCGCGCGTAGCCGAAATGCCAGGCTTCCCACGAGTATCTCTGCACGAAGCCGAAGCGCTCGCTGTTCGCGTGCAGCCAGGCCCACGCTTCTGGCGGGCCGAGGTCGAGCTCGGTGGCGTAGCGGTGAAGGCTCGTGCCCGGTGGGGCGACCCATTTCGGGTCGGGGTGCGCGGCGAACAGCCTGGCCTGCTCGGCGTCGGAGCGGAAGGCGCTCGTGACCGACAACAGCACGCCCGCCTCCTCGCGCGCAGCAGCGGCCATCCGGTCGAATGCGAGAGCCACATCGGGGCGCATCGGCTTTCCTTGCCTATACGCCAGTGGCCCGTCGTAGCCGCCCCCCGACCCGAACTCCGGCATCCCGGCCGGCACGCTTAGCCCCGGCACCAACTCGGCCGCCGCGCGGGCCCTGACCGGGATCGCGTGACGCCGCTGCTCGCCGGGAGCGATCCGCAGGCGCGCCTCGCCGCGCACAGTGACCGCCACCCGCGTGGGCGCGAACGACGCACCCGGAAAGCCCACATCGTCGGCCCGCACGCGCACCCCGTTCCGCCGGCCGCCCCTGACCGCCGCCGCGCGCGCCCGCGCAAGGTAGACCGGCAACGGCAGATGACGCGGGTTCGGCAACCCGTTCCGGAGCAGCGGCGGCTCGAACAGCCTGGGGTACAGCTCGCGCATCACCTGCGCAGCCGAGATCGCCGCCAGATCCGCGCCCCGCTGATGCTTCCCACGCGCCCCCAGCGCCTGCCCGAACGCGAATACCGCGACCACCCCGGCCAGCAGCAGCGCCACCACGCCCAACATCAACAACGACGCCTGGCCACGCTCCCCGCAACACGATCTCCAACGACCCCTGCCCGACATGGCGAAGGACCATCCCGGGAGCCTTGTAACGGCTCAACGCCCGATGGTGACAACGTCGAAACAACTCCGCAGCTTCACGTTGGGGCGCCTCTAGCCTCGGGCTGGCCCGCGGGCGGCGCGGCCCGCTCCATTGGTTGGTCACCCCGGCATCGTGGTGTCGAGGCGTCAGTAGCCGGACGAGGGTCCTCCGCGGCCGTCGGTCCTGGCCAGCCGGGCCTGAGGCCGCGCGGCGCGGTGTCGCGTCCCGGGCGGCTTGTTGGTTACGACGCCTACCTCAGACCGTTGTCAACCCCGACAGGGAGGCGAGCGTCGCGCCCGCGGCCCCGGCTGGGACCCACCAGGTCCGGTCTCCGACGATGCCGTCGGACGCCACGCCCTGATCGGTCTGGTAAGCGCGCACTGCCACCTCGGTCTTGGGTCCGAATATCCCGTCGATCGGGCCGGGGTCGGGGCCGCTTCCGCCGCTGGCAATCGTATGCAGGCCTTGCTGAAGCCCGTTCACGACGGGGCCCGTATCCCCATTCGAGACCTGAGGGGTGTTCGGGTCCTTGGGCATAGCTCCCCAGGTGGCCGGCCCCACGATGCCGTCCTCGACCAGGCCCTTCGATTCCTGAAACGACTTCACGGCGCCCTTGGTCTTCGGCCCGAAGATCCCGTCGATCTCCTCAAACCCGAACAGCTTGATCATCACCAGGATGCGCTGGACCCGCCTCACGTCCGAGCCACTCGAGCCCTGCTGCACCGTCGGTCCGCTGTTCACGCGCGTCCTCCTCGCTGTACCTCCATCCGAGCCGCGGACTACTGCCCGCGCGTCGTGAGGGTTATGGCCTGCTCTCGAGACAGCCAAACGTACCCGATGCCGCTTTGCGGCAGAGGGAGCGCCTCAAATCGACGCAGCAGGCCGTCGCTCCGGACGACACGCGGGAGAGTCAGCACGGCTGACCTCGCTGCTGCATCCGTAGGAATTCTGGGCTAGGCCGAGCGGCCGGCCGAAAGCGTGGAGTCGCGAGTTGGTACGCGGCCGATGGCGACCCCTAGTGCTACGAAACACCAACGCGGTACCAATCGACGCTGGTCGGCGCCGACACCGCTCCCGCTGTCGCTTCGGAGCACGCTCCACCACGCGCTGTCGCTCGTCGTCCACAGCGGCAGTCGGGGTACGCTCGTTTCAAGGACTCGCTGGTGAGGAAGTACTCGGCCCACGGGGTGCCGGCGAACGTCTCGCCAGCGGATGGCCGCGCCACGACCCGGTGCCTCCGCAGCGGATGAAGCGGCCCGCCTAGACCTCAGCGCACGCGATAGACCCGGTACATGCCGAGTCGGTTGTGCTCGCTGAAGAAGCACACCATCGCGTAGCGTCCAGGACGGCCAAATCTCACCTCGTTGTCGTTGGTCGAGCCCTGGCTTATCAGCCCCTGGACGTCGACGGGCTCGCCCGCGACAACACGCCCGAGGGCCCGTTCGTTCGTGCCGCGGAAGGCTCGGTTGACCTGGCGGTCGGTCACGCCCCGACGCAGCGGGAACGCGATCGCGAAGTGGAGGGTCGTCCCGGCGTTCTCGACCCGGATGCGACCGCTTCGCGGCAGGGTCGTTGGACCGCGGAACCCGTAGTCGACCATTCGGATACGCGCGTCCGGCCGCGGCGCGCTCGCTCCGTTGGGGCCGCCTGTGGTGAAAGTCGTGACCGCCTGTCTACGGCCCGCGATCACGGCCGCCACGTATGTCGTGTTGGGCCGCAGGTCGACGGTGACCGCCTTCCCCGGTGCCGCCGTTGCTTCGAGGAAGACCTGGCCGAGCGCCTTGACGGAGCGGGGGTTGGATAGGGACTGGCGCAGCTGATCGACGCTCACCCCCGCCCGCAACGTGGCGACGTTGAACTCGGCGCGCGCGTCGTTCGTGAAGCGCGTGGGACCCGCACCGATCGGTCCTGAGGGGTCCAGGACGACGTTCGAGCCTGACACGCTCACGGCCACGGTGGGAACGGACGATTGGGCGGCCGCAAGGGTCACCGGGACTCCCAGAAGCAAAACCGCTCCGATGATCAACTTGACTCTCCGCACCTGACGCCTCCTCGGTCGCTCGCGGGTCTTACAACGAGACTCCCCCAGCGGGTCCAGTGCCCTATTGGGGGACGCGCGTCCGACCCTACCCGAGCCGCCCGAACCCTTCAGCGCGTGTTACACATGCGTTGCAGCTTGTGCTCTGGGCAAGCGTCGCCGAGTGGTCGGCCGAGCAGTACCGGTGCCGAAGTCCAAGTACCCGAGCGCGCTACTACGTTCCATGCAAAGCACAGTTACGGAGCGCACGGGGAGCTTCGAGGTCGGCGCCCAAGGCGCTGCCAACCAAGCCAATCAGTTGGGGTATCTCGTAGACCAGTACCACTACCAGCACGGCCCATGAGATAGCGCCGATCAGGCGGCTGGTCTCGGGACGCTCGCGTGCGAGTCGTAGGCGCCATGCCTCGGCGGTCCCGTCGACGGGCGTCAGCGTGGTCGCCTCGCCTTCGACGACGAGATCGACCTGCCGCATGCCGAGCAGACCGATCGACGCCTCAATCGCGGCGCTCTGACCGAGCTCGAACCTCGCCGGCGACTTCTGCACCTCGACCTCGATCCCGTCGCGGTACAGGTGCAGCTTCTCGCCGAAGTCGAAGTAGTCCAGGTCGACCGTCCAGACATGCTCACGGTGGCGTGCCTCGAAACTGCCCCGAGAAACGAGGTCCCAGCCGCCGAGCGGCCGCAGCGATCGGGTCTGGGACATCCCTCCTCCGCCCTACCCACCCCGGCCCCGTTCTCACGCCAGCGAGCGCCCCGATGCGGGTGACCTTGCAACTGCCTTGGGAGTAAATGGAGGTGTCTCGAGCGACGCCCGAAAGGACGCTCGGACGAGACGAACAGCAGGAGCGCACCTTGAGACTGGTGGTAGTCGATCTAGCCAATCCTCGTCGAAGAGCTGCCTTGGCGGCCAGAGCCGATCGTGCCGCGATGGCAATGGGTCACCGACCTTCACCGTGACTCCGCGTGGAACACGGGTCGACTGGACGTCCGGTGCGCCAAGGTTCGGCTTGCTCCGCTGGCTGCTCCGAGGGCTGCCTACGGAGGTCTACTCGATCATCGCCTGCCGGAGCGCGTTCGCCACGGCGTGCACGCGCGTGTCGGCCTCGAGCTTGAGGATCGCGCGCTTGGTGTCCGACTTCACGGTCTCGGCGCTCAGCCCGATGCGCCGGGCGACCTCTTCGGTGTGGTAGCCCTCGGCCAGCAGCTGCAGGATCTCGCGCTCGCGCTCCGAGAGCGGGGCGTCGCCGATGCCATTGGTCATCAACAGCGCGGGCGACAGCGAGGGATCCACGAACGGCTTGCCCGCGGTGACCGCGCGGATGGCGCGCAGCAGGTCCTCGGGCGGCGAGCCCTTCATCACGTAGCCGCGGGCGCCGGCGGCGATCGCGTCCGACAGGAGGCGCTTGTCGCCGTAGGCGGAGAACATCACGGTCTTCACCTCGGGCGCGGCGTCGGCGATGCGCTTGACGGCGGAGATGCCGTCGATGCCCGGCAGCCGGACATCCATGATCACCACCTCGGGGCGGAGGCGCTTCACGGCTTCGATCACGTCCTCGCCGTTCTCGACGGACCCCACGAGCTCCAGGTCTGGGGCGAGTCCGAACATGAGGCCGAGTCCCTGCCGCACCGTCGGGTGATCGTCCACCGCG
>DASRIC010000005.1:0-16493 GCA_035650215.1 Thermoleophilaceae bacterium
CCGGGAAGCTGGATGTCGCCGAGGTTGCCGCCCGGCGGCACGTCGACCTGCACCGGCACGACCTCGCCGGTGGGCAGCTGCACGTACACCGTCTGCGTCTGCGCGGCAGCCGGGATGGTGAGGCCCGTGACGGCGGCCACGAGGAGGGCTCCCGCGGCAAGCAGGAGTGTGAGAAGGCGCCTCTTCATCCGTCCTGGTTCAGATCCTCCCTCGGGCATGCGCGAGCGGCCGTGGCCGTCTGCCTTGGAGGGAAAGCTAGCTGCTGGCTCTGTGGTCTGCAACGGGTAACCGTGAGTGGTGGGCGAGAGCGCTCCCCGTGAGTATCGACCGTCCCTGTCCATACCTTCAATCCCCCACCCCTTGCGGCTGGACACATCATGCCCGACACTCCCACCGTCCAGTGACACGATTCTCCCATTCAGCGCCCTTTCCAAACTCCATTAGTCTCAACTAGAGGCTTAGTGTTGGCCGGATCGACGCCGTACCGGGCGCCACTGCGGATCGGATGCCCTCGCCCGGGTGTGTACCCTGCGGCGAATGGACCAGCCCGAGCAGGACGAGCGCTTCGTGGACCGGCTGTCGCGCCAGGGCGAGGAGGCCCTGGGCAGGATCGCGGAGGAGCTGATCTCGAATCCGGTGATCAACGGCGCCGTGGCCCGCGCGTTCGAGGCGCGCGAGAAGGCGCTGCAGGCCCAGGAGACCGCGCTGGGCGCGCTCAACCTGCCCTCCGCCGCGGACATCGAGCGGGTGACCCGCCGGCTGCGCTCCGTATCGCAGCGGCTCGAGGGGATCGAGGACGCGGTCGACCGGCTCGAGGAGCGGCTGGCGGCCATCTCGGCGTCGACCAGGGGCGGTGATCGCGAGGGGCTGCTCGAGGAGCGCCTCGACGAGATCGGCCGCGACCTCGCCCGCCTGCGTGAGGCGCTGGCGCCCGACGAGGTGCCGGTCTCGCGGGCGCAGGAGCGCCTGACCGTCAGCGAGTCGTAGCGGCAAGAGCCTCATAGCCCACCGTCCCGAGGCGCTGCGCGAGCGCCTCGCGATCGTCCTCGTCCTCGGTGAGCGCCCTGACCGCGAGGACCGAGGCCGTGCTGACCTCGCGCAGCCGGCCCACCCGCAGCAGCGCCGCGCTCTCCAGATCGAGCGCGAGCGCGCCGCGCTCCGCCCAGCCGCCGGCGCGCTCGTGGGTTCGCTCGTAGATGAGGTCCGCGCTGACCACGGCCGCGGGTCGCGCGCCCGCGCGCACCAGGGCCTCGAGCAGCTGAGCGTCCGGCTCGAGCCGGCCGTTCGCGCCGAGGGCGGCGCTCGCGCCGTCGGCGGGCAGCACCGTCTCGGCGGCGAGCAGGTCCCCGGGCTCGAGCTCCGGCGCGAGTGGCATGCAGGTCCCGATCCGGATCAGCCTCGTGGCGCCGAGCCCCACCAGCTCCTCGCACACGATCGCCGTGCTCGGCCCGCCGATGCCCGTCGACTGGATGCTGAGCGGCCGGCCGTCCGCCGCGATCCCCGTGTAGCCCCAGAGCCCTCGCGCGTGGTTGAACATCCTCGGCTTGTCGAGCACGAGCTGCGCCACGGCGAGCGCCCGGTGCGGGTCTCCGGGCAGGAGCACGCGCTCCGCGAGCTCGCAGGCCGGCCGTAGGTAGGAGGGTGGCGCCACTCCCGGCACCCTAGTAACCCCGCTGTGGAACACTCAGGGCCATGGCGCGGCGTCCCACGAACCCGAGAGAGCTGCCCGACGCGCTCCGCGAGGCGGTGGAGCGCACGATCGACGCCACCGTGGGGTCGGCCGAGCGCAGCCGCGACACGGCCCAGGGGGCGCTCGACGACTTGACCGGCTCCGTGGAAGGGCTGCGCAAGGACGCCGAGTCGCGCCTGGCGCGCGGCCGCCGCTCGGTGAGCGAGGCGCTCGAGGGCCGCAGGCCGGCCACGCACGAGGACATCGCAAAGGTGCGGGCCGAGCTTCGGGCCATCGGCCGGCGCCTGGACGCGATCGAAGAGCGGCTCCCGGCGCGCCGCGCGGCGAGCGGCAAGAGCGGCGCAGGGAAGGCCCCAGCGAAGAAGCCGGCGGCCAAGCGCACGCGCGCCAAGAAGAACCCGGCGTAGGTGGCTCGCCGGGTGCTGATCACCGGCGTGGGCAGCCACGTCGGGACACTCCTTGCCGCCCGCCTCGAGGAGGACCGGGAGGTGGAGCACATCGTGGGCATCGACACCCGCCTCCCCGCGCGCACGCTCTCCCGGACCGAGTGGATCGACGCCGACGTGCGCGACCCTGAGCTCGCCGAGCTGGTGCCGCGCGCAGAGCCCGACACCGTGGTGCACAACCAGATCGTCCGCCAGCCCGGCCCGAGCATGTCGGCTCGAGCAATGCACGACATCAACGTGATCGGCTCGCTGCAGCTGCTCGCGGCGTGCGAGCGGGCGCCGAGCATCCAGACGATCGTGGTGCGCGGCTCGGCCGGCATCTACGGCTCCGAGCCGCACGCGCCGCAATTCTTCGGCGAGGAGATGACCCGCCTGTTCCCGCTGCGCACCCGCTTCCAGCGCGACGTCGCCGAGATCGAGACCTACTTCGAGACCTACGCCCGCCGCCACCCGGGGGTCTGCTGCACGATGCTCCGCTACCAGCCGGCGATCGGCCCGTCGCTCGACACCCAGGTCACGCGCTATCTCTCGCAGCCGGTCTGCCCGACGTTCCTCGGCTTCGACCCGCGCATCCAGCTGGTGCACGAGGACGACGCGCTGGAGGCGCTCGTAGCCGCCGTGCGAAACCCGGTGCCGGGACCGGTCAACGTTGCCGGGGAGGGCACGATCGGCCTGGCGCGGATGATCCGCCTCGCGGGGCGCGCGGCGCTGCCGCTCGTCTCGCCGCTGTTCGGGCCGCTGAGCACGGCGGGCCGGCGCCTCGGCCTGACCCGCCTGTCGGATGATTTCAGCCGCCTCCTCCGTTACGGGCGGGGCGTGGACACCGGCCGGCTCGCGCAGGAGGTCGGCTTCCACGCGCGCCACTCCACGGTCGCGGCGGTGCAGGCATGGGCGGCATGAACGGCGGCGACCACGCGATCGCCTTCATGCGCCGCTTGCGCGAGGGGCTCGAGTCCGATCTCGACCTTCCGGATGCGGTGCTGCGCGGCGCGGCGACGCTTCCGCGTGACGCGCGCGAGACCGCCGAGCGGCTGATAGGTCGCCTCGCGGGCGAGTACGAGGAGGACGAGTGGGGCTTCGACGAGGAGTTCGCCGACCTGGTCGAGCCGCTGTTCGCCTTCCTCTACGACACGTGGTGGCGCGTGGGCGTGGAGGGCGCCGAGCTCGTGCCGGCCCACGGCCGGGCGCTGCTCACCGCCAACCACGCCGGCATCCTGCCGTGGGACGCCACCATGATCGGGATGGCGCTCCTGCGCGAGCACCCGCTGCCGCGCCACCCGCGCTTCCTGGTCCTGAACTGGGCCTTCGACCTGCCCTGGATCTCCACCGCGATCCGGCGTCTGGGCGGCGTGGCCGCCTCGCCCTACAACGCGATGCGACTGCTCGAGGAGGACAAGCTCGTGGCCGTGTTCCCCGAGGGGGTCAAGGGCACGGCCAAGCCCTACGCCGAGCGCTACCGGCTCCAGCGCTTCGGGCGCGGCGGGTTCGTGGAGATCGCGCTGCGCACCGGCGCCCCGATCGTGCCGGTGGCGGTGGTGGGAAGCGAGGAGATCTACCCCAAGCTGGCCGATGTGCCGCCGCTCGCCCGCATGATCGGCGCGCCCTTCTTCCCGGTTACGCCGACCTTCCCCTGGCTCGGGCCGCTGGGAGCGGTCCCGCTCCCCTCGCGCTGGCGTATCGAGTTCCTCGAGCCGATCGAAACCGCGTCCCACGGGCCGGACGCCGCGGCCGACCGCGCGCTCGTGCTCGAGCTCTCCGAGCGCGTGCGTGCTGCCGTGCAGGAGGCCCTGCTGCGCAACCTCGTGCGGCGCGGCTCGGCCTTCGTCTAGCGGCTCCGGGACGCGGCTCCCATCATTTGACGCTTCAGCGGGCCGCGCCTACGGTCGATGCAGATTGCGCAGGATGCGCATCACAGGCCCCCTTCTCGTCGCGCTGCTGGCGCTGACCGGCACGGCTGTCGCCGCGCCCGGCGACCCCTGGGTGGCCTACGTCACGAACTCCACGGCCTCGCGCGCGGTGCTGATGCGGGTCGATCCGGCCACGGGCGGCCTGGTCGAGATCTCGAGGAACGGGCCCCAGGGCGCGCTGTTCGACCATCCGTACGACCTGGCCGCTGCGCCGGACGGCTCGCTGCTCGTGGCCGACATGGGCCGCTTCGCCACCTCCGCCCAGCGCACCCCCGACGGCGCGATCGTTCGGGTGGATCCGGTCACCGGCGCGCAGTCGCTCGTTTCCGCCGGCGGGCGGCTCGTGGATCCCGCCGGCCTGGCACTGGCTCCCGACGGCACCATCTTCGTGGTCGAGAACGTGGGGCTCGGCGGCGATCCGGAGGTGCTCCGGATCGACCCCGCCACGGGCGCCCAGTCGGTCGTAACGAGCGGCGACAAGCTCTGCTACCCGTTCGGGATCGCGATCGAGCCGGCCGGCACGCTCGTCGTGACCGAGTACGGCGACCTGTTCGGCGGCAGCGAGCCGATCGACTGCCCGCAGGACCTCGGCGCCGTGCTCCGCGTGAACCCGTCCACGGGCGAGCAGACCACCCTCACCGCGGGCGCGCCATTCCTGCGCAATCCGTTCGGCATCACGGCGGCGCCCGACGGCGGCCTGCTCGTGGTCAACCAGACCGGCGGCGGCGCGGCGGTGATGCGGGTGAACCCCGTGACCGGCGTGCAGCAGGCGGTCTCCGGAAACGGCGTGGCGGACGCCTTCCAGACCCCACAGCGGATCTCGCTCACCCCTGACGGCGAGCCGATCGTGTCCGACTTCGAGCTGAACGACCTCGAGGGCGGGCTCGTGCGGGTGGCGCTCCCGAGCGGGGCCCAGTCGATCCTGCGCCAGGGCGACATCTTCAACAATCCGCTGGGCGTGGCGGTGGTGGCCAACCGGCCCCCGGCGGCCGCCCTGAGCGCCTCGCCGCCGGCGGTCCGCGCCGGCGCGCCGGTGGCGTTCGACGCCTCCGGGTCGAGCGACCCGGAGGGCCTGCGGCTCCGCTACGCCTGGGACCTCGACGGCAACGGCTCCTTCGAGAGCTCCACGGAGGGCGCGACCGCCAGCTCCAGCTATCCCGGCTCCACCACGCTCACGGCGCGCGTGCAGGTCACCGACCCGCACGGCGCCTCGGCCGTGGCCGCGGCCGCTGTCACCGTCGACTCGATCCGGCCGGTGATCCGGGCCTTCCGAGCTTCGCGCCGCGGCAGGCGTGCCTTCCGCTTCTCGTACCACCTGTCCGAGCCGGCGAGCGTGGCCATCGCGATCCAGCGCCCGAAGCGGGTGCGCAGCCGCCGCTGCCTGCGGCGCCCGAAGGCGCCGGGATGCGTGCGCTGGCGGACGCTCTCCCGGCTGAGGCAGGCCGGCGCTGCCGGCACGAACACGCGGCGCTTCTCGGGCAAGGTGCGCGGCAGGCCGCTCCCGGCGGGCCGCTACCGCGCCCGGGCCACCGCCACCGACGCCGTGGGCAACCGCGCCGGCGCGCGGGTGGTGGGGCTGCGCGTGCTGGCCACGCGGGCCCGCTGATTTCGCGGTCGTCCTGCTTAGGGCACCAAATGCGAGCCCAGAACAGGATGATTCAACGACGTGCCTCGCGCTCGCTCAGAAGTGCACGCCGCGGAGCAGGTAGGCCATCGCCACCGCCTCCGTGGACATGTCGTCGCTGCCCCTCTTCTCCTCCGCCGGCGCCGGCTTTCCGTCCTCCTTGCCCTTCTTCGCCGCGGCGGAGTCGGGGAACAGGTTGTAGGCGGTGTTGAGCACGATGTCGACGGTCTTGGGCGAGACCGCGTAGAGCACCTCGCCGAATGTACCCAGCCGAGAGGCCATCCGCTTGGGTTTGTCGATCATCGCGTCGCAGAGCATCTGGGCGGCCTCGTCCGGCGTCAGGGTGGGGAAGGCCTTGTAGATGTCCGTGGGCGCGATCATCGGGGTGCGGACCAGCGGCATGTAGACCGTCGTGAACTTCACGTTGTCGCCCACGCACTCGGGCGCGACGCAGCGCGAGAAGGCGTCGAGCGCAGACTTCGAGGCCACGTAGGCCGAGAAGCGCGGCGTGTTCGTCTGCACCCCGATCGAGCTCACGTTGATCACGTGGCCCGATTTGCGCTCGCGCATCCCCGGTAGGAAGGCGAGGATCAGCTTGAGCGCGCCGAAGTAGTTGAGCTGCATCGTGCGCTCGAAGTCGTGAAAGCGGTCGTACGAGCGCGCCACCGAGCGGCGGATCGAGCGCCCGGCGTTGTTGATCAGCACGTCCACGCCGCCGTGCACCTCGACCACCTCCGCCGCCAGGCGGTCGATGTCGTCGAGGTCGGAGAGGTCGGCGGGGTGCACGTGGGCCACGCCGCCCGCCTCCTCCACCTGGGTCGCGACCTCCTCGAGCTTCTCGCGCGTGCGCGACACGAGCAGCACCTCGCCGCCTGCCTCGCCGACCTTCAGCGCGGTCTCCAGCCCGATCCCGCTCGAGGCGCCGGTGATCAGGATCTTCTTGCCCCTGATCGCGCTGGCGAGCGAGCGCTCGCGGAACAGGTCGGGGTCGAGGTTCCGCTCCCAGTAGTCCCACAGCCGCGGCGCGTAGGTCGAGAGCGGAGGCACGGCGATGCCCGTGCCGCTGAGCGCGCGCTGCGTGTCGCGCGCGTCGAACTTGCAGCGGAAGTCGCGGTGCTCCATCGCCGCCGGCGGGATGCCGAGGTCGTTGTAGAGCTGCTCACGGATGCGCTTGACCGTCGGGAGCGCCATCAGGCCCGCCCGCACCTGGGGCGGCACGACGTTCGTCATGTTCTGGTCGATGCGCATCGCGAACTGCGGCGCGTGGGCGGCCTTCGCGAACTCGTTGAGCGCCTCGCCGACCTTCATCGGCTCGGGGTTCACGAGGTGGAAGGTGTCGGAGGGCAGCTCCGAGTCGGGCAGGTGGGCGATGTGGTCCATGGCCTTGGCCACGAAGTCGACCGGCACGATGTTGGTATCGCCGCCCTGCGGCCCCGCGAGCGGCGCCCACTCGGGCAGCGCGTGGCGCAGCCGCTGGAGCAGCTTGAACAGGTAGTAGGGACCGTCGACCTTGTCCATCTCGCCGGTCTCCGAGTGGCCCACCACGAGGCCGGGCCGGAACACGATCGTCTTCGCCTCCACGCCCTCGCGCACCAGTCGTTCGGACTCGTACTTGGTGCGGTGGTACGCGTGCGGCAGGCGCTGGCCCTCGTCGAACATGTCCTCCTGGAACACGCCCTTGTACTCGCCCGCGACGGCGATCGAGCTGGTGTGATGGAAGCGCCCGACCTCGATCGAGTTGGCGAACTCGATCACGTGCTTCGTGCCCTCGATGTTCGCGCGCTCCATCGCCTCCTCGTCGGCGGTGATGTCGTAGACCGCGGCGAGGTGGAAGAAGTGGTCGATCGGCTCCGAGAAGGCGTCGATCCCGAGGCCCGGCCGGGACAGGTCGCCGGTCACGGGCAGGATCCGGCCGCCGGTCACGCCGAGTCGCTGGATCAGCGCATCGACCTTGCCGCGCGAGCCTTCGCGGACGAGCACGTGGATGCTCCCATCCCGCTTCAACAGCTCGCCTACGAGGTGCCTGCCGATGAAGCCGGTGGCGCCGGTGACGAAGTAGTTCAAGGTCTCTCCACTCCTCCAGGGGCCGGTCGCGCGAGTCTATGCATTGACTCGCCGCCGCGCCCGCGCCAAGATAGGCAGCAGAGATGTAGAGACCGGCTGGCGCTCGACGCCACCGGCCTACGACGCGGGCCGCTTAGCCCGCAACGCAAGGGCGGAGTGAACCCTTCCACTCCGCTCTTGCTACGTGAGAGGCGCCCTCGCTTCACAATCCGGGCTAGGTGAATGAGCCAGTCACGTTGAAGCGGGCTGCCGAGCTGGTGGGCGTCTCGCCCGGCACGCTCCGGCGCTGGGCGCGGGCGGGCCTGATCCCGGAGCTCGACGGCACGAGAGGGAGATCGAAGGCTCGCGGGCACCGCCCCGCAGGTCCGTGGGGCCGAGCAGCCGTGGCGCACGCGCGCATCGTGGCGCGCCTGCGCAAGCGCGGCCATTCGCTCGCCTCGATCGCCGACGCGAGCCGGCAGGGGCGGCTGGCCTACGGCTTCATCGAGGGCATGTGGGGTGCTGCCGAGCCGCGCCGCTCGCTCGCTGATGCTGCGGAGATCGTGGACCTCGAGCCAGCGCTCGTCGAGCGCTTCTGGGCGAGCATCGGCCTGCCCGCCACGGCGCTCGAGCAGATCACGGACGACGACGTGCAGGCTCTCCACTACGTCTCCTCGGTCCTCGCCGCCGGTTTCCCGCTGGTCGCATTCCTCCAGCTCTGCCGCGTCTACGGGCAGGCGCTGTCGCAGATCGCCGACGCCGAGGTGCGGCTCTTCCACATCTACGTGCACGAGCCGCTGATGCGCGAGGGGGTGCCGGGACTCCAGATGGCCGACGAGATGGAGAGCCTGGCGCGCGACCTGCTCCCGCTCGCCTCGCCGCTGATGGACTACGTGCACGAGCGCTTCCTGCGCCACTACGTGGAGCAGGACGTGGTGGGCCACATGGAGCAGGAGCTCGACGAAGCCGAGCTCGGCCGCGTCCGGGTGGCGATCGCGTTCGCCGACCTGGCCGGCTACACGCGCTTCACCGAGGAGGAGGGCGAGGAGGAGGCGCTGTCGTCGGTCGAGCGCTTCGTGGAGGGGGTCACCGCCACGCTGCCCGAGGACGCCCGCGTGGTGAAGACGATCGGCGACGAGGTGATGGTCGTGGGCCACGACTTGCGTGCACTCGTGGACTGGGCGGTGGGATACACGAGCCTGTTCGACGAGCGGCCCGAGCCGCGCATCGGGATCCACCTCGGCACCACCATCTACCGCGACGGGGACTACTTCGGCCGCGACATCAATCTCGCCTCGCGGGTGGTGGCACGTGCCCGCGGCGGCGAGGTGCTCGTCACCGACTCGGTGGTCGACGCGGTGCGCGACTCCCCGCATCTCGGCTTCGAGGGGATCGGGCAGGTCAAGCTGAAGGGCTTCGACGAGCCCCGCCGGCTGTGCCGCGCGATCCAGCGGCTGAGCGGATGAGCGAGCGGGCGCTCGAGGCGGCGCGCGAGAGCGGGCTGATCGCGGCGGACGCGCCGCTGCTCGTGATGGTCTCGGGCGGCGGGGACTCGGTCTGCCTGCTCGACGTGGCGCTGCGGCTCGGCGCGCGCGCGAGCGCGCTGCACGTGAACTACGAGCTGCGCGAGGGGTCCGGCGAGGACGAGCGCTTCGTGCGCGAGCTGTGCGATGCGCTGGGCATGCCACTCCGTGTCGAGCGGGTCGAGCTCGGCGAGGGCGGCAACCTCCAGGAGCGCGCCCGCGACGCGCGCTACGCGCTCGCCGAGCGGCTCGCCGAGGCCGACTACGCCGCCGGCCACACGGCCTCGGACCAGGCCGAGACGGTGCTCTATCGGCTCGCGGTGTCGCCCGGATCGCGAGCGCTTCACGGAATGGAGCCGCGGCGCGGCCGGCTCGTGCGCCCGCTGCTCGGCGCGACCCGCGACGAGGTGCGGGGCTACCTGCGCGGCCGCGGCCTGGCGTGGCGCGAGGACCCCTCGAACGCCGACCGGCGCTTCGCGCGCGCGCGTGTGCGTCACGACGTGCTGGACGCCCTGCGGCAGCTGTCCCCCTCCGCCGAGCTGACGATCGCCCGCACGGCCGCGCAGCTTCGCGACGAGGCGGCCCTGCTCGACACGCTCGCGGGCGAGGCCCTCGACGAGCTGGGCGGCGGGCCGGCGATCTCGCTCGCCGACCTGCGCGGCAAACCGCTCGCGGTTCGCCGGCTGGTGCTGCGCAGGCTCGCCGGCGATCGCCCCGTGCCGGATGAGATCCTCGACCTCGACGACCGGGGCACGAAGTCGCTCGACCTCGGCGACGGGCTGCGCGCCGTGGCCGAGTACGGCACGCTCCGTTTCACCCGCGCGCGCGAGACCGAGCCGCCCGCGCCGGTGGCGCTCCCGGTGCCGGGCCGCGCGCGTTTCGGCGACTGGGAGGTCGAGGCGCTGCCGGGGGGGCCGGGCGAGGTGATCGTGGCGGGGCTCGGCGGCGGCACGCTCCGCGTGCGCTCCTGGCGCGACGGCGACCGGCTGCGACCGGTCGGCCTCGGCGGCACCAAGTCCCTCCAGGACCTGTTCACCGACCGCAAGGTGCCGCGCGCGCTGCGGCGCGGCCTACCGGTGGTCGAGGCCGAGGGCCAGATCGTCTGGGTCGCCGGACTGGCGGTGGCCGAGCGCTTCGCCGCGGCTGAGGACGACCCGGATGCCGTCGGCCTCAGCGCGCGGCTGGTGGCGCGGTAGGCGTGCTACGGGCCGCTCAGCAACGGAACGAGCACCGGGCACAGATCCTCGTCGAAGAAGCCCTGGTGCTGGCCGTTGAGCCTGGGCTCGAGCTCCTCGATGACGACCCCGCCGGGGGTGGCGTCGCCGAGCGTGTCGAAGATGAGGCCGAAGTGAATCGAGCCGCTTTCACGCAGGACCAGGTTCCCTTGCGAGTCGGAGAGCGTGAACGCTTGGCCCGACTCGACAGAGGTGAACCTGAACACGTTGCCGCCGAGTGGCACGGCCTTGGTCTCGTTGAAGTTGAAGTTGCCGGTCACGGTCACGAAGTTGCCGTTGGCCGCCGTCCAGGTCTCGCTGAACTCGACGTTGGTGTGGTCGAAGAACGCGGTGGCCCGTTTGCCGGTGCCGGCCCGGACACGGGTGTGGCCGCTTGCGGTCCCCTCGATCTCGACCTCGATCCCGCAGATCTCCTCCTCGAAGGAGTAGGGCTCGTCGACGAACCGGAAGCGCTCGAAGATCGCTCCCTGCGCCGCGGGAACCACGGCGAGGGTCACCGTCGCCACAGCAAGTAGAACGCCGAGCAGCCTGCGTGTTCGCTTCATGGGGTCGTCCCCCCTCATTCGTGCAGCGACGGCCGGACACCACCGCGACTGCGAGTCCATGGTGCGGCGCCCAACCTACGACGGTTGCGGCGATCCCGCAATGTGCGAGAGGGAAGACTGTCCTTACGTCGTACCGAACACCCGGTCGCCCGCGTCGCCGAGGCCCGGGCGGATGTAGGCATTCTCGTCGAGCTCGCGGTCCATCGCGGCGGCCCAGATCGGCACGTCGGGATGGGCGTCGCTCACCGCCTTCACTCCCTCGGGCGCCACCACGAGGCAGACGAGCACGAGCGTCCGCGCCCCCTTCTCCTTCAGCCGGTCGAGCGCGTGCACCGCGCTGCCGCCGGTGGCCAGCATCGGATCGACCACGAACGTGAAGGCGTCGGCGAGGCTCGGCGGCAGGCGCTCGAGGTACTCCACGGGCTCGTGCGCCTCCTCGTCGCGGTAGAGGCCGAGGTGGCCGACCCGGGCGCCGGGCAGCAGGCGCAGAAAGGCCTCGACCATCCCCAGGCCCGCGCGCAGCACCGGCACGATCGCGATGTCCTGGTGCAGGCGCGTGCCGGTGGTCGGCTCGAGCGGTGTCTCGATCGGGACCTCGGACACCGGCAGCTCGCGCGCGGCCTCGACGGCCAGGATGGCCGAGGCCTCGAACAGGGCCTGGCGAAAGTCGGCGAAGCCGGTCTCGCGGTCGCGCATCACGGTCAGGCGGTCGGACAGCACCGCGTGCTCGACCACGACGAGACGCTGGGACATGACGCGACGATATCGTCGCCCGCGCGCTGCCGTGCGCGAGCACCTGGCTCGGCCGGGTGCGTTGCGATGACGATCTCCACCCGGAATGTCGAGCTGAAGGCCCGCGACCCCGACCCCGCGGGCACGCTCGAGCGCGCGCTCGCGCTCGGCGCGGAGGACCACGGCACGATGCAACAGCGCGACAGCTACTTCGCGGGCGCGCGGGGGCGGCTCAAGCTGCGCGAGCAGACGCCCGGCGACGACGAGCTGATCGAGTATCGACGAAGCAACTCGCCCGACGCCCGCACGAGCGCCTACCGGCGCGTGCCGGTGGCCGACCCCGCCGCGCTTCGCGGGGCGCTCGAGGCCGCCTACGGGACGCTCGTGGTGGTCGACAAGCGCCGTCGTCTCCTCATCTGGGAAAGCGTGCGCATCCACCTGGACGAGGTGGAGGGGCTGGGCAGCCACCTCGAGCTCGAGGCGGTTGCCGCGGAGGGGTCCGACCTCACGGACGAGCGGCACAAGGTCGAGCACCTGCGCGCCGAGCTCGGCATCGAGGACGGCGACCTCGTTGCCGGGAGCTACTCGGACCTGCTCCTCGAGGGGCCGGAGCGGCTGCTGGCCGCGGCCGACGAGGTGATGCGGAACGCGCACGTGCCCTACTCGCGCTTCAGGGTCGGAGCGGCGCTTCGCGCCCCGGACGGCCGCGTGTTCACCGGCGCCAACGTGGAGAACGCCGCATACCCGCAGGGGCAGTGCGCCGAGGCGTCGGCCCTGGGCGCGCTCGTGGCGGCCGGCGTGACCGAGGTGGCCGAGGTGGCCGTGGTGGCCGAGCGGATGGACATCTGCCCGCCCTGCGGCGGCTGCCGCCAGCGGCTCGCCGAGTTCGCCCGGCCGGAGACTCCCGTGCACCTCGGGCGCCCGGGCGGCGAGCGGCGGACGGTCACCGTCGGCGAGCTGCTACCTCTCGCGTTCGACCTCGACGCCGGCGACGGCGGGTGAGCTGGCGCGAGTCGGGAGCGCTGCTCGCCGCGCGCGGCCCCGAGCCGCCGCGCGTGGGCGTGGTGCTCGGCTCTGGCCTCGGCGCCGTAGCGGACGGCCTGGCGGACGCGGTCACCGTGGGCTACGAGGAGCTGCCCGGCTTCCCGGAGCCCGGGGTGGCCGGCCACGCCGGACGCGTGGTGCTCGGGCGGATCGGCTCCGTGCCGGTGGCCGTCCTCCAGGGACGGGCGCATCTCTACGAGGGCGGCGACCCCGAGCAGGTGCGCGCTCCCGTGCGAGCCCTGCGCGCGGCCGGGGCGGAGATCCTCGTGCTCACGAACGCCGCGGGCTCCCTGCGCCCGGAGGCGGGGCCCGGCTCGCTCATGCTGATAACCGACCACATCAACCTCGCAAGCGCCAACGTGCTGATTGGCCCGAACGAGGATGAGCTCGGCCCGCGCTTCGTGAGCCTCCGGGACGCCTACGACCCCGAGCTGCGCGCCCGCCTGCGTAGCGCCGCGGAGGAGCTCGGGATCACGTTGCACGAGGGCGTCTACCTGGCGGTGAGCGGCCCGAGCTTCGAGACGCCCGCAGAGATCCGCGCCTTCGCCATGCTCGGGGCCGACGCCGTGGGCATGTCGACCGTGCACGAGACGATCGTGGCGCGGCACTGCGGGCTGCGCGTGGCAGCCGTGTCGGCGATCACGAACCTCGCCGAGGGCATGAGCGAGCGTGCTCTCAGCCACGAGCAGACGCTCACCGACGCCGCCCGCGCGGCCGAGAGCCTGGCACCGCTGATCACGCGCTTCGTCGATCGGCTGGCGCGCTGACCGTGCTCGTGCCCGAGCTGATCCGGCGCAAGCGCGACGGCGGCGAGCTGACTCCCGAGGAGCTGGGATTCCTCGTGCGCGGCATCAGCGACGGCTCGGTGAGCGACGCGCAGGTTGGTGCGCTGGCGATGGCGGTGGTGGTGCGCGGGATGAGCGCCGCCGAGCGGATCGCGCTCACCGGCGAGATGACCCGCTCGGGCGACGTGCTCGACTGGTCGGCCGCCGGCCTCCACGGGCCGGCGCTCGACAAGCATTCGACCGGCGGCGTGGGCGACAAGGTGAGTCTCCTGCTCGCGCCCATCGTGGCCGCCTGCGGCGGAGCGGTGCCGATGATCTCCGGCCGCGGCCTCGGCCACACGGGTGGCACGCTCGACAAGCTCGAGGCGATACCCGGGTACGACACGGCGCCCGACAACGACACTTTCCGGCGCGCCGTGGCGAGCGCCGGCTGCGCCATCGTGGGCCAGACCGGCACACTCGCGCCGGCCGACCGTCGCCTCTACGCCATCCGGGACGCCACCGGGACCGTCGAGTCGATCCCGCTGATCGCGGCTTCGATCCTCTCCAAGAAGCTGGCGGCCGGCCTCGACGCGCTCGTGATGGACGTGAAGGTGGGCTCCGGTGCCTTCCTGCCCGGTCACGAGCAGGCCTCGGAGCTGGCGCAGGCGATCGTGGAGATCGCGCGCGGCAACGGCCTGCACGCCTCGGCTCTCCTCACCGACATGGACCGAGTGCTCGGCCGCAGCGCCGGGAACGCTGTGGAGGTGCGCGAGTCGATCGACCACCTCACGGGAGCGGCGGCCGACGAGCGGCTGCGCGCGGTGACCCTCGCTCTGAGCGCCGAGCTGCTCCGGCTCGGCGGCGTGATCGACGACGAGGACGAGGCGCGCGCGGCCGCGGAGCGGGCCCTCGACGGCGGCGCGGCTGCGGAGCGCTTCGCCGCGATGGTCGCGCAGCTCGGCGGGCCCGCCGACCTCCTGGAGGCCCCGGAGCGCCACCTGGCCGCGGCGCCCGTGGAGCTTGCCGCGGAGCCCGCGCAGGCGGGAATAGTCACCGCCGTACAGGTGCGGGCCGTGGGCCTCGCCGTGATCGCCCTGGGCGGAGGGCGCACCCGCGAGACCGACCCGGTGGACCACGCGGTCGGCCTGACCGAGGTGGCCGCGCCGGGTGAGCGGGTGGGGCCCGGCGAGCGCCCGCTGGCGCTTGTGCACGCGCGCGACGAGGCGTCCGCGAGCCGCGCGGGCGACGCGCTCCGCGACGCCTACGGGATCGGCGACGTGCCGCCGCGCGCCGTGCCGCCCGTGCTGGAGATCCTGCGATGAGCGCGGCCGGCGTCCCCAAGGCGGAGCTGCACGTGCACCTCGAGGGCACCGCTCCGCCGGAGCTGATCCGCCGGCTGGCCGAGCGCAACAGCCTGCCGCTGCCCGACGGCGTCTTCGACGGCGCGGGCGGCTTCCGCTACGACGACTTCCTCGACTTCCTCAGGACCTACGACCTCGCGGCCAGCGTGATCCGCACCGGCGAGGACTACCGCGACATCGTCTACGAGTACCTCGCGAGCTGCGCCCGCGAGGGCGCGGTCTACGTGGAGCTCACCGCCTCGCCCGACCACGCCGCGCTCGTGGGGCTGAGCGACGAGGAGCACCTCGACGGCATCGCGCGGGGTATCGATGACGCGCGCGGCGACCACGCCATCGAGGGCCGCATCTTGATCTCGTGCGTGCGCAACTTCGGGGTCGAGCAGGCGCTGCGGGTGGCGCGCCACGCCGCCGAGCACCCGCACCCCTACGTGGTCGGGTTCTCGATGGCCGGCGCCGAGGAGGACTTCCCCGCCGGCGACTACGCCGAGGCGTTCGAGATCGCCGCCGCGGCCGGCCTCGGCTGCACCGTGCACGCCGGCGAGTGGGCGGGGCCGGAGTCCGTGCGTGCCGCGCTCGAGCTCCCCGTGACCCGCATTGCCCACGGCGTGCGCTCGATCGAGGACCCGGCGCTCGTGGAGGAGCTCGCCGAGCGCGAGATCGTGCTCGAGGTCTGCCCCACGAGCAACGTGGTGCTCGGGGTCTTCCCGAGCTACGAGGAGCATCCGCTGCCGCAGCTGATCGAGGCGGGGGTGCGGGTCACGCTCGGCTCCGACGACCCGCCGTACTTCGGCGCCTCCATCGGAGGCGAGTACGAGATCTGCCGCGAGCACTTCGGCTACGGCGACGACGAGCTGAGCGAGATCACCGGGACCGCCGTCGACGCCGCGTTCTGCGACGAAACGCTCAAAGAGCGGTTAAAGGAAACGTTGTAGGGTGGCCCCGTCCCTGACCCAACGAGGAGACTCAACCGTGCGTAAGTCCTTCCGTTTGACCATCTTCGCGTTGCTCGCAGCGCTTGCACTTGGAATCGCCGCCTGTGGTGGCGACGACGACGACGACAGCGGCGGGAGCAACAAGAGCTCGAGCGAGAGCTCCAGCAAGTCCATCAAGGCCGGTCTGGTGACCGACATCGGCGGACTGAACGACCGCTCGTTCAACTTCCTCGCCAACAAGGGCCTCGAGGACGCCGAGTCCAAGCTCGGGGTCGAGGGCCGCGTCTTCCTCTCGAAGTCGAACGGCGACTACATCCCGAACCTGACGACGGCCGCCCAGCAGCAGGAGGACCTGACCATCTCGGTCGGCTTCCTCATGGGCGAGGCCACGGCCACGGTCGCCAAGAAGTTCCCCGACAACCAGTTCGCGATCGTCGACTTCTCGGCCGCCGCCCTGAAGGGCAAGCCGACGAACGTCGAGGGCCTGCTCTTCAAGGAGCAGGAGGCGGGCTACCTCGCCGGCTACCTCGCGGGCCTCTGGGCGAAGGACAACAACGCGAACACGGTCTCCACGGTGGGCGGCCAGAAGATCCCGCCGGTGGACCACTACATCGCCGGCTTCCAGAAGGGCGCCACGGACGCCA
>DASRIC010000006.1:0-47378 GCA_035650215.1 Thermoleophilaceae bacterium
CGGCAGCCAGGTGAGCGCCGACTGGACCACGGGCGCCGTGGGCATGGTGGGCGTCTCCTACAACGGCACGCTGCCCAACCAGGTGGCCACCACCGGGGTGGAGGGCCTGGAGACGATCGTCCCGATCTCGGCGATTTCCAGCTGGTACGACTACTACCGCGCCAACGGCCTGGTAAGGGCGCCGCACTCCGAGGTCCAGGGCGTGGGGGACAACGGCTTCCTCGGCGAGGACACCGACGTGCTGGCCTCCTTCATCGGCGGCAGCCGGATGGACGACCGCTGCGCCGGCACGCTGCCCTACCTGCTCGAGACGCAGGACCGCGTGACGGGCGACTACAGCCCGTTCTGGGCAGCGCGCGACTACCTCGACGACGTGGACGACATCGAGGCGAGCGTGTTCGTCGTCCATGGCCTGAACGACTGGAACGTCATGACCAAGGCGTTCGCCGAGTGGTGGTACCGGCTCGATCAGTACGAGGTTCCGCGCAAGATCTGGCTGCACAACGGCGGCCACGGCGGTCAGGGCCCGGGCGGCTCGCCGGCCCAGCTGGCCTACAAGGCCACCGAGAACCGCTGGATGGATCACGAGCTGTTCGGCGTCCAGAACGGGATCATGAGCGAGCCCCGCTCGACGATCCAGCGTGTCGACGGCTCGCTCTCGAGCGAGGCGGACTGGCCCGCGCCGGGCACGAGCGACGCCACCCTGCGGCTGTCCGCTCCGGATAGAGACGCGCCGGGCACGCTCTCGAGCGATGCGAGCGCCGCGGCCTGGGTCCAGGACTTCGTGGACGAGGGGCGCACCTTCGACACCGACGACGTGCTGATCCAGGGGCCGGACGAGGATCGGCCCAACCGGCTGATCTACCGCTCGCCGGCGCTCGGAGCGAACGTGCGCATCAGCGGCACGCCCTGGGTCAACCTGCAGATGTCGATCCAGAACCGCAACGCGGCGAACCTCACGGCGGTGCTCGTGGACTACGGGCCCGGCGGCGACGCGCCGGTGATGGTCACCCGCGGGTGGCTCGATCCCCAGAACCGGAACGGCTACAGCGACAGCGAGCCCGTGCGCCGCGGCCGCTACTACGACTTCCGCTGGGACCTCCAGCCGGACGACTACATCTTCGAGGCGGGGCACCGGGTCGGACTCGTGGTGGTGTCCACCGACCACGACTACACGATCCGGCCCGACCCCGGCACGCGGCTCACGCTGCGGCCGTCGGAGAGCAGCATCGAGCTGCCGGTGCTGGGCGGCCAGGGAGCACTCGGCTTCTAGCGGCGCCGAGCGTGATGCGCCGGTGACACCCGGGTGACAGCCGGGCGCTAGATGTTGGTCCGTGCCGGTCGAGGATCTCGAGCTGGAGGCGGCGTTGGCCGCCGTGGAGGCGGCGCGCGAGCGGCCCTACTTCGACGAGTCCGCCGACGAAGCGGAGCGTGAGCGCTACTACCGGCCGGTCGACGGCGCGGCCACGGGGGCTGAGCTCTACCGGGCGCTGTCGGCGCTGCTCGAGGACACGCATGGGCCGCAGCCGTCCTACAAGCCCACGCGCTTCGTCTATCCCTGGGTGGACCTGCACCCTGACGGGCTGTTGCGCAGCATCTACTCGGGCGAGAGCTTCACCGCCGAGGAGCTGGTGCGTGCCGACCTCGAGGCCGAGCGGGCGCGCAGCGAGCGGCTGATCGGCCTTGTGCGGGACGGCGTGGCGCTCGGGCCGCGCGAGCTCGAGGCCGAGTTCGACGCGCTCGAGCGCGAGATGCCGTTCAACTGCGAGCACGTGGTGCCGCAGTCGTGGTTCTCGAAGCGCGAGCCGATGCGGGGCGACCTGCACCACCTGTTCGCCTGTGAGTCGCGCTGCAACAGCTTCCGCGGCAACTGGCCCTACTTCGACTTCGACCGCCGCCGGCGCGTGCTGCGCGAGGACTGCGGCCGGCGCGAGGAGGAGGGGTTCCAGCCGTCCGCCGGGAGGGGCCCCGTCGCCCGCGCCACGCTCTACTTCCTGCTGCGCTACCCGCGTCAGGTTGGGGACACTGAGCGCGAGCTCACCGCCGGGCGGCTCGAGATGCTGCTGCGCTGGCACGAGAACGACCCGGTGAGCGAGTACGAGCGCCACCGCAACGCCGCCGTCCACGAGCTCCAGGGCAACCGGAATCCGCTTATCGACCGGCCCGACTGGGCCCGCGAGCTCGACTTCGCCGCCGCGTGGACCTAGTCGAGCGCGGCTTTCAGCCGGTCGAGGTCCGGCGAGCCGAACACCACCCGGTTGCGCGTGGCCACGTAGACCAGGTCGAGGTCGACCCCGGCGCGCGCGATCTTGCGCGTGAGGTCCGCGAGCACGCCGGGACTGTCCTCGACCTCGACGACCACCACCTCGCGCTCGCGGGTCACCGCCAGATGCGAGATTGCGAGCGAGTGCCTGGCGGCGCCGGCGTGCTTGACGAGGATGTGGAGCTCGGCGCGCTCGCCCGGGCCGACGCAGGTGGCCGCCGCGATGTTCACGCCGGCATCGCTGATCGCAGCCGCGACCTGCGCGAGTGCCCCGGGCGTGTTCTCGACGTCGATGACCAGGTCCACTGCCACGGGAGGCTGGGCATCTTGCCATGAGTGCTCAGGCGGCGCGCGTAAGTTCTCCCTGGCTCCGCGGTTCGGAGTGCATGCGCGGTCGAATTCTCCATGGAATCGGAGTCCTCTTGACGGCCACGGTGGTGGTCGCGGCGGCGGTGCCGGTGAGCGCCGGTGCGGCCGGGCCCGACGCGGTCGCGGCCAAGGCGAAGCGCGTCCCCTCCCTCCGCGCGATCGTCCCTGTCGGCCGCAAGGGCGGCGTGGCGCGCGACACGGCGCTCAAGACCTTCGCCGCGACCGTGGCCCCGCTGCCCGGGGTCAAGCCACGAAAGGGCGGCTACCCGCACATCCGGTCCGCGTCCGGCCCGATCCGCTGGGTGCTCCGGCACTGGCCCCGGCTGAGCCGTAGGCAGCGCGCGGCCGTCCGCAGAGCGCTGCCGGGCGTCAGGACCCCGGGCGCCAAACCCGCCGCGGCGCCTCGGCGTGCCCGTTCCGCGCAGCTGGTCGCGCTTCAGAAGATCGCGGACCAGGGCAGCGCGCTGCTCAACACGTTCCTCTCGCCCGACCTGACCATCCTCGTCCACGTGGACGTCGACCTGGTCTGGAAGAGCGCGGACGCCGGCGCCTATGCCCAGCTCGACGGCGGCTGCCGGATTTCGTTCCCACCCGGCACGGACCCGGACAACATCTACGTGAGGGAGCTGATGCTCCACGAGCTGACCCACTGCTACGAGTTCCAGCTCAGCCCGGCGCCGTACGGGTCGGCGCCGTGGGTGGCGGAGGGGGCGGCCGAGTGGGTGCAGGCGGTCGTGAGCAAGCACTGGCTCGGCGCCGGCTACGACTCGCAGGTGATCTCGGGCGACTGGAAGGCCTACTTCAAGAACTTCACCGCGCCGCTGACCCAGCACGCGTACTCGGCCATGCCCTACTACGCGCACCTCGCCCACCGCTACGGCCAGGCCCAGGTCTTCCAGACGATCACCGCGATGTTCAAGGCCCCGCCCAAGGACGCCTATGGGATCTTCACCGGCGGAAATCCGGTCCAGTTCCTCGACACGCTCGCGCCGTCGGGCACCCGCCTGAGCCCCCTGGGCCAGAGCTGGGTCACCGCTGGCCCGCACCTACCTCCCGTCGACCAGGGTCGCTACAACCCACCGTCGGTCGCCGTCGGAGCCGGAACGGTGAACCTGGACACCGGCGCCTACCGGCGCACCGTGGTCGGCCTCAACCCGGCCAAGGGCGCTGAGGCGATGAAGCTCGACGTGGGCTCGCCGAACAGCGCGTGGGGGCTCCTCCACGGGCAGCAGGGGGATCTCCGCATCCAGGACGGCGACAGCTACGTCTGCCTCGGCAAGCAGTGCACCTGCCCGGACGGCCGGGAGATACCGCGGCTGGGCGACGACGGCTACCTGGCCCTGTTCGCCCACGGCAAGGCGGCCACGGTCCGGCTGAAGGGCGCCAAGCTCAGCGAGGCGTGCGACCAGGACCCGAGCGCGATGGTCGTCTCCGGCGCGTTCAACATGGTCGTGAAGGAGCGGGGCTCGTGCGGCCTGAAGTCGAGCGAGATGGGCTCGCGGCGGCTCGACGCGCTGTTCGCCACCGGCTACTCGCCCTCGCGCCCGCAAGGCCTCGGCCAGGTGCTGCTGGACGTGAGCGGCGCGGGCCCGGGCAGCTACCCGTCCGAGATCGACAACCCGGGCCCCTGGGGCAGCGCCCTGGTCACCCGCTTCGGCGAGCCAGGCGGCGGGAGCTGGAGCAGCTACAACCCGGTCGGCCAGGACCCGATCGTGAAGCACTTCGGCACCGTGAGCGTCAAGGCCGTCAGCCAGAACGGCGCGTCGGGGACGGTCGACATGGTGCTGTTCGCGAACCCGCCCAAGGCGCTGACCAAGGTGCACCTGAGGGGTCGCTGGAGCTGCGTGCCGTACGACAAGGTGTTCCCGCAGAAGCCCTAACGCGGCACCAATACCTCGTACTCGCCCCGGCGCACGAGCGTCCGGTACTCGCGCTCCAGGTAGCGGTCGAGGATGCGCACGCCGGTCGGCTCGCCGCGCAGGTTGGGCTCGCGCCGCACCGAGATCGGGTCGAGCCAGCGCACGACCGCGCGCGGGCGCTCGCGCTCGAGCGCGGCCACGATGGCGGCCTGCTCGCCGGGGCGGGCGAGCAGGCCGAAGTCCGCCTCGGCCGCGTTGGGTCGCTCGGTGAGCACATACACGCGCGGGTCGTTGAACGGCACCAGGTCGGAGCGCAGCGTGGCCACGTAGATCGGCTCGCCCGGCGGCACCAGGCCCTGCACGGTCTCGACCATCCGCTCGATCGCGCGCGCCTCGCCCGGTGGCGCCTTGGCGCCGTCGGCCACCGCCACGTCGATCGTGTCGAGCTCGGGCGGGGCGAGCAGCGCCTTGCCGCGGTTGGCCACGCCGTGGAGCAGGAACAGGCCGAGCACCACGGCGCACGCCAGCGCGAGCACGCGCGGGCGCCGGGCGAGCGCGATGCAGGCCGGAAGCACGAGCGCGAGCGCCACGATCAGCGGGGTGGTGTGGAACTCGTCGGCCCGCGAAAGCAGGTAGGCCACCATGCCGGCGGCGAGCACGAGCAGGCCGGCCAGCCGCCACTCGCTGCGTGCCGACGGCAGCCACGCGAACAGGGCGAGTCCGAGGCCCACGAGCCCGAGCAGCGGGAGGTAGAAGCCGAGCACGTCCTTGGCGTCCTCGGCGAGCGCGCCCGGGGGCCAGGCGCGCAGGTCGCCGTGGTAGGAGAACGGGAACGGGAGCGTCCACCACTCCTTCTCCCGGAGCGACTTGCCCACCAGCTCGTCGTAGAGGTCGGCCGGGCCGATGGCGGCCGCGAAGGGCAGGTAGAGGAGCAGCGCCAGGCCGGCCGCGGGCGCCGCGAACAGCGCTAGCGCCCGCGCCCGGCTGGGGCCCGGCCGCAGAAGGAGGGCCACCGCCACCGCCGCCGCCCCGTACAGCGCGAAGTCGAGCCGCCAGGCGGCGGCCAGTCCGATCAGGAGGCCGGCTGCCACGAGGTCGCGCGCGGGGAGGATGCTCTCCCGGGAGCGGGTGGCGGCGCCGTAGGCCAGCAGCACCAGCAAGAGCGCAAACGGGAACGGCGTGGGGCTCGTGGGCTGGGCCATAGCGCAGGCCGCGGTGAGCCAGGCCACGAGCGCCAGCCAGGGCGGGGCGTCGCGGCGCACGAGCGCGTAGACGGTGGTTGCCACCGCGGCGTCGCAGAGCACCCGCAGCACCCGCCAGGACATGAGCGAGGGCCCGAAGAGATCGAACCAAGCCCCGAGCGCGTAGGGCTGGGCGGGGCCGTAAGGCCAGAGGAAGTCGCGGTAGGGCAGCTCGCCGTTCGCCACCCGCGCCGCGGCCGCCAGCACCACGCCCTCGTCGAACTCGGCGCCTCCGCGCCAGATCGTGAAGCCGGAGATCAGCGCCGCCCCCGCGAACAGCCCGAGCAGCGGCAGCGCAGCGCGTCCGAGGCGCGCGCCGCCTCGCTCCGGGGCGGCCGCTGCCTGTGCCCGCGTCGACACCGCTTGCCAATATTGCAGACTTGCCACGGCCGTCCTCACCGGGCCTCGCGGACCGCCCGGCGCGTCTCGTCGTGCAGGCCGTGCTCCTCGTGGGCCCCGCCGTGCTCGCCTTTCGCGCCGGCGGCTTCTTCGACGGGCCGCGCGCAGTGGCCGCGGTCACGGCCTGGGTGCTCGTGGCGCTGTCGGCCCTCACCTTCGCGCAGCCGTTCCCCGGCGGCACGCCGGCGCGGGTCGGGCTGGGGGCCCTGGCCGCGCTCTCGGCCTGGGTGGCGATCGGCGCCTCGTGGGCGCCGCTCGGCGGGCCGGCGCAGGACGACCTGATCCGCGACCTGCTCTACCTCGGCGCGCTGCTGCTGGCGATCACCGCCTGGCGGCGGCGCGAGGAGCTGCGCCGCGTGGAGCCGGTGCTGGCTGCGGGCGCGCTCGTGGTGGTGGGCTATGGGCTCGCCGGGCGGCTCGTGCCCGGGATCGTCGAGCAGGAGACCTCGATCAGCGCCGCCGGGCGGCTCGACCAGCCGCTCACCTACTGGAACGCGATGGGCGCGCTCGCCGCGATCGGCTTCGTGCTCTGCGCCCGCGTGAGCGGCGACACCGCCAGGCCGCTCGCCCTGCGGGCGGCCGCGGCGGCGTCCGCCGTGCCGCTGGCGGCGGGCGTCTACGTGAGCTTCTCGCGGGGGGCGCTCGCCGCGCTCGCCGTCGGCGTCGTGGTGCTGCTGCTGCTCGCGCCCGGCAGGCAACAGCTTGGCGCCGCCGCCATCGCGCTCGTGGCCGGCGGGCTCGCGGCGGTCGCGGCGAGCCTGCTGCCGGGGGTCGAGTCGCTCGCGGGCTCCGCTGCGGACCGGCGCGCCGACGGGCTCGTGATGCTGGCCGTTCTGCTCGTGCTCGCGGCCGCGGCGGGCGGCGCAGTCGCGCGGCTCGCCCGGGAGGGAGCCGGCGAGCGCCAGCCGGCCGAGCCCGCGCGAGCACTCAAGCGGCCCGGCCTCGTGGCGGCGCTCGCGCTCCTGCTCATCATCGGAGCCCCGCTGGCGGCGGCGGCCCTCGACGACAGCGGTGAGAACGCGCCCGAGGGCGCGACCGCCGGGCGGCTCAGCGAGGTGGGGAGCAACCGCTACGACTACTGGGAGGTGGCGCTCGGCCAGTTCGCGGACGACCCTCTGCGCGGCGGCGGGAGCGGCTCGTTCGAGGTGGAGTGGCGGCGCGAGCGCGAGATCGACGAGGCGGTGGGGGACGCGCACTCGCTCCCGCTCGAGACCGCCGCCGAGCTCGGGCTGATCGGCCTGGCGCTGCTGGCCGCGCTGGTGGGCGCCGTGGCGCTGGCGGCGCGCCGCTCGTGGCGCGCGGATCCGTCCCTGACGAGCGGCATGGCGGCGGCGCTCACCGTCTGGGGGGTGCACACCTGCCTCGACTGGGACTGGGAGATGCCGGCCCTCACACTCGTCGCGGTGGTGCTCGCCGGCGCGCTGCTGGCCGCCGAGGAGCTCCGCGATGAGCTCAGCGCCCCGCCAGCGGGTTGAGCTCGAGCGCGCGCCCGCGCGCCCGCCGTGCGCCCGCCGGATCGCTGTCGGCCAGCAGGAGCGAGAGCGTGGCCCAGGCGCCGAAGTTGTCCGGCTCGTCGCGCAGAACACGGCGCAGCAGCGGCTCCGCCTCGCCGGCGCGGCCGGCGCCCTGCAGCGCCCCGGCCGCGCTCAGGACCGGGGCGCTCGCGTGACATCCGCCCAGCAGTGTGGAACGCGCCTCGCTGAGCTCGGCGGCGCCGCCGCCGATCCCGCCCAGTGCGCGCCCGATCGTGGCCGCGGCCTCGTTGCAATCGTCCTCCGTGCGTTGCCAGGACACGATCGCGACGACCGCCGCCAGCGCGACCGCGAGCAGCGCGAGGCGGACGGCGAGGCGGCCCGGGCTCGACATCGGGGCGAACAGTAGCCTCCCGCCGCCGAGTGTCCCGCCGCCTGCTCTCGCCCGCCCTCGCCGCGCTCGCGTTCGCGATCGCGCTGCTCCAGCGTCCCGGCGAGGCGGTGGCGGACACGAAGATCGACCTGCATGTCGACCCGGTCGGCTTCCTCGCCGACGTGGCGTCGGTCTGGAGCGACTCCGGCGGTCTGGGGCAGGTCCAGTCGGGTCAGTACTCGGGCTACCTGTTCCCGATGGGGCCGTTCTTCGCGCTCGGGGACCTGCTCGGGCTGCCGCCCTGGCTGATCCAGCGGCTCTGGCTCGGTCTTCTGCTGGCGCTCGCGGCGTGGGGGACCGTGCGCCTGCTCGACGCCCTGCTCCCTCGCGAGCGCGGCGCCGCGCACCTGGTGGCCGGGCTGCTCGTGCTGCTCAACCCCTACGTGGTGGTATTCGCGAACCGCACCAGCGTCACGCTGCTCGGCTACGCGGCGCTGCCGTGGCTGCTGCTGATCGTCCAGCGCGGCGTGCGCGACCCGCGCCGGCTCTGGTGGGCGGCGGCGTTCGCGCTGGTGCTCGCGTCGACCGGCGGCGGGGTGAACGCCGCCGTGACCGGCTGGATCCTGCTCGCCCCGATCCTGCTGGCGGCCTACGAGGCGGCCTTCGGGCCGGTGCGCTGGCGCGACGTGGGTGCCTTCGCGGTGCGGGCCGCGCCGCTTGCCGTGCTGGCCTCGCTGTGGTGGATCGTGCCGGTGGCGGCGCACGCCCGCTACGGACTCAACTTCCTGCCCTTCACCGAGGCGCCCGGCTCGATCTGGGACACCACGAGCCTGAGCGAGGGCTTCCGCCTGCTCGGGTACTGGATCGGCTACCTCGGCGTGGGCTACGGCGGCACGCTCACGCCGTACTTCGACACGGCCCCGACCTACCTCTTCGACATTCCGGTGATCGTGGCCACCTTCTCCGTGCCCGCGCTCGTGATCGCCGGGCTCGCGCTCAGCCTGCGCTGGCGTTACGGACCCTTCTTCCTCGCGCTGCTCCTGCTCGGGCTGCTGATCACTGCGGCGGGCTTCCCCGACGGCGCGCCGCTGCGCCGCGCGCTCACCTTCACCTACTACCGGCTCGAGGCCGTCCAGTTCCTGCGCACCAGCTACAAGGCGACCCCGCTCGCGGCGCTTGCGCTCGCCTGCCTCGGCGGCGTGGCCGCGGGGGAGGCGTGGCGCCGGCTCCGCGCTCGTCCGGCGGCGCTCCGCGCAGCTCTGGCCGTGGGCGCGGCCGTGCTCGTGGGCCTCACCGCGCTGCCGCTGCTCGAGGGGCGGGGGGTCGACGAGCAGGTGACCTACGACGTGCCCCGCGCCTGGGAGCTGGCGGCCGACGACCTCGACCGCGAGCTGCCGCCCGGGTCGCGCGCGCTCGTGCTGCCCGGCCAGGTGTTCCCGTTCTACGAGTGGGGCGGGACCCAGGACTCGATCCTGCCGGCACTTTCCGACCGGCCGGTCACGACCCGCTACATCGAGCCCCACTCGGACCTGCACGCCGTGGACATGCTGTTCACGGTCGACGGGCTCGTGCAGCAGCGCCGCGTCGTGCCGGGTCAGCTCGGGCCGCTGCTCCACCTGCTCGGGGTGCGCGCGCTGGTGACCGCCGCCGACGACGACCGCGCGCTCAGCGGCTCGGTCGATCCGCGGGCAGCCGAGGCACAGCTCGCGAGCGATCCCGCCCTCGGCGAGGCGGAGCGCCGCTACGGCCGCTTCGGCAGCCTCCCGCGCGTGCGCCGCTACGACCTGCCGGCCGCGCGCCCGCTGGTGCGCATCGAGCCGTCGGGGCCCGGGCTCGTGGTGGACGGCTCCGCCGAGGCGCTCGCCGGACTCGCGGCGTTCGGCGCGCTTCCCCGCAGCGGGCCGATCCTGTATGCGGGCGACGCCGAGCAGGCGGCGGTGGAGCGTGCAGCGGTCGGCGGCGAGGTGGTGGTGAGCGACTCCAACCGCAGGCGGGTGTTCCTCAGCTCACGCCCGACGCAGAACGTGGGCGCCACGCTCGGTCCGGACGATCCGATCTCGAAGGACGGCGCCCAGCTCAACCCGTTCGGGGAGCGCGGCACCGACGGGCAGACCGTGACGCTGCTCGATGGGGCCGACTGGATCCGAGCGCCCTTCTCGCCCCAGTTCGCACAGTTCCCCGAGCACCGCCCGTACACGGCCTTCGACGGCGATGCGGACACGTTCTGGATCGCCGACCGCAACCTCGACGTGGACCGGCGCCGCATCGAGATCGCGTTCGAGCGCCCGCGTGACGTGCCCTATATCGACGTGCTGCCGCGGCGCGAGAGCAGTACCGGCGTGACCTCGCTCGAGGTGGGGGGGCGGACGTTCGAGATCGAGCCCGGCTGGAACCGCCTGCCGGTGGAGCTCGCGGACGTGGAGCGGCTCGAGCTGGCGATCGGGGGCCTCAGCGGGGGCTCCGAGGAGTTCCGCGGCCCTGGCGCGCTCGCGGAGGTGCGCATCCCCGGGCTCGAAGTGAGCGAGAGCCTACGCACGCCGCGGCTGGCCGAGACGGCGCTCGAGGGCCGCGACCTGTCGCGTACGGGGCTCAGCTACCTGTTCGCGCGCACGACGGGCGACAACCCCTACCGGCGCGCGCCCGAGCTGAACCCCGACCGCGGCTTCGTGGAGGACGGCCCGCGCGACGTCGCCGCGCTCGCCTCCGAGCCCGGCGACGGGGAGCGGCAGATCCGGCGCAGCATCGATCCGCCCGAGGCCAGGAGGTACGAGCCGCAGGCCTGGGTCTCGGTGGCCTCGGACGCGCCGGACGAGCTGATCGACGAGCTGCTCGGGCTACCGGCCGGCTTCCGCTCCTCGGGGCGCCACGAGGGCCTGCCCGGCCGGCGCGCCTCGAGCGCGTTCGACGGCGACCCGGGCACGGCGTGGATCGCGCCGAGCGCGGGCGGCCCTCCCTGGATCGAGTGGGAGACGGAGCGTCCGGTGTCACTCTCCCGCCTGCGCCTCACAGCGGTGCGCGCGCCCGGCGTGGGGGCGCCCGCGCGGGTGCGCGTGAGGTCGGCGGGCAAGGTTTCGCCAGCGCTCGAGGTGGCGGACGGGGGGCTCGTCACGCTGCCGGGGCCGCTGCGCGGGCGGCGCTTCCGGCTCGAGCTGCTGGAGGGCGACCGCGCCGGCGCGCCGGCGCTCGGCATCGCGGAGCTCGACGCGCCGGGCGTCGCGGCGTACGAGCCGCGCGGCGGCGGCTCGTTCCGGTCGCCGTGCGGCGCCCTTCGCCTGTCGGCGAGCTCGGGCGCCCGCGCCGACCTGCGCGTGGACGGCGCCGTGCGCCGGCTCGACGCCGGGCGGCCGCTGCGAGCCACCGCCTGCGGCGACGCGCTCGAGCTGCCGGCCGGCCGCACGGTCGTGGAGACCCGCTCGCGGCTCTTCCTGCCGAGCCTGGTCCGGCTGCGCTCGCCGGCGCCCGACGGCGCCCCCGTGCCGGTCACCGGTGGCGGGAGCGTGATCGACCGCGGCGCGCGCGGACACGGTTCCTACAAGGACGTCCGGGTGGAGGTCGAGGGCCCCTCCTGGCTCGTGCTCGGCGAGAGCTTCAACCTCGGCTGGACGGCGTCGTGCGACGGTGACGACCTGGGGGACCCGCGGCCGATCGACGGCTTCGCCAACGGCTGGCGGGTGGAGCAGGGCTGCGAGCGGGTGGAGATCGTGTTCGGTCCGAACCGGGTCGCCATCTGGTCGTACGTTCTCTCCGGGCTCGCGTGCCTTGTGCTGCTCGTGCTGCTGGCGCTGCGGCGTCCGCCGCGGAGGGCCGAGGAGGAGCGGCCCGCCGTGCTGCCCGCGCTGCCGGCCGTCCGCCGGCTTCCGCTCGGCCGGGCGGCCGCGATCGGCCTCGCGGCCGGCCTTGTCGGAGGCTTCCTCTTCGCCCTGCGCGCCGGGGTGGTGATCGGCCCGCTCGTGGCGCTGCTGCTCTGGCGCGGCCCCTCGATCCCCCAGCTCACCGCCGCCGCGGCGGCGCTCGTCGGCCTGGTGGTGCCGACGCTCTACCTGATCCTCATGCCCGACGACCTCGGCGGCTTCAACTCGGAGTACCCCGCCGACCTCATCTCCGCCCACTGGGTGGCGGTCGGGGCGTTCGTGCTGCTGGCGCTCGCGCTCGTCTGGGCTGTGCTCAGTACGGCCAAGGGCCGGAGCGGTGACCAAGCAGCCGCGCCAGCGGGCGCAGCCTCAGCACGATCGCGACCTTGACGGCGAGGTTGCGCACAAACCAGGGCAGCTCGAGCAGCTGCCGCCCGCCGTCCCGGGCGCGCTCGCGGAGGCCGCCCGCGGGCGCCGCGCGGTACTCGGCGAGGGAGCCGGTGCGGCCCTGGTACCGGAAGCGCTCGCCGGTGAGCAGCAGGCGCGCGATGGCGAGCGTCACGCCCACGGACGAGAACGAGTCGTGGATCAGGAGGGTGCCGCCCGGGCGCACGCGGGCGCCCCAGCGCTCGATGTCGTCGCGGGCAGGGCGGTAGCGGTGGGCACCGTCCACGTAGAGCAGGTCGACCGGACCGTCCACGGCGTCGAGCGCCTCCTGCGATGGCCGGCGTACGTGCCTCACGCGCTCGCCCACGCCGGCGCGCGCCAGGTTTGCCAGGAACGCCTCGTGGTCGGCCTGCCCCTCGCCGGCGCTGCCGTGGATCTGCTGCGGACCGCGGTCGTTGCCGGCGTGCGGGTCGATGGCCACCACGGCCACGCCGTCGGCGGCGGCGCCCGCCAGCACGATCGCCGAGCGCCCGCGGTAGGAGCCGATCTCCACCACCGTGGCGGGCGCCTCGAGCGCCGCGACACGCTCCCAGAGCACGTGCGCCTGGGCGTCGGTCATCCATCCCTCCACCCCCGCGACCGCCGCCAGAGCCCCGGCGAAGCCGCCACGGGCGTCCATATCCTGCCCGGCGTGCGGGTCCGGATCGGTCACGTCCCTTGCTGAGGAAGGCTGCTGCATGGCTGCGGGCGCGGCCCGTCCTGGCCGCGGCTGCACTCTACGCGGTGCTCGGGGCGCTCCTGTTCTCGCCCGCGTTTGTGCCGGGGCGCACGCTGTCCGCCTCGGACTACCTCTGGACCGCCGCTCCCTGGCGCGCGCTCAAGCCGGACGGCGTGCGCGGCTTCGGCTCGAACCCGGAGATGGCCGACCAGTCCGCGGCCTTCCTCCCGTTTCTTCAGTACACGCGCGAGCGGCTGCCCGACATCCCGCTCTGGAACCCGCACATCATGGGCGGCCGGCCGTTCCTGGCCAACGCGCAGTCGGCGATCTTCTCGCCCTTCAGCGCGCCCGCCTACGTGCTGCCGTTCTGGCGCTCGCTGGCCGTGATCGCGCTGCTCAAGGTGTTCGTGGCAGCGTTCGGCATGTTCCTGCTGGCGCGGGCGCTCTCGATGCGCTGGCCGGGCGCCTTCCTCGCCGGCCTGGTGTTCGGCTTCGGCCTCTTCTTCCTCGCCTGGATCCCCTGGCCGCTGTCGAGCGTGTGGGCCTGGCTGCCCTGGCTGCTTCTGCTCACCGACCGCCTCGTGCGAAGGCCGGACGCGCTGGCGATCTGCGGGCTGGCTGCGATCACGGCGCTCCAGTTCTTTGGCGGGCATCCCGAGTCGAGCTTCCACTCGCTGTTCGCGGCGCTTGCCTTCTACGTGCTGCGCAGCGTGCAGCTGCGCCGCTCGGGCGAGGCGGCGCCGGTATCGCTCCCGCGCTCGATCGCCGCGTTCGCCGGGGCGATCCTGCTCGGCACGGCGCTGGCGGCGGTCACGCTGCTGCCGTTCGTGGAGCTGCTCGCGAACTCGACCGACGTGGCCGAGCGCGGCGCCACCGGCGCGACCAAGGTGGCGCTCAAGTTCTCGATCACGATTCTGCTGAACGACTACTACGGCCGCCCGACCGCCGAGCCGCTCGAGGGCTTCGTGCTCGAGCGAGCCTTCTACGTGGGCGCGCTCACGCTCACGCTGGCGGCGGCGGCTCTGCTCCTGCGGCCGACCGGCGAGCGGATCGCCGTGGCCGCCTTCGGGCTCTTCTCGCTCGCGATGGTGTTCGGGCTCGAGCCGCTGTTCTCGCTGGTGCGCGAGCTGCCCGGCTTCGGCGTGGTGCACAACACGCGCTTCACGATCCTCTACCTGCTCTGCATGGGGCTGCTGGCGGGCTGGGGCCTCGACGAGCTCACCTCCCGTGAGCGGCCGCCCGGACGCTCGCGCTGGCTCGTCGCGTTCGCGGCGCTGCTCGTGGCCCTGCCGGTCGCCTGGATCGTGATTCGCGGGCGCACCGAGTGGGGCTACCTGGTGAACGAGGGGCTCGACGTGGCCTGGGGCTTCGCGACGCCGGAGTTCTCGCCGCGCACGCGCTCGATCGTGATCGCGGGCGCGCTGCTGGTGTGGCTGCCGTTCGCGCTCGCCGCGCTCGGGCTGGTGGCGTTCAGGACGAGCGGCAGGCTGGCCGCGGGCGCCTTCGCGGCGCTCGCACTGCTGCTGATCTGCGCCGACCTGTTCCGCGCCGGGATGGGACACAACCCGGCGATCCCGATCGACCACGCCCGCCAGCCCGTCACGCCGGCACTCGAGCGGATCCAGGCGGGCTCCCCCGCGCGCTTCGTCGGCACGATCCCCACGGAGGCGATCTTCCCGCTCGTGCCCGACACCGCCATGCGCTACGGCATCTACGACGCGCGCGGCTACGACTATCCGATCGAGAAGCGCTTCGACCGTCTCTGGCAGCGCAGCGTGGAGCCGGTCACGCCGTTTGCGGTCCACACGATCCGCACCCCGATCACCGACAGCTCGCTGCGCACGCTCAGCCTGTTCGGGGTCGAGCAGGTGATGCAGCAGACACAGGACGAGCCCCTCGAACGGCCGGACGTCGAGCTCGCGTACGACGGGGAGGACGCGCGCATCTACCGCAACCCGGGCGCCCTTCCGCGGGCCTGGCTGGTGGGCGGGCAGCGGCTGGTCGAAAGCGAGGACGAGGCGCTCGACGCGGTGGCGGAGCGCGGCTTCGACCCGCGCCGCGAGGCCATCGTCGAGCGCGAGCTGCAGGGCCTCACGGGCACGGGGCGGGCGCGCATCGCGGAGTACGAGCCCGAGCGCGTGGTGGTCGAAACCGACGCCGACGCTCCCTCCCTGCTCGTGCTGAGCGACTTGCACTACCCGGGCTGGAAGGCGAGCGTCGACGGCCGCGAGGTGGACATCGAGCGCGTGGACTACCTACTGCGCGGCATCCCCGTGGCCGAGGGGGCAAGCACGGTCGAGCTGCGCTACGAGCCGCTCTCCTTCCGGATCGGCTGGATCGTGAGCCTGCTCGCGCTTGCGGGTATGGCGCTCGCGCTCGTGCTCCACCTGCGCCGGCGGCGGCGGCGGCCGGCGTGAGGCGCCTGGCGCACGCCGCGGCGGCGCGGCCGGTGCTGAGCGCGGCGCTCGTCTACGCCGTGCTCGTGCTGATCTTCGTGGGGCCGGGGCTGCTGCCCGGCCGGGTGCTGTCGAGCTCGGACTCGTACTGGTTCCAGGTCCCGTGGGCGTCCGACATCCCCGCGGGGCTCGAGCGCCCGGCCAACCCGGAGATCGACGACGCCCCGAGCGTGCTCCACACGTTCGTCCAGCACGCCAAGGCGGAGCTGCCGGACATCGCGCTCTGGAACCCGCACATCATGGCCGGGCGCCCGTTCCTGGCGAACATGCAGTCGCAGATCCTGTCGCCGTTCAGCCTGCCCGCCTACGCGATGCCGTTCTACGAGGCGCTGGCGATCACCGCGGCGCTCAAGCTGTTCCTCGGCTGCCTCGGCGCCTTCCTGCTCGGGCGGGCGCTCGGCATGCGCTTCGCCGGCTCGCTGCTGGCCGGCGCCGTGTTCGGCTTCGACCTCTGGCTCGTCACCTGGCTCGTCTACCCGCACGCGAGCGTGTGGGCGCTGATCCCGTGGCTCCTGTGGCTGGCGGACCGGCTGCTGCGCCGGCCGGACGGGCTCTCGTTCGCGCTGCTCGCCGGGGCTGTCGGAGTGCAGTTCCTCGCCGGCCACCCCGAGTCGAGCTTCCACGCGCTGCTCGTCACGGTCGCCTTCGTGGCCCTGCGCGCGTTCCAGCTGCGGCGCGACGGCGAGCTGCCGGCCATTGGACGCCCGCTCTTCTTGTTCGCCGGGTCGCTCGTCGCGGGGGCCGCGCTGGCGGCGGTGGTGCTGCTGCCGTTCGCCGAGCTCGTGCTGCGCTCCGCCGACCTCGAGCAGCGCGCCGGCAGCGCCGTGGACGCCAAGACCGCGCCACGCTTCCTGCTCGGGTTCTTCCTCTACGACTATTGGGGCCGCTCGACCGGCACGCCCCTCGAGCTCTTCCTGCTCGCCCGCGCCTTCTACGTCGGGGCGCTGCCGCTGATGCTGGCGGCCGCCGCGCTGATCCTGCGGCCCCGGCTGGAGCGCGTGGCGGTGGCGGGCTTCGCCGCGCTCTGCATGGCCGTGGTGGTGGGCGTGCCGCCGATCTTCCAGATCGTCACGGCGCTGCCCGTGTTCTCGAGCGGCCATAACACCCGGCTCGCGCTGCTGGCGCTGCTCTGCATCGCGCTCCTGGCCGGCTGGGGTCTCGACGAGCTGATCGAGCGCCGCCATCCGTGGGAGCGGCGGCGGCGCCTCGTGGCGTGGACCTCGGTCGCGATCTTCGCGCTGCCGCTCGTGTGGCTCGCGCTGGCGCGCACGGTGTCGTTGGACGACCTCGGCGAGGCGCTCGAGGTGGCCTGGCTGCTCGGAGCGCCGCCCGGCAACCTCGAGGCTGGCGCCGCCGACGTGATCCGGCTCGCCTCGGGGCTCGTCTGGCTGCTGTTCGGAGCGGCGGCGCTCGCGCTCGTGCTGCTGCGCGAGCGCGGCAGGCTGCCCGCCGCCGGGTTCGCGACGCTCGCCGTGCTGCTCACCGTGGTGGACCTGTTTCGTGCCGGCATGGGCTACACGCCGGCGATCGACGAGCGGTACGCCACTCAGCCGGTCACCGGCGCCGTGCGCTACCTCCAGAGCCGGCTGCCGTCGCGCTACGTGGCGGTAGGGGCGATCCCGCAGAACGCCCTGTCGATGCGCTTCGGCCTCTACGAGGCACGCGGCTACGACCTGCCGGTCGACAAGCGCTTCGACACCCTCTGGCGGCGCTACGTGAACCCCCAGTTCGCCTCGCAGGTCGACGAGAACCCGCTGGCGATCCCGCTCTCGTTCCAGGAGGTCACGCCCGAGCGACTGCGCGTGCTGGGCCTGCTCGGAGTAACGGACGTGCTGCAGGCGCGAGACGCGCCCGCGCTCGACGGCCTGCCCGGGGTACGGCGCGCCTACGACGGCCCCGACGCCCGCGTGTACGCCTATGACCGCGCGCTGCCGCGGGCGTTCGTGGTGGGCGCCCAGACCGTCGTCGGCTCCGAGGAGGAGGCGCTCGAGGCGATCACCGCCCCAGACTTCGACGGCCGCCGGACGGCGATCGTCGAGGACCGCATCGAGGGATTGCCGCAAGGCTCGCGTCCACCGCCCGGCGCGGCTCGGCTCGCCCGCCTCGAGCCCGAGCGGGTCGAGGTCGACGTGAGCGCCCGCCGCCCCGGCCTGCTGGTGCTGAGCGACCTCGAGTACCCGGGCTGGAAGGCCGAGGTAGGCGGCGAGGAGACCGACATCGAGCGGGTCGACTACCTGATGCGCGGGGTGCGCGTGCCCGCGGGCGACTCGACGGTCACGTTCAGCTACCGCCCGCTGAGCTTCACGGTCGGCTGGGTGGTGTCGCTCTTGGCCCTGGCCGGCGTGGTCACCACGGGCGCGCTCGGCTGGCGCGCCCGCCGCCGCCATGAACGTCCCTGAGCCCCCCCTATAGCGACCAGTCCGGGACGTTCGCTCGGCGCTAGGCCGTCAGGAAGCCCCGCTTGCCCGGCCGCGCGCTCGCCTGCCGGAACGACATCGCGAGCACCCCGGCCGCGCAGGCCAGCTGCAGCGCCGACAGCGCCAGCGCGATCTCGGTGAGGTTCGCTCCGATCCCCAGCAGCATCAGCACCTCCGCGAGCGCCGCGGGCCCGAGCACCCACAGGAAGCTCGCCCGGCCGAGCGCCAGCAGGTACTGGACCGACAGGTAGGCACAGGCGAGCAGCGCCATGGCCAGGCCGAGCCAGGGCAGCGCGCCGGCGGCCTCGGTCAGGTCCTCGCCGAACACCGTGCGGAGCAGCGGCTCGGCGGCCAGCGCGTAGATCAGCACCATCGGGATCGCCGCGGCGGCGATCAGCGCGAGCGTGCGCGTGAGCACCGGCCGCGCGTCGCCTCCCAGCTTGGCCCGGCGGGCGGCCTCGGGCAGCAGGTAGAGGCCGAGCCCGACCGCCACCCAGATGATCGCCTTGGCCGCCACGGCCGCCACCGCGTAGGAGCCGGCGGCGTCCTCGGTGGCCTCGTGCTTGACCACGATCACGTGGACCTCCTGGAGGGCGAACAGGAGCGTCAGGCCCAGCACGGGCACCCAGGCGTCGCCGAGCAGGTCGCGCAGCCGCGGCTCGTCGCCGTCGGGGTCGCGGTGGGGCAGCCGCCGCATCAGGGAGGGAGCGAGCGCGAGCGCCATGGTGCCGATCGAGAGCGCGCTGCCGAGGAAGGCGCCGGTCACGTCGAGCCCGGCGGCCACGAGGGCGAGACCGAACACGAGCCGCGTGCTGGACTCGCCGATGATCGAGAAGCCAACCATCTTGTAGCGCTCGAAGCCCTGGAGGGCGCCGCGCTCCACCGAGAGCACCATCCACAGCATCGCCGTGAGCGGCACGCCGGCCGCGGCCCACACCTCGTCGACGTTGATCACCGCGCCCAGCACGTGCCGGAGCGGGATCGCCGCGAGCGCCACCACCACCGTCGCGGCCAGAAGCCGCGTGAGCCATCGCTTGACTCCCGCGCCGGCGCGCGGGTCGCCGGACGCGACCGCGCGTGACACCTCCCGCGCGGCGGCGATCTGGAGCGCCGAGCCGGGGACCATCAGGATGATGAACGCCGAAACCAGGGCGGCCAGCGAGCCGTAGCCGCCGGCGCCGAGCACTCGCGCGAAGACGATCGTGAAGGCGAGGGCGATCACGTTGCTCGTGATCACCGCCGCCGCCAGGCCGGCCGCGCGGCCGGTGTCGGATTGCCGCAGTCCCTCGATCAGGCCGGGCCGGTCGCGGGCCGCCTCGACCTCGGACTCGAGCACCGCCAGGTTGTCGCGCGCGGTCCGGTCCCACGTGAACTCCTGAGCGCGCTCGAGCGCCCGCGCACCCAGGCGCTCGCGCAGCTCGCGGTCGCGCACGAGCAAGCGGGTCCTCTCCGCCAGCTCCTCGGGCTCGAGGGCCAGCAGGCCGGTCTCCTCGTCGACGATCGACTCGGGCAGCCCGCCCACCGCCAGCGCGGCGCTCGGGGTGCCGCAGGCGGCCGCCTCCATCACGGTGAGGCACCAGCCCTCGGCCGACGACGCGGTGAGGTTCACCCACGAGCTGCGCAGCAGCTCGAGCTTCTTCTCCTCGCTCACGTGGCCGTGCAGGCGCACCCGCTCGCCCAGCCCGCGCGCCTCGATCTCGGCCTCGATCGCCTCGCGGTGGTCGCCGTCGCCGGCCATCTCGAGACGCGCCTCGGGCACGTGCTCGAGCACGTCCAGCAGCACCTCGATCCGCTTGTAGCGCTTGAAGCGGCCCAGGTAGAGGAGCGTGGGCTCCGGCGCCCGCTCGCCGCCGGGCGAGTAGGCCGCCAGGTCCACCCCGATGTAGTTCATCGCGATCGACTCGCGCGGGATGCCGAGCGCCTCGAGGTCCAGCGCCGCGGCCTGCGAGATCGTGAGGAAGCGCGAGCCCCGGTAGAGGAAGCGAAGCGGGACCGTCTCGAGCAGGAACGCGGCCAGCGCGCCCTTGCGGCCCCACTCGCGTACGTAGTGGTCGCGATGCACGTGGTGCACGAGCGTGACCCGCGGCGTTCGCAGCCAGATCGGGGTCAGGAAGCTGATCCCGTTCACCACCTCGAGCACCACGTCGGCGTCGGGCACGAGGCCGCGCCACTGCTTCCAGATCGCGCGCGGGAAGACCGTCGAGCGTCCGCCGACCCGGTGGATCTCGAGCGCGCCGTGGCGCTCGTGGGGCAGGCAGCCGTCGTAGCCGCACGCGATCACCGACACCCGGTGTCCCCAGGCGAGCCAGCGCTCGACCTGCCCGTACAGGTTCGTGCCGGTGCCGCCCCCCTGCGGGTGCGTCCAGTCGCGGTCGGTGAGCACGAGAACGTGCACGGGCGGTGAGGGTAGAGCCGGGATCACCCGAATACCATCGGCACGTGGACGAGTGGCGCCGCTCCGCCCCGGTGTACGTGGACACTTTCGACGGCTTCCGGGCCTACGCGATCCTGACGATCGTCGTCCTGCACGTGGCCTTCTTCGCGCAGTATGTCCCCTCGGCGGAGGTTCCGAAGGCGCTGCTCGTGTCCACCTTCCTCGCGCTCGACGTGCTCTTCTTCGTGAGCGGCTTCGTCCTTTTCCTGCCGGTGGTGCTCCACGGCGGCATGGGCGATCTGCGCTCGTACGCCATCCGGCGCGTCGCGCGGCTGGCGCCCGCGTTCTACGTGAGCCTGGTCGTGCTGGCGATCGCCGCGCCGCTCCTGCGCCCGGACCTTCACCCGCCGTTCCCGCCGGTCGACGCCGGCACGGTGCTCACGCACGTGTTCTTCCTCCACATGGAGGCGTCGGTGGCCTACGGCTCCTTCGTACCGGGCTTCGGTCTGAACGGCCCGGTCTGGACGCTCGCGATCGACATGGTCTTCTACGCGCTGCTCCCGCTCGTGGCGGGCTTCTGGCTCAGGCGCCCCTTCCTCGGCTTCGGCATCGCCGCCGCGCTGGCGGCCGGCTGGACGCTCGCGCTCGACCCCGGCGACCAGTACTTCAAGCACGCGCTCGACCCGACCAACCGCTATCTGATCTGGCACCAGGCGCCGCTCTTCCTGGCCGACTGCGCCGCCGGCATGACCGCCGCCTGGTGCTTCGTCAAGCTGCGCGGCCGCGGCACCCGGGTGCGGCCGGTGGTCGCCGTAACGCTCGCCTCGGGCGCGCTGCTCGTGCTGCTCTGGTACGTGGTGGGCAGTTCGCTCACCGACTCGCGCAACCCGCTTGTGGTGGCCGGCACGCGCTTCACCGAGGACGCCTGGCTGCGCGTTCTCGTGCCGGCGATGCTCGGGGTGTTCGCGGTGAGCGTGTCGCTCGGCCCGCGCTGGCTGCGCTACCCGCTCGCCAACCCGCTCTCGCGCAGGCTCGCCGACATCAGCTACTCGATCTACCTCTACCACGTGATGGTGCTGCACTTCTGCCTGTTCACGCTCGGCTTCGACCGCGAGGGCACCAGGGCGGACTTCCTCACGCTCCTCGTCGCCGCCGTGGCCATCACGCTCGCGATCGCGTGGATCTCGTACGTGCTGGTCGAGCGACCCGGACGCAGGCTCGGCCGCCGCCTTGCACGCCGCTACGAGCGCCCGCGCGAGCGCGAGCCGGCCGCCCCCCAGCCGACCGTCGTGGTGAGATAGGGGCGGATGCACCCCAAGCTGTCAGTGGTCGTGCCGGTCTTCAACGAGGAGGAGAGCCTGCCCGAGCTCCACGCTCGGCTGCGCAAGGCGCTGGCCGGGATCTCGCACGAGCTCGTGTACGTGGACGACGGCTCGGCCGACCGCTCGGTCGAGATCGTGGAGGGCTGGACGCGCGCCGAGGAGGGCGTGACGCTTGTGCAGCTGTCGCGCAACTTCGGGATGGAGATCGCGATGTCGGCGGGCATCGACCAGTCGCGCGGGGACTGGGTCGTGCTGATCCACGCGGATCTCCAGGACCCCCCGGAGCTGATCCCCCAGATGCTCGAGGAGGCCCTTCGCCAGCAGGCCGACGTGGTCTACGCCCGGCGCATCGGGCGCGACGAGAGCGCGGTCAAGCGCAGCCTCGCCACCACCTTCTACCGGATGATGGAGCGCCTCGCTCGGGTGCCCTTCCAGGGCCAGGCCGGGGACTTCAGGCTGATGTCGCGGCGGGTGGTTGAGGCCGTCCAGCGCATGCCCGAGCGGCGCCGCTTCCTGCGCGGCATGGTCGCCTGGGTCGGCTTCGAGCAGGTGCCGATCGAGTACCGGCGAGCGGGCCGCTCGCACGGCCGCGGCGCCTCCTACCCGCAGCTCTTCCGGCTGGCGATCGAGGCGCTCACGGCGTACTCGGACGTGCCGCTCTCGCTGGCCACGATCGCCGGCACGTTCACGGCCATCGTGAGCGCGCTCGGCGGCGTGTTGGTGGCGCTGCTCACGCTGTTCGGCGTCGTCGACGTGTCCACCCAGTCGTTCGTGCTGCTGGCGCTGCTGTTCCTGGGCGGCATCCAGCTCATCACCGTCGGCATCATCGGGCGCTACCTCGCGCGCGTGCACGAGGAGTCGCTCAAGCGCCCGCTCTACCTGCTTTCGCGCGTGGTCCCGGCGCGCACGGCGTCCGGACGCGAGCTGGACGCGCCGACCGAGCCCGCCGAAAGCCGTTGAGCCTCGCCCGCGGCTCGGACGGGCGCCGGCGCTGCTCCTGGGGTGCGTCCACGCCCGACTACGAGCGCTACCACGACGAGGAGTGGGGTCGCCCGGTTACCGACGACCGCGGCCTCTACGAGCGGATGGTGCTCGAGGGCTTCCAGTCCGGCCTCTCCTGGCTCACCGTCCTGCGCAAGCGCGAGAGCTTCCGCGCGGCGTTCGCGGACTTCGAGATCGACGCGGTGGCCCGCTTCGGCGATCGGGACGTCGCGCGCCTGCTCGCCGACGCCGGCATCATCCGTCACCGCGGCAAGATCGAGGCGGCGATCGCCAACGCGCGGGCCGCCGCGGCGCTCGAGCTCCCGCTGGCCGAGCTGGTGTGGTCGTTCGCGCCGCCGCTCAGGCGGCGCGCCCCGCGCGCCCACGAGGACGTGCCGGCGCTCACCCCTGAGTCGACCGCGCTCTCCAAGGAGCTCAAGCGGCGCGGCTTCCGCTTCGTCGGACCCACCACCGCCTACGCGACCATGCAGGCCTGCGGACTGGTGAACGACCACATCGCCGGCTGCTGGGTGAGGGGGGAGGTCACGCGCGCGCAGCGGGCGCGCGAGTATCCTCCTCGCGGGGATGGATGAACGCGTTCTCACCGAACGCCTGATCACCTACGACACGTCCACCCTGGAGGGCATGCAGAGCGCCGCCGCCTTCGTCAAGGGCTGGCTCGAGGCGCGGGACGTGGAGGTGAGAGGCACGACGCACAACGGCCGGCCGCTGCTGGCCGCCACCGTCGGCCCCCAAACCGGCCCCACGATCGTGCTCCACGGCCACCTCGACGTGGTGCCGGGACGCGCCGAGCAGTTCGTGCCGCGCGTGGAGGGGGACCGGCTCTTCGGCCGCGGCGCCTACGACATGAAGGCCGGCCTGGCCGGGATGATGTGCGCGCTGCGCGACCTGGCGCTGCAGGACCGCGTACGGGTGCACTTCGTCTGCGTCTCCGACGAGGAGTCGGAGGAGTCCGAACAGCGCGGCTCGGACTACCTGGTGGAACAGGGATACCTGGGCGACTTCGCGATCACGGGCGAGCCTACGGACCTGCTGATCGGCATCCAGGCCAAGGGCGTGCTGGCCCTGCGTCTGGAGGTCACGGGCATCGCGGCGCACGGATCGACGCCATGGCTCGGCGACAACGCCGTGCTCAAGGCCTTCGACGTGTTGCGCCAGATCGAGAGCCTCGCGTTCACGCGCGAGTCGTCCGAGCTGTTCGACCGGCCGTCGATCAACCTCGGCCGGATCTGGGGCGGCGACGCCCTCAACAAGGTGCCCGACCTGTGCACCATCGACGTGGACGTGCGCTACCTGCCGGGCCAGGACCCGGAGGAGATCCAGGAGGCGATCGCGAACCTTCCTGACACCAGCGTGGTCAAGACCTTCCATCGCAGGCCTGCCATCGTCGAGCGCGACAACCCGTTCGTGCAGACGCTCGGCGAGGCGATCTCGCGTGTGGCGGCCCCGAAGAGCGAACGGCTGTCGGTGGGGCGCGACGGCGCCTCGGACGCGATCTCGTTCCTCGAGGCCGGCGTGCCCGCCGTCGAGTTCGGCCCAATCGGGGGCGGCCATCATGGCCCCGAGGAGTGGATTTCGGTCCGGTCGCTGGGCCAGTATCGGGAGGCGCTCGTGGAGTTCGTCACACTTCTCCCGGCTCGCCTGCCCGCCGACGGCGAGGATGACCGCCGGCTCCGAATCGCCTAAGCACTCGTGTTCGACGACATACCCCGCCCCGGACTCTGGAAGCGCCTGCTGCTCGGCGGGCTGCTCGTGATCTTCGCGAGCGCCGGCGCAACGGCCGTCGCCGGCTTCAACGAGATCGACAAGGTCGTGGACGCGCTCAAGCTCGGACCGGAGCTCAAGCTCGGCAAGCGCGACCTGGCCGAGACCGACCCCGGCGACCCCCAGACGCTGATGATCCTCGGCTCGGACCGGCGCCCGCGGGAGAACGTGGAGGGCGCGGCCGGCGCGCGCTCGGACACGATCATGCTGGTCCGCCTCGACCCGGAGAAGGAGGCGATCGCGGTGATGTCGCTGCCGCGCGACCTCAAGGTCGAGATCCCCGGCTACGGCACCGACAAGATCAACGCCGCCTACCAGGCCGGCGGGCCCGAGCTCGCGCTGCGGACGGTCAAGCAGCTCACCGGCCTTCCGATCAACCACGTGATCAACGTGAGCTTCCGCGGCTTCTGGCGCGCCGTGAACGCGATCGGCTGCGTGTACGCCGACATCGACCACGACTACTACAACGACAGCGCCGAGTACACCTTCATCGACATCGACGCCGGCTACCAGCGCCTGTGCGCGCGCAAGGCGCTTCAGTACGTGCGCTTCCGCCACACCGACACGGACCTCGTGCGCTCGGCACGCCAGCAGGACTTCCTGCGCCAGGCCAAGCAGCAGATCACCACCTCGCAGCTGTTCGAGCAGCGCGTGCGACTGCTTCGGATCTTCGGTCGCAACACCTCCACGGACAGCGCGCTGCGCTCTTCGGCCGAGGTGCTGCGGTTGCTCAAGCTCGCGGTGGGCACGGCCGGCCTGCCGGTGCAGGAGATCCACTTCGAGGGCCAGATCGGGCCCAGTTACGTGGAGGCCACCAACGAGCAGGTGAAGAAGCTGGTGCAGCAGTTCCTGAACGTCGAGGACACGCCCGGTCCGCGCGGCGGCGAGGAGGAGAAGCCGGAGCCGCAGACGAAGCGCCGCAAGCAGCAGCGCCGCAACCGCTCCGGCCCGGCCGCGCTCGGCCTCTACGACGCGAGCGGGCTCGGCGCGGACCAGGGCCTGCAGGCGGTCCAGGCCGGGGCCGGCGGCTCGCTGCCCGTGCTCTACCCGACGCTCCTGCTCAACTCGTCCGAGTTCGCGGACGCCCCCCGCGTCTACAAGGTGATGGCTCCGGGCGGCAAGCGCTACGGCGCCTACCGCATGGTGATGCGGCGCACGAACGCGAATGGCGAGTACTACGGCCTTCAGGGCACCACCTGGCAGGACCCGCCGATCCTCGGCGGCCCCCACGAGACGAGGAAGCTCCGCGGGCAGGAGTACGAGCTTCACTACGCGGGAGACCGGCTGCGCCTGGTGGCCTGGCACACGCCCAAGGCGGCCTACTGGGTCTCGAACACGCTGCTCCAAACGCTCAGTGAGAAGCAGATGCTCGCGATCGCCCGCTCCACCCGGCCCTGCTGCTGAGCTAGCCTGCTCGTCCGCGTGAGCCCCGAGAAGGAACCGATTGGCGTAATCGGCGTCGGCTGGGTCGGTCTGGTCACGGCCGCCTGCTTCGCCGAGCTCGGGCACGAGGTGTGGGCGCGCGACATCCTCCCCGACAAGGTCGAGTCGCTGCGCCGCGGCGAGGTTCCGATCCACGAGCCGGGCCTGCCTGAGCTCGTGACAAAGAACGCCGAGCGGCTCCACTTCACGACCGACATGGCGGAGACACTCGAGCGCGCGCGGCTGCTGTTCGTGTGCGTCGACACCCCGCCGACCTACTCGGGCGACGCCGACCTCTCGCGCGTCGAGGCGGTGCTCGCCGAGCTCGGCGACTCGACCGATCACGCGCTCGTGATGAAGAGCACCGTGCCTGTGGGCACCGGCCGCTCGATCCGGCGCCGCCGCCCCGGCACCGTGTACGTGTCGAACCCAGAGTTCCTCAAGGAGGGCAGCGCGGTCGTCGACTTCATGAAGCCAGATCGCGTGGTGATCGGGGCCGACGCCGCCTCGGCCGAGTTCGCCGACCGCGTGCAGGCGCTCTACGACCGCCTCGACGCCCCGATCGTGCGCACCGACGTAGCGAGCGCCGAGATGATCAAGCTCGCCTCGAACGCCTTCCTCGCGACCAAGATCTCGTTCATCAACGAGATCGCCAACGTCTCGGAGGAGCTCGGCGCGGACGTGACCGAGGTGGCCCGCGGGATGGGCCTCGACGACCGCATCGGCCCGAAGTTCCTGCAGGCGGGCGTCGGATTCGGCGGCTCATGCCTGCCAGGCGAGGAGACCGTCCTGGCCCGCCATCACGGGCGTCCGGCGCTGCTCACCTTCGCGGAGCTGTGGAGTCGTCTCGAGGAGGACGGCGAGGAGCAGGTCGAGGAGGGTGTGCTCACGCCCAGCTCGCTCGAGGTGCTCTCGTTCCTTCCGGAGCAGCGGGAGCCGGTCTTTCTCCCGGTGCTGTGCGTGACCCGCCGGGCCTACGAGGGCGACCTCATCGAGGTGCGGACGAAGATGGGGCGCCGGGTGCGAGCCACGCCGGATCACCCGTTCCTCGTGACCGACGCCGACGGCGCTCCGCTTGAGCGCGTACTCGCGGATCGGCTCACGACGAGCGACTGGCTGCCGCTTGCGATGAAGCGCGAGCAGGCGGCCGACGCCGCCCGGATGGCGTCGATCCTCTCGGCCGCGGACGCCGCCGGCCTCTCGCCGCAGAAGCTGATCGTGCGGCCGCAGGCGAAGGAGATCGCAGGGCTCGTGCGCCTTCCGCTCGAGGAACGCCGCGAGGTGTTCACGAGGCACGCGCTCGTCGGCGCGCGCACCAGCGAGGTCCGGCGGACCGGCAGCCTCCGGATCGACGAGGCCTGCCTCGCCGACGTGGACCTCACCGGCGCCACCCCGGCCACCTCGAAGAGCGGCAACCGGATCCGCAACGAGCTCGAGCTCTCGCCGGCCTTCTGGCGCATCGTCGGCCTCTACATCGCCGAGGGCTGCTCGAACGAGGAGCGCATCTTCTGGCATTTCCACCTCCGTGACGAGGAGCATCTCGTGACCGAGGTGGCCGTGTACTGGAGCCGCCAGGGGATCGTGGCGCGGGCATCGTCACCCGGCACCGCCCGTAAGGTCACGGTCAGCTCGCGGCTGGCCGCGGCCTGGTGGACGCGTGTTCTCGGCCTGGGCCGGACGAGCTACGACCAGCGCCTTCCCGACCTGATCTGGGACCGCCCGGACGACGACAAGTGGGCCCTGCTGTCGGGCCTCTTCGAGGGCGACGGCTCGTGGTCGCGCGTGGGCGGTGGACCGAGTGTCGTGATCGAGTTCGGCACGATCAGCGACGAGCTCGCGGACGGTGTCCAGCGTCTGCTGGGTGAGCTCGGAATCGTCACCTCCCGCCGGGTGGGTCGGACGGGCAAGTCGACGAAGGACACCCACTGGCTGCGGATCAGCGGGGCCGATCAGGTGGAGCGGGCGATCGCCCTCGTGCCGGAGCGCGAGCGAGGTCGCGTCCTCGGCAGCATCGCGCGGCAGGCCAAGCGCATCGCGCCCACCGGCTACCGCCGGGAGGGCGACGGATCGGTGCGTGTCCGGGTCGCGAGGGTGAGCAGGTCTCCGTACGCCGGCCCGGTGTTCTCGCTCGAGGTGCCCGGTGCCCACAGTTTCGTGACCAGCAGCGCCATCGCGGTGTCGAACTGCTTCCCGAAGGACACCCAGGCGCTCAAGCAGCTCGCCGGCAACAGCGGCTACCACTTCCAGCTGCTCACCTCGGTGATCGAGGTCAACGAGCTGCAGAAGCGGCGCACGGTCAGCAAGCTCCAGAAGCACCTCGGCTCGCTGGTCGGCAAGCAGGTGGCTCTGCTGGGGGTGGCGTTCAAGCCGAACACCGACGACATCCGGGAGGCCACCAGCCTCGTGCTCTCCGGGCGCCTCGCCGGGGAGGGCGCGAGCGTGCGCGTCTACGACCCGGTGGCGGCCACCAAGGCCGACGGCCTTCTGGCCGGGGCGACGGTGGCGGACTCCGCCCTCGACGCTGTGGACGGCGCCGACGCCGTGGTGCTCGTGACGGAGTGGCCGGAGTTCCGCGAGCTCGACTGGGCGGGGGAGGTCAAGCGCCGGATGCGGGCGCCGATCGTGATCGACGGCCGAAACTTCCTCGACCGCGAGGCGCTCCTCGAGGCCGGCTTCACCTACGAGGGGATCGGGCGCTGATGCAGGCGCTCGTCCTCGCCGGCGGCGAGGGCACCCGGCTTCGCCCGCTCACCTACACAACCCCCAAGCCGGTGATGCCGCTGGCGGGCCGGCCCTTCCTCTCGTTCATGCTGGACTGGGTGCATTCCCACGGGGTCGACGAGGTGATCCTGTCGTGCGGCTTCATGTCGGATGACGTGAAGCACGTGCTCGGTGACATCTACGACGGCATGCGCCTCCGGTACGTGGTGGAGGAGGAGCCGCTCGGCACGGCGGGGCCCGTACGCCTCGCGCTCGACGCGGACCTTCTCGACGAGCGTCTCTTCGTCCTGAACGGCGACGTGCTCACCGACATGGACCTCACCGCCGAGCTGGCGGCGCACGAGAAGAGCGGTGCGCGCGTGACGCTCGCGCTCTACCCGGTGGAGGACACGGCGAGCTACGGCGTGGTGCCCACGCGGGCCGACGGCAGCGTGGAGGCGTTCCTCGAGAAGAGCGCCGGCCCGGCGCCCACCAACCGCATCAACGCCGGTGCCTACGTGGTGGAGCGCGAGGTGGTCGACACCTCGGTCCCCGCGGGCCGCCCCGTGTCGTTCGAGCGCGAGGTGTTCCCGTCGCTCGTGGGGGAGGGGCTCTACGGCTTCCCCTCCGCCGGCTACTGGATCGACATCGGGACCCCGGAGCGCTATCTCGAGGCCACCTGGGACCTGCTCGCGGGCCGCGTGGCGTCGACCCTGCCGCCGCGCGACGAGACGGGCTCGCTCGTTCACGAGAACTGCGTGCTCGCCGGCGCCCACGTGGGGCCGCAGAGCGTGCTCGGGCGTCACTGCAGCGTGGGCACGGACGCGCGTGTGGAGCGCTCGGTGCTTCACGACCGCGTGCACGTCGGGGCCGACGCCCGGGTGATCGAGGCGGTGCTGGCCGAGCGCGTGCGCGTGGGCGAGCGGGCGCGCATCGAGCCGGGCGCGATCGTTGGCGCGGGCGCGCTGATCGGGGAGGATGCGTACGTGAGCGCCGAAGTGCGTGTGGATCCGGACACCGTGATCGAGGCACGGGAGACCGTCACGTGAGCCTCGACCGCGCGCAGGTCGAGGCGGTCGACCCGCAGGGAATGCTCGGCGACGTGCTCTCTCAGCCGCTCCAGCTGGGCGACGCGCTCTGGCGCGCGCAGTCGGCCGGGATGCGACCGGGGGACAGCCCCGGCGGTCTGGTGATCTGCGGCATGGGTGGCTCGGCGATTGGCGGCGACCTCGCGGTCGCGGCGCTCGGGGACCGCGCCACCCGGCCGATCTCGGTGGTGCGCGGCTACGCCCTCGAGTCGTGGACCTCGCCCGAGTCGTTCGTTCTCTGTTCGAGCTACTCGGGCGAGACGGAGGAGACGCTCGCCTGCTTCGAGGCCGCCGGCGCCGCCGGCGCACGCCGGGCGGTGCTCACGACCGGAGGCGCGCTCGCCGACGCCGCGCGCGCCGATGACGTGCCGGTCATCGGGGTGCCCGCCGGAATGCAGCCCCGCGCGGCCGTGCTCTACGGCACGATCGGGGCGCTCGAGTGCGCGGCGGCCTGTGGCGCCGCGCCCGCGCTCCACGCCGAGATCGACATGTCCACCGCCCTGCTCGAGCGGCTGGTGGAGGAGTGGGGCCCCGATGCGCCGGATGGCGTCCTCCCCAAGCGGATCGCCCGCGAGCTCCAAGGACGGCTGCCGGTGGTGCACGGCGCCGGCGCCACCGTGGCCGTGGCGCGCCGCTGGCACAGCCAGCTGAACGAGAACGCCAAGCAGCCGGCCGTCTGGAGCGAACTTCCGGAGGCGAACCACAACGAGATCTGCGGCTGGGCGAGCGGCGCCGGGCTGGCGCCGCTCGTCGCCGTCTTCCTCGAGGATGCCGACCAGCACCCGCGCGTGGGCCGGCGCATCGAGTTGATGGCCGACGAGGTGCGGCGCGCCGGGGCGCCGGCGCTCGTGGTGGGCGCGCGCGGCGAGAGCCGGCTCGAGCGGGTGCTCTCGCAGGTGCTCCTGGGCGATCTCGTGAGCGTCTACCTCGCCGCCCTGGAGGGCGTCAACCCGGCGGCGGTGGAGGCGATCGACAGGCTCAAGCAGGAGCTCCGCGGCAAACCTTGACACGATTGTGGTAAGGTTTGCCGCGCGATGGAGGGGCTCACCATCAACGAGGCCGCTGAGACGACCGGCTGGTCGGCTCGAATGCTGCGCTATATCGAGAGCGCCGGCCTGATCGAGCCGCCCCGCACGCCCAAGGGCTACCGCATCTTCGGGCCTGGCGAGCTGCAGCGCCTGCGCACGCTGCGCGAGCTGCTCACCAGGTTCGACTGCGCGCTCTCGGACGTGGCCTTCGCCAAGCGGCTCGGCTCCGACCTCGCCCTGCGCTCGGCCGTCGAGCGCTGGATGGAGGAGCGGGCCGAGAGGCCGGCGGAGGTCGATGCCGCGGGCTGGCTCTCCTGGGAGCAGGAGAAGCACGAGCGCCTCCTCGCCATCACACCGACGACCCCGAGAATCACGGAGACGAGCGCCGCATGACCGTCACCCACGCCACGCCCACCACGACCCAGGACTTCAAGGTCGCCGACATCTCGCTTGCCGACTTCGGCCGCAAGGAGATCACCCTTGCCGAGCACGAGATGCCCGGCCTGATGGCGATGCGCGAGGAGTACGGGCAGAGCCAGCCGCTGAAGGGCGCGCGCATCACCGGCTCGCTGCACATGACGGTACAGACGGCCGTGCTGATCGAGACGCTCGTTGCGCTCGGCGCCGAGGTGCGCTGGGCGTCCTGCAACATCTTCTCGACCCAGGATCACGCCGCCGCCGCGATCGCCGAGGCCGGCATCCCCGTGTTCGCCTGGAAGGGCGAGACGCTCGAGGAGTACTGGTGGTGCACCGAGCAGGCGCTCACCTGGCCCGGCGAGGGTGGCCCCAACATGATCCTCGACGACGGCGGCGACGCCACGCTGCTCGTGCACAAGGGCGCCGAGTTCGAGAAGGCGGGCGCCGTGCCGGATCCCGCCGGCGCCGACTCGGAGGAGTTCCGCGTCGTGCTCACGCTGCTCCAGCGCACGCTCGGGGAGGACCCCCAGAAGTGGACGCGCATGGGCGAGGGCCTCAAGGGCGTGACCGAGGAGACGACCACGGGCGTGCATCGCCTGTACGAGATGCAGCACGCGGGCACGCTGCTGTTCCCGGCGATCAACGTGAACGACTCGGTCACGAAGTCGAAGTTCGACAACCTCTACGGCTGCCGCCACTCGCTGATCGACGGCATCAACCGCGGCACCGACGTGATGATCGCCGGCAAGTCCGCGCTGATCTGCGGCTATGGCGACGTCGGCAAGGGCTGCGCCCAGTCGCTGCGCGGCCAGGGCGCGCGGGTGCTGATCGCCGAGATCGATCCGATCTGCGCGCTGCAGGCGTCGATGGACGGCTTCCAGGTGGTGCGCCTCGACGACGTGGTGGGCGAGGTGGACATCTTCGTGACCGCCACCGGCAACCGCGACATCATCACCGCCGACCACATGGGGCGAATGAAGCACCAGGCGATCGTGGGCAACATCGGCCACTTCGACAACGAGATCGACATGGCCGGCCTCGAGCGCTACGAGGGCGTGGAGCGCGTGAACATCAAGCCGCAGGTCGACGAGTGGCGCTTCGCCGACGGCCACTCGATCATCGTGCTCTCGGAGGGCCGCCTGCTGAACCTCGGGAACGCCACCGGTCACCCGAGCTTCGTGATGTCCAACTCGTTCACGAACCAGACGATCGCCCAGGTCGAGCTGTTCACGAAGAACGACCAGTACGAGAAGAAGGTCTACGTGCTGCCCAAGCACCTCGACGAGAAGGTCGCCCGGCTGCACCTCGCCTCGCTCGGCGCCCGCCTCACCGAGCTGAGCCCCGAGCAGGCCGCCTACATCGGCGTGTCGGTCGAGGGGCCCTACAAGTCGGACCATTACCGCTACTAGGGAGACCGCCTCGCCCCTCGAGCCCGACGTCACAGACTCCGCGCTCGCCCCGGCCGGGCGGGCGCGGGTCGACTGGGCGGAGGGCCAGATGCCGGTGCTGCGTTCGATCCGCGAGCGCTTCGCCGGCGCCTCGCCCCTCGCCGGGCTGAAGGTGGCGGCCTGCCTGCACGTGACCGCCGAGACGGCCAACCTCGTGCGGACGCTCGCGGCAGGCGGCGCCGAGACCGCGCTCTGCTCGGCCAACCCGCTCAGCACCCAGGACGACGTGGCCGCCGCGCTCGTGGAGGCCGGCGTGCCGGTGCTCGCGCGGCGCGGCGAGGACGCCGAGCGCTACGCGAGGCACGTGGCCGCGCTGGCGGAGTGGGGGCCGGACATCACGCTCGACGACGGCGCCGACCTCCTGATGCTCATGCACCGCTGGGAGCGGCCCCCGCGCGGCGGCGCCGAGGAGACCACCACCGGCCTCTTGCGGCTGCGGCGGCTCGAGGCCGAGGGCAAGCTCGGCTGCCCGGTGATCGCCGTAAACGAGTCCCGCACCGAGCGCACCTTCAACGACCGTTACGGCACCGGCCAGTCGGCACTCGACGGCATCCTGCGCGCCACCAACATGCTGCTCGCCGGCCGCACGCTCGTGCTGTTCGGCTACGGCGCGACCGGCAGAGGGATCGCCCAGCGCGCCCGCGGTGCCGGCGTGGCCGTGATCGTGTGCGAGGTCGACCCGCTGCGGGCGCTCGAGGCGCGCATGGACGGCTTCGAAGTCACCACGGCGCTCGCCGCCGCCGAGCGCGGCGACCTGTTCGTGACCGTTACCGGGTCGCGCGGCGTGGTGCGGCGAGAGCACTTCGAGCGCATGCGCGACGGCGCCGTGCTGGCCAACGCGGGCCACTTCGACGTGGAGATCGACCTCGACGGACTGCGCGAGGTGGCCGCCGGCGGCGTGCGGGAGGTGCTGCCGCTCGTGGAGCAGTACGAGCTGGCCGACGGCCGCCGCCTCAACCTGCTCGCCAGCGGGCGCGTGGTCAACCTGGCCGCGGGCCAGGGCCACCCGGCCGCGGCGATGGACATGAGCTTCGCCAACCTCGCGCTAGCGGTCGAGCACCTCGCCCTGCACGGCCCGCAGCTCCAGAAGCGCGTGCTCGACGTTCCGCAGGCGATCGACGAGGAGATCGCCCGGCTCAAGCTCGAGTCGCTCGGGGTTGAGATCGACGCGCTGAGCGCCGACCAGCGCGACTACCTCGACTCCTGGGGCTCGTAGGCGCTCTCAGGGTCGGCTTCGCTCCGACGCCGGAGGTACATTCGCGGCGTGGACACTCAGAGGCTGACGACGGGCGAGCTGATCGCGGGAGTGGGCGCCGCCGCCCTGCTGATCCTGATGTTCCTGCCCTGGTACGGCGTTGACGTGAACGTGGACGGCTTCTCGGCCAGCGAGAGCGGCAACGCCTGGGAGACCCTCGAGTTCATCGACATCCTGCTGTTCCTGCTGGCCGTGATCACGCTGGGAGTCGTGGGCGCCCGGATGACCGGCTCGATGCCCGACGACTTCCCCGGGCCGATGCTGCTGCTGGCCGCCGGGGGGCTCGCGGCGCTGCTCGTGCTCTTCCGCGTGATCGACATCCCCGCGCCCGACGTGCCGGCCGGCGCCGGCGACGCCGTGGACTTCAGCCGCAAGTCCGGGATCTTCCTGGCACTCATCGCCGCCGCGGCGATGGCATACGGCGGCTGGCGCGCGAACGCCGAGAACTCGGGCGGGCCAGGCCCGGCCGCCCCGGCGTAGCACGCGGCTCAGCCGGCCGCGGCTCGTCGAAGCACGCGGTGATGGTCCCACCAGGCGCGAGCCAGCGCCGGGCCAGCTCGTGCGCGCGCTCGGGCTCGCGGTGAAAGAGCCCTACGCGCACGGCGAACACGACCTCGAAGCGGCGTTCCCCGAGGTCGATCTCCTCGAGGCTTCCCACGAGGAACTCGGCGGTGCCGCTCTCCACGTGAGCGGCGCTGCGGCGCGCCGCCGCGGCGATCATCTTGGGCGAGCGGTCGATCGCGGTCAGGCGGCCGCCGCCGAGCCGCTCGCACACGAACGTCGCGGCCACGCCGTGACCGCAGCCGATCTCGAGCACGCGGTCGCCGGGCTCGATGCCGAGCTCATCGACCACGGCGCGCAGCCGGTCGCTCACGTGCGCCTGATCGTGCGCACGCCGCCCTCCGGGGTCCAGACCTCGATCTGGAGCGCCTTGCGGCTCGGGTCGAGGCCAACGGTGGAGACCTCCAGCAGCTCCAGGCGGAACAGATGAGAGGGCCCGGGCGGCGCCTTCTCGCCGTTGATCTCCTTGACGCGGTCGGGGTCGGTGATCTCCTCCGCCACCCCAGCGAGCTTGGCGTCGCCCTTCCAGCCGGGCGGGTCCGCCGAGCCGCTGTGGAGGGCGAAGCGCGGGTCGCGCTGGAGGTCGCGGGCCTTCCTCGCCTCCCACATCGACCCGATCCACAGCTCCCCGGCACGCAGCTCGGTCTCGGTGCCGGAGATGCGCGGCGAGCCGTCGCGGCGCACGGTGGCGAGCGTCTTGTGGGTGTGGGCGTCGAGGCGCTCGCGCACGCGCGCGGCGAGCTCGGGGGCGGCGGCTTCGAAGTCTGACCAGCTCGGCATGAAGCGGACCGTGGCGCACCGCGGCCGCGCCGTCCAGCGGGATGTCGAAAGCGATCAAGCGCCCGGCTCGCGAGGATGTGGCGCGTGGCCGACCGCCTCCGTGAGCTGATCGACCTCGTGCTCGACTCGCTCGACGAACCGGGCACGAGCGGCTCCGCGCTCGCCCGGCGCGCGCACTTCTCCCGCGATCACCTCGACCGGCTGCTTGCCGCGGCCACCGGCGAGTCGCCGGTGGCGCTCCGGCGCCGCATCCTGCTCGAGCGAGCGGCCTGGCAGCTGCGCACAGGCGCCGCCACCCCGACCGAGGCGGCCGGCGCGGCGGGGTACCGCTCGCTGGCCGCCTTCTCGAGGGCGTTCACGCGCGGGCACGGGGTGGCGCCGAGCGACTTCGCCGACTCGGGTCGGCCACCGGAGCTCGACGCGCCCAACGGCATCCACTTCCACCCGCCCGCCGGCCTGCTGATCCCCGGCGGAGGCGAGCCCGTGGCCCGCCGCGACCTCACCGAGCGGATGGTGGCCCATCACCTCGACCGCGTGCGCGAGCTGCTCGAGGTGGCCGCCGGGCTGCCGCGGGAGGAGCTCGAGCGGCCACTGCGTCCGGGCTTCGTCGCGGTGTGGTTCGAGGGTGAGGAGGCCAGCGCGGCGCGCATGGCGGAGCGCCTCGTGTTCACGCTCGAGGTGTGGGTGGCGGCCATCGATGGCTTGCCCACGCCGCCGCTCGACGGCGGCGGGGACCTGCTTCGCCGCCACGAGCGCGCCGCGCGCGACTTCGCTCGCATCGCCCGGCGGATCCGCGACCGCGGCGCCTGGGACGACGCGTTCGTGGACGCCCTCTGCGAGCCCCCCCAGTCCTTCACCTACGGCGGCGTGCTGGCCCATGTGCTGAGCTACGGCGCGGTGCGCCGCGAGGCCCTCGCCGGCGTGCTGGCGGAGCTGGGCGCCGCCGTGCCCTCCTCGGGCGACCCGATCGAGTGGGAGGCAGGCCGCTGAGCTCTACAGCAGTGAGTCGATCCGGCCGGTGAGCCCGGCGTCGTCCGGTTCGGTGCCGGCGCCGAAGCGCTCCGCGAGCCGGCCACGGCGGTCGAGCAGGTACTTGTTGAAGTTCCAGTCCGGCTCGCCCAGCGCCTTGAAGAGCGCGTGCGCGCCGTCGCCCGTCACTCGCTGCTTGGCGAACATCGGGAACGACACGCCGAAGTTCGCCCGGCAGAACTCAGCGATCCGGTCGTTCGAGCGCGGCTCCTGACCGGCGAAGTCGTTGGCGGGAAAGCCGAGGATCACGAAGCCGTCCCCGCGGCGCGCGTCGTAGAGGCGCTCGAGGCCGGCGAACTGCGGCGTGAAGCCGCACTCGCTGGCCGTGTTCACCACGAGCACGACCTTTCCCCGGTAGCGGGAAAGGTCGTCGGGCTCGCCGTTCAGGCGCGGGACGGTGAAGTGGAGCACGCCCTGGCCCGTGTTGGGCTCCTCATCCCCTCCGCACGAGGCGAGCGCAAGCGCCGCCAGGGCGGCGAGCAGCGAAAGGGCGGGCATCCCTCATCTATACGTGATGCGCGCCCGGCCGGTTCATGCCGCCCGCGGCAGCAGGCGCGACACACTGCGGCGCTCGGTGGCCGACTCGCGGCGGGCGCGCTCGGCGCGAAAGCGAAGCAGCTCGACCAGGTCCCCGCTCGGGCGGAACGGATCGGCGATCGCCGCGCCGGAGTCCACCTCGATGGCGGCCCAGAGCTCGCTGCCGACCTCCGCCAACAGCACCTCTCCCGTCGGTGGAGAGGAGCTGTCCAACGCCGCCAGGTCGGCGACGGCAGCGAGGTCACGAGCAGCAGCGCGGCGGATGGTGAGAGGGGTGTTGGTCATCTTGGGCTCCCGGTTAGAAGGTTTGATCATCCTCGAACCATGATGGCTACCGTGAGCCATAAGTTCAAATTCGGACTTATGAGGCCTCCGATAAGCTCTGGTTATGCTCGACGTCAAGCAGCTGAGGGTCCTCAAGGCGGTCTCCGAGCACGGCTCGTTCTCGGCCGCGGCGGAGTCGCTCAGCTACACCCAGCCTGCGGTCTCGCAGCAGATCGCGGCGCTCGAGCGCCAGGCCAACACCAAGCTTGTGGACCGCGGCAGCCGCGGCGTGCGCCTCACCGATCAGGGCCGCGCGCTCGTGGAGCACGCGGAGGTGGTGCTCGCCCGTCTGGCCGCCGCCGAGGCGGAGCTCGAGGCGATCGCGGGCGTGCGGGGGGGTCGCGTCCGGCTGTCCTCGTTCCCGACCGCCGGCGCGTCGGTTCTGCCACCGGCTGTCGCCATGTTCGCCAGGCGGCATCCGGAGGTCGAGCTGACGTTCGTCGAGCAGGAGCCCGAGGACGCGGTGCAGATGCTCCGGGCGGCCGAGCTCGAGGTGGCGATCGTGTTCGAGTACCGCGACCTGGCGCAGCCGGAGTTCGACCGGCTCTACGAGGGCATCGAGCTGCGCCACCTGATCGACGACCCGATGTACGTCGCGATGCCGCGCGACCACCCGGTCGCGCGCAAGCCGCGCGTGCGGCTCGAGGACTTCGCCGACGACGTCTGGATCCAGAACGACACCCGCGGCCCCTGCGGCCGCCTGCACCTGGCCGCCTGCGTGGGCGCGGGCTTCGAGCCGAAGATCGGCTACGAGTCCGACGACTACAACGTGGTCCAGGGCCTGATCGCCGCCGGCGTGGGCATCTCGCTGCTGCCGGCCCTGTCGCTCACCAACGTGCGCGAGGACATCGCGGTGCGCTCGCTCGGCAGGAAGGCGCCGGCCCGCCGCATCGCGTCCGCCGTGCTGGCAGGCCGCTACCGCTCGCCGGCCACCGACGCCATGCTCGGCATCCTCACCGAGGCCGCCGAGCGCTTCGAGCTGCCCTCGGGCGGCGCGATCGCGGCGTAGCCCGTCGACCGTCGGCCGGGGACCTCCGCGGAGGCCGCCGACGTACCTGGGGCATGCCCTCACAGGCCCGACGTTCCTTTACGACAACCGCGGCGCTGATCGCGGCCGCGGCCGCCACAGCCCCAAGCGCCAACGCCGACGGCGTCCCCGTGAGCGGCGTCGACGCCCGCCCCGTCTCCACCCCCGGCGCCGAGGGGCGCGAGTACCTCACGCGCCGCGCGCGGCCGGGCACGGTGCTGGTCGAGCGTGAAGCTGCCGGCGGCCGGGTGCTGCGGCGCCTGCGGCTGCCCGGCAACCTCTCCATCCCCGTGGTGGCCTACGACCGCACGTCGGGCGGGCTGTCGGCCGACGGCCGCACGCTGGTGCTGATCAAGCCGCCACGCAGCTTTCCCCAACCCGAGACCACGCTCGCCGTGATCGACCCGGGCCGCATGGAGCGGCGCGGCACGATCCGTCTCGAGGGCCACTTCAGCTTCGACGCGCTCTCGCCCGACGGCCGCACCATGTACCTGATCGAGTACCTCTCGGAGCACGACGTGAGGCGCTACGCCGTGCGCGCGTACGACCTGCGCGCGCGCCGGCTGATCCCCGGCGCGATCGTGGACCCGCGCGAGCCCGGCGAGCGGATGAACGGCCTGCCGATGAACCGCGCCACGGGCGCGGGCGGGCGCTGGGAGTACACCCTCTACGACGCCCCCGAGCACCCCTTCATCCACGCGCTCGACACCGAGGGTCGCAAAGCCTTCTGCATCGATCTCGACGCGCTCGCAGGCAGGCGCAACGGCATGTGGGGCGTGAAGCTCGAGTTCGACGGCCCCGGCACTCTGCGCGTGGTGGACGACGGGAAACGGCTCGCCGGCGTGGACACGCGCACGCTGCGCGTGACCACGCCCACGCCGCCGGCGCCCACGGCGGCGGCCCGCCCCCGCCGCGGGGGCGGGGACGGGCCAGGGTGGATCTGGGTCGCCGCGCCGACAGCCCTGCTGGTCGCGGGGTCGACGCTCGTGCTCGCCCGCCGGCGGCGCCGTTCGGCTATTCGTACTGCAGCGCCCTGAGCACATCGAGCCGGGCGGCCCGCCGCGCCGGTCCGATCGCGGCCAGCACGCCGGCCGCGGCCGCCACGACCGTGAACGCGATCAGCGAGCCGGCGGGCACCGCGAACTTGAGCCCCTCCTCGCTGAGCGCCGTGGTGGCGAGCGCGGCCAGGAACAGGCCCACCGCGATCCCGAGCACGGCGCCGATCAGCGCGGTGACCATGCTCTCGTGCCGCACCATGCGCCGAACCTGGCGGCGGCTCATCCCGATCGCCCTCAGCATGCCGAGCTCGCGGGTCCGCTCGAGCACCGACAGCGCCAGCGTGTTCACGATCCCGAACAGCGAGACGATCACGGCCAGGCCGAGCAGCACGTAGAAGAGACCGAGGATCTGGTCGACCCACGCCGACTGGTCGGTCACGAACTCGCTCTTCGACTGGACCTTCACGTCCGCGTACGGCGCGAGCGCGCGCTCGAGCTCGCCGGGTGACGCGCCGTCCGCGGTCAGGAGCCCGAAGCGCTCGCGCTCCTCGGCGAACGCCGAGTCGAACGCCCGGCGGGCGATCGTGACCTCGCCGAGGCCGAGCGGGTTGAACTTGTCCGGCTCCGACACGGCGGCCACGCTCAGGTCGAGCTTCTCGCCGCTCGCGGCCTTCACCTGGAAGCGGTCGCCCACGGCGAGCCCCTCCCGGTCGGCGAGCTTGTCGGTGACCACTGCGCCGCCGGCCCCGAGCTCGGCGAGGGACGCCTCGGAGCCCTCGGCGTAGTCGGAGCCGAGCACCTGCGCGATGCGGGACTGGTCGACGCCGTCGACCGACACGTCCTCGCCAAAGGCGCGGGCGCTCGCCTGCGCGACGCCTGTGGCCACCTCGACGCCCGGCACCTCGGCGGCGGCCTGCACGGCCTCGGGGCCGATCGGCGACCAGCCGTCCTGGCCAACCAGCACGTAGTCGGCGCGCACCTGGTCCTCGAGCGCCCCGGTAGCCGACTCGCGGATGCCCGCGCCCAGCACGGCGGAGAAGGCCACCAGCGCGATCCCGATCATGAGTGCGGCCGCGGTGGCCGCGGTGCGACCCGGGTTGCGCATGGCGTTGCGGCGGGCCAGCCCGCCGGCCACGCCGGCGAGGCGCTCGCCCGGACGCCCGAGCACCGACGCCAGCCGCGGCACCAGCCGTGGGGAGATGAGCGCCACCGCCACGAACAGCAGCAGCGCGCCTGGCGCGAGCAGCGCCAGCCGTCCCTCGGCGTCGATCCCGGGCGCGAACATGCCGAGCCCGAGGACCGTGAGGGCGATCAGCCCGACCAGCGCGGCGAACAGCGGCGCCCGCCGGCCGATCCGCGACGGCGGGATCTCCGCCCCCTCGCGCATCGCCGTGACCGGCGAGACTCGCGTGGCGCGGAGCGCCGGGCCGAGCCCGGCGACCAGCGTGACGATCACGCCCATGAGCAGCGAGACGACGATGGTGCGCGTGGCGAACACCGTCTCCGTGCTCGGGAGGTCGACGTCGAACGACGCCAGCAGGCTCGCGAGCAGCTTGGCCAGGCCGAGGCCGGCAGCCAGCCCGATCGCGGAGGCCACGACGCCGATCAGGAGCGCCTCGGCCACCACGGCGCGCAGCACCTGGCGCCGGCTGGCGCCGAGCGCCCGCAGGAGCGCAAGCTCCCGCGAGCGCTGCGCGACGGTGATCGAGAGCGTGTTGTAGATCGTGAACGCGCCGACGAAGACGGCGACCGCGCCGAAGGCCACCAGGAACACCTGGAGGAAGTCCACGAAGCTCCGCAGGCCGTCGAGCGTGAAGCGGTCGTCCGCCTCCGCGGTCTCGACCTGGAGGTTCGACGGGAGCGCCTCGGCGAGGCTCTTCCGCACCGAGTCGGGCCCGCCCACGAGGATCTCGGTGTAGCTCCCCTCGCGGTCGAACAGCGCCTGCGCGGCGTCGAGGTCGAACAGCGCGAAGCTCGCGGTACCGATCGAGTCCACGTCGCCGAACGTCGCGATGCCGGTGATCTCGGCCTTCTGCACCGGGCCGCGGGTCTGCACGGCGATGCGATCGCCGACCGAATATCCGCCCCTCTCGGCGCTGCCGGCGTCGATCACGACCTCGCCCGGACCGCTCGCGAGCTCGCCATCCGCGATACGGAACGGCGTCAGCTCGGCGGCGGCGGGGTCGAGCCCGGTCCCGAAGTAGGGGCCGCTGCCGATCACGTCGCCGTTCCGGTCGAGCAGCCGCGCCTCGTCCGAGATGTTGCCCACGGCCTTCTCGACCCCGGTGACCGCCCGCACTTCGTCGAGCGCGGACGCCGGGATGTCGCTTCGAGTGGAGAACTCGTCGTCGCCCGCGTCGAACGCGGTCTTCGCGGACACCACCGCAGCGGTGCCGTCATAGGACGCGTCGGAGAGCGAGTCTGCCGCTCCGCGCATCGTGTCGGTGAGCGTGTAGGCGCCGCTCACCATCGCCACGCCCAGCACGATCGCGAGCGCGGTGAGCACCGTCCGCAGACGGTGCGAGGAGATTCCCTTGATGGCTACGCGTGTCATGCCAGCTCCTTCACAGTCGCGAGGACGTCGTCCTCGGTCGGATCCGCGAGGTCGGAGACCAAACGGCCGTCGGCCAGGAACACGGTGCGGTCGGCCGTCGCGGCCGCGCGCGGGTCGTGGGTGACCATCACGGTCGTCTGCCCGTAGGCGGACACCGCGTCGCGCAGCAGATCGAGCACCTCGGCGCTCGTCTTTGAGTCGAGGTTGCCGGTGGGCTCGTCGGCGAACAGCACCGTGGGCTCGGCCACGATCGCCCGGGCCACGGCCACGCGCTGCTGCTGGCCGCCGGAGAGCTCCGCCGGGCGGTGGGAGCGGCGGTCCGCGAGTCCCACTCGCTCGATCACCGAGTCGACGTAGGCGCGGTCGAGCTTCCTGCCGGCGATCCGGAGCGGCAACGTCACGTTCTCCTCGGCGCTGAGCGTCGGCACCAGGTTGAACGCCTGAAAGACGAAGCCGATGTGCTTGCGGCGCAGCAGGGTGAGCTGCTTGTCGCCCATCGTCGTGATGTCCTGCCCGGCGATCTCGACCCGGCCCTCGGTGGGCCGGTCGAGGCCGGCGAGCAGGTGCATCAGCGTCGACTTGCCGGAGCCGCTGGCGCCCATGATCGCCGTGAACTGCCCGCCCGGGACCTCGAGCGAGACTCCGCGCACGGCCTCTACGGCCGAATCGCCCTCGCCGTAGCGGCGGACGAGATCATTGGCCGTCACCGCCACGCCCTGATGGGCGGGTGCGACCGGGGCGATGATCGACGTGTCGTACAGCATCGTGCTCTCCTTGGTTTCGGGGTTCATGCGGCCACCGCCAGCGGTGCCTCGGCCGCGCGGACGATCCGTCCGGCCGCACCGTCGAGGGCACCGGCGGACAGGAGCGCGGCGGTGGCGTTCGCCACCAGGCGGCCGGTCAGGCCGCCGCCGCGGCGCAGCGACACCGACGCGCTGAGCTCGGAGCCGGTGTCGGCCGGCTCGAGCTGGTAGCGCACGTCGATGCCGACCGGGCCCTCGGCGCTCAGCTCCAGGCGGCCCTTGTCGGCGGCGTGGACCTCGACGTCGAAGCCGACCCTCACGCCGGCCAGCCGGCCGGTCACCCGGGTGCGGGTGCCGGCGGCGAGGCGGCGCGTCGCCAGCTCGTCGAGATCGAAGTCGACCGGCGACCAGCGCCGGATCTGATCGGGATGGGTGAGCACCTCGAGCAGCTGCTCGGTGGTGGCACCCGTGGTGGTTGTCGCGGTCCACTCAGCCATGGCGCCGAGCCTCCCATCGCCCGCACCGCCTGTCGTCAGCCCGGAAGCCGATCTGGGGTCGCCGCCGGGACGATCCTGCGGCGGCCCGGCATCCTCCGCTCGGAGGAGGCCGCCTCGTCTGCCAGGACGATGCCGGCGGCAGCGTGCACAGGTACCGTGGATCGGGTGAGCGGGCTGCGATCTCTGCACGCGCGCCTGGGGGCGATGGATCCCTTCCGGGCCGACCTACTGCTCGCCGGGCTCTTCGCCGCCGCGGCCGCCATCGAGTTGATGCTGCTCGACGCGAACGGCGGGAACCGGCCTTTGACGGTCGCGGCCGCGGTGCTCTCGCTTTCGGGACTGGCATTTCGCCGTCGTGACCCCCTGCTTGCGGGCGTCATCTTCGTCGTGCCGATCATCATCCAGGCGCCCCTCGACGGGTTTGCGATCGAGAACAGCAACACGCCGTTCATAGGGATGCTGCTGCTGCTCTACTCGATCGGTCGCTACGCCCCGGGCCGCCGCTTCTACCTTGCCTTCGGGATCACCGTCGTCGGCGTGCTCATCGCGCTCGCGCTGGAGACCGGCTGGGAGGGCACCGACGACGTGGTCTGGGCGTCGTTCCTGTTCGTCCTGCCCGCGCTCGTAGGCCGCGCGCTGCGCAGCCGGTCGCTGCTCCAGTCCGAGCTGCGTGAGAAGGCCGAGCGCGCTGAGCTCGAGCGTCAGGCCGTCGTCGACGAGGAGCGAGCGCGGATCGCCTCCGAGCTCCAGGCGCTCGTCGCCAACGGTGTGAGCGCGATGGTGGTGCAGGCCGGGACGGTCCCCCGCGCGCTCGCCGGCGGCGAGACGGCCCGGGCGCGCGACGCGCTCACCGCCGTCGAGGAGACCGGCCGCGACGCGCTCACCGAGATGCGGCGGCTCCTCGGAGTGCTGAGGCGCGACGGCGACGTGCCGGAGCTCGCCCCCCAGCCCGGGCTCGGCCGGCTCGCCGCACTGATCGAGCGAGTGCGCGCCGCCGGGATCGAGGTCTCGCTGACCGAAGAGGGAGACGCTCGGCGACTTCCGACGGGCATCGACCTGACGGCCTACCGGATCGTCGAGGACGCCCTCGATGCCGCGCTGGAGGGCGGCGCGTCGCGCGCCGAGGTGCTGGTGCGCTACGGCGAGCGCGAGCTCGTCCTCGGTGTGCGCGACGACCGTGAGGGAGGCGCGTCGGATCGACTGCCCGGCCTGCGCGATCGCGCGAGCCTCTACGGCGGCTCACTGCGCGCCGGCCGGCGCGACGAGGGCCAGTTCGCACTTCGGGCGCGGCTACCGCTCGAGACCGACGCGTCCGTGGGGGCCGGCGCATGACCGCCCGCCGGCCCGCGATCCGAGCCAGGCTCGGGCGTCTCGACGCCCGCGACCAGCGCGTGTTCGACCGCCTGCTCGTGGCCTCCCTCTTCGTCTTCGCGGAATTGGAGGTGCTCACCTCCAATGGTCTGAACGGGCCGCCCTGGCTCAACGTCCTCGTGATCGGCGCCAGCGCGCTCTGCCTGCTGTTCCGCCGCAGCCACACGCTCCCGGCCGTCGCTGGCGTGATGCTTGGCCTCGCCACGCTCGTCCTGTTCCTGACGCCGCCGCAGGACCTGCTCAGCATCACCCTCCTGCTCGTGTCCGCGTCCTACGCGGCCGGTGCTCACCTGGAGGGACGCACCTCGCTCTGGGGACTCGCGATCGTGGTGGCCACGGTCGTGATCGCCACCCTCGTCACAGATCCGTCCGACATCTTCTTCCCCGTCGTCATGCTCGGTGGCGTGCCGTGGCTGGCGGGCCGCACGATCCGCAACCAGACGAGCCTGGCGCGTGAGCTGGCGGAGCGCGCCGAGCAGGCGGAGCACGCCCGCGAGGAGGAGGAGCGGCGCGCGATCGCGGCCGAGCGCAACCGGATCGCGCGCGAGCTGCACGACGTGCTCGCGCACAACCTGAGCGTGATGGTGGTGCAGGCCGGCGCGGCGCGGCGGATCGCCGACCGGAGTCCAGAGAGGGCCGTCGAGGCCGCCGAGCTGATCCAGCGCACCGGCCGCGAGGCGCTCGACGAGCTGCGGGCGCTGTTCGGCCCGGTGCGGCGCGGGGAGGGCGAGGCGCTCTCCGGGCCGCCCAGCCTCGCGGGCGTCGACGAGCTGGCGCGCCGTGCCCGCTCGGCGGGGCTGCCGGTCGAGCTGCGCGTGCTGGGCGACCCCGTGCCGCTGCCCACCGGCATCGACCTCACCGCCTACCGCGTGGTGCAGGAAGCGCTCACCAACGCCATCAAGCACGCCGGCGCGGCTCGCGCTCACGTGACCGTGAGCTACGAGCCCAACGAGGTCGTGCTCACCGTCGAGGACGACGGCGCGGGCGCGGCGGAGGCGGGCGCCGGGCTCGCTGGGTTCGGCGGCGGCTACGGTCTCGCGGGCATGCGCGAGCGGGTGACCCTCTACGGCGGCCTGCTCCAGGCCGGACGGCGGCGCGGCGGCGGCTTCGCCGTTCGCGCGCGCCTCCCCACGCGGCCGCTGGTGCCGGGCGCCGAGCTCTCGACGCCACCCGGAAAGGTGCCCGCATGAGCGTCCGGGTGCTGCTCGTGGACGACCAGGCGCTGATCCGCGCGGGCTTCCGCATGATCCTCGACGCCGAGGACGACATCGAGGTGGTGGGGGAGTGCGCCGACGGCACCCAGGCCGTGGACAGCGCCCGCCGGCTCGCGCCCGACGTGGTGCTGATGGACATCCGGATGCCGGAGATGGACGGGATCGAGGCCACGCGCCGCATCGCGGGCAACGGGGTCGACGATCCCGTTCGCGTGCTCATGCTCACCACCTTCGACCTCGACGAGTACGTCTACGACGCTCTGCGTGCCGGCGCCAGCGGCTTCCTGCTGAAGGACGTGCCCGCCGAGCAGCTCGTGGAGGCGATCCGGATCGTGGCGCAGGGCGACGCGCTGCTCGCGCCGTCGGTCACCCGGCGCCTGATCAGCGAGTTCTCGCGCTCGGCGCCCGGGCAGCGCGGCCAGGCTCCGGACAGCCTCGACGACCTGACGCCGCGCGAGATCGAGGTCTTCCGGCTGATGGCGCGCGGGATGTCGAACGCCGAGATCGCGGCCGAGCTGGTGGTCTCCGAGACCACCGTGAAGACCCACGTGGCGCGCGTGCTGATGAAGCTGGGCGTGCGCGATCGCGTTCAGGCCGTGGTGCTCGCCTACGAGTCGGGGGTCGTGGCGCCGGGCGAGGCGCCGAACGAGTAGAACCCCGGCGGTGAGTGCCGCCACGGACAAGATGCGCGAGGCGGGCCTGCCCGAGATCGCGGTGGAGACCTTCGCGCGCTACGAGCGACGGCTGCGCGAGGGGGAGGGGGGCATGGTCCCGGAGGCGGAGATCGAGCCGCTCGCCGACGTGCTCGCGGTCGACTCGCTGCCCGAGGGCGACGAGAGCGCGCTCGACCGCGCCGTGGTCCTCAAGCTAAACGGCGGGCTCGGCACGAGCATGGGGATGACGAGGGCCAAGTCGCTGCTCGCGGTCAAGGACGGGCTGAGCTTCCTCGACATCACCGTCCGCCAGGTCCTGGAGCTGCGCGAGCGCCACGGGGCGCGTATCCCGCTGCTGCTGATGAACAGCTTCGCCACGCGCGACGACACGCTCGCGGCGCTCGAGCCCTACCCCGAGCTGGCCGTGGAAGGGCTGCCGCTCGACTTCCTCCAGGGGCGGGTGCCCAAGCTGCTGGCGGACGGCCACGAGCCGGTCAGCTGGCCGGCGGACCCCGGCCAGGAGTGGGCCCCGCCCGGACACGGCGAGGTGTTCGCCTCCCTCGCCGCGTCGGGGCTCCTTGCGGAGCTGCTCGAGCGCGGCTACGAGTACGTGTTCCTGTCGAACTCGGACAACCTCGGCGCGGTGCTGGAGCCGCGCATCCTGAGCTGGTTCGCCCGCGAGGAGCTGCCGTTCCTGTCCGAGACCGTGGACCGCACGGAGGCGGACCGGAAGGGCGGGCACCTGGCTCGCCGGGCCGAGGACGGCGGGCTCGTGCTGCGCGAGACCGCCCAGGTGCCCGAGGAGGACCAGGAGGCGTTCGAGGACACGGAGCGGCACCGCTTCTTCAACGCGAACAACATCTGGGTGAACCTCCGAGCGCTGAAGCGCGCGCTGGACGAGCGCGACGGCGTGCTCGGCCTGCCGATGATCGTCAACAGGAAGACGGTCGATCCGAGCGACTCCTCCTCGCCCGAGGTGCTCCAGCTCGAGACCGCGATGGGAGCGGCGATCGGGGTCTTCGAGGGAGCCGCCGCGCTGCACGTCCCGCGCGCCCGCTTCGCGCCGGTGAAGACGTCGAACAACCTGCTGGTGGTGCGCTCCGACGCCTACGAGCTCGCCGACGACTGGACCGTGCAGCTCGCGGCCGGCCGCGACGCCGCCCCGATCGTGGAGCTCTCCGACGATTACAAGCTCCTGCGCGACTTCGAGGACCGCTTCCCGGCCGGCCCGCCCTCGCTGGTGGAGGCGGACCGCCTCGAGGTGGACGGCGACGTCCACTTCGGCCGCGACGTCAAGGTGCGCGGCAGCGTCCACGTCGAGGGGCCGGCCGAGATACCGGACGGCACCGTCCTCGAGGGCTAGGCCCTTGGCCCTGGCGCTGCAACGTGCTCCGCGAGCTTGTCGAAGGCGGCGCGCCAGCCCGCCTCGGCGGGGCGGCTCTCGGCGTAGGGGCCGTCGGTGAGA
>DASRIC010000007.1:0-23824 GCA_035650215.1 Thermoleophilaceae bacterium
TATGCCGACTGCAATCGACCTATTCGACAAGGCGCGAAGCCACGAGCGCCTGGAACAGCTCCAGGCTGCGCGCGAGCACGGCCTGATGCCGTACTTCCGGGTCCTCGAGGGCCCGGCCGGCCCGGTCGTGGAGATGGAGGGCCGGCAGCGGATCATGCTCGGCTCGAACAACTACCTCGGGCTCACCGGCGACGAGCGCGTGAAGCAGGCGGCCCGCGATGCGCTCGAGCGCTACGGCACCGGGCTCACCGGCTCGCGCTTCCTGAACGGCACGCTCGACCTCCACCTCGTGCTCGAGCGCGAGCTGGCCGAGTGGATGGGCACCGAGGACGCCCTCGTCTACACCACCGGCTACCTGGCCAACACGGGCGCGATCGGCACGCTGCTCGAGCCCGGTGACACCGTGATCTGCGACTCCGGCGACCACGCTTCGATCCTCGACGCGGTCTCGCTCTCGCGTGCGCGGATTCGCCCCTTCCGGCACAACCGCCTCGACAAGCTCGAAACGATGCTCGGGCGCGCCGAGGCCGACGGCGGCGGCGTGCTCGTGGTGGTGGACGGCGTGTTCTCAATGGAGGGCGACCTCGCGCCGATCCCGGACGTGGTGGCGCTCTGCCGCGAGCACGGGGCGCGCCTGATGGTCGACGAGGCGCACGGCGTGGGCGTGCTCGGCGAGCGCGGCGCGGGGGCGTGTGAGCTGTTCGGCTGCGAGGACGAGGTCGACCTGCGTATGGGCACCTTCTCGAAGTCGCTCGCCTCCTGCGGCGGCTTCATCGCCGGCCCCCACGAGGTGATCGACTTCCTGCGCGTGCAGTCGCGCTCGTTCATGTTCACCGCGGCGGCCGTGCCGGCGGCCGTGGGCGCCGCGCTCGGCGCGCTGCGAATCATCCGCTCGGGAGAGGGTCCCGAGCTGATGGCCAAGGTGCTCGAGAACGCGCGCTACCTGCACGACGGCCTGGCCGATCTCGGCTATCACGTGATGGACCCCCAGGCGCTGCCGGACGGCGGCGAGGTGATCACGCCGATCGTGCCGGTGCTGATCGGCGACGACTGGAAGGCCGTGCTCACCTGGAAGGCGCTCTACGACGCGGGCGTGTTCGTGAACGTGGCGCTCTACCCGGCGGTGCAGCGCGGCGGAGCGCTGCTGCGCACGAGCCTGATGGCCACCCACGAGCGCGATCACCTCGACCGCGCGCTCGAGACGTTCGACCGCGTCCGCGACGAGGTCGAGCGGGCGGTGCCGCCCACCTGAGAGCGGCTACCCGCGCAGCTCCTGCGGCCGTGTGACCTGGCCGCGGGCGTCGCGCCCGCGACGACCGCGGGCGCGCGTGACGATCGCCGCCAACCCCGGGGGCACGCGGCCGTCGGTGGAGAGCCAGGAGCCGGCGAGGATCAAGAGCAGCCCGGCCACCGCGCCCGCGGTCACGTGCTCGCCCAGGATCGCCACGCCGAGCGCGAGAGCGACGATCGGGTTCACGTAGGTGATCACCGTGGCGCGACTCGGCCCGATCTCCGTGATCAGGCGGAAGAAGAGCAGGAAGGCGAGCGCCGAGCAGATCAGCCCGAGCACGGCCAGCGAGGCGAGCGCCTCGCCGGAGGGGGTCTCCGTGGGCATGTCGGCCACGCCGAACGGGAGCAGGAAGAGCGTGGCGAGGCTCACCGCGGCCGCGATCGGGCCGAGCGGATCGGCGTCGCGGAAGTAGCGCTTGACCAGCATCGGGCCGATCGCGTAGCCGAACGCGGCCACCAGGACGGCGAGCGCGCCCAGGAGCTCGCCGGACTTGCCGCCGATGTCGATACCCACGAGCGCCACCACGCCGACCAGCCCCACGAGCAGGCCCACGAAGCGTGCGGGCGTCGGCCGCTCCGAGTGGTCGAAGCGGAGCGCCAGCAGCGCCACGAACATCGGCACGGTGGCGATCAGGATCGCCGTGAGCGAGGACGAGATGCGCACCTCGCCGAAGCCGATGAGCGGCCAGGGAATGGCCATCTCCACTATCGCGAAGACCACCAGCGGCCAGAGCCGCAGGCCGCGGAACGCGCCGAGCTTGATGGCCACCGGCAGCAGCACGGCCGCGGCAAGCGCGAGCCGCGACCAGGCCACGAAGCCCGGCGACATCTCGTCGACCGCGATCTTGATGAACAGGTACGGCATGCCCCAGACCACGGAGACCGCGGCGAACAGCGTCCAGCCGCGCGGGCTCACGAGACCGCCCTCAGGAACGCGGCCGTGAGAGCGGCGGCCAGGATCACGACCAGGATCGGGGCGCGCAGCAGGAGCGCCACGGCCGCGGCCACCAGGCCGGCGCCGCGTTCGTCGAGCACCAGCTGCTCGTCCGAGGCGAAGGCCTGGCTCGCCACGAGCGCGGCGAGCAGGGCGGGACCGACCAGCTCGACCACGCGACCCGCGCGAATGGGCAGCTCGCGGTCGCCGGCCAGCACCGGCCCGGCCGCCTTGATGGCGATCGTGGCGGCGCCGATCACGAGCACGGCGATCCAGGCGGTGGTCATGCCGCCTCCCGGCCGCGCAGCGGACGCCGCGGCGCGAGGCCCGCGAGCGTGGCGAGGGTGGCGGCGATCACCGGCACGCCCGCGGGGCTGATCGGGGTCAGGATGAGCGCGAGCCCGGCGCCGCCGAGCGCGGCAGCCAGGGCGTTGCGGGTGCGAATCAGCGGAACCATGAGAGCGAGGAACAGCGCCGGGAACGCGGCATCGAGACCAAGGGTCGCAGGATCGCCGAGGCTGCCCCCCGCGACCACTCCCACAGCCGTGCCGCCGACCCAGCCCACGTACAGCACGAGGCCGGCACCGACCAGCCGGCGGCGGTCGAAGCGACCGTTCTCCTGGGCGAACGCCCAGCTCTCGTCGACCAGCAGCTGCGACTCGAGCAGCCGGCGCAGCCGCCCGCCGGTGAACGCCCGCGCGGCCGCCAGCCCCATCGGGGCGTAGCGCGCGTTGAGCAGCACCGCCGCGACCACGGCGGCGATCGCCGTGCCGCCCGCCGCGAGCACTGACACCGCGGCGAACTGGGCCGAGCCCGCGAACGTGGTCGCGCTCATCGCGACCGTAGCCGCCGGGTCGAAGCCGGCCGAGCGCGCGAGCACGCCGAAGGAGGCGGCGAACAGGGTCACCGCCGGGGCCAGCGGCAGCATCGCCCGGGCGCCCGCGCGGTACGAGGCCCGCGCCGCGGCGCGGCGGTCGGTTCGGGCGCCCGAGGCGGGGCCTGGCTGGTGCCGGTGTCGGTCGCGGTCGCTCATCGACGAACCGAGCACGGTATTCGCGGTATGGAGAAAGACGGCCCTCACCGGATAATCTCCTGAGATCGATGGCTTCCGTTGAACTTGATTCGGTTGACAAGGCGCTCATCCGCGAGCTTCAGAACGATGCGCGGCAGACGAACAAGGCGCTGGCCGAGAAGGTCGGCGTGGCACCGTCCACGTGCCTCGAGCGGGTGCGCGACCTGCGCACGCGGGGCGTGATCCAGGCCTTCCGGGCCGAGGTGGACCCGGTCGCGGTCGGCCGGCCGATGGAGGCGATCCTCTCGCTCCAACAGCGCGCCTCTCAGCGCGGGCACATCGAGTCGATCCTCGATCACGCCGCGTCGTTGCCCGAGACGGTCCGGGTGATGGCGCTCACCGGCACCACCGACTTCATCGTGCACGTGGCCGTGCGCGACATGCAGCATCTCCGCGACCTGGTCTGGGGCCTGACCGAGCGGCCCGAGGTCGCCCGGATCCAGAGCTCGCTCGTGTTCGCGCGCATCGAGGGATCGGGACTCACGCCGCTCGATTGACCTCGCCCTCCTGCTCGGCGGCGAGCCGCAGCAGGGTCACGATCTCGGCGGTGGGATGGAAGGGGTCGGCCACCGTCTCGCCGTTCACGCCGATCGCCGCGCGCAGCTCTCCGTCCACGCGCGCGAGCAGCGCCGGCGCCGCCGGCACATGGCCGCTGTCGAGCCCGGCGAGCCGCTCGAGCTCTGCGCGGTCCGCGCTCGTCGCATGGGTGATCGTGATCGGCTCGGTCATGTTGGTCTCCTCGGTAACCGTCAAAACGAGTATGCCGGATACTAACACCTTCTAAACGTTTTTGGTGGTTACGTTCGTGCTAGTGTGGATGCCGTGCCTCCCGGTGAGAGCACACCCGAGAAGAGCGCACCCGAGCCGCTTCGCCACGTGCAGCGGTTCGTGAACTCGATCGACGTCGAGACCGGCGAGGACGAGCTGGAGAGCCCGGCCGCGCTGGGGCGCTGGCTCGCGGAGCGCGACCTGCTCGCGCCGAAGGCTCGCGTGAGCGCCGCCGACCTGCGTCGCGCCGTCGACGTGCGCGAGGGTCTGCGCGCGCTGATGCTTCAAAACAACGGGCTCGAGCTCGACGCCGGCAAGGTGGAGCGGCTCGACGCCGCGGCCGCCCGCGCCGGGGTCCGCGTGCGCTTCCGCGCCGGCGAGGAGCCTCGGCTCGAGCCCGGCTCCGGTGGCGTCGACGGAGCCCTCGCCCGCCTGCTCGCGATCGCCGCCGCGGCGGTGGAGAACGGCACCTGGCGACGGCTAAAGGCGTGCCCGCGCGAGAGGTGCGAGTGGGCCTTCTACGACCACTCGAAGAACCGCTCTGCGCGCTGGTGCCGGATGGAGGAGTGCGGCAACCTCGAGAAGGCGCGCGCCTTCCGCGAACGGCGGCGGGCGAGGACGTCGTGATCGAGCGGCTCACCGGAGGGATCTGGCGCTGGACGAGCCCCCACCCCGAGTGGCGCCCGAAGAACGAGTGGGTGCGCGACTGTGCCTGCTTCGCGCTCGCCGCGGACGCCGACCTCGTGCTCGTCGATCCCCAGGCCCCGCCGGACGATCCGGACCCGCTCTTCGCCGAGCTCGACGCGCTCGTCGAGCGCGACGCGCCCGAGCGCCTCGCCGTGCTCACCACGATTCACTACCACGTGCGGAGCGCGGCGGCAGTGGCCCGCCGGTACGGCTCACGCCTGCCGGTAAGCGTGCACGGCCACGCGAGCGTCGGCGGGCAGCTCGGCGACGACGTGCCCTTCGAGCCGATCGAGCCGGGGGCGGAGCTGCCCGGAGGCGCGGTGGCGCAGGCGATCGGCAAGCCGCGCCGCCGCGAGATGCCGCTCTGGTTCCCGTCCGAGCGGGCGCTCGCCTTCGGCGACGCCGTGGTGGGGGTCGAGGACCGCCTGCGGGTGTGGGACACGCTCGGTGACAAGAGCCCCGACTGGTATCGGGAGCGCTTCGTCCCCACCCTCGAGCCCCTCGTCGAGCTCGACCCGGAGCACGTGCTCGTCACGCATGGACCGCCGGCGATCGGGGACGGGCGGGAGCGGCTCGCGGAGGCGTTGGCCGAGCCGCCCTGGTGGCACACCTGAGGGCGGTGAGCGTGTGCCCTACTCCACCGTGTGAACCTTGAACAGGTTCGTTCCGCCCGCGCTGCCCGCCGGCAAGCCGGCCGTGATGCCGATCTTGTCGCCGGCTTTCGCGAGGCCGGCCTTCACCGCGGCGTCGGCGCAGCGTTCGAGTAGCGCGAGCGTGTCGAGTGGCTCCTCGTTGTGCTGGGCGAGCACGCCCCAGAGCAGCTGGCAGCGGCGCACCACGGGCTGGTTCGGCGACAGCGCCAGCACCGGCGCGCGCGGCCGGTAGGCCGAGATCAGGGCGGCGGTGTGGCCCGTATTGGTCGGCGAGACGATGCAGGTCAGGCCGAGCTGGTACACCGCGCCCACGGCCCCGAACGCGATCGCGTGGTACTGGTTGTTGGCCTGCGGGCCGCGCTCCGCGAGCCAGCGCCCATAGGGCAGCTCGCGCTCGGTGGTCTCGGCTATCGAGGCCATCATCTCCACGGCGAGCACCGGGTAGCGGCCCACGGCCGTCTCCTGGGAGAGCATCACGGCGTCGGTGCCGTCGAAGATCGCGTTGGCCACGTCGGTGACCTCGGCGCGCGTGGGGCGGGTGGAGTGGACCATCGACTCGAGCATCTGGGTGGCCGTGATGGTGACCTTGGCGCGCCGGCCGGCGAGGGCGAGCAGGCGCTTCTGGACGAGCGGCACCTCCTCGATCGGCAGCTCGATGCCGAGGTCGCCGCGGGCGATCATGATGCCGTCCGCGGCGTCGATGATCTCCTCGCCGTTGCTGGCCGCCTGCGGCTTCTCGATCTTCGCTATCAGTGGCACGTCCGCGCCGCGCTCGTGCAGGTGCGCGCGCACCGGGTCGAGGTCCTCGCGCCGGCGCACGAACGAGAGCGCGAAGAAGTCGAGCCCCATCTCGAGCCCGGCGTCGATGAGCGAGATGTCCTCGTCGCTGACGGCGGGCAGCGAGACCGTGACGTTCGGCAGGTTGAGGCCCTGCCGCGATGCCACGCTGCCGGGCACCTCGACGAGCGTGACCACCTGGTTGTCCACGACCTCCTTCACCCGCAGGCGCACCGCGCCGTCGGCGAGGTAGCACACGTCGCCGGGGTCGACCAACTCGGAGAAGCCCTGCCAGGCAACCGGCAGGCGCTCGGCCGTGCCCTCGATCTCCTCCCCGGTGAGCACCACCTGCGCGTCCCGGATCAGCTCGGCCACCCCGCCCCTCACCGGGCCGATGCGGAGCTTGGGCCCGGGAAGATCGCCGAGCACCGCCACCTCGCGCCCCACCGCCTCGCTCGCGGCACGGACCGTCTCGACCATCTCGGCGTGCTGCTCGGGGGTGCCGTGGGCGAAGTTCAAGCGCGCCACGTCCACGCCGGCGGCGATCATCCTCTCGAGTACCTCGCGCTCCTGGCAGGCCGGCCCGATGGTCGCAACGATCTTGGTGGAACGCATCGAGACCCACGATACCCAGGCAGCGGCCGCCGGCCTTTCCCCGCCTCGACCTTGTCCAAACGTGCACAAATTCGACCCCCAAGGAAAAGGCCGCTCTTAGCGAGAGTCGGTGCAGTTTCCGGTTGACGCTCCCAGCCGGAGAGGCTTTGATGGTCCCCGGCCGTCGGCGGCCGGGGACAGTGCAAGAGAAGGAGCGCCGGCAGGTGGGATGGATCCCCGCGCTGCATGGCTTGGGCCTCGTCTCGAGCAGGTTCCCGTCGCTGGATCCTTGGCCGACCGGGGAACTGCATACGGAGAACGCACGAGGTGCGGGGAGGTCTGATGGGCAAGTCGGCGACGATCGACGCTGGGCAAGAGCAGCATCTGCGCGCGCTGCAGTACGCAAACCGCGTGCGACTTGCGCGTGCCGAGATGAAGCGCCGGATCGCGGCCGGCGAGTTGCGCGCCGCCGAGGTCGTGCTCAGCTGCCCCTGGCAGGCGCAGAGCATGTCGATCTCCGACCTGCTGATGAGCCAGAAGCGCTGGGGACGCACCCGCTGCAGGCGATTGCTCGTCTCGCTCGCCGTGCCGGAGAACAAGCAGGTGGGCACCCTCACCGAGCGCCAGCGCAGCGCGCTGGCGGCCGTGCTGGACGCCAGGGGCGCCACCGCGGCCGGGCCCGCCCACAGGGCGCACGCGCGCGAGCTCTCAGCCGCCTGAGCGCTCGCCGACCGGCCTGCGGCCGAGCTCCTCGAGCGGCTCGTCGGCCGCGAGTCCGGGCCCGAGCGTGGCGAGCTCGACGATGTGGCCGTCGGGATCGCGCAGGTAGACCGACTTGAAGTAGACGCGGTCGAGCACGTCCGTTACCGGCACGCCCTGGCCGGCGAGGTACTGGCGCCAGGCGCCGAGCTCCTCCTCGCTCTCGACCGTGAGCGCGAAGTGGTGGGTGGAGCCGCGTCCCACGCTGCCCTCGTCCAGCTCCGGGTACTCGAGGCAGGTCACGAGCGTGCCCGGCCTGCCCTCCTCGTCCCCGAAGAAGAGGTGGCGCGCGGCGCGGTCGTCCTCGTTCACGGTCTGCTTCACGAGGCGCATGCCGAGCAGGTTGCGGTAGAAGGCGAGCGAGCGCTCGACGTCCGCGCAGATCAGCGTGATGTGGTGAATGCCGGCGATGCGCAGGCGACGCTCGTTCATCGCGGGCACGCTACTACCTGAAGCCGAGGCCGCCCGAGCGGCGCTTGAACAGCTCGCGCATCCCGTAGAACGCCCCGGCGAACACGCTCGCGCCGAGCACGAGCAGCACCCACACCTTCACCGGCCCGAACCCGAGCGCCACGACGGTGACCGCCACGAAGGCCGACACGCCCGCCAGCAGCGCCGAGTGCGAGCGGTAGCCCGCCATGTGCTCGCGCAGGGCGAGCTCGCCGCCGCCGAGCGAGGCGACCACGAGCCCGGCGAACAGCAGCTCCTGGCCGCCCTCGCCGCTGACCGCGCCCCACAGGATCAGCACGATGCCGAGCAGGATCACGAGTTCGGACAGCGGGAAGCTGCCCCAGGGCGCCCGCGGGCGCTGATCGGACGACGGCCGGCCGGGCCGCGGGCGCGGCCCCGTACGCGGCGCGCGCTCGCGCCGCGCGGCGTCGCGCTCCGCGCGGGTGGTCGTCGCCTCCGCGCGGTCCGTCGGCGGTCCCCCGCGCTTGCGGCTTCGCCTCCCCATGTCAGGTGGCTAACGGACAGCCGGAGCTGACGACCACCCGCCACCAGCCCATCAGCATCCCGAGTGCGCCGTAGCGCGGCCGCACGTGCCAGTGGCGGCAGCCCGACTCCCCGATGTCCTCGGCCGACACCCGCCTCCACTTGTGCCGCTCCGGAGCGGCGAGCATCTCCTCGATCAGGCGGCGGTTCTGCTCCTCCACCCAGGTCCGGTCGGAGAGGGCGCGGCGCGCTCCCGCCACGCGGTCGGCCAGGTCGTCGCGCAGCTCCTCGAGCTCGGCCAGCGAGAGCAGCCGCGGGCCGCCGCGGCCGTGCACGGTGAACTCCAGCTCCTTGCGCGGCCAGGTGGAGCAGAAGAGCTGCGAGAGCTCCCCCTCGAGCCGCGCCACCTGGTCGAGCATGGTGCGGCGGGCGCCGCGCTCCGAGCCGGTGCGCAGCGCCTCGGGCGCGCGTGCCGGCGTGTCGAGGACGAGCTCAGGCACGGGCCTCAGTGTAAAGCGTCTCCGCGCACAGCCACAGCGCTTCCTCAACGCTGATCCGGGGCACTCCCTTGACTGTGAGGGCCGCCAGGACCATGCGCTCGGTGCGGCGCGTCACGCCGGCCTCTTCCGATACGTCCCCGAGGACAACGGCCACCGGACGGGCCTCGTCGGCCACCACGATCTGGCGCCGCGACAGCGGGCGCAGCTCGGTCAGCCGCTCACCGGGCGCCGACAGGCGCAGGCCGAGCTCGCCCTGCAGGCGGTCGCCGTCGAGGGCGATCAGCGGCACGCCGGTCTCCGCGATCGCGAGCGTGAGCGCGTCGTCGACGATGTTCTGGCTCTTCAGGCCGCCGTGGCGCAGCCGCTCCAAGGCGATCGCCTCCACCGGCGTGCGCGAGCTGTCGGGGTCGATGCCCACCTGGCGCGAGAAGACGCGGTAGGCCCAGGGCACCGCATCTTGGCGCATGTGGATCACCTTGCCGCCGGTGTAGCGGTCGGCCAGCGCCCGCAGCTGCTCCTTGACCGCGCGGGGCGAGCGCCGCGGCCGCGTCTCCACGAGCGCGGTGGTGAGACCGATCTCGGGGAACTCGGCGGCCAGCTCGGGGTCCACCCAGCCCTCGCGCAGATCGAGTTCGCCGGTCACTGCGTGAGCCGCTCGGCCTTCCGTCGCAGCTCGTCCTCGGTCACGTTGCCGAGCTCGGTGTCGAGCACGCGCCCGCCCGGGCGGGCGAAGATCGTGGTCGGGCAGCCGCCCACCCCGTAGAGGTTTGCGATGGCGCCGTCCTCGTCGACCCCCACCGGTTGCGTCCAGCGCCGCGCCTCGACCAACCGGCGGATCTCCTCGCGGTCCTTGCGGGAGAAGAAGACGGTGGCGAACTCGACCCCCGGCAGGTCGTCCTTCAGGCGCTCGGTGCGGTCCACCTGGGGGTAGCAGTCGGCGCCGCGGTCGAAGATGAACGTGAGCACGAGCGGCCTCCGGCGGAGCTGGCAGAGGTTGACGACGTCCTCCGAGACGAGCTCGCAGGCGGGCTCGGCGCCGGCCTGCTCGGGGCAGGGCTCGCGCTGGCAGACGTTGGCGTCGCCCTCGAGCGCCCCGAGCGCGGACGGCGCCGCGAACGCCTTGAGCCGGCTGCCCGGCTCCGGCCCGCGCAGGCCCTCGCCCGAGTTGGGGAGCGTCTGGAAAAAGAGCAGCACTCCGAGCAGCATCAGGGCGACGATGCCCACCGCCCACGCGTACTTGTTCGACGGGCGCGGCACCTCGGGGCGGGCGCCGGGCTCGGGATGGGTGCGGTCGCGCTCGGCCAGGCGATCGCCGATCGACAGGTCGTCGAGCCGGTCGTGCCCGTTGTCGCCCGTCACGGCGAGTCCGCCTGCGCGCGCCGCGGGCGAACCGACAGCCGATCACGCACCCTGAACGGGCCGTGCTCCTCCGCCCAGATCAGGGCCGCCGGCAGCACGATCATCACGCCGAGCAGCGACACGCTCAGGTCCACCACCGTGACGATGCCGAAGTCGCGCAGCATGCGGATGTCCGAGGCGATCAGCGCCGCGAAGCCCGCGATGGCGGTGGCGCCGGAGGCGAGCACCGCCGCGCCCGTGGAGGCGTAGGCGAGCTCGATCGCGCGCGCCGGGCCGGCGCCGGCCTCGCGCTCCTGGCGGTAGCGAGCCGACAGCAGCACGCTGAACTCGGTCGAGATCGCGATCACGAGCGCGCCCAGCGTCACGGACATCGGGTTCAGGTCGACCTCGAGCGGGCCCGGCAGCAGCCCGAGCAGGAACACCACGAGCGCCGACCAGCCCGAGGCGAGCGCGATCGGGATCAGCGGCACGGCCGCCTCGCGCAGCACGCCGGCGCCGCCGCGCCCGGCACGGCGTGCCGCGAGCGTGCGAGCGATCAGCAGCACCAGGAACACGCCCAGGAGGGCAACCGCCAGCGTGAGCGCGCGCCGCCAGGGCGAGGAGAGCGCGCCGTTGGCCTCCGCCGCCAGCACCGGCAGGCCGACCACGGACGCCTCCACCCCCGCGGGCGGGTCGAGCCGGCGCTTGATGTCGTCGACTACCTCCTTCTGGCGCTCGAGCGGCATCAGGCGGATGCCGAAGGCGAGGTTGGCGGTCGTCCGGTCCGCCGTGACCACCCCCTGCGAGAAGTAGGGCGGCACCGCGTCGAGGAGCTGCGCCACCTGCTCCCGCCCGCCGCCCGCGGTCTGGAACAGGTCGGGCAGGGAGAGCGCCGGGCAGAGCTCGGGCGCGTCGCGCGCCTGGCCGCAGCGCTTGCCCGCCTCGTAGCCGTGCTCGCGCAGGACCCCCTCCTGGAAGCGGCTCATCCAGCGGACCACGGCCGGGTCGGTGATGTTCTCGGCGCGCACGGTCACGTCGATCTCGCCGGAAACGCCCGTCTCCTCCTGGAGCGCGTTCACGTCGCGGAGCGCCTGGAGGTCCCCCGGCACGAGCTCGCGCACGTCTGACACGACCTCGCTCTGGGTGTCGAGTGCCAGCCCCAGCAGCGCCACCGCCAACCCCACCGCGAGCACGCGGCGCGGGCGCGAGAGCGCCACGCCGAGCGTGCGCCAGGAGCGGTCGGCGAGCCACTCGCGCCCGCCGTGCACGCGCGGGTGGCGGGCGATCCTGCGGCCCAGCGAGTCCGGATCGGGTTCGCGGGCGGGCCCGGAGAAGCGCACCAGCGCGGCGAAGCCCGCGCAGATCGCGCACAACAGCGCGATCGTGATCCCCACCACCAGGAGGAGGCCGAAGCCGCGCACCATCGGCACGGGTGAGAGCAGCAGCACGAGGAAGCCCACGGCGGTCGCGATCCCGGCGGTCACGATCGTCGGTCCCCCGGCCGCGGCGGCCGCCTGCGCCGGCCGCTCCGCTCCCCCCAGCACCGCCTCGTCGAAACGGGCCTGGAATTGGATCGCGTAATCCACCGCCAGGCCGATCAGCACGGGTAGCACGGCGATCGAGGCCATCGTGAGGCTCCCGCCGGCCAGCGACAGCGCCCCGAAGGTCATCGCGGCGGCTGCGCCGGCAAGCGCCAGCGGGAGCAGGCGCAGGCGGCTGCGGAAGACGAGTGCGAGCGTGGCGGCCATCACGAGCAGCGCCGCCCCGAGCAGCACGAAGATCGAGCGCTGCACCGCGTCCGCGAGGCCCTCGGTGACCACGGGCACGCCGGTCACGATGTAGCGGGCGCCCTCGCGCGGCCGGAAGGTCCGCTGCTCGGTGGCCGTGCGGATCAGGTCGATGGCTCTCGCCCGCTCGGCGTCGCTGAGGCCCGGCCGCAGGCGGATCTGGATGAGGGCGGCGTTCTTCGACGGGAACAGGTAGGCGAAGCGCGTCTTCGGCCGGCCCGCCGAGCTCGAGTCGAACACCAGCGTGGACACGAAGTTCGGGTCGTTGATGCGGGGGATCCCCGTGAGCCCGTAGCGCAGCGCCAGCCGGAAGGCCTCGTTCACGAATTGCGCCTGCACCGCGTCGGCGGCGGCGCGGGCGAGCCGCTCCTGCTCCGAGCGCGGATCGCCGCGCGAGCGCGACAGCCTGCGCGCCGCCTCGGCCGCCTGGCGCGCCTGGGCGCCCGCGGCGCGCTGGCGCTTGGCGAACTCGTCCTGGATCTGCCCCGCCGCGGTGTTCACGAACGTGGCGGGCCCGTACACCACCTTGGCCGGGCCGAGCGCCGCGATCTCGCGGCAGACGGGCGGCAGGCGCCCGAGCCCCTCCTTGGTGTCCGGGACGTTGCCCGACAGGCAGCCCTCGAGCCGCAGCAGGCGGTTAAGGTCGCTCGTGAGCACGGTCCGGGAGAGCTCGCCCCTCACGAGCACCAGCACGGCCTCGTCGCCGAAGTCCCGCTTGAAACGCTCGGTGGCCTCGAAGCTCTCGGAGCCGCGGTCCACCAGCGTGTCCGTGGCGGCGCTCGGCTCGAGCCGCAGGGCGAGGGCCGCGCCCGCGAGCGCCAGCAGCGCCGTCACGGCCAGCACCAGCAGCGGCCGCCGGGTCACGGCGTTCACGAGACCCCCCATGCGGTTGAGCTTAGGAGAGGAGCGCCGTCCGCCGAGTCACTCGCCGCCGAGCGGCTCGAGCCTCGGATAGAGCCCGTTCTGGCCCACCAGGCGGCCGAGCGGCGCCTGCGGGTCGCAGGGCGGCGCCTTGCCCACGTTCTCCGGCTCGCCGAACACGAACTGGCGGATCTGGGCGACCAGCGTCTCGGATAGGAACTCGTTGGGCTCCGGGGGCGCCGGCGTGGCGTTCGACGTGCACAGGTAGGACCCGTAGACCTCGAGGTGGCCCTCGGTGCGCAGCTTGTCGAAGCCGCCCGGCTCGGTGTAGGGATTCGAGCGGTTGGTGCCGAGCCGGAAGGGCCAGCCGGCCATCATCTCCGGGTTCATCGGCTGGGAGGTGCGCAGGTAGTTGATCAGGTCGGCGGGGTTCGCGATGCCGCGATCGATGCCCTGAGTCGCGGCGGAGTCGTTGGCGAAGAACGCCGCGATCTCGCGCTCGTAGAGCCCGAGGTAGTCGACGATCGGGGTGAGCTGGCGCAGGAACGGGTCGACGCGGGCCAGGATCGGCTTGGTGTTGTCGAGCACCTGCTCGGTGGCCGGCAGGCCCTTCTTCGAGACCCGTACGAGCGGACTCAGGTCGGCGAACAGCGCCTTCAGGTCGGGGGCGAGCTTGTCCGCATCGATCAGGAGCGGCGAGAGCTGTCGCGCCGCCGGCCGCAGCTGCGTGGTGAGGGGATCGGCCGCGTCGGCGAACTCGGTCACGCGCTGGGTGGTCACGCGGCTCTCGCGCAGGAAGGTCGGGAGCACCCGGAAGGTGTCCGCCAGCTCCTCGTCGCGCGCCGCCACCGCGCGCCAGGCCCGGTTCGAGTTCGTGATCAGGTCACGGAGCTGCCCGCGGCGCTCGGTGAGCGCGTCGAACACCACGCCCGTGTCGCGGATGAAGCGCTTGGTCGAGTCCGACTGCACGCGCAGCACCTCGAGCACGGCGTCGGTCGACTCGGCGAACGGCGTGAGCTGCCCGAGCGCGTCGTTCAGCGGCTCGGCGCGCCCGCGCGCCGCCAGGCCCGCCTGATCGAACCAGGTCGAGAACCTCTGCCGCGTGACCGGGTCGAAGGTCCGCACGATCTCGTCGAGCTCGACCGTCTCGGACACCTGCCCGGGCGGCAGCTCGGCGCCGTCGCCGGCCATCCCGCTGCTCTTGGTGCCGGGCGAGAGCTCGACGTAGGTCTCCCCGAGCAGCGACTTCTGGCGCAGGATGGCGCGCGTGTCCTTCGGGATCGGGGCGTAGCGCGCGTCGATCTGAAGCTCGGTCTCGGTGAGCCCGGTCTGCTGGTTCGGCTCCTTCTTCTTCACCCGGCCGACGCGCACGCCTGAGATGCGCACCTCGGCCTCCTGCACGAGCTGGGTGGCCTCCGGGAACGAGACGGTCACGCGGTAGCCCTTGGGCTGCAGCGGCACCGAGCCGCCGAAGTTCAGCCACAGGAACACGAGGATGCCGAAGCACGACAGCGTGAACGCCGCCATCGCGAAGATCCGGCCGAAGCTTGGGGCTTCCTTGATCATGGCGGGATCTCGTCCGGTGGAATGTTCTGCGGGCAGGCCTGCTGCTCGGGCGGGAAGTTCGTGAGCCGGGCCAGGGTGCCGAGCTGCGGGTTGCCCTGCACCACCTGCTCGAGCACGTTGTAGCCCTGGCAGGAGAGCAGGACCATGCCGCGGCGCACCGGGCCGTGGCTGTCCTGCAGCGTGTAGAGCGTGGCGCCCGCGTGAGCGCCCCAGGCACTCCAGAACAGGAACGACGAGCTGTTGCCTGGGGGTTCGTACGCGAGCGTGTTGAAGAACTTGTTGAGCACCCCGAAGCTGCGAGCCAGGCGGGGTCCCACGGGTCCGAGCTTCTCGGCGGCCGAGCGCAGATCGCGGACGGTGGGCTGCACGTCGCGCGCGAACGGGCGGATCTGGTCCCGGATGATGGGCGTGGTCTCGTTGAAGAAGGGGCGCGTTTTGACGAGCGCCGGGGCCAGGTTCCGCGCGAACGGCCGCAGGCCCTGCAGCGTGGGCCCGAGCTCCGCGGCCAGGGAGCTCGTCTTCACGAGCGTCTGCTGGGTCTGGTCGAGAGTGCTGGGGAAGAGCTCGAGCGCCCTGCGCAGCGACGATTCCTCCGCGGCGAAGGCCTCGAAGTTGGCGTTCGCCGAGTCCACCAGCGCCGCCAGCTGCCGGTCGCGCCGGGCGAGCGCGGTCGAGAACTCCTGGAAGTTGTGCACGACCCGCTTGATGTTCTGGCGCCGGCCGGCCAGCAGCCGCGTGAGACGCTTGCCGTCACGCGCGGTCGGCTCGAAGCGCTTGAAGGTCTCACGCAGGTCCTGCGCGGCGCTCTGCTCGGAGAGCTCCGAGCCGCCCGTGGCCTCGTCGTCGAAGGCCTGCCCGCCCGCGTTCAGCAGCACGCGCAGGTAGGAGCGGGTGTCGTCGTCGAGCTGCGCCAGCACCTCGTCGGCGTTCACGTCGGGCAGCGTGTTCGCCACCGCTACGCGGCCGCCCTCGGCGATCTCGCCCGCGCCCTTGGTGCCGGGGTCAACGGCCAGGTACATGTCCTTGAGGCCGGTCTTCGGCCGCAGCAGGATCGTGGCGTCCTGGTAGAGCGGCCGGTACTCGTCCTTGATCTGCATCTCGACGACGGCTTTGCCGTCCTCGAGCGTTACCTCGCCGACCTCGCCGATCTTGACGCCCGCGATGTTCACCGTCTGGCCCTGGCCCGGCACAACGGCCTGGCCGGTGGGCAGCTCGGCCTCGACTGTGTAGAAGTCGGTTCCGAGCACGGGCACCCAGGCTGGTAGGTAGAAGCGCTGGTTCGACAGGATGTAGCCGCCGATCCCGAGCGCCATCACGAGCAGGATCAGGATCGCCACGAACACCGGCGCCTGCTTCTTGATCTGGCGCCTCACGGACCCGCTCCCGTCCTCGCCGCGCTCAGGTCAGGCACCGGCTGCGTGTGGCACTTCACGTTCGGCTTGTAGGGCGGCTTCGGGGTCTTCGCCGGCCGCGAGCCGAGCGGCTGCGCGCTCGCGGTCGAATGCAGCGGGCCACTCGGGCCCGGGTTCGGGGTCTGCACCGGATAGCCGCCGCCACCCGCCTGGAAGCGCACGTAGATGCCGTTGCCGTCGAAGTTCTGCGACTCGCCCGTGAGCGAGACGAGGGTCTGGAAGAACTCCTCGTAGTTGCGAAGGCCGGTGGACAGGTTGCCGTCCTGGATGCGCTCCTCGCCGGTGGGCAGGATCACGTTCAGCTGGCAGCGGTTGAACGCGTCGAGCTTCGGCAGCAGCTGCACCTGGCCGTTGATCACGGCGGCGAGGTCGTCGACCGCCGGGCGCAGGTCGTCCACGAGCCCCTGGAGCTCGTCCGGTGAGAGCAGCGCGGTCGTCTGGCGGATCCAGGGGAAGCCGGCGTCGATCGTGGCCGGCGTCTCCCTGATGCCGGGGATCATCTCGAGCGCCCAGGCGCGCGTGGGCGGGAACGCCGCGTTCAGGTTGTCGAGCGCGGGCTGCGCCGCCTCGAGCACCTGCGGCAGCTCGCGGATCGTGGCGCTCAGGTTCGTCTCCTCAGAGGCCAGCGCCCCGGTGGTCACGTTGAAGTTCGTGATCAGCTCCTTGAGCTGGTCCTCGTTCGAGCCGAGCGCGGCGAAGATCTTCTGCTGGGAGCCGATCAGCTTCGAGAGGTCGTGCAGCTGGGTCCCGAGCAGCGCGTCGTTCACGACGGCGCCGCCGCGCAGCGAATCGGCGGAGTAGTCGAGCGAGTCGTTCAGCGCCTCGGCGCCCGTCTCGCCCTGGACCTCCGGATCCTGGTCGTCGTCTTCGCCGGGCTCGGGCTCGCCGTTCAGCGCATCGCCGTAGCCGATCAGGAGCTTCTGCAGGTCCTCCCGCGTGGACGTCGTGAGCGTGCCGAGCACCTGGTCGATCTGCACGGGCGCCGAGGTCTGCGATGCGGGGATCGTGGCGCCGTCCTCGAGCTCCGGCGATTCGGGCGTGCCGGGCTTCAGGTCGAAGAACAGGTTGCCCTCGAAGAAGATCCTCGGCCGGACCTTGATCGTGGCGTTCTCGTGGAGCGGCAGTGCCTCGTCGTCGAGCTTCATGGTGACCTCGACCGCCGGCGAGTCGCCGCCCACCGGCTCGACCTTCGAGACCTGGCCCACGTCCACGCCCGCGATCCGCACTGCCTGCTTGCGCTGGATAGGCGGCGCGTTCTCGAACACCGCCTTGACCTCGAACGGGCGCGTGAACGGCACGTCCTTGGTGAAGGCGAGGAAGACCGCGATCAGGATCACGACCAGCGCGATCAGGCCGACCTGCAGCGGCGTGAACCGGCCCCCGTGGCGCGCGGTCCTCATGGTGCGTTGATCCCCTTCTGCCCCGCGGTGCGCGTGCCCTGGTTGCCCGCGGGGTTGGTGAGGATGGTGCGGCCCGCGACGTAGCGCTCGTTGCCGGCCTCGCATTCGCGCGTCTGGCCGGGCGCCGCGGTGTTCGGATACGGGTTGTAGTGCACGTGGTTCTCGACCCCAGGGCCGTTGGACGGCGCGCTCGACGGGCCGCTCTCGTTGTTCGGGCCGACGCCGAGCGTGATGGGGTCGGTGGGCGCCGAGACGATCATGAAGCGCTGCCAGTTGCCGTTCGGGTCGCCCTCGGAGAGCAGGTTGCCCGCGTTGCGGAACCAGAGCGTCGCGTAGTTGCAGACCGTCTGGGTGGGCGTGAGGAAGCGCAGCGTCGGGCGCAGCGAGGAGCCGAGCCGCGTGAGCTGGTCGATGCCGCCGCGCACGAGCGGGTCGTCCGAGAACTCGGCCAGGGTGTCGAAGACGTCCGCCAGGTCCTCGTTCATCTGGATCGTCTTCGGCAGCACCTCGGTGCCGGCCTGGAAGGCGTCGGCCAGGATCGGCGCGGCGCTCGGCAGAACGGCCACGCCCGGGCGCAGCTCGCGGAAGAGCGCCGTCTGGTTGCGGATGAACGGCCGCTGCTGCGGGAAGTCCGCGATCGCGACCGCCTCGGTGCGGGGGGCCTCGGTGATCGTCTCCTGCAGGTAGGGCCGCGCGATCGTGGCGAGGGCGCTGAATGTGATGTCCAGGTTCACGAACAGCTCCGCCTGCTCCTCCGCCACAGGCGCGGCCTCCTCGGCGGCGCGCCCGAGCGAGCGGAAGAAGCGGTCGAGGCGGGTGTCCGGATCGGACAGGTTGCGCGCCACCGGCTCGAGATTTCGCAGCAGCGGCACGAAGGCCCCGATCGCAGTGTTGATGTCCTGGCCACGGCCCGCGAAGCCGCCGCCGAAGCCGTCCAGCGAGTTCTGGGAGCCCACGCGCGTCTTCTCGTCGAACATCGCAAACAGGTCGTCGAGCTCCACGACCTCGGGCCGCGCCTGGCGCACGGGAATCGTGGCTCCCGGCTTGAAGCCTGCGCGCCCGCTGCCCGGTCTGATCTCGATGTACTTCAGCCCGAGCGACGAGCGCGGGCGCACGAGCAGCGTGGAGTCGGCCGGCAGCGGCTCGATCTGCTTGTCGAGCTTCATCGTGACCTGTGCATAGGCCGTGCCGTCGTCCTGCTCCTTGGGCTCGATCTTCGAGATGAAGCCCACCCGCGCGCCGCCGATCCGCACCTCGAAGCCCTCCACGAGCTGGGCGGCGTTCGGCAGGTTCGCCTTCAGGTCGTAGGTGGGCACGAACGGCAGCCCCGAGTTGGCGTTGTAGGACAGGAAGACCGCGACGATCGTGACCAAGACGGTGACCGCGCCCACCAGCACCGGGCTCGCGGCCAGGGCCGACCCTCCAGAGCGCCGGCTCATCCCTCGCCTCCGAGCAGGTAGTCGAGCGCCGGCTCGGCGCCCTGGAGGGCCGGCGACTGGCCGCGGGCGCGCTCACGCAGCGTGCCGAGGTTGCGCTCGCGCTCTGCGTCGCTCCTCGGATCCGCCGGCTGGCCCAGCAGGCCGTTCACGAGCGCGCCGCCGGGCAGCACGCTGCCCTGGCCCGCGCTCCCCGCGGGGGCGGCGGTGGCCGTCGCGTGGCGCGGAGCGAGGGACGCCTGCGCGCTCGACTCCGCGGACGGGTCGTAGAAGTTCGCGTTGCAGCCGCTGCCGGGCGTGATCGCGTAGGTGGTGCAGAGGTTGGTCACGAGCCCTGCGCGCAGGTAGTGGCCCACCGCGTCGAAGCCGTTCACCGACAGCGTGAGGTAGTAGAGGAAGTCGTTGATGCGGTTGACCCCGCCGGTCTGGTCGATGCTCTTGGTCAGCTGGTCGAGGTTCTGCGAGACGGGGTCGAACTGCGTGCCGAGCTTGTCCAGGTCCTTGATCAGCGGGCGCGCCTGGATCAGCGCCGGCCGGCCGCGCTCGAGCGCATCGCCGAGGCTCGGGAAGCTCTCGCGCGAGGCATCGGCGAGCGTGCCCTGAGCCTCGATCAAGCGGCCGAGGGCGGGCGCGGACTCCCCAAGGTCACGCAGCAGCGGCGTGCCCTGGTCCGCGAACCCCTCGAGGTCGGCCATCAGCGGCTTGAGCTCGGCGAGGAAGTCGGGCAGCAGCGCGATCCCGCGGCGGATGTCCGTGCGCCGCTCGGCCGACGCCTCGCCCGTCTCGTTGGCCTTCACGATCCAGTCGGCGAAGCGCTCGCGCTCGCGCGCCAGCGGCCCCAGCACCCGGTCCGAGTTCTCCGCCAGCCGCGCGAGATCGCGGTTCTGGTCGGCGAGGATCTTCAGCACCTCGTCGGTCTCGCGCAGCGCCGGGTTGGCGCGGTGGATGACCTCGTTCAGCTCCGCCCCGCGCCCGGCGAGGCCGGTGCCGAACTCGTTCAGCAGGATCGAGAAGCGCTCGCGGTAGGGCCGCCGCATGATGTTGTTGATCAGGTCGAGGTCCACCGGGGAGCTGGTGTTCTCGACCGGCAGCAGCCGCTCGCCCTCGCCGTCGCCCTCCTCGATCCGCTCGAGCGGCTCCGCGCCGGAGCTGCCGGGCTGGCACTCCACGAACTTCTCGCCGATCAGGCCCTGGGAGCCGATCGTGCAGCTCGCGTCCTCCTTCCAGGGGGTGAAGCCGGGATTGTCGATCCGGAGCGTGACCGCGGCCTTGTTCTCGTCGGTCACGTTCATGTCGGTGACCACGCCGACCGGCACGCCGGCCACCTTCACGTCCTCGCCCGGCACGACCGTGGAGGCGTTGTCGAACTCCGCGCGCACGAAGTACGAGTCGTTCGTGTCGTCGTCGCCGCCCTCGCGGACGATCCCGATCACGATCCAGGGCACGATCGCCACCAGTAGCGCGATGAGCACGAGCCGCCTCACGGGCCGGGTGGGACGGTCGAGGGGTCACAGCCCTTGAACGGAAGCGGCGAGCTGCCGTCGGGCGCGGGCTGCACCGAGCCGCCCGGGCAGCGGTCCTTCTGGCCGGTCTGGAAGCCGTTCAGCCGCTGGGTCGGGTCGACGCCGGTGAGCGTGTAGGCGGCCTGGTCGAAGTTGGTCGGGCTGAACACCGGCATCACGCGCGCGTAGTGCCCGTTGGCGTCGTAGTAGCCGGCGGCCTCTGCGAACTTCGTGATCCAGCCCACCAGGTCAGGCGTGTAGCCGCGCGCGTACTCGACCACCGGCTGCGCGCGGTCGAGCGTGCGGATCGCCCGCGGGAAGACCGTGGCGGTCAGCTCCGCCAGCCGCGGCTGCTTCGCGGTCAGGTCGATCAGGTCGTTGTTCGGGCCGGGCGAGCGGATCAGCTCGCTCAGGTCCTTGACCGTCGGGCGGGCGTCGGCCACCAGCGGGCGCAGCTCGCGGAAGAAGGGCGCCAGCTCCTTCGTGGCCGGGATCGACTCGTCCACGAGCTGCTCGAGGTCGTCGAGCGTGGCGCGCAGGTTCACGAAGGTGGTGTTGGCGCTGCGCAGCGTGCCGGGCAGCAGCTCGAGCGCCCGCTCGAGCGACACGTTCTCGTCCGCGATCGCGCGGAAGGCGACGTTCGTGTTGCCCACGAGATCGGCGAGGTCGTCGCGGCGCTCGGCGATGGCGGAGACCGTGGTCGCGCCGTCACGGATGAAGCGGTCGAGCACCCGCTGGTCGAGCGCCAGCTCGTGCGTCAGGCGCGTGGTGCTCGACAGGAACGGCGCGAAGTACTCGATGCTCTCGCCCGCCTCCTCGCCCTTCCCGTCGTACTGCGTGCCGGAGCCGCGCACCACGTTCATCAGGCCCTTCCGCGTCTTCGCGTCGAGCGTGTTGAACAGCACGTCGAAGTCGACCGGCGCGGCCGTGTTGTCGGCGTCGATGAACCCGCCGTCGTCGATCTCGCCTGCGTTGTTCGGACCTGGCTGGAGCGATACGTAGCGGTTGGCGATGCCGGAGAGCGAGCTGGCGCGGATCGTGGCGGTGGTGCCCTGGTGGAGCGGCGTCAGGTCGCCGTCGGTCACCTCGAGCGTGATCACGGCCTGCGCCCGGTCGTCCAGCTCGATGTCCGAGATGTCACCGATGGGCTGGCCGCCCACCCGGACCTCGTTGCCCGGGACGAGCTGGCCGGCGTTCTGGAACACCGCCTTCACGCGGTAGGACTCCGAGCCGCCGAACATCGCAATCGCGATCAGCGCGATCGCAACCACGAGCGCCGCTCCAGCGATCACGCGGGCAGCGGTGGATCCCCGTTCCGAGACGCGGGGTTCGCGAGTCCTACGTTCTCTTGTCTTCGAATCCAAGCGCGGTCTGTCGACCGACGCCTCCCGATGGCCCCGCCGTCAGCGGAGCCTGCAGCCGCGCGCCTTCCTGGCGCGGTCTGTCACTCCATCCCGAGGGGTCCCTGGGCCTCCCCGGAGAGAAACTGCCGTACGAACTGGTTGTCGCTGTTGAAGAGCTCCGATGCCGGGCCTGATTCGACGATCCTGCCCTTCCAAAGGATCGCGATGTAGTCGGCCACGCGGCGCGCGGACATGATGTCGTGCGTGATCACGCAGTAGGCGCCGCCGTTCTCCTCGTGCACCTCCATGATCAGCTCGCACAGCAGTGCCGTGCGAACCGGATCGAGGCCCGAATCGGGCTCGTCGAAGAGCACGATGTCCGGATCGAGCACGAGCGCGCGCGCGAAGCCGGCGCGCTTGCGCATTCCCCCGGAGAGCTCGTTGGGCATCTTGTCGAGCGCGCCCCCGAGACCCACCTCGCCGAGGCGGCGCATCACGATCTCCTTGATCTCGTCCTCGCCCTTGTCGGTGTGCTGGCGCAGCGGGAACGCGGTGTTGTCGAACACGTTCATCGAGCCGAACAGCGCGCCGTCCTGGAACAGCACGCCGAACTTCTTGCGCATCTCGAAGAGCTCGTCGTCCGCCATGTTCGGCACCGACTCGCCGTGCACCAGCACGTCGCCCTCGTCGGGGTAGAGCAGGCCGACCATGTGCTTGATGCACACCGACTTCCCCGTCCCGGAGGGGCCGAGGATCATCGAGATCTGATTGTCGGGGAGGCCGAGGTTCAGGCCGTTCAGGATCGTGTTGCGGCCGAACGCCTTCTTCACGTCGATGAACTCGACCGCGTCCTCCGCGCCGTGCTCGCGCGTCCGGCCCGAGTGCCACCGGTAGGGGTCCTCGCCCTCGCGGGTCTGGGCGCGGATGTTGTCCGGCACCGCCTCGCCCGTCACGCGCGCCGGCGCGGGGGCGGGGGCCGCCGCCGGCTGCTGCTCGTGCGTGACCGGCTCGTCCTCGGCCCGGACCGGAGCGCTCCCTCTTCGCTCCTCCCAGTCCCGGGGGTCGAGCGGCTCCTCGCCTTCGTCTCTGCGCTCCTCGCTCACATGTCCTCCTGCGTCAGCCGCCTATCGGCGCTCGTGGATTCGAGCCCCAGAAGATCTGCGTCCCCACCATCCCGACCAGGTGCACCATCACGGTGTTCAGCACCATCGACTTCGCCGTCGCGGTGCCCACTCCCACCGGACCGCCGCCCGCGTTGTAGCCGTAGTAGCACCCCACGAGCACGATCACCGTGGCCATCGTCATGCCCTTGACCAGGCTGTAGAAGAGGTCGGGCGGGTTCTGGAACATCCAGAAGATGAGGAAGAAGCCCCCCGAGCTCACCTCCCCGATCTGCTGCACCACGGCTAAGTAACTCGCGAAGAAGCCCGCGCCTACCGCCGCGATGTACATGAACGGCAGCACCATCCAGGCCGCCAGCAGACGCGTGGCGCACAGGAACACGAGCGAGTTGATGCCCATCACCTCGAGCGCGTCGATCTCGTCCGAGATCCGCATCGCGCCGATCTCCGCCACCAGGCCGGTGCCGACCTTCGCCGACATCATGTAGCCGAAGGCGTAGGGCATGATCTCGCGCAGGTCGCACCAGGCGCTGAACACGCCCGCGTACGCCGGCGCGCCGACGGAGCGGTTGAAGTACGCGCCCTCGATCCCGCACTGGAGGCCGAGGATGAACGCAAGGCCCCAGATCACGAGTGCCGAGCCGAGGATCAGGATGCCCGCCTGGCGGAGCGCCTCGCCGAAGAAGTGGAACACGCGCCCGTTGAAGACGTTCGCCACCACGCGCGCGCAGAACTTGGCGATCTCGCCGAACGAGGCGATCCAGTCCTTGGGGACGTCGAGCCAGGTTCTTCCCATCAGCCCGTTCTCACTTTATGACGGAGATTTCGGGGTGGGTGGCGAGCAGCGTCTGCGTGAACACGTAGTTGAAGGCGAAGATGCCGAGAAACTCGATCACCACGCCCTGGTTCACGGCTCTGCCCACCCCTTCCGCGCCTCCGGACGCAGTCATCCCCTTGTAACAGGAGACGATCGCGATGATGGCGCCGAACAGCGTGGTCTTCACCACCGAGCCCCAGAGGTCGGTCGTGGACGCGTTGTTGAGCAGCGTGGCGAAGAAGGGCCCTAATGGCGCGTCGAAGGTGAGCGTGGC
>DASRIC010000008.1:0-64593 GCA_035650215.1 Thermoleophilaceae bacterium
GTGGACGCGCCGGCAGTCATGAGGTCCAAGACCTCCCACTCCCGCGGCGTCAGCGGACTCTTGATCGGACGCATCCCCGAGGTGGGGCCGGCGGACATCCGTAGCCGCTCGATCAGGCGCCAGGCCATTGAGCGCGAGATCGCCGCCTCCCCCGTCGTCACCCGCTCGATGGCCCGTGCCAGAGCCGGGAGCTCCGTGTCTCGCGAGAGATAGCCCGCAGCACCCTTGGCAAGGGCCACCAACCCAGCATCGTCGTCGCCGGAAGCCGCCAGCAGGACGACCGGCGTTCCGCGGGTCGCAGGCAGCACCAAGTCGAGCGCGGCCGCCCCCCCCTCCGGGGGCAGCCCCGCGTCCATGACGATCACGTCGGGCTCGCAGCGGCCGCTCAGGTTGATTACCTGGGATGTATCGGCGGCTTGCCCGACCACGGCAATGCCCGCCTCGTGGAGCGCCTCGCGCAGGGCGTTTCGCGCAAGCCCGTCGCTGTCGGCGACGAGAGCTCTGATCGCAGGTTCACTGCCGTTCCGCTGCCTCCGCCTGACCGGTTGCGGGTCCCTGTTCGAGCTCCAGGCGGAATCTGCCGGACACACGCTGCGCTCCTTGCCATCGGTCGGCACACGCAGTGGGGCCAGGCACTGGAGCGCGTGCCGCGTTCCACGACCACCCTAAGACGGTCACCGGACCTGCGCAAGTTGCGGGATTTCCTCGAAGCAGCGCCTCCCGTGAGACGCCGGAGGTCGCTGCGCCGACGCTCGGCTAGGAGGCGCCTTCAGGGTCCTCTCGCGCGCGCCTCGCCAACTCGACCGCTTCCGCCCTCGAGTGGGCGTGGAGCTTGCGGAAGATATGACGCACGTGTGTGTGCACCGTGTCCGTCGTCAGTACCAACTCGCGCGCGATCTCCGCCGTCGACGCTCCGGCCGTCATGAGATCGAGGACTTCCCACTCGCGTTGGGTCAGCGAGCTCTTGACAGGACGGAGACCGGCGGTCGGGGCCACGGCTGCACGCAGTCGTTCGATCACGCGACGCGTCATCGCCCGCGAGATCGCCGCTTCACCCGCCGGAACGCGCGCGATCGCTCGAGCAAGGCCACCGAGTTCCGTCGCCCGGGAGAGGTATCCCTCGGCGCCCTGGACGAGCATTCCAAGGCCCGCGTCGTCTTCCCCGGATTGTGCGAGCACGATGACATCGGCATCCGGGTGGGCGGCGATTGCCGGCCTGAGCGCGGCGATGGCCCCACCAGGAGGCAGGACCGCATCGATCACGACCACGTCCGGCGTGCAGCGAGAGACGAGGTTGATGGCCTGTGGGGCGTCGGCGGCCTGGCCTACGACCGTCACACCTGCCCTGCGAAGCGCATCGCGCAACGCGTTTCGGGCAAGCGAATCGCCGTCGGCTAGCACGGCCCGGACGCCGCTCTCGCTCGTCATGCCCCATCCCCTCCTTGGGTGCCCACCGGCCGGGGCTTCCACTCGTGGGCCGCTGCCTCACGCGCCGGTGCACCTCCTGCCTTCTGCTATCCCCCGGCGAGTCCGCGTACAAACCTCCGAGCGTGCGCCGCTCAGGGCGCCGGCCAGGTGTGGACCGGCTCGTTCGAGTGCATGTGGTCCCGGTAGCGCACCGTGAGCTCGCGCAGCGCGGCCTGGCGCTCGAGCCCGCGCTCGCCGTAGAGGCGGTGGAACGCGGCGGCCTGCCAGGCGGCGCCGTTCGTGAGCTCGACGCAGCGGCGCTCGACGATCCCGAGCAGGCGCTCGCGGTCCGCGGCCGCCACGCCGGCGCCTTCGAGCCCGGCATGCGCCATCGGCAGCAGCTTGCGCAGCACCAGCTCGGCGACCGGCACCTCTCCCACGCCGGGCCAGTAGACCCGCGCCTCGATCCCGTCGCGCGCCCCCGTGTGGAGGTTGTCCTCCGCCGCCGCGAACGACATCTGAGACCACACGGGCCGCTCGTCCTCGGTGAGGGCGCGCACCAGACCGTAGTAGAAGGCGGCGTTGGCGAGGATGTCGACCACCGTCGGGCCGGCCGGCACGAGGCGGTTCTCCACGCGCACGTGCGGCCGCCCGCGCACCACGTCGTAGATGGGGCGGTTCCAGCGGTAGATCGTGCCGTTGTGCAGGCGCAGCTCGCCAAGCCCGGGAACGTCGCCGCGCTCGAGGGTCTCGACCGGGTCCTCGTCGTCGGTCACCGGCAGCAGCGCCGGGAAGTAGCGCACGTTCTCCTCGAACAGGTCGAAGATCGACGTGACCCAGCGCTCGCCGAACCAGACCCGCGGCCGCACGCCCTGGGCCTTGAGCTCCTCCGGGCGCGTGTCGGTGGCCTGCTCGAAGAGCGCGATGCGGGTCTCACGCCAGAGCTCCTTGCCGAAGAAGAAGGGCGAGTTGGCGGCCACCGCCACCTGCACGCCCGCGATCGCCTGGGAAGCGTTCCAGTAGGACGCGAACGCCTCGGGGTCGACCTGCTGGTGCAGCTGCACGCTCGTGCAGGCGGCCTCGGGTGCAATCGTGTCGGCGAAGGTCTGGAGCCGCTCCGGGCCGTTGATCGAGATCTCGAGGTCCTCGCCGCGGGCGGCGAAGATCTGCTCGTTGAGCAGGCGATAGCGGCCGCTTTCGGAGAAGCTCTCGGCTGTCAGGTGCTGTGCGTGGATCGTCGGCAGGATCCCGATGATCATCATGTGGCCACCCACCGGCCGTGCACGCCCCTCCGCCTCGTTCAGGCTCTGCCTGATCCCAGTCTCGAGCTCGCTGAAGACTCCGCCCTCGAGCAGGTCCGGCGGGATGTTGATCTCGACGTTGAACTGCCCGAGCTCGGTCTGGAACGCCGCGTTCGCGATCGCCTCGAGCACCGCGTGGTTGATCATCGCTGGATCGCCGGCGTCGTCGGTCAGATTCAGCTCGATCTCGAGGCCGAACGAGCGCCGCTCGTCGTCGAAGCGCGCCTCGTGCAGCATGCGCGCGAACACGTCGAGGCAGCTGCGCACCTTGGTCCGGTAGCGCTGCCGGTCCTCGCGGCTGAAGACCTTCGCGGCGACTTCTTGTCCCACGGCAAGTTCACGCTACCCGGAATCGACGTGCATGTCTCCTCACCGGTTGGGCGGGTGCCGTCCCGGGTAGCGCCGAGACATGGCTGCTCTCCTGCTTTTCGTCCTGACGGTGGTACTGGCACTCCCGGCGTCCGCGAGCGCGGACGTCGAGGCGCCACCCGAGTTCGTGGACCTGCGCGACGTCGACCCGACGATCCTGCACGAGATCCGCTACCGCGATGAGCACAACTTCATCGGCCGCCCGATCGTCGGCTACCGCGAACCGCTCTGCATCCTCACGCGCCCGGCGGCCGAGGCGCTCAGTCGCGCCCAGGACACCTTCCTGGCTCAGGGCTACACGCTCAAGGTGTACGACTGCTATCGCCCGCAACGCGCCGTCGACGACTTCGCGCGCTGGGCCGAGCGCCAAGGCGACCAGCGCATGAAGCAGGAGTTCTACCCGCGCATCGACAAGGGTTCGCTGTTCGATCTCGGCTACATCGCGCGCCGCTCGGGCCACAGCCGAGGCAGCACCGTCGACCTGACGCTGGTCGAGTTGCCAGTGCGCCCGCAGCGCCGCTTCATCCCGGGCGAGCCGCTCGTCCCGTGCTTCGCCCCGTATGGCGAGCGCTTCCCGGACAACATGATCGACATGGGCACCGGCTACGACTGCTTCGACACGCTGGCCAACACCCTCGACCCGCGCATCCAGGGCGAGCAGCTCGCGAACCGGCTGCTCCTCAAGGAGACACTCGAGGCCGAGGGCTTCGGAAACCTGCCGGAGGAGTGGTGGCACTACACGCACCGCCCCGAGCTGTTCCCGGAGACGTTCTTCGACTTCCCGGTGGCGGACGACTCGCTGACCGGCCCCTAGGCGCCGGAGCCGGTGGTCAGCCGGGCCTCCACGCTTACGGCCCGGCCGTCGTCGAAGGTCCAGGAGTGGCTGAACGGGCCACCCAGCGGCATCTTGCTCCGCCGCCCGCGTGCGCGGATTACGCCGCTCACGAGGAACACGCCGGGCTCGGTCTCCTCGATCGTCTCGGCCTCGTAGCGAAACTCCGCGAAGTCCTCCTCGAGGCCCTCGACGAAGATCGCGAAGTCGCGCACGCCGTGGAGCACGCGGTCGCCGATCTCCGGGGAGATCCGGGCCTGGACGTCGGGGGACATCACCTCCGCCGCCGCGGCCAGACCGTCGGCCCGTGGGCCGACGGCGGTCCAGTCGATTCCGTAGAGAGTGCGGAGCCGGTCCGCGTCGCCCGGGCCTGGGGGCATCACGGGCGAGTATCGCCCTTGCATCCCCTCCCGGCAAGCAATTGGCTCAGGCCACCTGCCCCACGGCGGCGCCGGCCGCCTCGAGCAGATGCTCGGTCACGGCGCCGAGGGCAGCCTGCAGCTCGCGGTCGCGGAGCCGGCCGTCCGCCTCGAAGGCCAGGTGCGCGCTTGGCACCGGCAGCTCGTCCTCGATCGGGTGCGCGCCGGCGGCCGTAAGCACCTTTCGCACCTCCGCCTGCGCCCACACGCCGCCAAAGAGGCTCGTGCTGGCGCCGATCACGGCGGCCGGCTTGGCGCGAAGCACGTTGCCCGGGAATGGCCGCGAGGCCCAGTCGAGCGCGTTCTTGAGTTGTCCGGGGATCGAGTGGTTGTACTCGGGCGTGGCGATCAGAAGCGCATCCGCGCGGTCGAGCGCCGCTCGCAGGTCCTCGACCGCGGCCGGGGCGGCGTCGCCGTCAAGGTCCTCGTTGAATGGGGGTACCAGCTCCAGCCCCGGCCATTCCTCGAACTCCACGTACGCGGGCAACGCCCGCGCGGCCGCGGCGAGCAGCCTGCGGTTGTGCGACTCGCTCCGCAGGCTGCCCGAGAGACCGAGGACCCGCACGGGTCTAGCCCTCGCTGATGAGCTCGAGCTGGACGGTCAGCTCGACGTCGTAGCCGAGCACGTCGCCGCCGTTCGGGAGCGGCATCTGCCACCCCATGCCCCACTCGCGGCGGTCGACGTTCGCCTTGAGCTCGAGCGCGGTGCGCGTCAGGCCCTGGGGATCTTCGACCGGCGGCTCGTAGCTGCCCGTGGCCGTGAGCGGCCGGGCGATGCCCTTGATCTCGAGCTCCCCGTCGACCCTCGCCCGGCCGCCGTCGCCGAGGTCGATGAGGCTCGAGCGGAACACGATCTCCGGGTGGTTGCCCGCGTCGAAGAAGTCCTCGCCGTTCACCACGTGCTCGCGGAACTCCGGCGGGTTGTCGATCGTGATCGACTCGGCGCGCGCACGACCCTCGAGCGACAGCCCCGCGTCGTCACCAACGAGGCGCGCCTCCACGTCGCGGAATGCCGCCCGGAAGGTGGAGACCTTCATGTGCTTGACGGCGAACATGAACGACGAGTGGTTCGGGTCCGCGATGAACGTGCCCGTGAACGGCTGGGTTGCTACCGGCATTGCCTCTCTCCTTTCGGACCGTGGTCCGGTTCGTTCAGAGCGAGGAAGAATAGCGGACTGCGGTCCGAATGTCAGAATAGAAGGACGAATGCCCGCTGCCGACCTCCCGATGACCGCCAGAAGCCTTGCTCTGGACGGGTTTCCCGAGCCGCGTGAGCGGTCGGACGCCGCCCGCAACCGCCGGCGGATCCTGGACGCCGCCGAGCGGTTGTTCGCCGAACGCGGGCCGGACAGCGTCTCGATGGACGACATCGCCCGGGCCGCCGGCGTGGGCAAGGGCACGCTGTTCCGCCGCTTCGGCGACCGGGCGAGCCTGGCGCGCTCGGTGCTCTCGAGCCACGAGGCCGCCTTCCAGGAGTCGCTGATACGGGGCGCGCCGCCGTTGGGGCCGGGCGCGCCGCCGGTCGAGCGGCTCGTTGCCTTCGGCCGCGGCATGCTCGGCCTGGTGGACGCTCACCGCGACCTGCTGCTCGCCGCCGAGACCGGATCGCCGTGCGGGCGCTACCGCGCCGGGCCGTACGCCTCCTACCGCTTCTACGTGCGCTCCCTGCTCGAGGAAGGCGCACCCTCGCTCGACCCCTACTACACGGCCGATGCCGTCCTGGCCACGCTCGGCGCGGAGTTCGTAGCTCACCTGCGCCGTGATCGGGAGATGTCGCTCGAGCAGGTGGCGGCCGGCTACGAGACGCTCGTTCGGGCGCTGGTCGAGTGAGCTAAGGCCGGCGGCTCAGCCGGTAGATGGTGGGTCGGGCCCGCCGCACCGGAGGCGGCATGTCCTCGCTCACGACCGACAGGGCATCCTCGAGCTCCCAGCCCTCCCCCAGCAGGGCGACCACGTGCTCGCGGTCCATCCCGCGCGGCAGCAACAACCGCCTCGCGGCCTTGAACGCGAGGAGCAGGAGACGCGCTCCCGGCGCCGCCAGCTCGGTGAGGCCCGCGGCCGCCCCACGGCGCGCCGGATCGGGCAGGCCCTGAATACAGCCGAAGTCGTAGACGAGCGTGTACCCCGGCTCGAGACCGAGCCGACCCAGATCCGCGACATCGCCCTGAACCCACTGCACCTCGATGCCCTCGTCGAGTCCGCGCTGCCGGGCGCGCGCGAGCGCCTTCTCGACGAAGTCGATGGCCGTGACCCGCCAGCCGCGCTTCGCCAGGTGGACCGCGTCGCGACCGGAGCCGCAGCCGATGTCGAGGGCGCGGCCGGGCTCAAGCGCCAGCGGGCCCTCGAACAGCGGTTGCCAGTGGCCCTCGAAGTCCCGCCGCTCCCAGGGCGCGACCCCGAGCGCGTACATAAGGCGGTAGGGGACCATTGCTACCTCCTCACCGTCGCCGAACCGTTACGAGACCCTCTCAAATCGGGGCTCGCGGCGCCGCCGGCTCTTCAGGAGGACGCGAGCGCTTGCTCCAGGTTGTCGAGGGCCTTGCCCCAGCCGTCCTCGTGGGAGCGGACCGCCTCCTCGTCCCAGAGGCCGCTGTGGGTGAAGCGGACCGTGGTGATCCCCGCTTCATCTTCCTCGAAGTCGAGCTCGATCAGCTGGCGCGTGTCGTTGCCGTCCCAGAGCCAGGTGAACGCCACGCGGCGCGGCGGGTCGATCTCCGTGTAGCGACCGCCCCCGCCGTACTCGCTCCCGTCGTGCGGGTTGCGCATGACCACCCGTACGGCGCCGCCCACCCGCAGGTCGACCTCGGCCACCGTGGTCTCCCAATCGTGCTCGGCGTGCCACCAGCGCCGGATCACCTCCTCGCTGGTCCAGGCGTCGAACACCGCGGCGGCGGGTGCCTGGAACGTGCGCTGCATGCGGAGGGTCGCACCGCTCGTCATCTCAGTCAGCGGCGCCGTCATACGCGTCGTGGTACCTCCACCACTGGTAGGGCGGCGATTGCGGGTAGCCGTCGGGCGAATCCTCCCACTCCTCCTGGCGGCCGAGCGCGGTGATGTCGAGGTAGGCCCAGGTGCTGCCCATCGCCTCGTCGCCGCGACTGTCGATGAAGTATGTGCGGAAGATGTCGTCGCCCTCGCGGATGAACGCGTTCGTGCCGTGCCACTCGGCGACGCCGAAGTCGACGTCGAAGTCGTCCGTGATCGTGTACCACGGCCTCTCCCAGCCCATCTCGGCCTTCAGGCGCTGGATGTTCTCCTGAGGCGCGCGCGAGACGTAGGCGAGCGTCGTGTCCCTGGCGTTCAGGTGGGCCAGGTGGGCCACCTGGTCGGCGCCGAACGAGCAGCCGCCGCAGCCGCGCTCCGGCCAGCCGTCCACGCCGGGCTCGTAGAAGAAGCGGTACACGATCAGCTGTCGCCGTCCCTCGAACAGGTCGAGCAGGCTCGCCCGGCCGTCCGGGCCCTCGAACGCATACTCCTTCTCGACCGCCATCCTCGGCATGCGCCGGCGCTCGGCGGCGAGCGCGTCCTTGGCACGGGTCACCTCCTTCTCTTTCACGAGAAGCTGCTCGCGGGCGGCGTCCCACTCCTCTCGCGAGACGACCGGGGGTGTGTCCATCACGTCTTGTCCTCCTTGAGGTACTCGTCGACCACGTCGAACAGGCGCCCCCATACGGCGCGCTGGCGATCCATCCAATCGGCCGCCTCGACCATCGCCCGGGGCTCGAGCGACAGCACATGGGTGCGGCCGTCGACCACGCGGTTCAGGACGCCCGTCTCCTCCAGCACCTTCAGGTGCTTGGAGATCGCCGGCTTCGACACACCGAAGCCGGCGGTGGCCTCGCCCACGGTGGCCGGGCCCGCTGCGAGGCGCTCGACGATGCCGCGCCGAATGGGATGCGACAGGGCCTTGAACGGATCGTTAACCACTCGGTTAACCGTAGCAGGCGGCCTCGGCGTGGCTCAGTGCGGCTCGTGTTCACCGCGGGCGACCCGGCGCAGCCGTCGATCCAGGGTCACGAGCTCGGCGCCCGCCGCACGCGCCGTCGCTAGCGACAGCGCGTCGGGGAGCCGCAGCGGCCGGTGTCGCGCACGCAGCCCCGCCGCTCGCTGCGCGACGTCGCGGTCGACCGCGAGCACGGTGGCCCCCATGGCATCGAGGAAGGCCTCCACTCTGTCGCCGGTGCCCAGCGCAAGCGGACGAACCATCACCTCGGCGTAGACAGTGGCCCCGATCACGATTTCCGCTCCCCCTTCGAGGAGCGGGCGGAGCAGGTCCACCGCGCGCTCGTGCTGAGTGTCGCCCGCGTCCAGGAACGCGATCACGACGTCCGCATCGAACGCTATTCGCGCCACTCGCGACGCAGCTCGTCGAGATGGCCGGGCGGATACGTCCCCGCGGGCAAGGAGCCGGCGAAACGGCGCACCAGGTCGTCCGCTCGCTCGAGCTCGACGCGCCCCTCGCCAGCGGCCCGGACGACGACATCGTCCCCGGCCGCCAGCCCCGCCTCGCGCAGCACCCTGACGGGGATCGTGACTTGGTTCTTCCGAGACACTCGACTCATCTCCTTTACTAGGTTATACCTTTAGTAAAGGCTCTCCTCCTTCTGTGAAACCGGCTACTCAGGACCGATCACCACCTCGGCGCGCTCGTCGTCCCAGTACGCCCTCAACTCGCCGGTCCGGAGGTCATGAACGATGCTTCGGGGCGGCTCGAGCTCCGCGTTCGCAAGCAGCTCGACGAACGCGGCATGGCCCGCGACGAGCTGGGCTATGGCGGGCGGGACCGGTCGACGCCTCCTTCGCCAGCGCTGCGCCATCTCAGCGACCGCCTCAGGTGTCCAGGAGAAAGCCCTGGGACTGTTCCCGAACCCGCACGCGAGGGTGCCATCGCGGCAGTGGTGCCAGTGATCCGGAGTGGCCCGCTCGCCGGCCGCGAGGTCGACCACCAGGCACTGGGCGTCGAGCGATTCCATGGACCCATCGTCCGTCCCGGCGGGGTACGACTCAACGCGCGCGAGCTACTTCTCTGCACAGCTGTGCAACTGTTCGCCTCTCGTCCCAGTTCACGCTTACGAGGAGGACCTATGCCCTACATAGAAGGCTTCGTCGCGGCGATACCCACCGCCAACCGCGACGTGTACATCGAGCATGCCAAGACCGGCTCGGAGTTCTTCAAGAAGCTCGGCGCCACACGCGTGATCGAGTGCTGGGGCGACGACGTGCCCAAGGGGGAGGTGACCGACTTCTACAAGGCCACCCGGGCGAAGGACGACGAGACGGTGATCTTCAGCTGGGTCGAGTACCCCGACAAGGCCACCCGCGACGCCGCGAACGAGAAGATGAGCTCGGATCCCGAGGCAATGAACATGGACATGCCGTTCGACGCACAGCGCATGTTCTGGGGCGGCTTCGAGCAGGTGGTGGGCGACTAGCCACGGCGGGCCGCGGTCTGTGCGCTCTCACCCAGGCGCACCTCGTCGTTCGCGGCCAGGACGCGCTGGAGCAACGAGACGGGGGTTCGCTGCTCGGCCGGACAACGACGGGGAGGTACGGAGAGATTCGTCGCCCGTGGTGCTCATAGATCGAGGAGGACGTCCATTTGGGCGATGGCCTGTTGCTGCCCTTCGAGCGTGCCTGTATCCAGCCATTTCTCGAGGTCCTCGCGGGATTGGAATCTCTGACGCGTCTCCATGCGCGTGCCGCTGTCGCGTTCGGTGAGGTGGACGCTGACTTCGGTGACCGGCATGTCCGAGATCGGGGTCCCGTCCGCGTTGGCGAAGACGTCGGTGAACTCCAGCGAGGTCGGCGGATCGACGGCCGTCATCCTCCACAGGCCATGCGATCTGCCGCCGTCCGGACCGGTCATGAAGTACGTGACCTCGCCGCCGGGGACGAGATCGTGCTTCTCGAAGGTCGCCGGATAGTCCGGCGGGCCCCACCAGCGTTCGAGCTTGCGCGGATCCGCCCACAGCTCCCACACCCGCTCGACCGAAGCGGTGAAGTCGGCGATCAGAGTGACGGTCAGACGATCGGGGTCGGTGTCGATGCTGGTGATGCTCAACCCGCTCCTCTCATCGGTCAGTCCCTACCTTCCTGGGCGAGCAGGTCGGACATCCGGTCGACTCGGCCGCGCCAGGTCGTCGCGAGCTGGTCGAGGGCCTCCCGCGCGCGGGCCACCGCCTCGATGTTGCTGCGAACGAGTTGCTCTCGCCCCCGGCGCTGCTTGGTGACCAGGCCGGCCCGCTCCATCACGGCCACGTGCTTCTGTACGGCCGCGAAGCTCATCGGGTAGGCGTCCGCGAGTCGCGAAACCGAGGGCTCGCCAGTGGCGCAGCGACGCAGTATGTCGCGACGCGTCGGGTCGGCCAGGGCATGGAATAGCTCGTCGACTGCCTCTTCCGACAACCTATCTACAACCATAAGGTTGTAGATTACCGATGAGCGAACGAGAAACGAGCCGAGGAGCTACGACATGAAGCTGACCACCACCACCTGGGTCTCCGTCGACGGAGTCATGCAGGGACTCGGCGCGCCCGACGAGGATCGCCGAGGCGGATTTGAGCGCGGCGGCTGGGCCATGCCGCTTGCCGACCCGGAGGTTGAAGCGGCCCTCAACGACGTCTACGCCCGCGCCGACGCATTCTTGTTCGGTCGCTGGACCTACGAGGTGTTCGCCGGGTCGTGGGGATCTATCGCCGATATGCGCCAGTCTCCGGTCGGCCAGGCCCTGAACGCGAAACCCAAGTATCTGGCCTCGACCACGCTCACCGATCCCCAGTGGGCCGACACGACCGTCCTCCCCGGGGATCTCGCAGCCGCCGTGGAGGAGCTCAAGGCTGGACCGGAGCGCGAGCTGCTGGTGCCCGGCGGCGGCACCCTGATCCGATGGCTGCTCGAAAACGGTCTGGTCGATGAGATCAACCTGTTCACCGCCCCTGTAGTCATCGGCCAGGGCACCCGGCTGTTCCCCGACACCGGACCGGACCTGGCGCTCGAGCTAGCCGAATCGCGAGCCACCTCCAACGGCGTACTGATCCGGACCTACCGGACGAACGGGCGCCCGCAGTACGGGGTGACGGAAGACACTACGTCGGCCTGGGGGTAGCGGGAAAGATTGGCCCCATTTCGACCCGTCCAGGCGGACGAGTCGCTTCAGAAGCAAGAAAACCGCCGCGTTTGCGGCGGTCCTCAGATCGGGGCGACTGGATTTGAACCAGCGACCTTCCGGCCCCCAGCCGGATGCGCTACCAGACTGCGCCACGCCCCGAGGGGCCTATCGTAGCCTGCTGAATTCGCCGGGCGTTTCGCCGTCGGAGACGCGGGCACGGTTCACACATGACTTCCTTCACAGAGAGCGTCCCCCGTCTGCCGCTCGCAGGCGGGGTCGAGATACCTCAGCTCGGCTTCGGCGTCTTCCAGGTGCCGCCCGAGGAGACCGCGGACGTGGCCGGCCGCGCGCTCGCCGCCGGCTACCGACACATCGACACCGCTGCCGCCTACGGCAACGAGGAGGGCGTGGCGGACGCGATCGAATCGTCCGGCCTCTCCCGCGACGAGATCTTCGTCACCACCAAGTGCTTCAACAACGATCACGGCTACGACGAGGCCACCCGCGCGCTCGAGTCCAGCCTCGAGCGGCTGCGGATGGACCAGGTCGACCTGTACCTGATCCACTGGCCCGTGCCGACGCGGGATCGCTACGTCGACACGTGGCGCGCGTTCATCGACGCACAGGAGAAGGGACTCGTGCGTGCGATTGGCGTGTCGAACTTCAACGCCGACCACCTCGACCGCCTGGTCGAGGAGACCGGCGTGACGCCCACCGTGAACCAGGTGGAGCTCCATCCGCGCCTGCAGCAGCCCGACCTGCGCCAGAAGCACGAGGACCTCGGGATCGTGACCGAGGCCTGGAGCCCGCTGGCTCAGGGCGAGGTGCTCGACGATCCGGCGATCGGCGAGATCGCCGAGGCGCACGACAAGACGGCCGCCCAGGTCGTGATCCGCTGGCACCTGCAGATCGGCAACGTGGTGATCCCGAAATCGGTCACCCAGGAGCGGATCGAGGCGAACCTCGAGGTGTTCGACTTCGAGCTCGACGAGGGGCAGCTCGAGGCGATCGAGGAGCTCGACCAGGCCGAGCGGATCGGGCCGGATCCGCGAACGTTCGTGGCGCCCTAAGGACGGCCTCGTTCCGGGCGATCAGGGGCCAGGCGAAGGTACGCGAACGTCCACACGGTTGAGCGGCCCGGCGGGGAGATCCGTGGGCGCCTCGAGAACTCCTCGAGGGGCGACGACGAGGCCAACCGACCCCGGTGACGGGCCGGAGGGCTGGCCCTGCCCAGCCCGGCCCGGCCGGACCGAGCGCCCGGCAATCCACTTCTCGGTCATCGGGAACTGACCCGTTCTCTCCGAGAGTCGTGCGAACATCTGTTCGTATGGAAGCAGAAGACGGCCAGCGCCAGTGCGGGCACTGCGGGGAGACGCTGCCGCTAGCCGCGTTCGCGTGGCGACGCAAGGCGAAGGGCGAACGACACAACCTGTGCCGCCCGTGCCACTCGCAGTATCACCACGAGCACTACTCGGCGAACAAGGAGCGCTACATCGAGCAAGCGCGCACCCGGAAGCGGGCACTCGCCCGCGAGCGGACGGCATGGCTCCTGAGGTACTTCGATTCCCACCCGTGCGCCGACTGCGGAGAGACCGATCCGGTGGTGCTCGAGCTCGATCACCGGAGAGACAAGGAGTTCAACATCGGCAGCGTGTTGCCATACCGGCGGTGGGAGACCATCCTCGCGGAGATCGAAAGTGTGACGTCGTGTGCGCGAACTGCCACCGTCGCCGAACGGCGCGTCATCTCGGATCGGTGCGCTCACTACTGGCGAGCGCACGAAGCGCGACCGTATAGAGGAGCGGGCGGCGGGAATCGAACCCGTCTCCGAGAGCTTGGAAGGCTCTAGTGCAACCGTTACACCACGCCCGCAAACCTGCTGTGGCAGCGGAATCTAGCGCACGGCACACCACCCCTCGGGCGTGCGCGCGCGACTATCGTCGTCGCGTGCGTCGCGTCGTCGTCCTGACGGTTCTCGCCTGCTGCTCCCTGCCCGCTTCCGCGCAGGCGTCGAACCTCGTGTTCGTCTGCGGCCTGGCAGGGCTTCGCGCCCGGCGCCCCGGCGGCGCTCACCTCGATCTTCTCGCTCGGCACCACGGGCGGCCGGCCGTTCGTGGCCTGGGCCTCACCCTCGATCACTCTGCGTGAGGGCCTCACGATCGAGACCGACGAGCAGCAGACCGGCGAGTTGGTCGACGCGGGACTCTGCACAGCCTCGCCCCGCTCCGCCCAGAACGGGACCTGCCGCGGTCCGGGATTCCGGCAGCTGCGTTCGATCCGCTCGGGCGGCACCTGCGCCACCCGGACGTGCTCGGCAACCGCCTCTTCGCGACGGCCTACGCGTACGAGGGCGAACCCGATAACTCGACGCAGCGACCGGGCTCGATCACCTCTTCGACACATCGACCGCGAGGCAACGTGCGCGACCTCACGAGCGCGACAACGGACCTGTCACCGGTCCCCTCGCCCGACGGCTTCCGGGGCGCGTTCGAGCGGCGGGGCTCCGTCTCCACGGTGCGCGCGAGCCGCGGACCCGCCCGGCGGCTCCTCGCAAACGCACGCGAGCCGTCCTGGTCTCGCTGAGCCGCCGCGGTCAGCCACCCAGCCAGCGCTTGGGGTTCTCGACCATCATCTGGTCGAGCTGGTCGTCCGTCATCCCGCGCTCCTTGAGCGTCGGGATGACCGACTCGAACAGGAACGTCATCGACCAGTCGGGGACCTCATTGGCTTTCAGGTAGTCCTGCACCTCGAGCGGGAACCAGTCGATCGTCGAGCAGTAGTCCTGCGAGATGAACATGCGGTCGGCGTAGCCGCGCTCGAGCAGCGCCAGCAGCGTCCTGTTGCGGTTGTCGGTGGGCAGGAAGATGTCGAGCCCGTAGCGGTCCATGCCGATCCAGCAGCCCATCTCGAGCAGCCGCTCGATGTAGTCGAGATCGTCGCTGTCGCCGGTGTGGGCGATCTGGACCCTGGAGGGGTCGACCCCCTCCTCCGCGAAGATGCGCATCTGCTCGGGGCCGGTCCCGCTCGCCGGCCGCGAGTGGGCCATGATCGGCTTGCCCGTCTGGCTGCTGGCTCGCGCCGCGGCGCGGTGGATCCTCTCGACGTTCGGCGTGATTCCCGGCTCGTCGGCGGCGCACTTGATGAACGCCGGCTTGATGCCCGTGTCCTGGATGCCCTCCTCGATCTCGTGGACGAAGATCGCGGCGAGGGCGTCCTCGTCGCGGTTCGCGAGCGCCTGGGGCAGGTGGTCGTAGGTGTAGATGCCGGTCGCGAGCACGATCTGTATAGCCGCCTCGTCGGCCACGCGCTTGCTGAAGCTTGCATCGCGGTGGAGGAAGAGGGCGCTCGGCTCGACCACCGTGCGAATCCCATGCCCCTTGACGGCCTTCGCGTCGGCGAGGGCGGCCTCCCACTCACCATCCTCGTCGTAGAGGTGAGGGAACTGGTGGCGCACGCCCTCGTCGGTGGTGCGGAAGTGCTCGTGGATCAGCGTCCGGCCGAGCTCCTCGACGTCGATTGGTCCCCCGACGGTCTCGACGGTTGGCATGCGCATCCTCTCTCCGGTGACCGTGCCGAGCGCAACCTAGACGGTTCAGGCGTAGCGAGGTGCTCTCCACGGCGCCCGCGGAGTCGATCACCGCGCCGACCGCGACGCCCGCGGCGGTGAGGAGCAATGCGATTACGCCTCGCAACAGCATGGCGGCGTCCGGACCCTCTCTCACGATCACGCCGAGCGCGAGGGCGACCGGGAACTCGAACGGAATGAGCTTCCAGCGACCGGGGGCGGCGTAGCCAAAGCCGAGCCCGGGGAGAAAGCACGTACGGGGTCACGCTGCTCACGAACCGATGCTCCCCCGAGCCACCGGCGATCAGGTCTTCGGGCCGACGAACTCATCGAGCAGGGCGACGCTACGCCGGTGCGAGACCGAGATGTTGCGCGGGTTGGACTGGGTCCAGCGAATGCCGAGCAGCTCGCAGTGCTCACCCACTCGGTAGCTTCGTCCGGAAGCGGTTGACGGTACGGCAGCCGTCGGAGTGGATCAGGCCGCGGAGGAGAGACCGTGAGTTCGCCCGCGTGATCTCGCGCTGCCAACCGGAGAGAGAAATGGCGCGCTCGTGTTTACGGCCGGGCCCGTGTTGCGGAAACGCCAGCGGCATCGCTGGGTCAGCGACCTGCAGGGCGAGGCAGGATCCGCGCGTGCGAAGGCTGCTGGTGGTTCGCGCCATCGGGAAGGTGGCCTCCATCGCGGCACGGACCTCGTCGGCCACTCCCGGATACGCCACGTCCAGCGTGATGACGAGGCGGGCGGATCTCGCAGACGAGATGACGATATGACCATCGCCGAGATAGACGCCAAGCAGGTACGAATACGCCGAGGGGCTCGGCGGTCGCCAGGGTCGCCGCGCGCGAGCGTGGCGTTCGTGGAGGACGACGCCTCGAACATGGCGCCACGCGCCCACCGTGCCGCGATGGACGCCTGTGAGCGTCTCGATCTCGTGATCGGACCGCCCATCGCGGATGAAGGCCATCGCCGCTTCGAACTCTGCCAATGACCTCGCCATACGAACGTATGTTCCCATTCGCCTCAGACGGAACCGGCTGCCTGCGGGTCTACACTCATGCCCTCCGGGGGACTGGTGTAACGGTCAACATCGCGGTCTCCAAAACCGTGGCTCGAGGTTCGATTCCTCGGTCCCCCGCCTTCGCACAGCCGCCCGCGACCCCCATGCGGGCGGAGGGACTCGAACCCCCACGGCCTCTCGGCCACGAGCACCTAAAGCTCGCGCGTCTGCCAGTTTCGCCACGCCCGCGTGCCGTGAGTCGAACCTGCGCTCGCCGGCGGCATAGAGGGTAGGGTGTTCGCGATGGCCGGGACAGTCCTCGTGCATCCCAATCGGGAGAAGGTCGAGTCGAAGGCCACCAAGGCCGCCGTGGTCCTGCTGCTGCTCGTGAGCGCCGGGCTGATCCTCATCATCACGCTCGGCGGCTGGTCGAAGCTCCAGGGCGCGCAGCTCGTGTCGTTCGGCTACGTGATCGTGTACGTCGTAATGGCCTTCTACGTGTGGCGCTGGAATCGCGGCGTGCTCCCCGTCGCGGCCGCGCTGGCGATCCTGTTCGCGGTGATCGCCGCGGTGGCGGCGCCGGCCTGGTTCGAGCGCGACAAGGCCGGGTTCGAGGACCCCGCGCTCGAGCCCGCCATCCTCGGCCTTCTCACCCTCATCCTCGTGCCCGTGCAGCTGCTGTTGATCGCCTTCGCCATGCGCGGCTTCGCACAGCAGTGGAACGTCGAGGTCGAGATCACGCGCGAAGAGGCCGAGCGCCGCGCCATGGGCGGCGGGCCGCGCGGCGGCGAGCCGGCTCCGGCCTAGCGTCCCCCAAGACCCGCCGCCTCCGCCCGACAGCGCCCTACGATCTAGGAAGCACCTGCCCGGGTGGCGGAACGGCATACGCGATCGACTCAAAATCGATTGCCCGAGAGGGCTTGTGGGTTCGAATCCCACCCCGGGTACTCCCCCTGACCTTCATGCCGAGCGAGACCGGACCATCGATCGACGTCTTCGCCGAGGCGGAGGCGGTCGTCGACCGCTTCGGGCCCCGCGCCCCGGGCTCGGACGCCGAGCGGGGCGTGGCGGAGCACGCGGCCGAGCGGCTGCGCGCCCTCGGCCGCGAGGCCGACGTCGAGCAGTTCCCGGTCTGGCCACAGTGGGCCGCCGCGGCCGCCATCAACGCCGGAGTGGCGATCGTCGGAAGCGTGGTGAGCGTGTCGGCGGCACCCCTCGGCGCCGCGCTCGTGCTCGCCGCCGCCGTGCTCACCGTCCTCGACCTGTCCGGCGTCGCGCCGACCACCCGGCGCCTGCTCGGACGGCGCGCGTCCCAGAACGTTATCTCGTGGGCGGGTCCCGGCAGTCCCGGCACCCTCGTGCTCGCGGCCCATCTCGACAGCCCGCCGCGCGCGCTCACCCGCGCGAGCACCCTTCCCCGCCCCCTCGTCGCCGCGCTGCTGCTCGTGCTCGTCTGCTGCCTGCTGCGCGTCGCGGGGCTCGACGGCTTCGGCCTCACCCTGGTCCAGTTCGTCGCGACCGTGGCGCTGATCGTCGCGGTGGCGCTGCTGATTGCTCTCGCGCTCGCCGACGCCGGACCGGGTCAGAACGACAACGCGTCTGGCGTGGCGCTCGCGCTCCGGCTGGCCGAGCGCGTGACGCTCGAGCGCTACGCCCTCGCCGTCGTCCTGACCGGCTCGCAGACGGCCACCTCCCAGGGGATGCGCGCCTTCCTGCGCCGCCACCGGGACCGGCTCGCCCGCGACGCCACCGTGGTCGTCAGCCTCGAGGCGGTCGGCTCGGGCGCCGTGCGCTTCACCAGGCGCGAGGGGCCGCTGCTTCCGCTGCGCTCTCACCCACAGCTCGTGGCGCTGTGCAGGGAGGTGGCGGAGGACACGCCGGACGGCGCCGCCGCGCCCACCGGCCGCAGCGCCGTGAGCGAGGCCTACGCCGCCCGCTCCGCCGGGCTGGCCGCGATCACGATCACGGGCAGCGACCCGAGCGACCGCCTCGACGAGGACGCCCTCGCCGCGGCCGAGGCCTTCAGCGCCGAGCTCCTCGCCCGGATCGACGCCCTCAGCGGCGGCTGAACCAGTCGAGCGCCGCCGGGTTCGCGAGCGAGTCGCGGCTCGCCGCGCTGGCGGGGTCAGCGCCCAGGAGGATCTTCTTGATCGGCACCTCGAGCTTCTTGTTCGAGAGCGTGCGCGGCACCTCGGGGATCTGCTCGACCGCGTCGGGCACGTGCCGGGGCGAGCAGTCCTCGCGCAGGCGCTTCCGGATCGCGGCCACCAGGTCGTCCGTGAGCGGCTCGCCGTCGCGCAGCACGACGAACAGCAGCATCCGGTCGTCCACGTCGACGACCAGCGAGTCGACCACCTCGTCGACGCTCTCCGCGGCGCTGTAGATCTCGCTCGTGCCCATCCGCACTCCGCCGCGGTTGATCGTCGAGTCCGAGCGCCCGTAGATCACGGCCGTGCCGCGCTCGGTGATCTTGATCCAGTCGCCGTGTCGCCACACGCCGGGGAACATCTCGAAGTAGCTCGAGCGGTAGCGCTCGTCGCCCGGGTCGTTCCAGAACCCGACCGGCATCGAGGGCATCGGCCGCGTGATCACGAGCTCGCCGACCTCGCCCACGAGCGGCCGCCCGTCGGCGCTCCAGGACTCGACCGCGGCGCCCAGGCAGCGAGCCTGGATCTCGCCCGCATAGACGGGCAGCACGGGCACCGCGCCCACGAACGCCGTGCAGAGGTCGGTGCCGCCGCTCGTGGAGAAGAGCCAGACCTCCGGGAAGTGCCGGTAGATCCACTCGAAGCCGTCGACCGGCAACGGCGATCCGGTGGACCCGATCGCACGCACGCTCGGCAGCGGGCCGGGCTCCACTCCCTCCTTCATGCAGGCCGTGATGAAGCCGGCGCTGGTGCCGAAGGTCGTGACCTCGGCCTCGCGCACGAAGTCCCACATCCCTCGCACGTCGGGCGCGCCGTCCCAGAGCACGATGGCGGCGCCCGAGAGCATCCCGCCGATCAGGAAGTTCCACATCATCCAGCCGGTGGTGGTGAACCAGAAGAAGCGGTCGCCCGGCGACAGGTCGGTGTGCAGATGCGCCTTCTTCAGGTGCTCCAGCAGGATGCCACCGTGGCCCTGCACGATCGCCTTTGGCAGGCCCGTGGTGCCGGACGAGTAGAGCACCCAGAGCGGGTGGTCGAAAGCCACCGGCTCGAACGCGAGCTCGGCGGGCTCCGCCAGCAGCTCGTCCCAGCCGCTCGGGACCATCACGGTGTGCTCGAGTGAAGGGATCCCCGCCTCGATCTCGGCCACGCGCGGGTGCCGGTCGAAGTCCTTGCCGCCGTAGCGATAGCCCTCGATCGCCAGCAGTAGCTTGGGCTCGATCTGGCGGAAGCGGTCAACCACAGTGGGCGTGCCGAACTCGGGGGCGCAGCTCGACCAGATCGCCCCGATGCTGGCGGTGGCGAGGAACGCCACCACCGTCTCGGGCGTGTTCGGCATGTAGGCGGCCACGCGGTCGCCCTTCCCCACGCCCAGCCGGCGCAGGCCGGCGGCGCAGCGCGCCACCTGCTCGCGCAGCTCGTCCCAGGTCAGCTCGGAGAGCGGCCGCGACTCGGTGGCGTGCACCACCGCCGTCTCCCCCGCCCGCGCTTGGCGGAGCAGGTACTCGGCGTAGTTCACGCGTGTGCCCGGGAACCACTCGGCGCCCGGCATCGACTCGCTCGCCAGCACGCGCTCGCGCGGACCGAGCTCGAACCGGTCCCAGAGCTCGCCCCAGAACCCTTCGAGGTCCTCGACCGACCAGCGCCAGAGCTCGTCGTACTCCTCGACCCTGCGCTCGCGCATGAAGTCGGCGAGCTTCGAGCCGCCGCGCGGCTCCCAGAGCAGGTCTCCCTCGCGCATCAGGCGCGGGATTCTAGGACCCGGGCGTGGCGTTCCCTCCGCCGCCGGTGCTCGTCCGCCACCAGCGGCCCGAGCAGCGCTCGCGCCGCCAGCGGTGCCAGGCCCATGATCGCGAACGCGAGCTGCCACGACAGGTGGGAGGCAACGAACCCGAGCCCGACCGGCACGCCCGTGGCAACCACCCGCATTGCGGTGTTCTGGATGCCCATGGCGGTACCGGCCTGACGCCGGCCGGAGATTTCCGCCGCGGCGGTGAACGACAGGCCGTTCCAGCTCATCGCAGCCACCCCGCCGGCCACCAGGACCGGCACGGCCAGGGCGGCCGGCGCGGGTGTGAGCGCTGCGGCCGCCAGCAGCAGCCCGCCCGCCGTGGCGGCGAGCCGCCGGAACGGGTCGATGCGCTCGTCGCGCAGGTCGGACCAGCGCCCCGCCGCCGCCCGCGCCAGCGCAGCTCCGATCTGGACGGCCCCGAGCGCGAGCGCCGCCTCGGACGCCGACCAGCCTCGCTCGCCGTAGAGGTACAGCACGAGCAGGGAGGTGACCCCGATCTGGCCGATGATCATGAGCGAGGACGCCGCGCTCAGCCGCCAGATGCGCGGATCGCGCATGGCGTCGGGCGCCGGCGGCGCTGCCGACTGCCTGCGTGGCCCCTCGCGGAGCCATATCGCCGAGGCGAGCGCCGCCACCAGCATCGCCCCGGCGAGCGCGTAGAGAGCGGCGTCGAGACCTGCGGCGGCGGCGAGCGGAGGCAGCGCGAAGCTGGCGGTCGCGGCCCCTGCGGGCACGGCGGTCTGGCGCAGCCCGAGCGCGAGACCGCGCTCGTCGCGCGAGAACCAGCCGAACACGGCGCGGCCGCTGGCGGCGATGGCGCTCGAGCCGAGCATGCCCGCCACCACCACGCCCGCCAACAGGGTCGAGTAGTCGTCGGCGGCAGCCGCGACGACGGCCAGCGCTACCGCGCCGGCGGCGAGGCCGACGGCGATGACGAAGCGCTCGCCGATCCGGTCGGACAGCGTGCCCCAAGCCAGCAGAGTGAACACCGTGCCGAGCGCGAAGGCCGTGAAAACACCCGTGACCTGCACGAGCGAGAGGCCGAACGCCTCCTGGATCGCGGGGCTCAGCGCCGGAAGGCCGCCCTGGACGGCGGACAGCGAGGCGGTGGCGCCCGCGCCCACCCCGAGCACCACCCAGCGGTAGGGGAGCCGATGGCCGGTGGGGCCGCTCACTCGACCCCGGCCGCCGCCGCGCGTACAGCAGACGACATCACCGCGATGGCCTCCCTGCGGCCGAGCCCCCGCTCGTGAAGCGTCCGCCAGGCGAGGAAGTCCAGGGCCAGTCCGATCGTCGCGCGCAGTCGCTTGGCCGCGTTCCCGCGGGCGCCCCAGCCCGACGCGAGCCCGTCCTCCACCTCGCCGAGGTACGCGAGGCGCCCCGCCTGGAGCTCCCCGATGATCGGCATCGTGTCGATGTCGCGCAGGACGGCGGTGAGCATCGGCTCGACCCGCTCGTACCAAACGTAGATCGCATCGAGCCCCGCCTCGAGGCGAGCGGCGGGATCCGCGATCGATTCCCATCCGGTGGGATCGGGCAGCGGGTTGCGGTCCCGAAAGGCGGCGGAGCAGCCCAGGAACAGTGCACGCTCGTCGGGGAAGTGGCGATAGACCGTCGCCCTCCGGACGCCCGCGCGCTCGGCGATCGCGGAGATGGTCGTGCGCGCCGGGCCGACCGTGCCGTGCAGCTCGACCGCAGCGTCGACGATGCGCAGTCGCGTGGCCTGCTCGGCCGCGGCGCGCGCTCGCTTCTCGTAGCGGCGCTTGGTGGTGGATGCGGTTTCAGTGGTCATTCGTGTTCAACCAATCTTGACACATGGGGATCGACATGAGATATTCGCTGAACACCACTGTTCAACGATTATAGAGGAGATCCTTTCGATGACCACCACCGCCGCCCCGAAGATCCTTGGCCCCAGCGACGGCGAGTCCGTGAACCTGCAGACCATCGGCGTCCGCTTCATGATCCCCGGCGCCGACAGCGACACCCGCTTCAGCCTGGTCGAGCACCCGATGCCGCCGCGCGCCCTGGCCGCGCCCCTGCACCGCCACAACCGCGAGGACGAGTACAGCTTCATCCTCGAGGGCCGCATGGGCGCGCTGCTCGGCGACGACGTGGTCGAGGCCGGCCCCGGCGACCTGGTCTACAAGCCGCGCGGGCAGTGGCACACGTTCTGGAATGCGGGCGACGAGCCGGCCCGGATCCTCGAGATCATCTCCCCCGCCGGCTTCGAGCAGTTCTTCGCCGAGCTCGCGCCGGTCGCGGCGGGCGGGGCGCCCGACCCGGACGCCTTCGGCGAGCTCTGCGAGCGCTTCGCGCTGGACATGCAGCCCGAGACCGTGCCCGGGCTGTGCAGCCGGTTCGGACTCTGGTTCCCGGGCGTCGAGTAGGCAGCCCGCCTCCGGGCGCTCCCCCGGCTCTGGAGGAGCGCCCGGCTCGCGGTGCTGACGCCTCCCTTAGCTGGCCAGCTGCTTCTCCCGCGGCGGCGTGCTCTCGCGGCCCTTGCCACGGCCGAAGAGCGCGAACAGGCCCACCAGGAGCGCCGCGGCGCCGACGATGAGCGCGATGATCGCGAGCGTGTCAGAGGAGCCGCTGTCCTCGGACTCGTCGGACGCTGGTGCCTGAGCTGCCGGCTCCTCGTCGTCGGCGGGAGCGGCGGCGCCGCCCTCCTCCGCCGGGGCGGCGGCGAGCTTGACCTGCGGCGCCGGCGACTCGGAGTCCGGCGGCCCGATCCAGCGCACGACCTCACCGTTGCTGTAGGTCTGCACGGCCTTGAAGGTGAGCGACCCGGACTTGTCCGGAACGCCGACGGACAGGCCGAAGTCCTGGAACTGCCCCGGACCGATCTCGCCTCCCGAGAAGGTGATCGTGCCGACCTCCTCCGTGATCTTCTCGCCGAACTGCTCGACCGGCTTGTCCAGCTTGCGCTTCTCGATCTCGATGTTCCAACCCGGCACCGGCTCGCTCGACACGAACAGGAATCCGGGCGGCATCTCCATCACGACCTTCGTGGTGCTGGCGTTGTCGCGCTCGTTCGGCACCCGAACGTCGATGCGGGAGAAGTCACCCGCCACCAGCTCCTCGGGCTGAACGGTTACATGCGCGCCCGCGGCGGGCGCGACCAGCAACGCCGCCGCCAGGAAGACACCGACTACACGACCCATGGCTTTCAACTCGCTCACATCTCCTTGTCGATCATCATCATCACCTTCTCGGTGTACAGGTCGAACTCACCGCGGCGTGCCTCGATCCGGAGCTCCCACTCGCCGGCGGGGGCGAGGTTCGCCTCCTTGACGACGTAGGCGCCCGGCTCCATGCCGCGCTTGGCTCGATACCGCAGCGGGCCGATGTCCCGCTCCTCGAGCACGGCCGAGACCCTGACGTCGTCAGGTCGTCCCTTCTCGAACTCGAGATGGATCTCGTTGCGCCCGACCGATCCCGGCTCCACCGCGAGGGTGGCCCGCATCGGACCGAGCTTGAGCTCCTCCGTCATCTCTTCGTGCATGTCGATCTCGGTGCGCGCCGGCGGGGCGTTCACGAGCCCTGCCGTGACGCCCACGACGATGAGCACGATCGCGAGCTCTACACCAGCTAGACGGAGAAAACGGCGCCGTTCCACGACAGACGCGACCTGCTCGCGCAGCCGTGGGACGGCAAAGCGGTTGTTGTAGGCCCCGAGGGCGAGGAGCGGAAGGACGAGCCCGATCTTGATCAGGAGCAGGACGCCGTACTCGGTCTCCCAGAGTCCGCGCCAGGCGCGCACTTGCAGGTAGCCGTTGATGGCGCCGGCCACCAACAGCACGGCGACCGAGACGACTGCCGTGGTCGAGAAGCGCGGCACTGCTGTGGCGGCGAGCGGCCAGCGATCAGCCCGGGCAAACACCAGCCCAGCGACCAGGAACGCGAGACCCCCGGTCCACACGGCCGCAGCCTGTACGTGCGCGGCATCCGCGATGACCGACCCCACGCCCGAGACGCTTGCATGGCCTGACAGTCCCGGGGTGAATGCCATCCCCAGCCCGAGCAGCACCATCACCGTCGCCAGCACGCGGCTCGAACGACCATCCGTCTCGGTAGCGTGCTGGGCGACCACGGTTCGGGAGAGATCGCCGCCGGTAACCGGGCGGGACCTCTCGGCCACCGCGCTCGTTCCGCGGCCCCCGCTGCCGCCTTGGCGGCCGGCGATCGGGGAGCCCGTCGGGCGGTCCACGGGCTCGCCGCGACGGGGCTGGAACCGAACGTCGTCCGGGCGGCCGTTCCCGCTCTCACGGCGGTCCTCTCGCACCCGACGGCGCGCGACCAGCGCGACCACGCAGAGCGCCGACGCCAACCCGGCGCGGGCCAAGGCGAAGTCGCCGAAGCGCGTACCGGAGACCGACGAGATCACGTCCCACTGGAAGCCGTATGCCAGGTCCTCCCCCGCCGCCGCCGAGCCCTGAAGCGCGAGTTCCACGAGCGACACCACCGCGAGGGTTGCGGCAAGACCGGCAAGGATCGCCAGCAACCTCCGCCGCACCGGCGCCGCGGCGGCCCGGAGCGCAAACACCAGGGCGGCCACGCCACCCACGCACGCGAGCAGCAGCGTGAAGTCGAGGAAGCGACCGCCGAGGTAGAACACCGACGTCGTGAAGGGCGTGTCCTCGAGCACCTGGGCCGCCACGCCCGCGGGCTGGGGCCCGCGCTCCTTCACGTGGAACACCCAGGCGCCGTTGATCGGATCCGAGTCGGCCGAGATCACGCGCCAGGCGACCGTGTAGGTCCCCTGCTCGAGCTCGCCGTCGATGGCCACACGGACCTCGCTCGGCTTGGGCCGGGTAATTGTCTCGCCGTCCACACGATTGCCCTCGCCGTCGTAGACGGCGATCGACCCGAGCGCGGTCTCAACCGGCTCGTCGAAGCGCAGCTCCACGTGTTTCGGGGACTCCTCGACGACCCGGTCTCTGGCCGGGTCGGTCGCGATCAACGTCGAATGTGCCCCAGCAGCGGGGGCGAGCGCCAGCATCGCGACCATGACGGCGGCCGCAAACAGGCACCTCCTTGCGAGGCAAGACAGCGGGATCAACCTTCCTTCCGCGCGCCGCGACAGCGTCCCGGCGCGCCCTCCGAGGCCTACGGACAGGCGCCGGCGGGAGGAGCGCGCGGCCCGTGGGCCGGCGCAAGCACGGACGACACCGTCACGCGCGTGACGTCGGTGAGGCCGACCACTGGGAGCGGTCGGCGGAGCACGGCTCGCACCGCCGGAATCGCCTGCGCAAGCAGGCATCCGAAACGGTGCCCAAGGGCGTACAGGGCGCCCGCGAGGAGCAGCGCCCCGATTGCGAACGGAAGCTGAAGCGCAAGGCCGGTCAGGAAGGTCGGCTCGACCGCCACCGTGTAGGGCGCCGAGCCGGAGGCGAGCACGTGCTCGAGATGCTCCTGCACGGCGAAGCCGATCGGCGGCATGAGCGCGAAGAGCGGCACGGGCGCCTGCGTACGCGCCTTGCCGCCCCGCATGCCGTCGCCGATGCAGAGCACGAGTCCTGCCGCGAGAACGGTGATGCCGGCGGCCACTAGCACGGGCATGGACGCGAACCAGTTATGGCTCTCGTCCATGTGTTCGTGCATCGCGCCGGGGTTGGCCGGCGGGACGAGAAGGTAGGCGAGGCAATGAGCGCTGAGCCAGGACGCGCACGCCATCGGCAGCGCGATCAGCCACGCAACTTTCTTTCGCCTCATCAGACGGACAGGTACTCCTTCCTGTGCGTTCGCTTTACCCCATAGGGACCCGGACGAAGCGTCGCCGGAAAGTTAAGGCACGTTCACGTAGTCGCCCGTCGAGGCGCACGGGTCGGTGGCGGTGCCGTAGACCCCGATGGAAACCCGTTCGCCAGGCGCACCGAGGTGGACGAACACATGCAAGGGATGCGGGTTCGTCGTTCCCTCGTACTGCGGCAGCGTCACGAAGCGCTCACCGCCACTCTGCGCGAGCACGACACAAGCGCCGTTGCCGGTCTGCAACGCGTGCCGATGGGTGGCGCCCGCGGTGGTCGGCGCGAGAAGCGCAGCGGCCACGCAGACCACCCCCGCCACTGCAAAGCGTCTCTTCATGTGTCTCCCTCCTCCGAGGTCGTGAGGGAACCAGAGGGCGGCCGCAGCCGCCCTCCGTCTCCGTTACTCGGTCTATGGCATGTCGCCTTACGGGCGACCCTTCCCCTTGCCGGGGCCTGGCGCGAAGTTCCGCCCCTTGCCCTTCGCCGTCGACGACAGGGAGAACTCCTGCGTCTGCGGGTTCAGGTGCGGCAGCCTCAGCGCTCCCGCTGTCGCCTTCCCGGTGAAGCGGAAGACGTTGAGCCCCGTCTGGATCTCCGACTCGTAGATGAAATTGTTGTACCAGTACGAAGACCACGCGCCCGCGAGCTGCGTGGGCACGACGGGCGGGGGATCGGACCAGCCGATCGCCTCCGCGTTGGCCGGGTCGGTGAAGTCCACGACCCACGTGCCGGCCTGATAATGACCGCCGACCATGATGTAGCGACCGTTTCGGGTCGGCACCATGTTGTAGTTGTGGATCGTGCAGTTCTCGGCTGCGGTCTGCGGCCGCGGCAGCGTCCACTGACCCAGCTTCTCGCCCGTGTCCGCGTCGTAGAAGAAGGCGCTCTTCTTCACGGCCGGATCGGTGGCCTCGCACTCGGGCTGGGTACCGCCACCCGGCTCCCAGCCGAGGACGACGACCTCGCCGTCCCAGGTGAAGGCAGCGGAGTGCCAGTTGCCGTTGCAGAGCGGGCCGCCGGTGTTGCAGACGCCCGGCTCCTCGATCGTGTACAGGAACTCCGGATCGGTCAGGCTTCCGCCGCCCGGGCCGCCGATCGAGAACACGTTCGACATGTGACCGGAGGCGGACGCGAGCTTGTTCACGTCGCCGAGGATCACGCCGTTGTCATGCGCGGCGTGGCCGCCCTCGAGCGGCTCGCGGCGCACGTGACTCGCCGAACCCGGATCGTCGAGCGGAACCTGGACGATGTCGATCCAGTCGCAATCCTGCTGGCCAGCCGGCAACGCCGTGTTTCCGCCAGACGTCGCGTTGTAGATCACCGCGCGGTTGTTCGCCGCATCGGGCACCAGGGTGAGCGTGTGCGTGCCGCAGCCGGGCGAGTCGGCCTCCGGCCGAGCGCTGAGCTCGACCGAGCCGATCAGCTCGGGGTCCTCGAGATTGCTGATGTCGAAGATGTGCATCCCCTCGAACCCGGTCGGCACTGCCTCGCCGTCGCAGGTCGCGCCGGCGGCAGCCGGGGAGTTCCACGCGCGTACGAGGAAGTCGCCCCAGACGACGACGTCGCCCTGGTTGCCCTGACAGCGCGTCCAGCTGATCTGCTTCGGGTTGCCCGGCGACTTCTTGATGATTCGGAAGCCGTCGTAGTTGCCGTTGAAGACCAGGTTGCCCTGGAACGCCAGGTCGGAATTGGCCGGCGTCGGGGCCGGGCCTGGAGGATCGACCAGGAAGCTGGCCGGGTTCAGGCTGTGCCCCAGAGCCTTCAGGTTCTGCGTTGCGGGCCTCGTGTCGTGCTCAGCCGAGGCGACCGCGGGTACTGCGAGCATGGCGACGGTGCCCGCTGCAGCAAGGAGCAGCAGGCGCGAAATCCGTCTCATGTATGACCTCCCCATAACGGTTTCTGGTGGAGAGGGATAACCCCATACCCGCGTGGGCCGCGTCGGGTTGGCAGCCGGAGATGTCCTATCTCCCCGTCCCTCCAAGCAGGCATTACCTACCCAGGACGCACGCAAGGCACGCATGGCGGGACGCGAGAGAGGGCGGCCGGAGCCGCCCTCTCTCCCTCAGTGTCGTCTTGCCGCGGTCCTTACGGTGAGCCGAGCGTGAACTCGGACGTCTGTGGGTTCAGGTACGGGAGTTTGCGCGCTCCCGCCTCCCATTTGCCCGACAGGTTCCAGACGATCAGCCCGCGGGTGATATCCGATTCGTAGATGCGGCCGTTGTACCAGTAGGTCGACCAGTCACCGCCCAGCTGGGTTGGGACGAGCGGCGCCGGATCGGCATACGCGACCTCGGAGGCGTTAGCGGGGTCGGTGAAGTCGACCACGCTGATGCCCGCCTGGTAGTTGCCGCCGACGAGCAGGTATCGCTTGTCGGTGGGCACCACGTTGTAGTTGTGGACGGTGCAGTTCTCCGTCGACAGCTGGTCGCGTGGAAGCACGAACCGGCCCAGCTCCTCGCCCGTCTTGGCGTCAAAGAAGAACCAGCTCTTCTTGAGGTCCGGGTCGGTGGCCTCGCATTCCGGCAACGAGCCGCCACCTGGCTCCCAGCCGAGGATGAGTACCTCGCCGTCCCAGGTGAACGCGGCCGAGTGCCAGTTGCCGCCCGTGCCCACGCACAGCGATCCCTCGCACGCCTCGACCGTGTACAGGAACACGGGCTCCGTGAGGCTCCCGCCAGGGAACTCGTTGTCGCCGATGTCGAACACGTTCGTGTGCGAGTGGCTGGCGCACGCGAGCAAGTTGGCGTCGCCGAGAACGATGCCGGAGTCGTGGCAGCCCATCGCATCCGTCAGATCGATCGTCTGCGGCGTGGTCGGGCTCGCCGGGTCATCGAGCGGGATCTCGAAGACGTGGAACGCCTCCTGCTCCCCGGTTGCACACGTGCCCGCGGACTGGTTGTAGACCACGAGCGTGCCGGCGTCGAGGTCCGGAACAGCGCTGATCGTGTGCGAGCCGCACCCGATTGCGTCGGCGCCAGCCCGGTTGCTGATCTCGACGCTGCCGATCAGCTCCGGGTTCTCGAGATCGCTGATGTCGAAGATGTGGACGCCTTCGAACCCGGTCGGGACCGGCTGCCCGTCGCAAGTCGATCCGGCCGGCGCCGGCGAGTTCCACGCCCGGACAAGGATGTCCTCGTACACGACGATGTCGCCCTGATTGCCGTTGCACTCCGTGAACGAGACCTCGCGCGGGTTGGCAGACGACGCGATGTTGATGATCCGGAACCCCGTGTAATGACCCTGGAACGCGTACTTGCCCCAGAACGCCAGGTCCGAGTTGGCGGTGAACGTCAGCCCCGGCAGATTCGGCGTGTTGCCGAACGGCGAATAGCCGAGCGGGTGCATGTTCTTCGTGTAGTCGTACGTCGACACCGCCTCGCGGACGCTCGGCTTCTGTGCAGAAGCGACCGCCGGCAGGAGCAGCGCGCACACGCACGCAGTAACGGCGCCCAGCGCAAGCCGTCTCATTGGGTGTTCCCTCCCGTCATGGTGACCCCGTGGGCATTCCGTCTCCCACGCATTGGTCTGCCAATACCCGGCACCGGCGAAATTCAGACCCTCGCCGGACGAGAGAGGGCGGCCGGAGCCGCCCTCTCTACCTCAACTCGGCTGTTGGGAGCCCGCTAGTGCTTCAGCGAGAACTCCTGTGTCTGCGGGTTCAGGTGTCCGAGCGAGATCCTCTTCCCGCCGCGCATGTTGGTGAGCTCGAAGATGTTCAAGCCCTCACCGATGTTCGACTCGTAGATGAACCCGTCGTACCAGTAGCCCGACCAGGCCCCCGCCAGCGCACAGCGCGGACCCGCGGGTCCGTTCGATCCGCAGAACGGCGAGCCGGGCGGCACCGGCGCCGGAGGCGGATCGCTCCAGGCGACGGTCTTCGCGTTCGCCGGGTTGGTGAAATCGACCACCCAGATCCCGGCCTGGTAGTTGCCGCTGACAAGCACGTCACGGCCGCTCTTCAGCGGCATCATGTTGTAGTTGTGCAGCGTGCAGTTCTCGTTCGCGCCCTGCGGTCGCGGAAGGGTCCACCTGCCGAGCTCCTCGCCCGTCTCGGTGTCGTAGAAGAAGAAGCTCTTCTTCTCGTCCGCGTCCTCAGCGGTGCATTCCGGCTCGAGACCACCGCCGGGCTCGTGCCCGAAGACGATCGTTTCGCCGTCCCACGAGAACCCTGCGGAGTGACCGATGGTCACGGTCGGCACCGTCACGTGATGCATCAGCTCCGGATCGGTGAGCGAGTCGCTGAGGTCGAAGACCCGGAAGCCCTCGCCGCCGGCGCAAGCCGCCCGCATCACGTCGCCGAGGATGACCCCGATGTCGTGGCAGGTGTGCATGCTCGGCTCGGCCCGCAGGAAGCGGGAGTTCTCAGGCGCGTCCAGCGGCACCTCGACGATGTCGAACCAGTCGCACGTCGCGGGCGGGTTGGGGTTCGTGTTCGAATGTGCGGACGAGCTGTTGTAGACGAGCAGCCGGTTGTTGTCCGGATCCGGCACGGCGGTCGCCGTGTGGGAGCCGCACGCGAGCGGAATCTGGGCCTTGAGCACCGGGTTCGCCTCGTTCGAGATGTCGAACACATGCAGGCCCTCGAAGCCCACGCCGGGCACCGCGCCGGGCGGAACCGGTACGCCGTCGCAGGTCGTACCCGCGCCGAACACTCCCGGCGTTCCCGCCGGAGTGTTCCAGGAGCGGACCACGATGTTGTCCCACACGAGGACGTCGCCCTGGTTCCCGGGACACCGAGTCCACGACACCGGCGTCGGGTTGTCGGGGTCCGAGATGTCGCGGATCCTGAAGCCGTCCCAGTTGCCCTGGATCGCGCGGTCGCCCCAGAACGCGATGTCCGTGTGGATGTTTGGATCTCCGCCGAGGCCGCCGGTTATCGCCGGCTCGAAGATGTGGCCGAGCGGATTGATGTTCGAGGTGCGCGGATCGGTCGTATGACCTGCCTGCGCCACCGAAGGCACTACGAGCGCCGCGATGGCGCTGAAAACGAGCAGACGAGCTAGTCGTCTCATCGAACCTCCTGGGTTCATCAGGAGGCCACCGGAGGCCAGCTCCGCACGGACGGAGCCGGCGGCCAACATGGTTTGTTTGCCGCCGGCAGAAGTCTTTCGCGAGCGAACGCCCGCGTCAAGCTCATAAAAGTAGGAGAGGGCGGCCGATGGCCGCCCTCTCCAGTCCTTCGCTACTTCGAACCGCTACTTCCGGTCCTCGAAGTCCATCGTCTGCGGATTCAGATGGTCGAGGCGGAACTTCGGTGGCGGCTTCTCGACGATCGGCCGGTAGACCTCCATGCCGCGCGCCTCGGCGTTGAGCTCGACGCCGTCGGACGCGTAGACCGGAATCCCCGGGCCCTTGTCGAACATCGGGCCCGTGTACGGGTAGGCCGACCAGGTACCGGTCTGGCGCGCCATGTCGTAATACGCGACCTCCTTCAGCCGCTCGGGCTTCGTGAAGTCGATGACGTTCACGCCGCCCGTGTACCAGGCATTGACGAGCAGGTCCCGCTTGATGCCCGTCACGGTCATCCCCATGTGCGCGGAGCAGTACTCGTCCGCCCGGGGATCGGGCCGCGTGTCGCCGACATGGAACTCGCTCTGGAAGTTGCCTTCCATGTCCGAGAAGAACATGCGGCCGGTCTTATGCGTACCGGCGGCATGCCAGTCACGTGCCTGCCAGTTCGTCATCGTCGGGCAACCGCTGCCGAACGACTCGTCCACCCAGTTCACGGTCTCCATACCGTTGTCGAACATCACGGAATGGAAGAAGTCGACCGCTCCGGGGAACTGGCCCTCGCCGTCCGAGCTGAGCGCGTCGTCACCGATCCCCATCGGGTTTTCGGTGTCCGGGATCCCGGTGGCCGGATCGACCTCCCAGATCTGACCCTGCTCGGCGCAGGCGCCACCGGCGATGTTGTCCTCCGGGTGCACGACGATGTCGTGGCACGCGATCGACGCCGGCTCGAGGCCGGTAAGTCCACGCTCGGTGTAATCAAACTTCCCGTCGGGATCGCCCGGGTAGCTGATCTCCGGCTCGGCGATCTCGGTCGTGTTCGCCGGGTTGTTCAGCGGGACGTTGAGAACCTGGATCGCACCATGAAGCGGGTTCTCCACCTCGCGGTCGCTGGGGTCCTCGAACTGGTTGTTGACGTTCTTGTAGGGCTCCTGGCCCGCCGGCAGGCCTTGCAGCAGCGTGCCGCACGTCGGGCCCGGACGCAACGGATATGACGACACATAGACGACCAGGCGCGGGTTCGCCGGATCGTCGGCGAAGCTGGTGTACGCCGTGATCGTGTGGGCGCCGCAGTCGGTGTACTGCGCGTCCACCTGATTGATCACCGCGAACGGAGCGCCGTTCTCGTAATCGTTAGAGCCGTCGCTCATCTCGAAGACGCGAACGCCCTCCCAACCCTGCGGGTTCGCGTCGAAGCGCGAGCCGTCGGGGTTGTTGGAGACCGCGGCGCCGCACGATGTACCGGCCATCGTCCGGTCGACCGCGAGCAGCATCAGGTCAGGAACGTCGTTGCCGTTCCGGTCCCAGAAGATCGGGTCGTTCTGGTTCCCGTTACACAGGAAGTTCCTCTTCTCGACCGGATTCGCAGGATCCGAGATGTCGTACAGATGCACCCCGCCGGTCGAGCCGGTGTACCAGCCCAGCGCGGCGTAGTTGCCCCAGAAGGCGAAGTCGGAATGAGTGGCCGCCCAAGGATCGTCGAACAGCTTGTCGATCTTGAAGATCCGGTCGCCTTCGTCCGGGTCTTTCACCTCGATCTGAGCGTTCGCCGTGCCGCTGAACAATCCCAGCGATACAGCGAGGGCGATGCACAAACGGAGCGCAATCTTCATGCGCTATCCCCCTTGTTGGTGGTTATGGCCCCGTCGGCCTGCCGCGGACACCGGGACGTGACCGAGCGTTCCGCCCGATTCGTGGGTGCTGGAGCGTCCTGCGGTGAGCCGATCGTCCTGCGCTTGGTGAACAAGCCGGCTTAGCCCTACCCGTGGCCGGACCGCGCAAAACGCGCCAGAGCTCCGAGGCCGCCGACGCCGTTTGAGCTTGCCTTGCTCCGGAGAAGCCCAAACCGGGTGCGGGTATCCGTCCCGCTTCCTCCACAGCCATCACAGACCCGGAGGCGACATGTCCAAGTCAGCCTGGTCAGTAGCGCTCGTCGCGATCGCGGCGCTCGCACTTCTCCTGCCGGCCGCGGCACCCGCGGCGAAGCCACCGCCCAAGGTCGGCTCCCTCACGCAGGTCGGCCACGACCCGATCCTTAACCGCGGCATGAACGCCGCCATGGCCATCCATGGCGACTATGCCTACATCGGCAGCCGCACCGACGGCGGCCACGAGGACATGCCGATGGGCGGCCTGATGATCGAGGACATCTCCGACCCGACCGATCCCGAACTGCTCACCGACGAGCCGCTCTTCGCCGCGCCGGGCGAGTCCTCGCGCGAGCTGCGCGTGTGGCGATCCCAGGACGTGCTGATCATCCTGAACACCAACTGCGGCGTGGGCGACGCCCTGCATCACTGCACCGCGCCATCGATCAGCAACTTCCGCTTCTACGACATCTCGGGCGACAACGCGACCGACCCGCGGCTGCTCAATCAGTTCAACGTCAACACCCACGAGTTCTACCTCTGGGAGGACCCGAACAACCCCGAGCGCGCGCTGATCTTCGCCGGCAACGCGAGCCCGAACCCGGCCTGCACGACGAGCGGCGGCTCTCCCTCCTGTCAATTCTCGGTCTGGGACATCTCACCCGTGAAGAACGGCCAGGCACCGGTCACGCTCTACAGCGGTGTGCACGGCTACACGCGCGTCCCGGCGGCCGGGCCGCTCGAGATCCCCAGCGGCGGCCTGCACTCGCTGGCGGTCTCGAATGACGGCACCCGCGCCTACTTCGCGCTGCTCACGGGCGGGTTCGCGGTTGTCGACACCTCCGACTTCGCGAATGGCACGCCCGCTCCCATGCCGCGGCCGATCACGCTCAACGAGAACCGGCCGAGCTGGCCGGGCCCGGGCGCCCACAGCGCGATGAAGCTGTGGAACAAGGACTGGGCCTACGTCTCCGACGAGGTCTACGGGACGGCCACGGGCGCTGGGCACGGCTGCCCGTGGGGCTGGGCGCGGATGATCGACATCTCCGACCCGACCACGCCGACCGTCGAGGCGGAGTACCGGCTGCCGGAGAACGACCCCACGGACGGTGAGGACTGCGCGGACTGGAACCCTCCGCGCACCTCCTACTCGGCGCACAACCCGACGATCACGCCGAGGATGGTGCTCACCACGTGGCACTCGGGCGGCTTCCAGGTGATCAACGTCCAGAAGCCGTGGGCCCCGTACCAGCTCGCCGAGTTCTTCCCCGAGCCGCTCGACGAGGTGATGCTCGAGGACCCGCGCCTCTCGTCCGACCCCGACACCGGTCGCCACGAGAAGGTCGTGATGTGGAGCTACCCGATCATCAAGGATGGGCTGATCTACGTCGTCGACCTGCGCAACGGCCTGTACGTGCTCGAGTACGGCGGCCGGTTCCGGAACGAGGTGCGCAACGTCGACTTCCTCGAGGGGAACTCGAACCAGGGCGACGCGCTCTGCTATGAGCCCGTTGGGGCAGCAGAAGCGGACTGCGACTGACCTGACGGCCGTCTACACCGGCGTCACGGGATTGCGCTTGGCTGGCCAGGCGCGGTCCCGTGACGCGTAGGCGGCGAAGCGCCTGACGAGCTCGGCGCGCAGATGCTCGGGCGCCACCACGGCGTCGATCACGAGCTCGGAGGCCAGGTGGAGGATGTCGATCTCCTCCTTGTACTCGGCGCGCAGCTCCTCGGTGCGGCGGGCGCGCTCGTCCTCGTCCTCGATCGCCTGGAGCTGGTTGAAGAACACGGCGTTGATCGCGGCCTGCGGGCCCATCACCGCGATCTTGGCCTCGGGAAGGGCGATGCACGCGTCCGGGTCGAACGCCGGCCCGGCCATCGCGTACAGGCCCGCGCCGTAGGCCTTGCGCACGATCACGGAGATCTTGGGCACGGTGGCCTCCGACACCGCCGAGATCATCTTCGCCCCCGAGCGGATGATGCCCTGGCGCTCCACCCGAGTTCCGATCATGAAGCCGGGCACGTCGGCGAGGAAGAGCAGCGGGACGTTGAAGGCGTTGCAGGTCCAGATGAAGCGCGCGGCCTTGTCCGAGGAGTCCACGAACAGCACCCCACCGCGCTGCTTGGGCTGGTTCGCCACGATGCCGACCGCCCGGCCGTCGAGCCGCGCGTAGCCCACGAGCAGCTCCTTGGCCCAGCGCTTGTGGACCTCGAGGAAGGAGCCGGCGTCCACGAGCGCGTCGATCAGCTCGCGCATGTCGAAGGGCTTGTTCTCGTCGGACGGGATCGCCGGCAGGCCCACGGCCGGCTCGGCGGGCGGAGCGGCCGGCGGCTCGTGCCGCCAGCTGGAGGGGAAGTAGCCGAGGTAGCGCTTGGCCACGTCGATCCCCTCCTCGTCCGACTTCACGAGGAAGTGCCCGCAGCCGGACACGCCGGTGTGCATCCGGGCGCCGCCCATCTCCTCGAGCGTCACCTTCTCGCCGATCACCATCTCGGCCATGCGCGGCGAGCCGAGGTACATGGAGGCGTTGCCGTCGCGCATGATCACCACGTCGCAGAACGCCGGGATGTAGGCGCCACCCGCGGCGCTCGGCCCGAACAGCACGCACAGCTGCGGGACCACGCCGGAGAGCTTCACCTCGGTGTGGAAGATGCGCCCCGCGCCGCGGCGGCCGGGGAACATCCGCACCTGGTCGGTGATGCGCGCGCCCGCGGAGTCCACCAGGTAGATCATCGGCACGAGGTGCTCGAGCGCCTGCTCCTGGACTCGGATGATCTTCTCCACCGTCTTCGGCCCCCAGGAGCCCGCTTTGACGGTCGGGTCGTTGGCCATCAGCGCCACCGGCCGGCCGGCCACCGAGCCCATGCCGGTGACCACGCCGTCCGCCCCCAAGCCGTCCTGCTCCCAGTTCGCGAGCAGCGCGTCCTCCACGAGCGAGCCGGGGTCCAGGAGACGCTCCACCCGCTCTCGGACAGGGAGCTTGCCCTGCTCGCGGGACTTGTCGTGGTGACGCCCAGGCCCGCCCGCACGGGCGCGGTCGAGCGCCGCCTTCAGATCGGACATGGCGCCGAATCTAACGCGTCGCGCGCAGCTGAGAGCGCAGCCAGCGGCGCGCCAGCAGATGTTGCACCCGGAACACGCCCGCCCCCACGGCCGCGCCGAGCGCGGCCATCAAGAGCGGCGCGAACGGCGTGGTCCCCAATACCAGCAGGCCGAAGCCGGCGCCCGCCTCGGCGCCGATGATCGCGCCGACGAGCTCGCGCCGCGCGGGCCTTCGTGGGTCGGGTGCGTGCATGGAAGGGCCCTTCTACCCGGGTCGAGCCGTCCCTCCCATGGGCAGAACCTTTCAGGGGATGGGCGTTCACCCAAGTGAACGGATGATGGGCCAGTCGGCCCATCGCGCGCGAACGGTGGCGGTGCGAGGCTCGAAACGGTGCTCAGGAGCCTCCTCGTCTTTGCCCTGCTGGCGCTCGCGCTGCCACTCGCCGTGCTCGCGGCCGGCCGGCCGACCACGCCCGCCGCCGAGGGCTCCCGCGCGCCGGCACGGCCGTCGCTCAGCGGCCCGGCCGACGGCGCGCGCCCGGAGGCAGCACCTGTCTTCAGCTGGCGGCCGGTGCGCGGCGCCGCCACGTACGAGTTCCAGCTCTCCGCCGACTCAGGCTTCCGTTCGATCGTGTCCGGCGGCAGCAGCGAGACCCGCAACACGTCGTACACCCTGGAGCGCTCGCTGCCTGACGGCGAGTACCGCTGGCGGGTTCGCGCGGTCAACGCGAAGGGCGACGCCGGGCGCTGGTCGGGCGCGCGCTCCCTCGTAAAGCGCTGGTCGGCCCGGCCGACCCTCGTCGCACCGGCCGACGGCGCCAGCGTGCAGTACCCAAGCACCCCGCTGGTGCTCCGCTGGGATCCCGTCCCGCACGCGGTCAAGTACATCGTGACGATCGCGGCCGACCCCGCGCTCGCCTCACCGGTGCTCGGCAGCGTGGCGCAGCCGGTCGAGACCTCGGGAACGGCGCTCGCACCCCCGGGCAGTCTCAACGAGGGGCGGTACTGGTGGGCCGTCACGCCGGTCAACGCGGTGGGCCACCGCGGGGCGCGGTCGGCGATCGGCTCGTTCGAGTGGGTGTGGCCGACCGGGTCGGCTACGCGCGTGGCCGACCTCAACCCCCATCCGGCCGGCAGCGACTCGGCGAGCGAGCGGCAGGACCCGCAGTTCTCATGGGACCGGGTTCCCGGCGCCGCGCGCTACGAGGTCGAGGTGAACGCCTCGGCGGACTTCGCCGCCGGCTCCAAGGTCTGCTGCGCCGACAGGACGATCGGGACGTCGCTGTCGCCGGTGAAGCTCTTCGAGAGCAATGTCCACTTCTGGCGGGTGCGCGCCATCGACGCCAATGGCAAGACCGGGCAGTGGAACGAGGGACCGGCCTTCGCCAAGGTGTTCGACAAGCCGCCCGCCGGCACGCCGTCGGTGCCGGGGTTGCACCTGCGTGACAACCAGGGACCGCTCGCGCTCGGATCGACCACGACCTCACCCGTCCTCGACTGGGCGCCGGCTCATGGGGCCTCGAGCTACGTCGTGAGGGTCGTGCCCTACACCTTCGGCGTGTGCGACTGGGGCGCGTCAGCTGGTAGCTGGACCTCGGAGACGGCGACCACAGCCTGGACACCGCTGACCGGCACTGGCGGCGGAAGCCCGCCGGTCCCGTTCGCAGAGGGCGTGGCGAACGAGGGCGACAAGCTGGCTCCAGGCGGCAAGTACTGCGCGCGCGTCACGCCCCGAACGGGCACCGACACGACAGGCGACAGGGTTGTCAGTCATTTCACGCAGCTCGGAGACACTGGTGGTCCGGCGTTCACGTACGCCTCGGGAACCGGCTCGAGCACCGGCCTGCTGATGGCCGGCGACGGCGACTACCTGCGACCGCTCCCCGACGATCCCGACGAGCGGCGGCGCATGCCGCTCTTCACCTGGAAGCACATCGCAGGGGCGTGCGGCTACTTCGTGGTGGTCGCCAGGGACCCGAGCTTCACGACGATCGTCGACGTGGCACGGACCAAGGTACCGGCCTACGCACCCCGCAGGGCTGGGACGCCGCGCACCTACACCGACGAGGCGACCCGGTACTACTGGGCGGTCGTTCCGGTCAACGGGCCGAGCTGCACGAGCGTCTCGACCGCTCCCCAGGACAACTCGCCGCACGTGTTCGACAAGCGGAGCGACCCGCCGCTGCCCAGCGGCCCCGCCGACGGCGCCGACGTCATCGACCAGCCGACTTTCCGCTGGGGCGCTGCCGAGGGCGCGCGGGAGTACCGGCTCCAGGTCGCGCACGACCCCGCCTTCGGCAGCCTGATCGACGACGTTGTCACTGCCAGCACCGCCTACACGAGCTCGTCCACCTACCCGGCGGACGCCCTGCTCTACTGGCGCGTTCGCGCAAACGACGAAAACGGCGTCGGGCTCACGTGGTCGCCCACCCGGACCTTCCGGCGCCGCCTGCCTACCCCGGCCGTGGGCGCGAACCCCGACGGCGGCGAGGGGATCCCGGTGCTGTCGTGGTCACCCGTGCCGGGGGCGATCTCCTACGACGTGAACGTCGAAGAGCCGGACGGCGACAACCTCAGCTTCAACATGCGCTCGACCGTCTTCACCCCCGTCAAGACCTACGGTCTCGGCGTCTGGCAGTGGCGCGTGCGCGCGAACTTCCCGGCAGGCGCGAGCGGCACCTCGTCCGGAGGTTTCTCGCCCAAGCGGCCGTTCGCTCGCTTCATGAACCCGCCCACCGGAGCGCACGCCATGCGCGCCGGTGGTGGGCTCGTGGTGAAGTGGGACCCGAGCTTCGCCCTGGCGAAGAACTATCGCGTCGAGTTCGCTGAGACGAGCAGCTTCACCCGCATGATCGACAGCAAGCGGGTCGACAACGCCGCATACGCCCCGACGCTCATGGCCGGCGGTTTCCAGAACGGCGGTCGGCTCTACTGGCGCGTGGCGGCGGTGGACGAGGGTGGTAACACCGGCGCCTGGGCCTCGGGTCGCGTCGGGCTGCTGCGGCGGATGAACGTAACCGCCACCGGCGGCGTCGCGCGCGGCAGGCGTGGAACGGTCGAGGTTCGAGTGACCGACGCGAAGGGCCGTGCGGTACGCCGGGCGCGCGCGACCCTGCGCGGCGCCGGTATCCCCCGACGTTCTGCCCGCACGTCGAAGCGAGGCGTGGCGCGTTTCCGGGTGAGGCCGCGCGCCCGCGGGCGCATCGTCGTGCGAGTCGACAAGCGCGGCTACCGTCCCGGCTCGGCCTCGGTGACCGTCGGCTGACGGCGGCGTCGCGCCCGGCCCGCGTTCGCCGAGGAGTCGAGCGGCCCGTGCGCGGGTACATTCCTCCCGTTGGCTTCGCTGACCTCAGCGCTGCAGCGCCGCTTGAGCCTTGCTTTGGTGATAGGCCTCGCGCTGCTGGCGTCGCTCGCCGTCGCGGTTGACGCGTTCGCCCACGCCGAGCTGCTCGGCTCCAAGCCGAAGCCCGGCCAGGTGCTGGAGCGCTCGCCGAAGGCCGTGGTGCTGACCTTTGAGGAGGGCATCGACGCGGAATTCGTGCAACTCCAAGTGGAGGACCGGAGCGGCCGTGAGGTCGTCCGAGGCGAGCCGTACCACCCCGGCGGCCGGGAGGAGGTTCTGGCCGTGCGGCTCGCCAAGAACCTCGACGGCGCCTACGTAGCGCGCTACCGGGTGATCTCGGAGGACGGCCATCCGGTCATGAAGACCACGCGCTTCCGCGTGAATCCGCCCGAGCCGCCCAAGGAGGAGAAGAAGCCCGACGAGCAGATGGGGTCCGGCGGCGCCGGCGGCGGACCCGCGATGAAGGAGCAGGATCGAGCCGAGCACGAGGCCGCCAGCGGCCAGGTCACGAGCATCGCCTTCGGCGTGGCGCGCGGGCTCGGCTACCTGGCGATGGCGCTCGCGATCGGCGGGGTCGCGTTCGCGCTCGTAGCGTGGCTGCCGGCGCTCGGCGCCCAGGCGGGCGGCGGGTCGGAGTGGCGCGCCGCGGCCACCGGCTTCGTCAAGCGGCTCAAGTTCGTCGTGCTCGGCGCGGTGCTTCTCGGGCTGGTGGCGACCGCGCTGGCGATCGTGCTCGAGGCCGCCACGGCGCTCGGCGTCTCGTTCTGGTCGGCGCTCGACCGGAGCGCGATCGACGCCGTGTCCGGCACACGCGTGGTGGAGGCTTGGACGGCCCGCCTCGGGATCTGGATCGTGCTCGGAGTGCTGTTCACGCTCGCGCTGCGACCGAAGCGAGCGCCCGTTCTTCGGCGGGCGGCGCTGGGCGCCGAAGGCGCCGTGCTAGCCCCCACCCCGTCGCGGCCGCAGATCCTGATCGTGTTCGCCGCGGTCGTGGCGCTCGCGCTCACGGCGCCGCTCGCCGGCCACACGGGGGACACCTCCCCGACCGCCCTGCTGATCCCGTCCGACACCCTCCACGTGCTCTCGATGAGCGTGTGGCTCGGCGGCCTCGTGCTCCTGCTCTACGCTCTCTTCGGGGCGGCCAGGAAGCTGCCGCCCGGCGAGCGCACACCGCTGCTCGCCGACGCCGTGGGCCGCTTCTCGCGGGTCGCCACCATCGCCGTGATGGTGCTTCTGCTCACGGGGATCGTGCAGTCGATCTTCCTGGTGGAGTCGTTCAGCGCGCTGGTCGACACCGCCTACGGCCGGCTCGTGCTGGTGAAGATCGCGCTGTTCACGGCGCTCATGGCGCTCGGCGCGTACAACCAGCGCCGCTCGCTGCCGCGGCTGCGGCAACTCGCCGACGGCGCCGAGGAACCCGGCCGAGGCGGGGCGCTGCTACGCCGCGCGGTCGCGTTCGAGGTGGGCTTCGCGCTGGTGGTGCTCGGGGTCACGTCAGCTCTCGTGGTCACCCAGCCGCCGGCCGGCTGAGCCACGGCGGCCGGTACGCTCCGGCGCGCTATGGCACTGCTCGAGACCGAGGACCGCGGCGCGGTCCGTCACCTCATACTCAACCGGCCGGAGAAGCGCAACGCGCTGAACGGCGAGCTGATCCAGGCGCTGGGCGCCGGAATCGAGGCCGCCGCCGGCGACGACTCCGTGCGCGTCGTGGTGGTGCGCGGCGAGGGCGCGCTCTTCTCGTCCGGGATGGACCTGAACGACCTGCGGCGGCTGTCCGAGGACCCCGCCGGACTGCGCCGCTTCCGGCGCCCGATCCTCGCCTGGTGGAACCTCCTCGAGGAGATGCCCAAGCCCACGATCTGCCAGATCCACGGAGCCGCGCTGGGCGGCGCCTTCGAGCTCGCGCTGGCGTGCGACTTCCGCACGATGGCCGAGGACGCGGTGGCGGGGATCATGGAGGTCCGCGTGGGTCTCCTGCCGGACGTGGGCGGCTGCTCGCGCCTGCCCGCCGTGGTCGGCCTCGGCAACGCCAAGGAGCTGATCATGACCGGCAAGGCGATCGACGGACGCGAGGCGCACCGGATCGGCTTCGCCAACCGGATCGCGCCCGCCGCAGAGCTCGACGAGCTGACCTCGGCGCTCGCAAACGAGCTGCTCGCGTGCGCGCCGAGGGCGATCGGCCTGGCCAAGCGCGTGATGGACGCGGCCGCCAAGCCGGCGCTCGCGCTGACCCTCGAGCAGGAGGTGGCGGCGCAGGAAGCGCTGGCGGCCTCAGCGGACTTCGCCGAGGGCGCCGCCGCGTTCTTCGAGAAGCGCGACCCGCAGTTCGCCGGCCGCTGAGCGCCCACGGGACACGCTAGACGAACGTCCCGGACTGGTCGCTATGGGGGATCATCCGGGACGTTCAATCCGACGGGCGCCCGAAAACGGCCCAAAAAAACGCGAACCCGGATTGCCGTGATCCGGGTCCGCGTGCTGATGCCGAGGCAGGGTCGGGGGAACCCATATGTGCCGAAAACCGGCCTCGGCGGCAATAGTTGGGTTATACCCGGCAACCCGAGAGTCAATCCTAAGTACCCCCTAAAGACTACGAGCGGCGCCGGAAAGGCGCGCGGCGTATGCAAACGCGGTGGCAGCCAGCAGCATCAGCAGCCCGGCGCCCGCCCAAGCGGCGTCGTAGCCCAGCTCCGACGACGCCAGGCCGAACACGGCCGGCCCTCCCGCGGCCCCGACGTAGATGCCGGACTGCGTGACACCCGTGGCGGCGCCCGGCGCGTGGCGGTTGAGCTCGACCACGGCGAGGTTGAAGAGGCCCGGCCAGCCCCAGCCGAGCCCGAACGCCACCACCGCTCCGGCCACGAACGGCCCCACCACGCCGGTGGCGAGCAGGAGGAAACCGGTCGAGCCGCTCGCGAGCAGCGCCACGACCATGCCGTAGCCGTAGTCGCGGCGGCGGTCGGCGCGGACGCCGAACGCGATCCGGACCATCAGGCTTGCCGCGCTGCCCAGCGCCGCCAGGAGGCCCGCCGCGCCCTCGCCGATGCCCACGTCGACCGCCGAGGCCACGAGGTACGCCCCGAGTGCGCAGGGGCCCGAGCTGCCGAGCGCCGCGCCGACCGCGGTCATGAGGAGAGCCCGGCTCGGCCGCGGCGCCGGCTCGCGCTCGGCGGGCGGGGCGAACGCCGAGGCCGTGCGCCGCACGACCACCGCCACAGCCAGCGCGCCGGCGGCGCAGATCCCCATCGTCGGGCGCCATCCGAACGGCAGCGCCAGCAGCGGCAGCGCGAGGCCGCTGACCAGCACGGCCGAAGGGATTGCGGTCTGCTTGATGCCGAACGCGAGGCCCTGGCGATCGCGCGCCACCTGGTCGGCCATGAACAGGTTGATCGCGGGCTGGCAGACCGCGTTCGCCACCCCCGCCAGGGCGAGTGGCAGGAGCAGCAGCGCGAGCGAGGGCGCGAACGAGGCCGCGGCGAGCAGCAGCGCGACGGCCACCAGCGCCCCACGCATCGCCCGCAGGGCACCGACGCGCTCGGCCAGCCGCCCGCCCGGGCCGGCGCCGAAGGCTCCGGCGGCGAAGAAGACCGTGACGCCGGCGGCCACCGCGCCGACGCTCACGTCGAGGTCGGCGCGGATCTGCAGCGCGAGCACGCCCACCAGGAAGCCCGGCAGGACCGTGGCCGCGCCGGCCGCGATCGCGACCGCGGACGTTCGCGCGAGGCTCGGCTTCAGAGCTAGGCCAGGCCCACCAGGTTCGCCATCGCTATCACGCCGATCACGCATAGGACCGCGCCGATGATGTCGAACACGAACCCGGCCTTGATCATCCGGGTGATCGGAAGCAGGCCGGACGAGTAGACGATCGCGTTGGGCGGCGTCGAGACCGGGAGCATGAAGCCGTAGTTCGCGGCGAAGATCGCGGCCAGCGCCGGGATCGTGGGGTTGAGGTCGGCCGCGGCCGCAATCGAGATTGCGATCGGCACCACGATGGCCGCGCTCGCCGTGTTGCTGGTGGTCTCGGAGATCAGCACGGCCACGACCACGATCACGATCGTCACGCCGACCAGGCTCGACACGCCGAGGGCGTCCGAGATCGAGGTGCCGATCGTCTCGGCGAGCCCCGTCTCGCTCAGCATCGTGCCCAGCACGATGCCGCCGCCGAACAGCAGGATCGTTCCCCAGTCGATACGCGTGGCCTGGTTCCAGTTGATCGTGAACTTGCGCTTCTTCCAGTCCACCGGCAGCAGGAACAGCAGGGCGCAGGCGACGATCGCCACGATGCCCTCGTTGGCGGCCTCGCCCACCTGGACGTATGCGTCCGAGTCGTCCCCGGCGAAGAGCCCCACGAGGCCCGGAAGGAACCAACCGGCGAGCGCGAAGGCGAGCACCCAGAGGGTGTTCTTCTCACCGCGCGTGAGCTTGCCCATCTTGCTGCGCTCTTCCTCCACGTACTCGCGCACGCCCTCGACGTGCTTGACCTCGGGCCGGTTCATCAGCATCACGATCACGATCACCGCCACGAACATCACGATCACGATCGGCAGCGCCATCACGAACCACTCGAGGAACGTGATCGGCTCGCCGGTCTCACCCTCGAGGAGCTCGCGCCCGATCAGGTTCGGCGGGCTGCCGATCGGCAGCAGCAGGCCGCCCACGGTGATGCCGTAGGTGATCACGAGCATCAGCGCGGCGCCGAAGCGGAGCCGCTCGACATTGTGCTCACCCCCCAGCTGCTTGCTGACCATCCCGCCCACGACGCCCATCACGCCCAGCGCGATCGGCAGCATCATGGCCGCGCCGGCGGTGTTCGACATCACCGGCGAGGTGAGCGCGCCGATCAGGCCGAACGCAAGGATGATCCGATAGGTCGAGCCGCCCACCGAGCGCATCGAGAGGACCTTGAAGGCGAGCCTCCGGTGCAGCCCGTGGATCACCATCGCCTGGGCGATGATGAAGCTGCCGATGAAGAGAAAGATCGTGTCGTCGGAGAAGGCGCCGAACACGAGATCGCTCGCGGCGTCGCCCTCCTCCGGTGTCGGCGTGGCCTCGAGCAGCGCTACGAGCACGACCCCCAGCAGCGCGGTGACCGGGATCGGGATCGCCTCGGTGACCCACCAGACGACCACGAACGCGAGGATCGCGGCGAGCCGGTGCTGGTTCGGCTCGAGGTCGAACGGGATCAGCAGCATGGCGGCGAGCACGATCGGCCCGAGGAACAGCCCGACGGTTCGCCGCTGGCGTTCGAAGCGCTCCTCGGCCGGTGACAGCCGGCCCGACTCTGCCTGCTCGTCGAACGTGCGGTAGGTGCCGCTTCGTCCGACCCCATCTTCTTCGACGGATCCGCGATCGCCTTCGCGATCGAACCGCCGCTCCCTCGTCGGCGTGGACATGTAGAGGGCCGTACCCGGACCCCGTCTTCCTAGTCGGAGCTCAGCGGTGCCAGTCGACCGGCCCCGCGCTCAGCACGTGGCTCCCGAGCGGCCGCCCCAGAACGCGCTGCGCCTCGCGCGCGCAGGCGACGAGCTTCTCGAGGTCGATGCCCGTCTCGTAGCCCATCTCGTGCAGCATCGAGACGAGGTCCTCGCTCGCGACGTTGCCGGTTGCGCCGGCGGGCACGGGGCAGCCGCCGAGCTCCCCGAAGGAGCTCTCGAAGCTCTGCACCCCCGCTCGCAGGGCGCTCACCACGTTCGCGAGGCCCTGGCCACGGGTGTTGTGAAAGTGGGCGGTGAGCTCGGCGCCGAGGTCGAGCCCGTTGAAGAAGCGCTCCACCTGGAGCGGGTTGGCCATCCCCGTGGTGTCGCCGAAGGCGATCTCCTCGCAGCCAGCGTCGACCAGGCGACGGGCGATGGCGAGCACGCGCTCCTGGGGCACGTCACCCTCGTAGGGGCAGCCGAAGGCCACGGAGATCACTCCCTCGCAGCGCAGCCCCTCGGCGCGTGCCCGGCCGACCACCCGCTCGAGCCCTGTGAGCGACTCCTCGATCGAGCGGTTCACGTTCTTCCGGTTGTGCGTCTCCGAGGCGGACAGGAACAGGTTCACCTCGTCGAAGCGCTCGCGCTGTTCCAGCGCGTTGTCGAGCCCTCGCTCGTTCGGGATCAGCACGGTGACCGCCACCTCGTCCGGGATGTCGGCGCGGCGGAGCACCTCCGCCCCGTCGGCGAGCTGCGGGATCACGTCCGCCCGCACGAAGCTGGTGACCTCGAGCCTGCGCACGCCGGTGCGGCCGAGCATCTCCACGAGCCGGACCTTGTCGTCGGTCGGGATCACCTCGGGCTCGTTCTGGAAGCCGTCGCGCGGGCCGACCTCGCGGATCTTGACCATGGCTAGATCCTGGCAAGTCCGCCGCTAACTCCGAGCGACTGCCCCGTCACGTAGGAGGCGTCGTCGGACGCGAGGAATGCGATCGCGGCCGCCACCTCGTCCGGCTGGCCGAGCCGGCGCAGGTTCGTAGAGCCGATCATGGTGTCGACGATGCGCTTGCCGATGTCGCCGAGCGCCTCGGGCGCGGCCATCAGGAGCGGCGTCTCGATCGGCCCGGGCGCCACCGCGTTGCAGGTGATCCCGTAGCGGCCGTTCTCGATCGCGATCGCCTTGGTGAAGCCGAGCACCCCGCCCTTGGCGGCCGAGTAGACAGCGGACCCGCTCGAGCCGACGCGGCCCGCCTCGGAGGACACGTTCACGATCCGCCCGCGGCGGCGCTCCTGCATCCCGCCGAGCACGGCATGCGTGCAGGCGATCACGCCGACCAGATTCACGGCCAGGACGCGCTGCCAGAGCTCCTCGTCCGTGTCGGTGAACCATGCCCACTCGTCGTAGCCCGCGTTGTTCACGAGCACGTCGACGGGCCCGAGCTCGGCCTCGGTGCCCTCGAGCGCCGCGCGAATCTGCTCAGGCGAGCGCACGTCGAGCTCGAACGCGGCGCCGTCCACCTCGCCGGCCACGGCTTGGGCGCCGTCGAGGTTCAGGTCGGTGACCGCCACGCGCGCGCCGTCGGCCGCCAGCCGCCGGCAGGTGGCCGCGCCGATGCCCGACGCGCCCCCGGTCACGAGTGCTGTTCGCCCTGCGAGCCGCAAGCCGCGCGCAGCCTACCCGCACGTATCGTTTCCTGCGGCCGGGCCGACGGCCCATCACGACCAAGGAGCTTGGGAATGGCGGACTCGCTGAACGGGCGCACGATCTTCATGTCGGGCGGGAGCCGGGGAATCGGGCTCGCGATCGCCCTGCGTGCCGCTCGCGACGGCGCCCGGGTGGCGCTGATGGCGAAGACGGCGGAGCCCCACCCGAAGCTGCCCGGCACCGTCTTCACGGCGGCCGAGGAGATCGAGGCGGCCGGCGGCGAGGCGCTCCCGATCGTGGGCGACATCCGCGACGCCGCCGCGGTGGACGCCGCCGTGGCGCAGGCGGCCGAGCGCTTCGGCGGCATCGACGTCGTGGTCAACAACGCCAGCGCCATCAATCTCGCGCCGATGCGCGACCTCGAGGTCAAGCGCTTCGACCTGATGCAGACGATCAACGCGCGCGGGACCTTCGTGGTCACGCGCGCCTGCCTCCCGCACCTCCGCGAGTCCGGCCACGCTCACGTGCTCACGCTGTCGCCCCCGCTCTCCACCGACCCGCGCTGGCTCGGCTTCCACAGCGCCTACACGCTCTCCAAGATGGGGATGACGATGATCACGCTCGGCCTGGCCGCCGACGAGGCGGAGGCGGGGATCGCGGCCAACTGCCTGTGGCCGCGCACGATCATCGCCACTGCGGCGGTGCAGAACCTGCTCGGCGGCGACCAGGCGATGGCGCGCGCCCGCGTGCCCGAGATCCTGGCCGACGCCGCCCAGGCGATCCTCGTGCGCGACCCGCGCTCGTGCACCGGCAACACGTTCATCGACGACGAGGTGCTCGCCGAGGCGGGCGTGACGGACCTCGACGGCTATGCGGCCGAGGGGGCCGAGCTGCAGCTCGACATCTTCGTGGACAGCTGGCCCGAGCCGGCGCGCGCGTAGATGTCAGAGGTCGTGCTGCTGTCCGGCGGCACCGGCGGGGCAAAGCTCGCCCGCGCGCTGCGCGACGTCTGCGACGGGCTCACCGTGGTGGCCAACACCGCCGATGACATCGACGTGTACGGCGTGCACGTGTCCCCCGACCCGGACCTCGTGACGTACTCGCTCGCCGACGCGCTCGACGAGCGCGGCTGGGGCCTCGAGGGAGACACCTGGCAGGTGATGGCGGCGTTCGAGCGCGCCGGGCTCGACCACTGGTTCCGGCTCGGGGACCGCGACCTGGCGATGTGCCTGCTTCGCACCGAGCGGCTGCGGGCCGGCCACCGGCTCACCGAGGCGCACCAGGCGGTGGTTCACGCGATGGGCGTTGCGGCGCGGGTGCTGCCGATGAGCGACCAGCGTGTGACCACCTGGGTCGGCGCGCGGGGACGCAAGCGTCCGTTCCAGGAGTTCATGATCGTCGAGGGCGGCGAGGGACCGGTGGAAGCGGTGGAGCTGCGCGGCATCCACCGGGCCCGGCCGTCCGACGCCGTGCTGGCCGCGCTCGCGCGGGCGGACGCGATCCTGATCGGGCCGTCTAACCCGGTGATCTCGATCGGCCCGATCCTCGCGCTGCCGGGCATGCGCGAGGCCCTCTCGGCAGCTCCGGCGCCGGTGGTCGCGGTCAGCCCGTTCGTGGGCGGCCGCTCGCTGAAGGGCCCGAGCGAGGAGTTCTGCGAGCACGCCGGTATCGCCCTGAGCGCGGACGGGGTGGCCGCCGCGTACGGCGACGTGCTCGACGGCATCGTGGCCGACGAGCAGGCCGAGCGACTGCCGTCGCTCGTGACCCCCACCCTGCTCGACGAGCCGGCCGAGCGCGAGCGCGTGGCGCGCGAGGTGCTCTCGTTCGCCGCCGCGCTCGGGGACTGAGCACCCAAAGACCCTCGACTTTGCGTGCTTCGGCGGGGAAGCGCCGCTTCCGCACACGGGCCGGCCTCGCTACGCTCGAACCAGCCGCCCCCCAGCTGCGATGCGTACGATCGCCATCCTCCCCGTCAAGACGTTCACGGCCGCCAAGCAGCGGCTGGCGGACAAGCTCGGAGCGGGCTCGCGGCAGGCACTTGCCCAGGCCATGTTCTCCGACGTGCTCAGCTCGCTGCGCCACGTCGACGGCCTCGACGCGGTGGTCGTGGTGACCGCGGACCGGGTAGCGGAGACCGCCGCTCTGGGCGAGCGTGTGCAGGTGCTGCGCGACACCGAGCAGGCCGGCCAGTCGCAGGCGGCGACGATCGGCATCCGCTACGCGCAGGCGGCCGAGTATGAGCGCGTGCTCCTGGTGCCCGGCGACACCCCGCTGCTCGACGCCGCCGAGGTGGCGTCGCTCCTGGCCGCCGCGGAGCCGCTCGCGATCGTGCCGGATCGCCACGGCACAGGCACGAATGCGCTGGTGCTCGCGCCGCCCGACGCGATCGAGCCGAGCTTCGGCCCGGGGAGCTTCGACCGGCACGTCAGCGCCGCGCAGGCGTCGGGCCTCGGCTACTCGGTCGAGCGGGTCCCGAGCCTGATGTTCGACGTGGACACGCCGGACGACCTCGCCGATCTCGCCTCGGCCCTCGACGGCTGCCGCGGGCAGGCGCCCTCCACCCGCGGTGCGCTGCGCCAGCTCGACCGCTCGCGCGCCCGCGCGTCGACCCCGCGCGTGGCACCCGCGTCGGTCTGACCGCGCTCGTCGCACGCGCGCTCCCTCCCCTCCCCCCGATCCGGGCGGGCGACGCGCTCGGCGCGCTGATCGCCGCCGCCGCGCCGCCCGACCTCGCCAGCCGCGACGTGCTCGTGGTCGCGCACAAGGTGGTGTCGAAGGCGGAGGGGCGACTGCGGCGGCTCGGCGAGATCGAGCCCGGCGAGCGCGCGCTCGCGCTGGCGGAGGAGCACGGCAAGGACGCCCGCCTCGTCCAGGCGGTGCTCGACGAGTCGACGGAGGTGCTGCGCGCTCGCGACGGCGTGCTTATCTGCGTGACCCGCCACGGTCTGGTGTGCGCGAACGCGGGCGTGGACCGCTCGAACGCCGGCGCCGAGGACGAGCTCGTGCTGCTGCCCTCCGACCCGGACGAGTCGGCGCGGGCGTTGCGCGCGGCGATCGCGGCCGAGCGCGGCGTGCGCCCGGCCGTGTTGGTGGCCGACTCCTTCGGTCGCGCCTGGCGGCTCGGGCAGTCCGACGTTGCGATCGGGGCCGCAGGCCTGGCGGCACTCGACCGCTGGCGCGGCCGCCCCGACGCCTTCGGCCGCGAGCTCACCGTGACCTCGATCGCCGTGGCCGACGGCGCAGCCGCGGCCGCCGACCTGGCCCGCACGAAGGACTCCGGGCAGCCCGCCGTGCTGGTGCGCGGGCTCGAGCGCTACGTCACGGACGATGACGGCCCGGGGGCCGCCGAGCTGCGGCGCCCGGCCGAGGAGGACCTGTTCCGCTAGCTCGCGCGCGCTCAGTGCTCGACGAAGTACGAGCCGGTCTCGCCGTTCGAGTAGTAGCGGCTCGTGATCGTCTTCTTGCGGGTGTAGAAGTCGACGGCGTCCGTGCCGTGGGCGTGAAGGTCGCCGAGGAAGCTGTCCTTCCAGCCCGAGAACGGGAAGAACGCCACCGGCGCCGCCACGCCGATGTTCACGCCGACCATGCCGGCGTCGACCTGGTGCTTGAAGCGCCGCACGGCCGCCCCGGACTCCGTGAAGATCGACACGCCGTTGCCGAACCGGCTGCGCGCGATCGTCTCGATCGCCTCGTCGAGGGTGTCGACCCGGATCAGCGACAGCACCGGGCCGAAGATCTCCTGCTTCACGATCTCCATCTCCGTGGTCGCGCCGTCGAGGATGGTCGCGCCCACGTAGCAGCCGCCTGCGTCCCCGGCCTCGCGGCCGTCGACGACCAGCTCCGCGCCCTCGCCGACGCCGGTGTCGATCAGCGACAGGATCCGCTCGCGTGCCGGCGCCGAGACCACCGGGCCGAGCTCGCTGTCCTCGTCGAGCCCATCGCCGACCCGGATCGCCTCGGCCGCCGCCTTCAGGGGCGGCAGCAGGCGGTCGTGGGCCTCGCCGACCGTGACCACCACCGAGCCGGCCATGCAGCGCTGGCCGGCGGCCCCGAAGGCCGAGCCGATGATGCCCTGCACGGTCTTGTCGATCACGGCGTCCGGCATCACTACCATGTGGTTCTTCGCCCCGCCGAGCGCCTGCACCCGCTTGCCCGCCTTCGCGGAGCGCTCGTAGACGATCTTCGCCACCGGCGCCGAGCCCACGAACGAGACCGCGTCGATGCCGGGGTGGTCGAGGATCCCCTCCACCACCTCGCGCCCGCCGTTCACGAGGTTCACCACGCCCGGCGGGAGATCGAGGGAGTCCAGCACCTCGAATGCGAGCTGCTGCGTGAGCGGCACCTGCTCCGAGGGCTTCAGCACGAACGTGTTGCCGCAGCCGATCGCGAACGGCAGGAACCAGAACGGCACCATCGCCGGGAAGTTGAAGGGCACGATCGCCGCGCAAACCCCGACCGGCTGGCGGATCGTCTCGGCGTCGATGCCGCGCGACACGTCCTCGAGCACCCGGCCCTGCATCGTCGTGGGGATGGCGCAGGCCGCTTCGACCATCTCGATCATGCGGGCCACCTCGGCCCGCGCGTCGCCGATCGTCTTGCCCATCTCCGTGGTCACCGAGCGCGCCAGCTCCTCGTGCCGGTTCGAGAGCCCCTCGCGCAGCCCGAACAGGGCGCGCGCCCGCGCGATCACGCTCACCTCACGCCACACAGGGAGCGCGTCCCGCGCGGCGCGAACCGCCGCGTCGAGATCGCTCGCCGAGGAGAGCGGCACCCGCGCCAGCACCTCGCCGGACGCCGGGTTGGTCACGTCGAGGGCGTCCGTGCTCGTGGCCGGCCGCCACTCGCCGGCGACGTAGTTGTCAAGGAGGCGTGTGGCGGTCGTGGCTTCCATGTGGGTCATCCTAGGCCGCAACGGGCAGGTCGTGGCGGCGCAGGATGCCGTAGAGCGTGTCGCGCTCGGCGGCGGGGCGGCCCGCGCGATGGGCGGCGCCGATCAGGTCCGAGGGCTCGAGCCTCACGCCGTGGTAGGAGCCCGCCAGGCGGCTGATCGACTCCTCCATCAGCGTGCCGCCGAGGTCGTTCACGCCCCAGTCGAGCGCCTCGGTGGCGGCGTCGAGGCCCATCTTCACCCAGCTCGCCTGGAGGCTCGGGATCGTCTTGCCGAGGGCGAGGCGGAAGGCCGCCGTGTGCTTGAGGTTCTCCTCCCGCGAGATCTCCTCGATCCCGTGCGTGCGGCCGAGCAGGGTGTGGAAGGGGATGAACGAGAGCGGCACGAACTCGGTGAAGCCGCCCGTCCGCTCCTGCAGCTCGCGCACCACGCGCATGTGCTCGGCGAGCTCCCAGGGCTCCTCGATGTGCCCGAACATGACGGTGACCGTCGAGCGCACGCCCGCAGCGTGCGCCGCCTCGATGAGCTCGACCCAGCGCGCCACCGGCAGCTTGTTGGGCGAGATGCGCTCGCGCACGCCGTCGTGCAGCACCTCGGCGGCGGTGCCGGGCGTGGAGCCGAGACCCGCTTCCACCAGGCGCGCGAACACCTCCGGCAGCGGCAGCTCGCGCGCCATCGCGTCGATCTCCATCGGCGAGTAGGCGTGCAGGTGGATCTGCGGCGCGATCCGCTTTGCCAGCCGCAGCCAGCCCAGGTAGTCCTCGATCGTCCAGTCCGGGTGGATGCCCGACTGCATGCAGATCTCGGTGGCGCCGAACTCGACGGCCTCGAGGACCCGCCCGCGGAACTCCCCCTCGGAGTGCTCGTACGCGTCCGGCGAGCGGCGCCCCTGGCCGAAGCCGCAGAAGGCGCAGCCCACGGTGCACACGTTCGAGACGTTGATGTTGCGGTTCACGACGAAGGTGACGAGGTCGCCCGCCAGCTCGCGGCGCAGCTCGTCGGCGGCCTGGCGCATGTCCTCGATCGCCTCGGGCCGGTCCTCCGCAAACAGGGCGGTGAGCTCCTCCTCGGAGAGCGCGCGGCCGTCGCGGCCCTTCGGGATCGCGCCCGCCACGAGCTCGCGCCTGATGTGCCGCTCCGAGCGGCGCCCTGAGCCGCGCCGCGGGATGAAGCTCCAGTACTTCAGCTTGATCACGTCGAGCACGCTCTGGTCGACCCAGTGCGGATCCATGTACTGCGGGTAGACGCAGAGCCGTTCGGTGAGCGCGTAGCCACGCGGGGCGAGCTGCTTGCGCATCCGGTGGACCGACGGGAACGGATGCTCGGGCGAGATGTGGTCGCCGTTGGCCGACAGGCCGCCGAGGTCGGTGGCGCCCTCCTCCACGAGCGGCAGCCACCACTCGGACAGGTTCGGCGGGATCTGCACCCCCAAGTCGGGCATCAGCCGCCGGCATTCGCGCACCAGCAGGCGCAGCTCGTCGAGCGACACCTCCTGGCCCCAGGCGGGCATGGGCGCCGCATCGCCATACCGCCCGGCGGCCTGGGCCTCGTCGGCGATCTGCGCCGGCTCGGCCCCGTAGTAGCGCGGGTGGGGCACGAAGTTCTGGAGGATCACCTCCTGGAGGTGGCCGTACTCGGCGTGCACCTCCGCCAGTGCCTCGAGCGCCGCCACCCGCTCCTCGAGGCTCTCGCCGATGCCCACGAGGATCCCTGTGGTGAATGGAATGCGCAGCTCGCCGGCGGCGCGGATCGTGTCGAGCCGGCGCTCCGGGTGCTTGGTGGGGGAGCCCTGGTGCACCACGAGGTCCGGATTCACGGACTCGAGCATCATCCCCTGCGAGGCGGTGACCTCGCGGAGCCGGGCGAGGTCCTCGCTCGGCAGCACGCCGAGGTTCGTGTGCGGCAGCATGCCGCGCTCGAGCGCGCGCTGGCACGCCCAGGCCACGTAGGCGGTGAAGTCCCCGTGCCCGTATTCGGCCAGCCTGGCCGCCACCTCCGGGTTCACCTCCGGCCGCTCGCCGGTGAGCACGAGCAGCTCCTTGGCCCCGCGGCGGGCGGCGTCGTCGAGCAGGCGCTCGACCTCGTCAGGCGGGTACAGGTGAGCCTGGTGCGTGGCGAAAGCGCAGTACTTGCAGTAGCACTGACACGTCCGCGACAGCGAGAGCGTGAAGTTCCTCGAGAAGGTGACCCGCCTCATGCGGGACCAAAGCTACCGTCCCTAGGGTTCGCGCCTGTGCGTCGCCTCGCCCTGCTCGCGATCGCCCTGCTCGCCCTGCCCGGCTGCGGCGGCGGGTCCGATGACGGCGAGCGGGTGACGCTCGCGCTCGACTTCCAGCCAAACCCGGTTCATGCCGGGATCTTCGCCGCCGAGCGGGAGCGGCTCGACGAGCGCGAGGGCGTGGACCTGCGCGTGCGCGTGCCGGCCGCCTCCACCGATTCGCTCAAGCTCCTGGCCGCCGGCCGCGCCGACATCAGCGTGGTTGACATCCACGACCTCGGCCTGGCGCGCCAGGCCGGCAGCGACGTGGTGGGAGTCGGCGCCCTCGTGCAACGGCCGCTGGCCGCGGTGATCGCGCGCCGGGAGCGCGTGACTCGCCCGCGCGACCTCGAGGGCAAGCGCGTGGGCGTGACCGGCCTGCCGTCCGACGACGCCGTGCTGCGCTCGATCGTGGAGGCCGACGGCGGCGACTTCGAGCGCGTGCGGCGCGTGACGATCGGCTTCTCGGCCGTGCCCACCCTGATCGCCGGCCGCGTGGACGCCGTGGTCTCGTTCTGGAACGCCGAGGGGGTGGCGCTGCGCCGGCGCGGAGTCGCCACGCGAGAGTTCCGCGTCGACGACTTCGGCGCTCCCTCATATCCCGAGCTCGTGCTCGTGGCCGAGCGCGACACGCTGGAGGAGCGCCGCGAGCTCGTGGAGAGCACGCTCGACGCCCTTCGCGCCGGTACGCGCGCCGCCCTGGCCGACCGGCCCGCCGCCGTGCAGGACATCGCGCGTGCTTCCGGGGCCGACGAGCCGCTCGTGCGCGCACAGCTCGCCGCGGTGGCGCCGGCGCTCACGCCGCCGATCGCGCTCGACCGCGCCGCGCTGCGCGGCTGGGCAGAGTTCGACGCCCGGCTCGGGATCCTCGACGCGCGGCCAGACGTGGCCGAGGCGTTCTCAGCCGGAGGCTGACAGCAGCGAGTCCACGAGCGCCACCGGCTCGCGCGCCATGCGGGAGCGCGGCACCACCCGCTCGAAGCCCGCCTCCTCCGCGCGCCGGCGCACGTCCTGCTCCACGTGGCTGTAGAAGCCGAGCCGCGGCAGATCGCGGCCGGCCGACTCGGCGATGCGCGCGTCGGGCTCCGCGGTGAGGTCGACCACGAGCAGCTCGGCCTCCTCCCCCGCTCCCACCGGCTCGTGCCCGCCGGCGCGCAGCGCCCCCTGAAGCTTCGAGCCGAAGAGCAGGTCGGGGCAGAGGAGCGCCACGCGCGCCACGGCAACCCCTACTGGGCGCGACGCTCGCGGAACTCCCGGCGCACCGACTCCGGGCGGCCCCACATCTGCGTGACCTCCACGCGGCCGGAACGGGCCTCGCGCATCGCGAGCTCGCCGGCGATGCCCAGCCCGTCGAGCAGCGCGAGCGTGCCCTCCACGCTCTCCGCCGCGGCGCCGTGACCGAAGCTGTGCGCCACGCGCAGCCGCCAGTGCCAGTCGTGCTGCGAGTAGGGCATCGCGTTGACCTGCACCATCAGCGTGGCCGCCTCGACGTAGCGGTCCTCGTCCGCGATCCGCAGGTCGAGCTCGAGCTGCGTCCAGTCGGGCGGGAGCGCGTCCACGTAGCCCCGGAAGTCCTCGGCGAGCGCCATGCGGGCGCAAGCCTACCGGTGGGGCTCGACCCGCATCGCGCGGGCGAGCTGGTCGCCCAGCGCGTGCTCGCGCCCTCCGGAGAGCACCCGGAGCGGCCCGCCGAACGGCTCGCGGCCGGCGAGCTCGAGTTCGTCGCCCGGGGCGATCCCGCGGTCGGACAGGTAGCGCAGCATCTCGGAATTCGAGTCCGAAACTCGCGCGAAGCGCGCCCGCTCGCCCGACCGCAGCTCGGAGAGCGCGAGCGTGGGCGCCTCGTCGATCTCGCCGTCGGCGGTGGGGATCGGGTCCCCGTGCGGGTCGTGCGTGGGATTGCCGAGCTTGGCCGCGATCAGCTCCGAGAGCTCCGGGGAGATCGCGTGCTCGAGCACCTCGGCCTCCTCGTGCACGCGGTCCCAGGACATGCCGAGCGCCTCGGCGAGGTAGAGCTCGAGCAACCGGTGGTGGCGCACCACCTCGAGGGCGACGCGCGTGCCGGCCCCGGTCAGGCGAACGCCGTGGTACGGCTCGCGCGACACCAGCCCCATCGCCTCGAGCCGCTTGACCATCGCCGACGCCGAGGCCGGCGACACGTGCAGCCGCTCCGCGATCGCCGAGGTGGAGACCGGCGAGTCGCTGCGCTGCGCGATCGACCAGATCGCCTTCGCGTAGTCCTGGACGGCGTTCGAGACCTCTTCGCGCGTGTCGGCTCTCGTTGCCATCAGACGGAGACCAGCAGGCCGGTTGCATACATCACGACCAGGCCGGCAAGGAGCCCACCGACGGCCAGCGGGTGGAGCAGCCGCCCCGCACCGTCGCGCACCTGCGGCGCGATCTGCACCACCACGCGGGCGATCGCGCCGGCGCCGACGCCGAACAGGAGCGCCGCCAGGCTCGGGTTGAAGGCCGAGGCGCCGACCCAGGCGCCGAGCACCGCGGGCGCGCCGGCCAGCACCCCGAGCGCGACCAGGCGCATGATCCGCACGCGGCCCTCGCGCGCCGCCGGCGCGACGATCGCGAGTCCCTCGGTGGTGTTGTGAAGCGCGAAGCCGACCACGAGGGTGGCGCCGAGCGCCAGCGACCCGATCGCGTAGGCGGACCCGATCGCCAGCCCCTCGCCCAGGTTGTGGAGCCCGATTCCGAGCGCGACCAGGAAGGCCGCGCGGTAGCCAACGGCCCCCTTGCCGCCGAGCCGGGCGTCGACCCCCGCGAGCAGCAGGTAGGCCGCAGCCGCGCCCAGCCATACCAGCGCGGCGCCGCCGAGCGACTCGGGCCCGGTGCCGGCCAGTGCGGTGCCCTCGAGCAGGGCGTCGACGCCCAGGAAGGCGAGCAGCCCGATCGTGAAGGCGAGCAGGAAGCGCATCCAGCGCGCGTCGACGCCGCGCACCCAGGGCAGCCACAGCATCCCGATCGCCACCGGGATCACGCCCACATAGAGGCCGATCAGCGCCATCAGCCCGTAGAAGCCGAGGTCGGCGTCCGGGGTCTCCACCGCGGCGTCGATCTCGTGCGTGATCGTGACCCCGGTGGAGGTGAGCATGCTCACCTCGTACGACTGCCCCTCGATCCAGGGGTAGCTCACGTCCAGCTCGGCGCCGCCGAGGCGCCCGATGTTCTCCTCCGACTGGGTGAACGACGCGAACCCGTCGTTCACGATCACCTGTCGCACCTCGACCGGATCGGCGCCGTCGTTTCGCACGTGGAGCTGGATCTGGCCTGGCTCGAGCACCGTCCGCTCGACCGCGAGCTCCTCCTGCGGGACCCCGATCCGGTCCAGCCCGGGCGCGTCGAGCACCACGAACAGACCGATCGCGAGAGCGAGGATCACGAGCGGCGCCAGCCCGGCGAGCCAGACCGGGGCGCGCGAACGCGTCCGTGGAGCGGTGGCGGCCTCCATCAGTCGGAGACCTCGAATTCGAGGTCAGCGAGGGCGCGGGGACCGAGGAGACCAAGGACGCAGGCCCGAAGGCGTGCTAAGCACGCCGAGGGCCGAGGACGCAGGTATCCGATGGTCATCCGCGTCATTCGCTGACCTCGAAGAAGCCCATCCAGCCGAGCTCCGCGAACTCTGAGACGTGGGCGTGGAACATGTACTTGCCCGTGTACGGGAAGCGCAGCTCGAGGATCCCTCGCTCGCCCTGCCCGAGCACCACCGTGTCGGTGAAGTCGCGCGGCTCGAGGCGCGTGCCGGTCGGGTAGTAGTCGAAGAAGTTGGCGTGGACGTGGAACGAGTTGACGAAGTCGAACTCGAGCAGGTTCACCAGATAGATCCGCACCAGCTCACCGCGCTTGACCTGCACGGGCCGGTGCAGGTACTCGAACGCCACGGTATTGACCGCGTAGACCTCGTTGGCGCGGTCGAAGTTCGTGTCGAAGCCGTTCATCACCATCACCAGCTCGTCCGCCGGCGGGCGGCCGTCCTTCGGGTCGATCACGAAGGCGCCGTACAGCCCCTTGGCGATGTGCTCGGCCAGCGGGGTCGAGTGGCAGTGATAGAGGTGCAGGCCGAACGGCGTGGCGTCGAACTCGTAGACGGTCGAGCGGCCGGGCTGGATGTTCCCGGCCCCCAGGCCCGGAACGCCGTCCATCGCCGCGCGGTGGATCCCGTGGAAGTGGATCGTGTGCGGGTGCTGCGACCCGTTCGTGAAGCGGATCCGCAGCCGCTCGCCCTCGCGCGCGCGGAAGGTGGGACCCGGGATGCGGCCGTTGTACATCCAGGCGAGGTACTTCACGCCCGGAGCCACCTCGATCTCCTTCTCCTCGGCCACCACGTCCCACTCGCGCACGCCGCCGACCAGCCGGCCCTCGTCGAAGTCGCGCAGGATCTCCTGCGGGTCGAAGCCGTTGACGTTCGAGTCGACCTTGCCCATCGCGCCCAGGTGGTCCGCGGCGCGGTGCGAGCGCAGGTCGCGCGCCATCTCCTCGGCGGCGCTCGCAGTGCCGGTGCCGTGAAGGGGCCCGTGCGGCACCAGCTCGTGGAGCACCGGCAGGGTGGCGCCGGCCGCTGCCGCTCCGCCGAGCAGCCGCCGGCGAGAGAGTTTGCTGTCGCTGAGACTCATTGTTCTGCTATCGGCAAGATCAAGTTTAGTCTTGACTAAAAGTATCATGGGGTCGTGATCGCGACCAGTGAGTACGAACTGCTCACCGAATCGGTGGGCGCCGTCGATCGATCGGAGCGCGCCAAGTTCCTAGTGCGCGGCGGCGAGGCGGTGGAATTCCTCCAGGGCCAGGTGTCGAACGACGTGGAGGCGCTCGCCCCCGGGAGCGGCTGCTACGCCACGATCCTCAGCCACAAGGGCAAGCTCCGCACCGACCTGCGGATCCTCCGCGGCGAGGACTTCCTCCTGCTGGACACCGAGGCCATCGGCCACGCGGTGGTCCAGCACCTGCTCCAGACCTACGCGCTCGGGCGCGACGTCCGGTTCGAGGACGTGACCGGCTCGCGCGCTCTGGTGTCGCTGATCGGCCCGGGCGCCAGGGAGGCGCTCGACGCGGCCCCGCCGGGCGATGAGAACGCCTGGGTCGAGGGCGAGCACGGCATGTACGTGGCCACCGCGCTGGGGGTCGACGTGATCGGCGAGCCCGGCCTCGAGCTGGGCGTCGAGCCGGTCTCCGAGGAGGCCGCCGAGTGCGTGCGCATCGAGTCCGGGCGGCCGCGCCTCGGCTACGACATGGATGCGGAAACGATGCCCCAGGAGGCGGGCATCAACGAGCGCGCCGTGAGCTTCACCAAGGGCTGCTACGTGGGCCAGGAGACCGTGGCCCGGCTCCACTACCGCGGCAAGCCCAACCGGCACCTGCGCGGCCTGCGGCTCTCGGAGCCCGCCGAGCGAGGCGAGGAGATCGTGCTCGGGGAGAAGCCCGTGGGCCGGCTCGGCTCGGTGTGCATCTCACCGCGGCTCGGGCCGCTCGCGCTGGCGCTCGTGCGGCGCGAGGCCGAGCCCGGCGCGAGCGTGCTGGTGGGGGGCGCGGCCGCTGAGGTGGTCGAGCTGCCCTTCGCCGATGGCTGAGCCGCGCGCGCCGCGCAGCCGCCACGGCCTCTCGAGCGAGAGCCCGCTCGTGGGCGGCGCGATCGCCGTGGACAGCGGCGCCGGCGCCGAGGAGCCGCGCCCGCGCGCGCCCGACTGGGATCCGCACGAGGGCGAGCTCGACCTCCCGCGCGAGCCGCCGCACGCCACTGGCGACGACAGCGCGGCACCCGACCTGCGCCAGCTGCGCTCGCTCGTCCCGGCTGCCGAGCCCGGGCGCGAGCTCGACGACTGGGGCCGCTCCCAGCGCGTCTTCGACCTCGTGGAGCCGCTGCTCGACTTCTACTACCGCCACTGGTTCCGCGTGGAGGTCGAGGGGATCGAGAACGTGCCCTCCGACGGCGGCGCGCTGATCGTGTCGAACCATTCGGGAGCGCTCCCGCCGGACGCGCCGATGATCATGCAGGCGATTCGTCACGAGCACCCCTCGCCGCGACCGGTCTACATGCTCGGCGAGCACTGGTTCAAGGGCTACCCGGGCGTGGGGATGCTCGCCAACAAGATCGGCCTCGTGGCCGCACACCCGGCCAACGCGCAGCGCCTGCTGCGCGACGAGCGGCGGCTCGCGCTCGTGTTCCCCGAGGGCCAGAAGGGCTCGCGCAAGGTCTTCTGGCAGCGCTACCGGCTGCGGCGCTTCGGGCGCGGCGGCTTCGTTCGCACGGCCATCCGCGCGGGGGTGCCGATCGTGCCGGCGGCGGTCGTGGGAGCCGAGGAGGCGATGCCGATCTTCGCCCACGTGCCTCTGCTCCAGCGCCTGACCGGGCTGATCTACTTCCCGGTGAACCACGCCTTTCCGCACTTCGGCGTGGCCGCCGGGCTCATGTACCTGCCGGCCAAGTTCAGGATCCGCTTCCTGGAGCCCGTCGACCTGTCCGGCTACGGGCCCGAGGACGCCGACGACGTGGCGCTCGTTCAGCGGCTCGCCGAAGACATCCGCGCCCGCGTGCAGGCCGAGGTCGACGAGCTCGTAGCTTCGCGCGGGTCGGTCTGGTTCGGGTAGGTTCTCCCGACCGTGGGGACGAGGGTGAGGCTCCTGGCGTCGACCGCCGTCGCGGCGGCCCTGCTCGTGGCCGGGTGCGGCGACGAGGACTTCGAGAACGACCCGCGCCCGCCCGTGCCGGTCGCGCTCACGGGCGTGATCCAGGACGACAAGGTCACGGTCTCGCCCGACGAGATCGGCGCGGGCCCGATCTCGATCACGATCTCGAACCAGACCAACGCCCCGCGCACGATCACCCTCGAGGGCGTGGACGTGACGGAGCGGGTGGGCCCGGTGGACCCGCTCGCCACGGCCACCATCCAGCGCACCCTCGCGCCCGGCTCCTACGAGGTGCGAGCCGGCAGCAGGCGCGCCCTGCGCAAGGAGATCGCGCCGGCCGTGCTCGCCATCGGCAAGGAGCGCAAGCCCTCGAACAACGACCTGATGCTGCCCTAGAAACCGAGCTGCTCGTCAGCGTCGGATTCGGGCTGCGGCTCGGCAGCCGGCATCTCGCCGGGGCGCACCAGCAGGTCGATCTCCTCCAGGTGGGCGCGCACGCGATCGCCCATCGAGGCCACGAGGTCGTAGGCGTTCTGGATGCCCGTCTTGGCCCCCGTTAGCTGCTGCTTGATCTTGCGCTCCTCGACGAGCGCTCCGAGTGCCCGCTCGATCGTGTCCCGCAGGGCGCCGGCGTCGATGCCGTCGCCGTCCGCGCGCTTCATCAGCACCCGCGCGCGGGCGAGTCGGTAGGCCAGGTCGAGCGACAGCGAGGACCCCGCGTCGGGGTCGAACGCCACCACCAGCTTGTCGCCGTTGTACTCGCGGAGCGCCTGGAGCGACGCCGGCAGCTCCTCGTCGGTGGGCACCACCAGCACGCCGAACTCGGCCCTGCGCTCGGCCATCGCGGCGTCGAGCTCGGCGAGCGCCTTGGGCCGCGACAGCCGCCGGTCCTTGGCCTCGAACACCACGCGGCCACGGGGTGGGCCGCCGGCGGCGTCGAGCGCCACCACCACGTCGCCCACCTTCCCGGTGGCCTCCTTCAGGTCGCCCACGGCCTCGGCCACGTCGCCCTGGACGCTTGCCAGCTGGTCGAGGGCGTCGGCCACGCCCTCCTCGAACGTGCGCCCCTTGGCGGCGCCCCGCTCGCGCTCGACCTCGAGCTCGTCGAGTTTCTCTCGCTCGAGCCGCAGTGCCTGCACCTGCTTCTCGAGCTCGGCCATCTGGCGTAGCAGCGCCTGCTGGCTCTCGTTCTGGCGCTGGTCGGCTGCCTTCAACACGCGGATCGTGCCCGCCTTGAAGTCGGCGAGCGGATTGCTCCCCTCGGCGGAGGAGAACTGCTTCATGAGGTCCTCGCGCGAGCGCGCCATCGTCTCCTGCACCAGCTCCCGCACACGGTTCTGCACGGACGCGGAGCTGCCGTCCGAGAACAGCTTCTCGAGCTCCTTGGCGAGATGGCCGTTGTCCGGCCCGAAGACCTCCTCGACGCGGTCGTTGAAGTACTCGGCCACCGTGCGGGCGCGCTCGGTGAACTGCGTGTTCAGCTCCGTGGCGGCGCGCTCGAACTCGGTCTTCACGAACTCCGCGTTGGCGCCGGCCTGCTCGCGGTCCAGCACGCGGGCGCCGATCTCCACGGCGTCGCGCACCACCTTCGCGGCGTCGTCGCCGTTCTGCTCGCGCTCGCGCACGAGCCTGACGGCGCACTCGTCCTCGACCACGAGGCCGTCGATCGTCAGGCGATCCCCGACCGTGCGGATCTGTGCGGCTCTCAGTGGTGTCGCGGCTTCCATCGTTCTCGCTGCTCCTCGTACCTCCTGTCGCACGGTAGGGGCCGGACCTGACGGAATGGAGATCGCCGTATGCAATACTTGCTTGCGTGCAAGCATCTTCCTCGATTCCGGGCGCCGATCCGGCCGTCGACGCGGTCGCCCTCGACCTCGGCGTCCTGCTCAAGCACCTGATGCGCTCCACCAACCGAGACTTCTTCCACGCGCTCGAGCGGGCGGGAATCTCCTTCTCCCAGGTCAAGTGCCTCGGCCTGCTGGCAGACGCCGAGGCGCCGCTCGCGCTCGGCGAGCTGGCCGACGAGCTGGGCCTCTCCCTGCCAGCGGTCAGCCGCGCCGTGGACGGGCTCGTTCAGCGCGGCGAGATCAAACGCGAGGAGCACCTGCGCGACCGCCGTTCGAAGATCGTGAGCGTGACCCCTCGCGGGCGGCGCACGTTCGAGGACCTGATGGCCGTGCGGCTGGCGGGGCTCCGGCGCATGCTCGCGCAGCTCGAGCCCGCCGAGCTGGACGCCCTCGGCGCGAGCGTCGGGCCCGTGGTCAGGAGGCTCGGCCTATGACCGAGCGCATCCGCCTAAACGAGGACAACCGGCGCTGGTGGACGCTCGCCGCCATGTGCTTCGCCCTGTTCATGATCATGCTCGACAACACGGTCGTGAACGTGGCCCTGCCGTCGATCCAGGAGGATCTCGGCGCCACGCTGTCCGGCCTCGAGTGGACGGTCAACGCCTACACGCTCACCTTTGCGGTCCTGCTCGTGACCGGCGGCCGGCTCGGCGACATCTTCGGCCGCCGCCGCATGTTCCTCTCCGGCGTGGTCGTGTTCGCGGTCTCGAGCGCCGCGATCGGGCTTGCCCCCGGCGAGGCCTGGCTCGTTGCGGGCCGCGCCATCCAGGGCGTGGGCGCGGCGTTCATGATGCCCGCCACGCTGTCGATCATCACAAACGCCTTCCCGCCCGAGGAGCGCGGCAAGGCGATCGGCACCTGGGCCGGGGTCTCGGCGCTGGCGCTTGCGATCGGTCCGGTGGTCGGCGGCGTGCTCGCCGAGTACGTGTCCTGGCGGGCGATCTTCTTCCTGAACCTCCCGGTGGCCGCGGGCGCCGTGGCGGTCACGCTGTTCGCGACGCTCGAGTCGCGCGACGAGACCACCCGCCACCGCATCGACTGGATCGGCATCGGGTCGCTCTCGATCGGCCTGACGGCGCTCGTGCTCGCGCTCGTCGAGGGGAACGCCTGGGGCTGGAGCTCGCCCGAGATCGTGAGCCTGCTCACGCTCGCCGCCGTGGGCCTGGTGGGCTTCCTCTTCCTCGAGCCCCGCGTGCGCGAGCCGATGGTCGACTTCCACTACTTCCGCTCGAAGACCTTCCTGGGCGCGAACATCGTCGCCTTCATCGTCTCCTTCTCGATGCTGGCGGTGTTCTTCTTTATCGCCCTCTACATGCAGAACATCCTCGGCTACACCGCGGTCGAGGCCGGCGTGCGCTTCCTCCCCTCCACCCTGATGATCGTGCTGATAGCCCCGCTCGCCGGGCGGCTAACGGACCGCGTCGGGCCGCGACCGCTGATGGTCACCGGGCTCACCCTCACCACCATCGCGCTGTTCCTCCAGACAAGGATCGACGTGCACACCGGCTACGAGCTGCTGCTCCCGTCGTTCATGGTCATGGGCATCGGGATCGCGCTCGTGATGTCGCCAATGTCCACGGCTGCCATGAACTCCGTGAGCGCCGACAAGGCGGGCGTGGCGTCCGGGGTGCTGTCGATGAGCCGGATGGTGGGCGGCACCTTCGGCGTGGCCGCGATCGGCGCCCTCTTCCAGCACCTGGCCAGGAACGATCTCGAGAGCAGCCTCGCGGGCGTGGGCGCGGCGGAGCGCGACCGCATCGTCGAGAACCTTGGCTCGGGCGCCGACGGCGGCCTCTCGCCCCAGGCGGCGACCGCCGCGCACGACGCCTTCATCCACGCGCTGTCGAGCGGGATGTGGCTCTCGGCGGCCGTTTCGGCCACCGGCGCCGTGGTCGCGTTCTTCCTGATCTCGCCCAAGCTGGCGCCGCGGCCCGACCCGGCGCGGCGGCCGGATGCCGCCGCAGAGGTGGCTGGCGCGTAGGTAGTCTCTCGGCCCTCATGGCCGTGGACGTGAGCAAGGTCACCGAGCTCGAGGTCGAGCCCGGCACGCTGCCCGAGACGATGGCGGCCTGGGTGATCCGCGAGGAGCGCCTGGGCGAGCCGCGCGACGCCTTCCAGCTCGAGGAGATCGAGGTCCCCGAGCCGGGAGCGTTCGAGGTGATCGTGCGCGTGATGGCCGCCGGCGTGAACTACAACAACGTCTGGGCGGCCCTCGGCGAGCCCGTGTCGGTGATGCGCTACGGCGACCATCCCGAGTTCGGGCACCACATCGGCGGCTCGGACGCCTCCGGCGTGGTCTGGAAGGTCGGTCCCGGCGTCACGCGCTGGAAGCCCGGGGACGAGGTCGTGATCCACTGCAACATGGCCTCCTACGAGGACCCCGAGGTGCACGGCCTCGACCCGCTCGCCGCGCCGAGCCAGATGATCTGGGGCTACGAGACCACCTGGGGCTCGTTCGCCCAGTTCACCAAGGTTCAGGCGCAGCAGCTGCTGCCCAAGCCGAAGGCGCTCACGTGGGACGAGGCCGCCTCCTACGGGCTCGTCTACTTCACCGCCTACCGCATGCTGATCACGCGGTGCGACCTCCAGGCCGGCGACCGCGTGCTGATCTGGGGCGCCGCCGGCGGACTGGGCGTGTTCGCAACGCAGCTCTGCGCGCTCGCGGACGCGCACGCGGTCGGCGTGGTCTCAAGCGCGGAGAAGGGCGAGCTGGTGAAGCAGCTCGGCGCGGTGGACTACAT
>DASRIC010000009.1:0-15369 GCA_035650215.1 Thermoleophilaceae bacterium
GGGTTCGGGTGGGCCGCGCGGACGGTGCGTTCATGCTCGAGGTGCGCAACGACGGCGCCCGCAGCGACACGCGCGGGACCGGCATGGGCCTGCGCTTGGCGGCCGTGGAAGCGCTCGGCCGCGGGGCGCTGGTCGAGTTCGGCCGCGAGGGCGACGACTGGCGCGTGCGGCTCGTAGTGCCGCTCGAGGAGGGCAACGGGTGAGCCCCGAGCGCAACCTGCGCGTGCTGGTCGTCGACGACCACGACGTGGTTCACTGGGGCTTCCGGCTTCTGCTGACCGAGCAACCGTGGGTCGAGCGCTGCCTGTCCGCGTCGAGCGTGGAGGAGGCACTCGAGCTGGCGCGCCGCTACGACCCGCACGTGGCGCTGGTGGACCTGTTCCTCGGCGAGGAGTCGGGGGCGGAGCTGTGCGAGGCGATCCGGCGCGAGTCGCCGACCACGCGCGTCCTGCTGATCTCGGGCGCCGGCTGGATCTCGCCGCAGGCGGCCAAGGCCGCCGGGGCGTCGGGCTTCGTGTCCAAGGACTGGTCCGCCGACGACGTCGCCGCGGCGGTGCGGATGGTCGGCAAGGGCATGACCGTGTTCGCCCCGCGCGCCGAGCAGCCCGCCCAGCCGCTGTCGGATCGCGAGCGCGAGGTGCTCTCGCACATGGCGAGCGGCGCCACCAACAAGGAGATCGCGGAGCGGCTCTACCTCTCGCCGCACACCGTGAAGGAGCACACGAGCGCGCTCTACCGCAAGCTCGGCGTGCGCAACCGGGCCGAGGCGGTGCAGCGCGCCGAGCGCCTCGGCCTGACCGCGTGAACCGCCTCCACCACTGGTACTGCAACCGCGAGGCCTGGAAGCGGCATGTGCGCGAGGAGCTCGTGCCGCCCGCGATCGCGGAGATCGAGCTCGGCGACGACGTGCTCGAGGTCGGGCCCGGCTTCGGCCCCGCGACCGAGGTGCTCGCGCGCCGGGCGGGGCGGCTCACCGCGCTCGAGATCGACCCCGTGCTGGCGGCGCCGCTGCGGGAGCGGCTCGCCGGGAGGGCTCGGGTCGTGGGGGGCGACGCCACGGACATGCCATTCCCGGACGGAGATCGAAGGCTCGCGGGCACCGCCCGCTCGCCGGTCGGCTTCAGTGCCGCCGTCTGCTTCACCATGCTCCACCACGTGCCGTCCGAGGAGGCCCAGGACCGGCTCTTCGCGGAGGTGCACCGCGTCTTGAAGCCGGGCGCGCCGTTGCCGGCACCGACAGCACCGGCCGCGGGCTCGGCTTCGCCCTTCTCCACATCGGCGACACCAGGGTCGTGATCGACCCGGAGGAGCTCCCTGGGCGTCTTCGGGCGGCCGGCTTCGAGCACGTCGACGTGACCGCCGAGCGCGACAGCTTCCGCTTCTGCGCCCGCAGCCCGCAAGAGACGATCGACACAATCGAAAAGGTCTGACTCCCCCACCTTTCGCCCCGGACCCCCCCGACCGGGGGGTACGGGGTGCCTCCCGGTAACGGAACGGCCCATAACGAGAAGGTGTAAGGAGATGTCCGACATCGCGACAACCGCGCTGCTCTTTCCGGGGCAGGGCAGCCAGACAACCGACATGCGAGAGAGCGTGGAGCGCTCGCGTCCCGACCTGCTCGAGCTCGCCACCCAGGAGGTCGGCCAGGACCTGTTCGAGCGCGCCGCGGACGGCACCCGCTGGGCGCAGCCCGCGATCTACTGCGCGTCGCTCGCCGGCTGGGAGCAGCTGCGCGAGCGCGTGAGCCCTGATCTGATGGCCGGCCACTCGCTCGGCGAGATCGGCGCGCTGGTGGCCGCCGGTGCGCTCGAGGCCGAGGACGGCCTGCGCCTCGTGGCCGCGCGCGGACGCCTCATGCAGGAGGCCGCCGAGGAGACCGGTGACGGCGGCATGATCGCCGTGCGCGCACGCGGCGACCGGACCGCCATCCACGAGGTGGCCGAGGCCACCGGGCTCAGCGTGGCCAACGACAACGCTCCCGACCAGCTGGTGCTCTCAGGCGCGAACGACGCGCTCGACCGCGCCGAGGCCGAGCTGTCCGAGCGCAAGGTGCGCGCCAAGCGCCTTCCCGTGGCCGGCGCCTTCCATTCGCCGCTGATGCAGCCCGCCGTCGCGCCCTTCCGCGAGCTCGTGGGCGAGGTGGAGGTGCGCGAGCCGCGCGTGCCCGTCCTGTCCTGCGTCACGGCGGAGCCCTTCGACGACATTCGCACCCGCCTCGTGGAGGCGATCACGAGCCCCGTGCGCTGGCTCGAGGTGATGCAGGAGCTCGAGCGCCGCGGCGCCGGCAGCTTCGTGGAGACCGGACCCGGTCGCGTGCTCACGAACCTCGTGCGCAAGTCACTCGACGGTGTGCAGGCCGAGGCGCCGCTCGCACTGGAGACCGCCAATGCGTGAGTCACGCTTCAGCCAGCGGGGCGGCAGCGCCCTCGCCACGCGGCCCTCGGCGCCGAAGCGCGCCCTGCGCACCGCCGCGATGGCGTCGGTCGAGATGGTCGTGCCCGAGCAAGTGATCTCCAACCACGTGATCGCCGACTCCGCCGGAGTGACCGAGCAGTGGATCGTCCACCGCACCGGCGTGCGGGAGCGCCGCTACGCGAGCGACGGCGAGAGCGTGGTAACGCTCGGCAGCGCCGCGGGCCAGGCTGCCCTCGACGCCGCGGGGATCAAGGCGTCCGACCTCGATCTCGTGCTGGTGGCCACGCTGTCGCCCGACGAGATCACCCCCAACGCCGCCCCGCTCGTGGCCACCGAGCTCGGCGCGCACCGCGCCGGCGCGATGGACGTGGGCGCGGCCTGCACGGGCTTCCTGTCCGCCCTCGCGCTCGCGAGCGCGCAGGTGGAGGGTGGCCGTGCCGAGCACGTGCTCGTGATCGGCGCCGACCTGCTCAGCCGCTTCATCGACGGCTCCGACCGCGGCACCGCGGCGCTGTTCGCCGACGGCGCGGGCGCGGCCGTGGTGTCGCCGGCCAATGGCGGCGGCGGCTGGATCGGCGACGTGGTGCTGCACTGCGACGGCCACGGCGGCCCCGCCATCCGCGCCACCCACGAGGAGCAGCGCATCCGCATGCAGGGCCACGACACCTTCAAGGCGGCGGTGCACCGCATGTCGGAGTCGACCCTCGAGGTCACCGAGCGCGCGGGCGTGCCGCTCGACGAGATCGACCTGTTCGTCTACCACCAGGCCAACATCCGCATCCTGCGGGCGGTGGCCGAGAAGCTCGACATCGACGAGTCGCGCGTGATCGACTGCATCGACCGCTATGGCAACACCTCGTCGGCAACGCTTCCCATCGCGCTGGTCGACGCGCGCGAGCGCGGCATGCTGGAGAGCGGCGACACCGTCCTGCTCGCCGCGTTCGGCGCCGGCTTCACCTGGGGCGCGGGGGTGGTCCAGTGGGATCGATGAACGGACGTCCCGATGGCAGCGCGCTCGTGACCGGGAGTTCCCGTGGCATCGGCGCCGCGATCGCCAAGGCTCTCGCGCGCGAGGGCTGGCCGGTGGGCATCAACTACCGCAGCGACTCCGACGCCGCCGAGGCCGTGGTCAAGGAGATCACGGACGCCGGCGGGCGCGCGAAGGCGCTCAAGGGCGACGTGTCCGAGCCCGACACCACCGAGGCGCTCTTCAAGGCGCTCGAGGAGGAGTTCGGCCCCGTGCTCGTGCTCGTGAACAACGCGGGCGTGCGCGCCGACGGCCTCTCGCCCCAGATCGACGACGAGGACTGGGCGCGGGTGATCGACACCAACTTGAACGCGGCGTTCCGCCTCACGCGCCGCGCGCTCCGGCCGATGATCCGGGCGCGCTTCGGCCGCGTGGTGAACATCGCGTCGATCGTCGGCCAGCGGGCCAACCCGGGGCAGGCCAACTACGCTGCCTCGAAGGCCGGGCTGGTCGCGATGACGAAGACCGTGGCGGCCGAGGTCGCCCGCCGGGGCGTGACCGTGAATGCGGTGGCGCCCGGGTTCATCGAGACGGACATGACCGAGGGCCTGGGTGACGACCTGCTTCGTCACGTGCCGGCCCGGCGGACAGGTACCCCGGACGAGGTGGCGGAGTGCGTGCGCTTCTTGGCGTCGGACGGCGCCGCCTACGTGACCGGCGTGTGCCTGACCGTCGACGGAGGACTTACCGCATGACACCGACACAAGGAGAACGAATGGCAGCTACAGCTACACGTGAGGAGATCGAGCAGAGGGTGTTCAAGGCGCTCGAGGAGTTCGGCGCCGAGCCCGACCAGATCAGCCCCGACGCCGAGTTCGAGAGCATGGACGTGGACTCCCTGGATCTCGTGGAGCTCGCGCAGATCGTCGAGGACGACTACGGCGTGCAGCTCAAGGGCGAGGACATGGAGGGTGTGAAGACCGTCCGGCAGGCTGTCGATCTGGTGATGTCGAAGCTCGGATGACGCGCTCAGTCGTCATAACCGGCGTGGGTGCCGTGACGCCGCTCGGCGTCGGCGCCCGCACCCTGCACGAGCGCTGGAGCGCGGGGGTGTCCGGCATCGAGGACGGCTTCGGCCGTGCCGGTGAGTTCGAGCCCAAGGAGCACCTCTCGACCAAGGAGGTGCGGCGCTCGGACCGCTTCACGCAGCTCGCGTTGGCCGCCGCCGGCGAGGCGGTGGAGGACGCGGGCTGGGACGGCGCACCGCCCGGCGACCCGGACCGCACCGCATGCGTGATCGGCACCGGCATTGGCGGCATCGGCACGCTCGAGACCCAGCACCTCGTGATGCACGAGCAGGGCGCGGGGCGGATCTCGCCCCTGTCGATCCCGCTCCTGATGGCCAACGCCGCGTCCGGCGTGGTGGCGATGAAGTACGACCTTCGCGGGCAGTCCTTCGGGACCGTGTCCGCCTGCGCGGCCGGCGCTCACGCGATCGGGATGGCCGAGCGGCTGATCCGCTACGGCGACGCCGACTGCGTGGTGACCGGCGGCAGCGAGGCGGCGATCACGCCGCTCGCCACCGCGGCGTTCGACAAGATGGACGCGCTCTCCGACAGCGGCATCTCGCGCCCGTTCGATCGTCGCCGCGACGGCTTCGTGATGGGCGAGGGTGCGGGCGTGCTCGTGCTCGAGGAGGAGGAGGCCGCGCGCGAGCGCGGTGCCCGCATCCTCGGCTACCTGCGCGGCTACGCATCGACCTCGGACGCCCACCACCTGACGGCGCCCGAGCCGAGTGGCCGCGGCGCCGCCAAGGCGATCGAGCTCGCGCTGAAGGACGCCGGCATCGAGGCCGGGGACGTGATCTACGTGAACGCCCACGGAACCTCGACCCCGCTCAACGACCGCTCCGAGACGAATGCGATCAAGGCCGCCTTCGGCGAGGAGCGCGCGCACGAGCTGCCGGTGAGCTCGACCAAGTCCGCGATCGGCCATCTGCTCGGCGCCGCGGGCGCCGTGGAGTCGATCGCCACGCTGCTGGCGCTGCGCGACCGGATCGCGCCTCCCACGCTCAACTACGAGGAGCCCGACGAGGGGCTCGACCTGGATTACGTCCCGAACGAGGCACGGCCGCTGGCGAATGGCGACGTGCGTGCGATCGGGCTGTCGAACGCATTCGGATTCGGAGGACACAACGCCGTGCTCTGCCTGGAGGCTTCATGAGCGCTCTCGCTGAGAGGACGAATGGACACGTCCGCGGCGGCCTGCGGGTCGTCGAGGAACCCCGCACGCTGACCGCCCGGGAGCGTCTGGAGGCGCTCTGCGATCCCGGCTCGCTGAATGTGATCCGCTCGACCGTGCTCCCCCGCAAGGAGTCGAAGCGGATGCGCGCCGGTGACGGCGTGGTCGGCGCCGCCGGCACGATCGCCGGCCGGCCCGTGTACTGCTACGCCCAGGACCAGTCCTTCGTTGGTGGCTCGCTCGGCGAGGCGCACGCCGACACCATCGTCCGCGTTATGCAGCTCGCCGGCCGCGCCGGCGTTCCCGTGATCGGCTTCGTCGCCTCCGGCGGCGCGCGCATGGACGACGGCATTGCGGCGCTCGGCGGCTACGGGCGCATCTTCCGCGAAAGCGTGCGGCTGTCCGGCAAGGTCCCGCAGATCTCGGTCATCACCGGCGTGTCGGCCGGCGGCGGGGCGTACTCGCCCGCCCTCACCGACTTCGTTGTGATGACTCAGCAGTCGGCGATGTTCCTGACCGGGCCCGGCGTCGTGCGCGAGGTCATGGGCGAGGACGTGGACGCCGGCGAGCTCGGCGGGCCGCGGGTGCACGCCAAGAACGGCGTCTGCCAGTTCGTGGCGGACGACGACATCGACGCGATCCGCGTCGCGCGCGAGCTGCTCGCGCACCTGCCCCAGGCCGCGGGCGAGGCCGCCCCGATGGCGCCGCCGGCTATCCCCCGGAGCACCGATCCGGCGGCGATCGTGCCCGAGTCTCAGCGATCGGTCTACGACGTGCGGGGCGTGATCGAGGCGCTGGTGGACGACGGTCACCTGCTCGAGGTCTCCGAGCGCTGGGCGCGCAACATGGTGACCGCGCTCTGCCGCATCGAGGGCAGGCCGGTGGGGGTTATCGCCAACCAGCCCTGGTACCTGGGCGGTGTGATCGACGCCGACGCGTCGCAGAAGGCGGCCAAGTTCGTGCGGCTCTGCAACTCCTACGGGCTGCCGCTCGTGGTGCTCGTCGACACGCCCGGCTTCCTTCCCGGCACCAAGCAGGAGGGGCTCGGGGTGATCCGCCACGGGGCCAAGCTCCTGCACGCGTTCGCGGAGGCCGTGGTGCCCAAGGTAACCGTCGTGCTCCGCAAGGCGTTCGGCGGCGGCTACATCACGATGAACTCGAAGGACCTCGGCGCCGACCTGGCGCTGGCCTGGCCGGACGCGCAGATCGGCGTGATGGGCGCCAAGCAGGCCGTGGGCATCGTCCACCGGCGCGACATCGCGGCGGCCGACGACCCCGAGGCCGAGCGCGACCGCTTGGCCGAGGAGTACGAGGAGGGCCACGTGTCCGCGGAGATCGCGGCGCGCGAAGGCCAGATCGACGAGCTCGTGGAGCCCAAGGACACCCGCCCGCGGCTCGCCGCCGCGATCGCGGCGCTGTCCCACGGTGGCCAGTACGGCAACGGTGGAGGGAACATCCCGCTGTGACCGTCTACGTCGCCCTCGGGGACAGCTTCACCGCCGGGCTCGATCCGGACCAGCCGCGCTGGCCGGACGAGCTCGCGCGCTCGCTCGGGCCGGACGTACGCTACGAGAACCTGGCCGTGGTCGGCGCAACGAGCGCGGAGGTCGAGCGTAACCAGCTCGAGCGCGCGCTTGCGCTCGATCCCGACCTGATCACGCTGGTGTGCGGCGCCAATGACGTGCTCGAGTCGACCCGGCCGGACGAGCACGAGTACGCCCAGCGGCTCTCGCGGATGTTCCAGCGGCTGCGCCAGGGCGCGCCCCGAGCCGAGATCATGACCGCCACCTATCCCGACCTGTCGCGCTTCCTCGAGCTGCGCCCGCGCTCGCGGGCACGCGTGGAGAAGGGCATGAAGCGCTTCAACGCCGCCGCGCGGACGGTCGCGCGGAGCCACGGCGTGGCCCTGCTCGAGGGGTTCGACCACCCGGCCGCTGAGCAGCGCGCGACCTTCGCCGACGACGGCTTCCACCCCTCGCCCGAGGGGCACCGGAGGGCCGCGGCCGAGTTCCTGCGCATGCTGCGCGCCCGGCTGCGCCTCAAGAGGGGAGCCAGCCCGGCATGACCACCACCTTCTCGAAGGACTTCGATGTGCTGGCGGCTGGCGAGCGCTTCACCACCCTCGGGCGCACGATCGGCGAGGCCGACATCAGCGGCTTCGCCACGCTGACCGGCGACCGGCACCCGCAGCACACGGACGCCGAGTGGGCGGCCGGCAGCCGCTTCGGCGAGCGGATCGCGCACGGGCTGCTGGTGCTCTCCTACGCGGCGGGGCTGGTGCCGTTCGATCCCGAGCGGATCGTGGCCCTGCGGCGCGTCGGGGACGCCGTGTTCAAGCAGCCGGTCAAGATCGGCGACACGCTGCACGTGGAGGGGGAGATCCTCGGCAAGACCGAGCTCGACTCCTCGCATGGGCTGGTGGAAACGCGCTGGCGCGTGCTCAACCAGCGCGGCAAGCTCGTGATGAAGGCCGATGTGGAGCTGCTGTGGCGACGTGACACGATGCCGCTCGTGGAGGAGCCGCGAGCGGACACCGAGCCCGTCCTGATCTGATGCTCGCGGGCAAGCGCCTGCTCATCACGGGCGTACTCACCAAGGGCTCGATCGCCTACTCGGTCGCTGAGCGCGCCCAGAAGGAGGGCGCCGAGATCGTGCTCACGGGCTTCGGGCGCACGCGCCGGATGACCGAGCGCGCGGCGGCCAGGCTGCCCGACCCGCCCGACGTGCTCGAGCTTGACGTGAACAGCCCGGACGACTTCGCGGCGCTGCGCTCGGACCTCGAGTCGCGTTGGGGCGGCGTCGACGGCGCGCTGCATGCGATCGCCTTCGCTCCGGGCGACGCTCTCGGCGGAAAGTTCATGAGCGCCCCGGCGGAGTCGGCCGAGGTGGCCTTCCGCACGAGCGCGTACTCGTTCAAGGCACTGGCCGAGTCGGTGGCGCCGCTGATGGATGGCGGCGGCTCGCTCGTCGGGATGGACTTCGACGCCGCCGTGGCGTGGCCGGTGTACGACTGGATGGGCGTGGCCAAGGCCGCCCTCGAGTCGGTATCGCGCTACCTGGCACGCGACCTCGGCAGCGACGGCGTGCGCGTGAACCTCGTGTCGGCCGGACCGGTGGAGACCCCCGCCGCCGGCGGCATCCCGGGCTTCGACGACCTGGCGTCGCTGTGGCAGCAGCAGGCGCCGCTCGGCTGGAACACCACCGACCCGGCGCCGGTAGCCGACGCCGTGCTCTTCCTGCTCTCGGACCTCTCCCGGGCGGTGTCCGGGGAGATCCTCCACGTGGACGGCGGCTTCCACGCGATGGGCGCACCGCTGCGATCGTAAGCCCCGGCCTGTCCCTCGGCGATAATCGCGTGCCCGTGCTGCTCGCCATCGACGTCGGCAACACCCAGACCCACGTGGGCATGTTCCGTGAGGACGAGCTCGTGGAGCACTGGCGCTTCGCCACTGCGCGGTTCGCGACGGCCGACGAGCTCGCGGCGGGGCTGGCGAGCCTGCTGCGGCTGCGCGATCTCAGCTTGGGCGACGTGGACGCCGCGATGGTGTCGTCGGTGGTGCCCACGCTGGCGCACGAGTTCGAGAGGCTGATCGAGCGCTACCTCGGCGGCCGCGGCGCGCTCGTGGGGCCGTCGCTGCGGACCGGCATGCCGATCCGCATCGACCGCCCGCAGGAGCTCGGCGCGGACAGGCTCGCGAACGCCGTGGCCGCCTACGACCGCGTGGGCGGCGCGTGCATCGCGGTGGACTTCGGCACCGCCATCAACTACGACGTGGTCTCGTCGGCGGGCGAGTACCTGGGCGGCGTGATCTCGCCCGGGATCGAGATCTCGCTCGAGGCGCTCGGCGCGCGCGCCGCGCGACTGCCGAGGGTGGAGATCTCGAAGCCGCGGCACGCGATCGGCAAGGGCACGGACGAGGCGATCCAGGCGGGCGTGGTCTACGGCTACGCCGGCCAGGTCGACGGCATCCTCGGCCGACTGCGCGAGGAGCTCGGCGAGGAGGCGAGCACGATCGCGACCGGCGGCTACGCCTCGGCGATCGTCCCCTTCTGCGACCAGGTCGACGAGGTCGACGACCACCTGACCCTCACCGGCCTGAAGCTGATCTGGGAACGCAACAGCGATTCGTAACGGCGCCGTGGCAAAGTCTTCGGCGCCCGTCACCCACCTCTAACCGAGCAAGGCCGACAATCGGCCGATGCACCACGAGAAGAGGATCACCCCCGATGGTGGTGGTCCATCCTCCTCTCGTGACGGTGAGCGGGCTGCCGTGGCCCTAGCGGCCCGTCAGCGGGGGAGGATCGCCCGCTGGCAGCTACTCGATCTGGGCATGACTCCGCGTGGCGTGGACCGTCGGATCGAACGTTCCTGGCTGCTCGTCGTTTGGGCCGGCGTCTACGCCCTGGGCCACCGCGAGCGGAGCCGCCAGGCCGCGTGGTGGGACGCGCTGCTGCTCGGCGGCCCGGGGGCCGTGCTCAGCTGTTTCGCCGCCGCTGCGCACTACGAGGCAATCCGCTGGAAGCCCACGTCCACACATGTCATCGCACCGGCGCGTCGCACGAACCGTCACGGCATCCACTTCCACCGCGGCGTCATACCGCTTGACGAGGTCAACGTGCACCATGGCATGCCCGTCACCAGCCCTCCTCGCACCCTCTTCGACATGGCCGCGGAGCTTCCGTTGCCGCGTGGCGCCAGACGCCCGCCACGGCAGCTCGAGTCGGCGCTGAACCAGATGGACGCCCTGCGGTTGTGGGACGCGCTGTCGCTGGACGATCTGCTCGCCCGCTACCCGCGCCGCCGCGGTGCCCGCGCCATCAGGCTCGCGCTCGAGTGGCGCCGCGACGCAGCCGCGTTTACCCGCAGCGAGCTCGAGGACGGCTTTCTCGACCTCGTGGACGAGCTGATGCTGCGGCGGCCCGAGTTGAATGTCTGGCTCGACCTGGGCGACGGCGGGCCGCCGATCGAGGTCGATGCGCTCTGGCGCCGGGAACGGCTCGCGGTGGAGATAGACAGTCACGCGTTCCACATGGATCCGATGGCGTTCGAGCGCGACCGGGCTCGCGACCGCCGGCTCACGGTGCAGGGCTGGCGACCGCTGCGTGTGACAGGCGCACACCTCAGGTGGCACAGGGCCGAGCTCGCGCATGACCTGCGACGGCTCGTCGAGGGGGCTACTCTCGCTGCATGACCCGGTCGCTTCGGGAACCCTGGACGTTGGGCGGCGTGGCGCTGCCCAACCGCCTCGTGCTCGCGCCGCTGGCCGGCATCGGCAACTGGTTCGTGCGCCTCCAGGCCAAGCGCTACGGCGCGGGCCTGACGGTGTCCGAGATGGTGTCGAGCTTCGGGCTGGCGTACGGAGACCGGCGCACGCGCACCGAGTTCCTGCGCATCCATCCGGAGGAGCATCCCGTGTCGATGCAGCTGTTCGGCCACGACCCCGAGGTGATGCGCGAGGCCGCCGCGATCGTGGCCGACGCCGGGGCGAATCTGATCGACCTCAACATGGGCTGCCCCGTGCGCAAGGTCTGCAGGACGGGCGCCGGGGCGGCGCTCCTCGACGATCCCGACAAGGCGGTGGCCATCGCCCGGGCGGCCGGCGAGGGGAGCGGCCTGCCGGTGACCGTCAAGCTGCGGCCGGGCCACGAGCCCGGCGACCGTCGCGGCGTGGAGCTGGCGCGCCGGCTCGCGGACGAGGCGGGCGTGGCGGGCATCGCGTTCCATCCCCGGCACGCGTCCCAGCAGCATTCGGGAGCGCCCGACTACGCCCTCGCGCGCGAGCTGTGCGAGGAGCTGCCGGTGCCGCTGATCCTGTCCGGCGGGCTCTCGAGCGACGACGCGGTGGTCCGCGCGTTCGAGGAGAGCGGGGCCGCCGCGGTGATGCTCGCGCGCGGCTCGCTCGGGCAGCCCTGGCGCTTCGCGCGGCTGCTCGGCGAGTACGAGGGCGAGCCCTCGCCGGCGGAGGTTGTGGAGGAGCTCGAGTGGGTGATCGAGAGGGCCGAGGAGCACCTCGGCGTGGAGCGGGCGGGCCGCTATCTCCGCAAGTTCTACCCCTGGTATGCCGATCGCCTGAAGCTCACGAAGCGGGAGCGACTGCCGCTCGTGAGCGCCCCCACGACGGTCCGCGCGCGGGCCGCGCTGAGCCTTCTCAGCGGGCGGGAAATCGCCATTGCAGCCTGATCGCCCGTTGCTACACTCCGCCGTCCCTCCGACCGGACAACTGGAGGGTTTTTCTATGGCGAGAGAGACCGTCCTCACACCCCAGGGGCTCGAAGAGCTCAAGACGAAGATCGAGTACCTCAGCGGCGAGCGCCGCCGCGAGGTGGCTCAGCGGATCAAGGAGGCTCGCGAGTTCGGCGACATCTCCGAGAACTCGGAGTACGACGACGCGAAGAACGAGCAGGCGATGCTCGAGAAGCAGATTGCCGACCTCGAGGAGAAGCTGAGCGTCGCGCGCATCATCGACGAGAAGTCGGTGGACACGGACGTCGTGAACGTGGGGACTCTGGTTCACGTGAAGGACCAGAAGACCGAGAAGTCGACCAAGTTCCGGCTCGTCGGCTCGGCTGAGGCCGATCCATCTGAGAACAAGCTGTCGAACGAGTCGCCCGTCGGCAGAGCCCTGATCGGGCACAAGCGCGGCGAGACCGTGACGGTGCCCGTGCCGCGCGGCCCGGCCCGCAAGCTGAAGATCACCAAGATCGAGCGGTAGCCCGAAGCAGCCGGCTCGGCCGGCTGCGCAGGGGATGGTCTCGCCGAAGCAGCCGGCTCGGCCGGCTGCGCAGGGGACGGTTTCAGGGCGCCCGGTAGCCTCCCCGCGGATGTCCGCGGAGCCGGAGCCCGACCAGGCGGTCGACGACCGCCGGGCCAAGCTGGAGCGCCTGCGCGAGCAGGGGATCGAGCCCTTTCCGCATCAGTTCGAGGGCGTGGTGCCCGCGGCGGACGTGCACGGCGCCCACGACGGCCTCGAGAGCGGCGAGGAGACCGACACCGCCTATCGCATCGCGGGGCGTATCACGGCCCGGCGCGGGCACGGTGGCGCCGCCTTCATCGACCTGGTCGACCGCAGCGGCAAGCTCCAGGTGCACGCCAAGCGCGACGTGCTCGGCGAGGACAGCTTCGAGCTCCTCACCTCGCTCGACCTCGGCGACCTGATCGGCGTTGACGGCACCGCCTTCAAGTCCCGCAGGGGGGAGCTGTCGCTGAGAGCCACGAGCTGGGCCCTGCTCGCCAAGTCGCTGCTCGCGCCGCCCGAGAAGTTCCACGGCCTCGAGGACGTGGAGACCCGCTACCGCCACCGCGAGCTCGACCTGATTGCCAACGAGGAGATCCGCGAGCTCTTCATCCTGCGCTCGAAGGTGGTCCGCGCCATCCGCCGCTGGCTCGACGAGCGCGGCTTCCTCGAGGTCGAGACCCCGATCCTCCAACCGCTCTACGGCGGTGCCCTCGCCCGTCCCTTCACGACCCACCACAACGCGCTCGACCGCGACCTGTTCCTGCGTATCGCCGACGAGCTCTACCTCAAGCGACTGATCGTTGGCGGGCTCGAGCGGGTCTACGAGATCGGCAAGGACTTCCGCAACGAGGGCATCTCGCACAAGCACAACCCGGAGTTCACGATGCTCGAGTGGTACGAGGCGTACGCGGACTACGCCGACATCGCGAAGCGCCTCGAGGAGCTGATCGAGTACGTGGCGAAGGACGTGGGCTACGAGGGGCCGATCGACTTCTCCGCCCCCTGGAAGCGCCGCACCCTGCGGGAGGCGATCCGCGAGGGAACGGGTCTCGACATCGCGAGCGACGAGCTGCCTGGCGAGGGCACCTGGGCCAAGCGCATCGACGACCTGCTCTCGAAGCGCGTCGAGCCCAACCTGCAGGACCCGACCCTCATCCTCGACTACCCCAAGGAGCTCTCGCCGTTCGCCAAGGACCACCGCTCCGAGCCCGGGCTCGTGGAGCGCTTCGAGTGCTTCGCGGGCGGGATGGAGTTCGCCAACGCCTTCACCGAGCTGAACGACCCGGACGAGCAGCGCGCGGACCAGGCCGCCGGTGACGAGGAGACCCAGCCCTACGATGAGGACTACGTGCAGGCGCTCGAGCACGGCATGCCGCCCACCGGCGGGATCGGCATCGGCATCGATCGGCTCGTGATGATCCTCAGCGGCCGGCACGGGATCCGCGAGGTCGTGCTCTTCCCGGCGATGCGGAGCTAGCCCTCCACGGCCTGCTGGAGCGCCGACTCCGCCTGCTGCACCTCCGCGCTCGACTTCACCAGCTGCTTGGCGGCGTCCGCCTGCTCCGCCGGATCCTTCGCCCGGACCGCGTCAGCGACCGCGCTCAGGTCGCGCGTTACGCCCTCCAGCCCGGCGAGCAGCTTGTCCATCTCCTCCTGCGCCTCGTCGGGCGGATCGAGGTCCGCGAGGTTCTCGCGCGTCTGTTCTGTGCGGCTCGCGAGGCGGTCGAACTCGGCCGCGCTCGACCCCACGCCGGTCTTGAGCTCCGCCAGGGGCTTGACAGCATCGTTGTATTCCTCGGTGAATGAGTCGTTGCTGCCGCCGCACCCGGCCATCACAAGCAGGACGAGGAGCGCCACCGGCGAAGTCAGCTTCATGTCGCGACCCTAGCGACAAACCCCTCGCGAAATGCGGGTTTTAGGGCTTCATGAAGGGCATTTCAGCCGTCAAGCAGCACTTAGGTGCGTTGGTAGAGTAGGCGCAGCGGGTCGGCGGAATCTCGATACCTCTCACGCTCTCGGCGTATATGCCGATCTAGTGGGAAAGAACGGGTAACGCCGCCCCCGTAGTTCCCGACAGATAAGAGAGCACAGCGTGTTTGAGCGCTTCACCGAACGGGCTCGCCAGGTGGTCGTCCTCGCCCAAGAGGAGGCCCGAATCCTCAAGCACAACTACATCGGCACCGAGCACATCCTCCTCGGCCTCCTGCGCGAGGAGGAAGGACTTGCTGCGCGCGTACTCGAGTCCCTCGACATCACCGTGGAGCGCGTGCGCGCCCAGGTGGTTCGCATCGTCGGCTCGGGCGAGGAAGTGACCTCGGGCCAGATCCCCTTCACCCCGCGCGCCAAGAAGGTGCTCGAGCTGGCCCTCCGTGAGGCGCTGTCGCTCGGCCACAACTACATCGGCACCGAGCACATCCTGCTCGGGCTCGTGCGCGAGAACGAGGGCGTCGCCGCCCGCATCCTGCTCGACTTCGACGCCGACTCCGAGAAGATCCGCAACGAGGTCATCCGCATGCTCTCCGGCCCCGGTGGCCGCCTGGGCCGCGCGGGTGCCGCAGCCGGCGCCCCCGGCGAGGGCAAGAAGTCCTCGAAGCTGCTCGACCAGTTCGGCCGCAACCTGACCAAGCTCGCCGCCGAGGGCAAGCTCGACCCGGTCGTGGGCCGCGAGACCGAGATCGAGCGGATCATGCAGATCCTCTCGCGCCGCCAGAAGAACAACCCGGTGCTGATCGGCGAGCCGGGCGTGGGCAAGACCGCAGTGGTCGAGGGCCTCGCCCAGCTGATCACGAACGGCGAGGTGCCGGAGCTGCTGAAGAACAAGCAGATCTACACGCTCGACCTGGCCGCCCTCGTGGCGGGCTCGAAGTACCGCGGTGAGTTCGAGGAGCGCCTCAAGAAGGTGATGAAGGAGATCACCCAGCGCGGCGACATCATCCTGTTCATCGACGAGCTCCACAACCTCGTCGGCGCCGGCGCCGCCGAGGGCGCGATCGACGCGGCCAGCATCCT
>DASRIC010000010.1:0-42294 GCA_035650215.1 Thermoleophilaceae bacterium
CAGCGCGTCCTCGATCGCCTCGGGCGGCGCGGGCTCGCACCAGCGCGGGTCGAGCACGCGCGCGTCGACGATGCGCCGGCCCTCGAGGGCGGGCGCAAGCTGGCGGCGGATCGTCTCTACTTCAGGGAGCTCGGGCACTCCCCAGTGACGTTACGCGACCGTCGCGCGCGGGTGAGCCTTGAAGTACACGTCCTTGAGCCGCTCGCTCGACAGGTGCGTGTAGAGCTGCGTGGTCGACACGTCCGCGTGGCCGAGCATCTCCTGCACCGAGCGCAGGTCGCAGCCGCCCGCGAGCAGGTGGGTGGCGAACGTGTGCCGCAGCGTATGTGGGCTCATCCGGTCGGCGAGCCCGGCGCTCAGCGCATGCCGGCGGACGATCTTGTAGAGGCCCTGGCGGGTGAGCGAGCCGCCGCGGAAGTTCACGAACACGTGCGTCTCGGCGCGCTCGCCCACGAGCCTCGGGCGGCCGCGCTCCAGGTAGATCCCGAGCGCCCGCAGCGCCGCCTGGCCGATCGGCACGACGCGCTCCTTCGACCCCTTGCCGCGGGCGCGCAGCACGTGCTCCTCGAGGTCCACGTCGCCGAGCTCGAGGCCGGTGGCCTCGGACGCGCGCAGCCCGCAGGCGTACATCAGCTCGAGCAGGGCGCGGTCGCGGAGCGCGGCGGGCTCGGTGCCGCGCGGCTGGGCAAGCAGGCGCTCGATCTCGCCGCGGGTGAGCACGTGTGGCAGCTTGCGCGCCCGGCGCGGCGCCGAGAGCGTGGCGGTGGGGTCGGACTCGCAGAGGCCGTCGCGGCGCAGGTGACGGTAGAACGAGCGCAGGCAGGCGCTCTTGCGATGGATCGTGGCGGGCGACGAGGGCGGCCGTCCGGCGCTTCCGCGGGCGAGCTCCTCGAGGAAGTCCGCGACGTCACGCGGCTCGGCGCCGAGCGCGGAGGTGTCGCGTGCCTCGAGGAAGCGGCCGAACTGGAACAGGTCGCTTCGGTAGGCCTCGAGCGTGTTGCGCGACAGACCACGTTCGAACTCGAGGTAGGCCAGGAAGTCGAGCACCAGGTGCTCGAACGGCCGCTGGGCCGCGGGATGCTCGATCGTCGCCATCGCCAGACGAGTTCGTCCGCGGGCCACCCATCCCTTGAGCTGCAACGGGAGCGTCAGGACGGACGCAGGCGCGAGCGCAGGAGCAGCAGGCCGATCGCCGTCTTGGCGTCGCGGCAGTCCTCGATGAGGCGGTCGAGCTCGGCGAGCGGCGCCTCCACGATCTCGATCCGCTCGTCCTCGCCGGAGTCGGCGCTCTCGTCGTAGAGCCCGGTGGCGAGGAACAGGTGGCACGCCTCGTCGGAGAAGCCCGGCGAGAGGAACACGGTGGTGAGGGGCTCCCAGTGGCGGGCGCCCTTGCCGATCTCCTCCGCCAGCTCGCGCTTGGCCGTGTCGAGCGGAGCCTCCCCCTCCTCGTCGAGCTTGCCGGCCGGGAGCTCGACCAGCGCCGGCTCGTCCACGGGCTCGCGCGGCTGGCGCACGAGGAACAGGCGCTCGCCGTCGTGCGCGACGACCGCCACCGAGCCGGGATGCTCCACGATCTCCCGCTCGGTCTCCTCGCCGTCCTCGAAGCGGAAGGTCTCGATCCGCACCCTGCCGATGCGTCCCTCCCAGGCGGTGTGACCGCCGATGCGCTCGAAGGCCATCAGCCGGCCGCCGCCTGGTCCACGATCGCGAGCGTCACGTCCAGCATCGCCTCGAGGGCGTCGACGGTCACCGACTCGTCGGGCTGATGGTTGCGCTCGGTGCCGTTCGCGAGGTTGACCACGGGCAGGCCGGCGCTGATGAACGCGTTGGCGTCGCTGCCACCGCCCGTGGGAATGTAGGCGGGCTCGATCCCGCAGGCCACCAGCGCGGCGGCTGCAACCTGCACCGCCGGAGCGGTGCGCGGCAGGCGGTAGCCCTGGAAGAGACGCTCGACGGAGGTCTCGACGTCGCAGTCCGAATCGCTGGCCGCCTCCGCCGCGGCGTCGACCATGGCGCTCACGGTCTCCCCCGCCTTGGCCACGTCGAGGCTGCGCGCCTCGAGCTCCACGACGCAGCGCTCCGCCACCACGTTCGCCGACGTGCCGCCCTCGATGCGGCCGACGTTGGCGGTTGTCTCCGCGTCGAGCCTGCCGATCTGCATCGCCGCGACCGCGCGGGCGGCCGCCGCGATCGCGTTGCGCCCGGCCTCCGGCCGGATGCCGGCGTGGGCCGCACGGCCGCGGAAGCTCGCCTGCAGCCGGTAGTAGGTCGGCGAGGCCACCACGATCTCGCCCACCGGCGAGGCGTGGTCGAATACGTAGCCGAACTCCGCGCCGAGCCGGCGCCGGTCGAAGGCCTTGGCCCCGCGCAGGGCCAGCTCCTCGGAGGTCGTGAACAGGAGCTCGACGCCCACCGGCGGCGGCGAGCTCACCAGCCGCCTGGCCGCGCCCATGATCGTCGCGACGGCGGCCTTGTTGTCGGCCCCGAGGATCGCCTCGTGGCGGTTCGTGAGCAGGCCGTCGGCGCGCTCGACCTCGACCGGCCCGTCGAGCGGCACCGTGTCCACGTGCGCGCATAGCAGGATGGTCCGCGCGCCCTCCGGCCCGGGCAGCCGCGCCAGCAGGTTGCCGGCATCGGAGCCGGTGTCCGCGCCCGTGTCGTCCTCCTCGACATCGAGGCCGAGCCCGCGCAGGTCGACAGCGAGCGCGTCCGTCATCCCGCGCTCGCGCCCGGACGGGCTCTCGATCTCGCAGTAGCGGACGAAGTCGGCGACGAGCCGCTCGCGCTCCGCCTCGGTTGCCTCGGCGATCACGTACGGAACGCTACCCGTCCGGGCGCTAGGGTCGCCGGCCGTGGCCGACCTCACCTGGAAGCAGGCACTCGCCTGGCGTATGGCCCGCCACCGGCTGGTCGAGCGGGCGGGGCCCGACGAGCTGGTGGCGGTGGCCTCGCGGACGTGCGGCCTGCACGCCCAGTTGATGTCCTCGGCCGAGCTCACCCTGTGGGCACGGATCGACGGTCTCGAGCCGGGCGCGCTGGCGAACGCCCTCTGGGAGGAGCGCTCGCTCGTGAAGCTGTGGGCGATGCGCGGCACGCTCCACCTCCTGCCGGCCACCGAGATCGGGACCTGGCTCGGCGGGCTCGGGACCTACGAGCACTACCGCAAGCCGGGATGGCTTCGCGGCTTCGGCCTCACGAGCGAGGAGCTCGACCGGCTCGTGGAGGCGATCGGCGCGGCCCTCGACGGCGATCCGCTCACACGGGCGGAGCTGGGCGCCGAGGTGGCGCGGATCACGAAGTCACCGGAGATGGCGGAGCGGATCGAGGGCAGCTGGGGCGCGTTCCTCAAGCCCGCGTCCTACCAGGGGCGGCTCTGCTTCGGACCGAACGCCGGCCAGAAGGTTCGCTTCACGGCCCCGGATGACTGGCTGCCTGGCGGCGCCGCGCCGGACGCCGACCCGGAGGAGGCGCTGCGCGAGATCACGCGCCGCTACCTGGGGGCCTTCGGCCCGGCCACCCGCGACGACCTCGCCCGCTGGTGGTACCTGAGCCCGGCGCGCGCCGGGGCGATGCTGACGGCGCTCGGCGACGAGGCGGTCGAGGCCGACGTGGACGGGTCGGCCGCCTGGATGCTGGCGGACCAACTCGAGGAGGCGGCGAGTGCGAAACCGGCCAGCGTGGCATGCCTTCTGCCGGGGTTCGACCAGTGGGTGATCGGCGCCTCTCGCAGCGCGCCGGCGCTGCTCGACCCGGAGCACAAGGCGCGCGTGTATCGCAACCAGGGCTGGATCTCGCCCGTGCTGATCGTGAACGGCCGGATGGAGGGCGTGTGGCGACACGAGCGCAACGGCAAGCGCCTGCTGGTCGAAATCGAGCCCTTTGGGCGCACGCCGAAGTGGGCTCGGACGCAGGCGGAGGCCGAGGCGGAGCGGCTGGCCGGCTTCCTCGGCGGCGAGCTGGCGATCACCTGGGCACGGCCGGGCTGAGCGCGCTCCTCAGATGCGCGTCTCGGCGTGCACGTCCGGCTCCACCTCGGGCACGCGATGGCCCGCACGCGCGAGGGCGGCGCCCACGAACTCGCGGAAGAGCGGCTGCGGGCGAAGCGGCCGCGACTTGAACTCCGGGTGGTACTGCGAGGCCACGAAGAACGGGTGGTCGGGCAGCTCGATCACCTCGACCAGCCGGTCGTCCGGCGAGGTGCCGCTGAACACGAGGCCGCCCTGCTCGAGCCGCTTGCGGAGGTGGTTGTTCACCTCGTAGCGGTGGCGGTGGCGCTCGTAGATCACGGCGTCGTCGTAGATCTCTCGCGCGCGGGTGTGCTCGTGGAGCTTGACCGGGTCGGCCCCCAGGCGCATCGTGCCGCCCATGTCCCTGACCTCCTTTTGCTCCGGCAGGAGGTCGATCACCGGGTAGGGCGTCTCGGGGTCGAACTCGGTGGAGTTCGCGCCGTCCATGCCGCACGCGTGCCGCGCGAACTCCGCGACCGCGATCTGCATGCCGAGGCAGATGCCGAGGTAGGGAACGTCGTGCTCGCGCGCGTAGCGCGCCGCCTGGATCTTGCCCTCGATCCCGCGCACGCCGAAGCCGCCGGGCACCAGGATGCCGTCGCACGCCTCGAGCTCGCGCTCCACCTCGCCGTCGGTGAGCCGCTCGCTGTCCACCCAGCGCACCTCGACGTGACCGCCGTGGTGCGTGCCCGCGTGGTTGAGGGCCTCGATCACCGACAGGTACGCGTCGGCGAGCTGGTTGTACTTGCCCACCAGCGCGATCCGGACGGGAGCGACCGCTGACTCGATCCGGTCGACGAGCCCCTGCCAGCCGCTCATGTCGGGCGGAGCGGTGCCGATCCCGAAGTGGTCGAGCACGCGGTCGGCCACGCCCTCGCCCTCGAACTCGAGCGGGACCTTGTAGATCGAGTCCACGTCACGCGCGGACACGACCGAGGCCACGGGCAGGTTCGCGAACAGGGCGATCTTCTCGCGGATGTCCTTGTCGAGCGGCTCCTCGGAGCGGCACATCACCATGTCCGGCTGGATGCCGATGCGGCGCAATTCCTGCACCGAGTGCTGGGTCGGCTTGGTCTTCAGCTCGCCCGCGTGGCCGAGGAACGGGACCAGCGTGAGGTGGACGAACATGCAGCGGTCGCGTCCCAGGTCGGAGGCGAACTGGCGCAGCGCCTCGAGGAACGGAAGCGACTCGATGTCCCCCACCGTGCCGCCGATCTCGGTGATCACGATGTCGACGTCGGTGCTCTCCGCCACCAGCTTGATCCGGTTCTTTATCTCGTCGGTGATGTGCGGAATCACCTGCACGGTGCCGCCGAGGTAGTCCCCGCGGCGCTCGCGCCGGATCACGGAGTTGTAGATCGCGCCCGCGGTGGCGTTCGAGGCCCGGCTCGTGTTCACGTCCGTGAAGCGCTCGTAGTGCCCCAGGTCGAGGTCGGTCTCGGCGCCGTCCTCGGTGACGAACACCTCGCCGTGCTGGAACGGGCTCATCGTGCCCGGGTCGACGTTGATGTACGGGTCGAACTTCTGGATCGTGACCGAGAGCCCGCGAGCGACCAGGAGCTGTCCCAGCGAGGCGGCCGCGATGCCCTTCCCGAGCGCTGAGACGACGCCGCCGGTGACGAAGACGAAACGGGTTTCCGGGCGGCTCTGCGGCATCAAGGACTCTGGGAAACCGAGTGTACTCGTGTACGCGGCGGAACCCGGCCTTGTCAGGCGGCCGCCAGCAGCTCCTCGGCGTGCCTGCGCGCGGCCCCGTCGCCCGTATCGGCGCCCAGCATCCGCACGAGCTCCTCGACGACGCCCTCGCCCTCGAGCGACTCGACGGTGGTGAGCGCCGTCTCCCCCTCGGCCGACTTCTCGATCCGGAAGTGCGTGTCCGCGAGCGCCGCGATCTGCGGCAGGTGGGTGATGCACAGCACCTGGTGCGACTCGCCGAGCGCGCGCAGCCGCTCGCCCACCGCGCGCGCCGTCTGGCCACCCACGCCGGCGTCGACCTCGTCGAACACGAGCACCCGTGACTCCCCGAGGGAAGCCATCGCTCCGGTCCGGGCCGAGCCCGGCCCCTCGCGCGAGGAAGCCATCGCTCCGGTCCGGGCCGAGCCCGGCCCCTCGCGCGAGGCGCCGACCGTCATCAGCGCGAGCATCACCCGCGACAGCTCGCCCCCCGACGCCGCCTCGCGGATCGGGGCGGCGGGCACGCCGGGATTGGGCGCGAGCATCAGCTCGACGCGCTCCGTACCCGCCGGGCCCGGCTCGTCGCGCGGCTCGACCACGACCTCGAACTCCGCAGCCTCCATCGCGAGCGCGGCCAGTTCGGCCCGGACCCGCTCGGCGAGCTTGGGCGCCGCGACGCGCCGGGCGTCGCCGAGCTCGCCCGCGAGCGCGCTGAACTCCGCGCGCGCTTCGGCGAGCGCCGCCTCGGCGCGCTCGGTCTCGACCTCGGCGCGTTCGAGCGAGTCGCGCTCGGCGCGACAGCGCTCCGCGTGCTCGAGCACCGAGCCGACGCTGCCGCCGTGCTTGCGCTCGAGCCGCTCGTACAGCTCGAGCCGCTCCTCGACCTGCTCGAGCCGGCCGGGCTCGGCCTCGAGCGATTCGGCATAGCGCCGCAGCTCGCCTCCGAGGTCCTCCGCCTCGAGGCGCAGGGTCCCAAGCCGGCCCGCGAGCTCGTCGAGCGCCGGATCGACGCCCGCCACGGCCTCGGCGAGCCGCTCGGCCTCGGCGAGCAGCAGCGCGACGCCGCCGTCGCCGTCGGGGGCGATCGCCTCGGCGCCGCCGCCCGCCGCCGCGACCAGGCCGTCCATGCGGCGCAGCCGCTCGCGCTCGGCGCCGAGCTGGTCACGCTCGTCCTGGCTCGGGCCGAGCGCGTCGATCTCGTCGATCTCGAAGCTCAGCAGCCCGAGGTCGCGGTCACGGGTGCCGGCACGCTCGCGCAGCCCGGCAAGCGTGCGCTCGAACTCCCGCGCGCGCGTATGGGCGGCCGCCACGCGGTCACGCAGGGCGAGCTGGTCGCGACCGCAGAAGCCGTCGAGCAGGTCGAGCTGGGCGGAGGCCAGCATCAGGCGGCGGTGCTCGTGCTGCCCGAAGAACGCCACGAGGCGACCCCCAAGGGCGCCGAGGTCAGCCGCCGTGGCCGAGCGGCCCTGGACGAACGCGCGCGTGCGGCCCCCGGCGCTCACCCGGCGGGCGAGCACCACCTCCTCGAGGTCCTCCCCGATCCGCTCGCGCAGGTCCGCGAGCTCGGGGTCGTCGAGCAGCCCTGGGGGTAGCTCGAAGGCGCCCTCCACGTAGGCCTCGCGCGCGCCGGGGCGCACGATCGCCGAGCGCGGCTTGCCACCCAGCAGGAGGTCGAGTGCGTGCGCGAGCACGGTCTTGCCGGCGCCAGTTTCGCCGGTGATCGCCGTGAGGCCGGCGCCGGGGCGAAGCTCGGCCCGCTCGATCAGGAGCAGGTTCTCGATGCGCAGCTCGAGGAGCACCGTGCAGGTGTACCAGCGGCTCCCGACGGAGCGGCCGGGGCGTTACGGATCAGTAGGAGAGACGGCCGAACTTGTCGCGCAGGCGGTGGTAGAACGTTGCACCGGGCGCCTGTGCGAGCAGCGCCTTGCCCTCCTCGAAGGCGATCGGCACGGTGGCCTCGCTGGCGAGCGCCCAAGCGGAGCGGCCGTCGGTGGTCATCTCGACGTCCTCCTCGCGCGAGCGGTTGGTGACCTCGAGCACGTCGCCGGGCGCCACCACGAGCGAGCGTGCGGTGAGCGTGTGCGGGGCGATGAACGAGACCACGAAGCCCTCCACCCCCCAGGCCAGCACCGGCCCGCCGTTGGCCAGGTTGTAGCCCGTCGAGCCGGCGGGGGTGGACACCACGAGACCGTCGCAGCGCACCTGGCCCAGCTCCTCGCCCGACACCGAGTAGGCCAGCTCGGCCACCCGGCCGCTCTGGCGCCGGTGGAAGGAGACGTCGTTCACCGCGAGCTGCGGCCCGCGATCCGTGCGCGCCACGAGCGCGGGCAGCTCCATCACGTCGATCTCGCCGGCGAAGGCACGCGCGACGCCCTCGTCGAGCTCCCACGGCTCGACCGTGGCCAGGAACCCGATCGCCCCGAAGTTGATCGCGAACACCGGCACCGAGGTGCCGGCGAAGTCGCGCAGGGCGGACAGGATCGTTCCGTCGCCTCCGAGCACGAGCGCGAGGTCCGGGGGCCCCTCGTCGCCCTTCGTGAGCACTGCCCCGTCGGGCGCGGATGCGAAGCCGTGCTTCTGCGCCTCCTCCGGCGAAATCCACACCTCGACGCCCGCGCTGTGGGCGAGCTCGAGCACGCGGCGAAGCGGAGCGCCCGTGTCGCCGATCCGGGTGTGGCTGAAGAGGGCGACCGTGCGCGGGGCGCTCACGGCTCGGCCCTTCGTGCGGCGGCCTCCAGGTCGCCGCCGGCGCCGGCCCGGCCGGCCTCCGCGAGCCAGACGAAGCTCTCGCGGTTCCCGGCCGGGCCGGGCAGGCCGGAGCTCGCGTAGCCGAGCACCGCCGCGCAGAGCCGGTCGCGGGCGTGCTCGCCGACCTCCACGAGCGCCGCCCGCCGCTCCTCGGGGGAGCGCACCACGCCGCCCTTCCCCACGCGCCCGCGTCCGACCTCGAACTGGGGCTTGACCATCGCTAGGCAGTCGAAGCGGGGCGCCGCGCAGGCGAGCACGGCGCCGAGCAGCTTTCGCAGTGAGATGAACGAGACGTCGATCGCGATCAGGTCGGGCGCGTAGGGCAGCTCGCCCGGCCGCAGCTCTCGCGCGTTGCGGCGCTCGACCACCGTGACCCGCGGGTCGTTGCGAAGCCGCCAGTGCAGCTCCCCGTACGCCACGTCGAGGGCCACCACGTGCTCGGCGCCGCGCTGAAGGAGGCAGTCGGTGAAGCCGCCGGTGGAGGCCCCGACGTCGAGCGCCCGCCGGCCGCCGGGGTCGAGCCCGAGGGTGTCGAGCGCGTTGGCCAGCTTGATCCCCCCGCGCGAGACGAACGGCGGCGCCACGGCCACCGCCAGCTCGGCGTCGTCGGCCACGAGCTCCCCCGGCTTGCGCGCGGGAGCACCGGCCACTCGCACGTCGCCGGCGATCACGGCCGCGGCGGCGCGCGAGCGCGACTCGTACAGACCACGCTCGGCCAGCAGGGTGTCGAGCCGCTGCTTGGTCACGCGCGCAGAGTACCCGCGGCCGCCAGCCCGCGGCCTCTGTGACCCACGTCACACAAGCGCTCCCCACCCGGCGTAGCCTCGAATGCGATGACGGTTCTGCGGCTCATCAACCCGGCCTTCCGCGCCGGCCTGCTGATCGCGGGCGCCAGTGCGCTGATCGTCGGGCCGCTGTTCGTGGGCGCCGGACCGGCGGCCATCGTGACCGGCATGGTCGTCGGCATCCTGGTCGTGGCACTCGCGCTGTCGGGCACCGAGTTCGGCGGGCGCGGCACACTGCCCCTGAGCGCCCAGGCGATCTACGACCGTGGGCTGGCGCTCGGCCTGTTCGTTGCCGCGCTGATCTTCAGCGCGGCGGGCGAGACCGAGGCCGTAGCGGTGTTCGCCGCCGTCGGCGCCGGCGCCCTCGCGGTCTCCTCGATCACGCGCTACAGCGCGCGACCAATCTAAGACTTCCTCTCACCGATCCACATATCGCATCACTCCTCCCTCAGAGACGGCCCGCCCCCGGCGGGTCGTTTCTCTTCCTGACAGACTCATCCGCTCGATGTCGACCCGACGCTACGAGACCACGCTCCGGTGGACCGGCTCCACGGGGCTCGGCTGGGAGCGCTACGGGCGCGAGCACGGCGTGAAGGCCCCGCCCGCCGAGCAGGAGGTCCGACTCACCACCGGCGAGGGCCACGGTGACCCGTCGGTCCTCAACCCCGAGCAGCTCGTCGTGATGGCGGCGTCGTCCTGCCAGCTCCTGTGGTTCCTCCACCTGGCCTCGAAGGCGCGCATCGACGTCGTGGAGTACGTCGACGAGGCGCTCGGCCTGATGCCCGAAGACCGCCAGCCGGTGCAGATCACCGAGGTCACGCTGCGGCCGCGGATCACGATCGCGGGCGCGGCCAGCGAGGAGCGCGTGCGCAAGCTCGTGCACACCGCCCACGAGCACTGCTTCATAGCCAACAGCCTCAGGAGCGAGATGACGATCGAGCCCACGATCGAGGTACGAGGGTGATCCCCGACCTGCTGCGCGAGCTCCTGACGACCCCTGGCGCCCCGGGGCAGGAGGGCCGGGCGGTGGCCGCCTGGCAGGCCGCGGCCGAGCAGTTCGCCGGCGTGAGCGTCGACGCCATGGGCACGCCTGTCGCGCGCGTCGGTGGCCGCGGCGAGCATCCGCTGCTCGCGGTGGTCGGACACATCGACGAGATTGCGGTGCTCGTGAGCCACGTGACGAAGGAGGGCTACCTCAAGGTCGTCTCGTCCGGGGGCTGGGACCCGCAGATCCTGGTCGGCCAGCGCGTGCAGGTGCTGGGCGCGGAGGGGCCTGTGCCGGGAGTGTGCGGCCGCAAGCCGATCCACCTGCTGGAGGCGGAAGAGCGCAAGAAGGCGGTGGACATGAAGGGCCTCCACGTGGACATCGGCGCCGCCGAGCGGGACGAGGCGCTCGAGCTCGTGCGCCCCGGCGATTCCGTGGTGATCGACACCGAGCCGGTGGAGCTGCGCGGCAGCCTGGCGGCATCGCGCGCGCTCGACAACCGGCTCGGCGTCTACGTGGCGCTCGAGGTGGCGCGCCGTGTGGCCGACCAGGGCGGCGGGGCGGGCCCCGTGGCGGCGGTGGCCGCCGTGCAGGAGGAGATCGGGGCGCTCGGGGCCCGCGCGATGGCGTACGGGCTCGAGCCGGACGTGGCGATCGTGGTCGACGTGACGCACTCCACGGACGCCCCGGGCGTGGAGGCCGGCCAGATCGGCGAGCACGGGCTCGGCGACGGCCCCGTGATCACGCGCGGCGCGATCGTGAGCGCGCGCGTGAACCACCTGATCGACGAGGCCGCCGAGGCCGAAGGGATCGCGACCACGACCGAGGTGGCAGGACGCGGCACCCACACCGACGCCGACTCGATTCACCTGAGCCGCAGCGGCGTGCCCACCGCCGTGGTCTCGATCCCGCTGCGCTACATGCACTCGCCCGTCGAGCTCGTGGACATGGACGACGTCGAGGCCGTGATCGGGCTGATCGCGGCGTTCGCGCTCCGCCTCGAGGCGGACACGTCGTTCGCGCGTTGGGGCTAGCCGGCGAGGCCCTCATGCGGAGGCACTCCCGGCGCCGCAATTTCGTCGGCTGGGGCGTAGAGTCCGCGCGAGCATGAACGGACCTAGGAGGCGCGGGCGTATCGTGCGTGGCGTCGTTGCCGTTGCGGCGGCAGGCTGCCTCAGCCTGGCGGCAGCCGGCACCGCGGCCGCCCAGTCACCGGACTGCGGCGGCCGGGGCGTCCCGGTCAGCAAGATCTCGGTCCAGCTGTGGACGTTCGCCGAGTACATCGGCTTCGAGACCGATCCGGCGACGATCGCGCGGACGGAGGAGGTCCTCCGGCGACTGAGCGAGATGGGCTATCGCAACGTCGAGCCGTTCACGCTCAGCGGTCTGACCGCCGAGCAGTACCGGGCGCTGCTCGACAAGTACGGGCTTAGGGCGTCGGGTCGGCATGTGGACGTGGGCACGCCGGAGAGCCCCGCCGACTTCGACCAGATCCTGGCCGAGAACCGCATCCTGGGCATCAAGTACTTCGGCTCGGGCGCCACGCCGATATTCCCGCCGATCTACTCCACCGAGGCCGAGTGGATCGCGTACGCGCGGTACCTCGACGAGCTCGGCGCGCGGGCGCGGCGGGCGGGCCAGACGCTGATGGTGCACAACCACGACATCGAGTTCGAGACGGCCTTCGGCGACCAGACGGTGTTCGACATCCTCATGGCCAACACCGACCCCAAGAACGTGGTGTTCCAGCTGGACATCTACTGGGCGACCAACGGTGGCGGCCTCGCAAACCCGGTCAACGTGCTCGAGCGCTACGGCGACCGCATCCAGCTCTTCCACGTCAAGGACATGGCAGCCGGTCCGTTCCCGGGCGCGATCGAGATCGTCGGCGAGGGGATCATCGACTTCCCCGAGGTCTTCGCGGCCTCCAGTGGCCCGGTCCGCTACTACGTGGTCGAGCATGACCCGCCCTTCGGCGATCCCGAGTTCGACCCGTTCGAAGCGGCACAGAAGGGCTTCGACTACCTGACCTGCGCGACGTTCTGAAAGCGGTGGGAGCCCGGAGCGCCGCTACGCCAGCGAGGGCTCGAGCACGGCCTGCGCCACGCGCTCGGCCACGTCGCTGGCCGTGAGGCCGACCTCCTCGCGCAGCAGCGCGGGCTTGCCGTGGGTCACGTAGCGATCGGGTAGGCCGAAGCGCAGCACGCGCGTGCGGCCGAGCAGGTCGCGGTCGGCCAGGTGCTCGAGCACGGCGGAGCCGAAGCCGCCGGCGAGCACGTTCTCCTCGACCGTGACCAGCACGTCGTGCTCCGCCACGAGCCGCTCGATCAGCTCGCCGTCGAGCGGCTTGGCGAAGCGAGCGTCGGCCACCGTGGGCTCGACCCCGTGGTCGTCGGCGAGGCGCTCCGCAGCGCCGAGCGCCACGCTCACCCCGTAGCCGTAACCGAGCAGCGCAACCCGCTCACCCTCGCGCAGGAGCTCGCCGCGGCCGATCTCGAGCGCCTGCGGGCGGTCGGGCAGCGGCACGCCCTCCGCCTCGCCGCGCGGATAGCGCAGCGCCACCGGGCCGTCGTCGTGCTCGAGCGCCGTGCGCAGCATGTGCACGAGCATCGCCTCGTCCCGCGGCGCCATCAGCGTCATATGGGGCAGACAGCGCTGGTAGGAGATGTCGAACGCGCCGTGGTGGGTTGGGCCGTCGTCGCCCACGAGCCCGGCGCGGTCCATCGCGAAGACCACGTTCAGCCGCTGGAGGCAGACGTCGTGAACGATCTGGTCGAAGCCGCGCTGGAGGAAAGTCGAGTAGATCGCCGCCACGGGCTTCGCGCCCTCGAGCGCGAGGCCGGCGGCGAAGAGCACGGCGTGCTGCTCCGCGATCCCCACGTCGTAGTAGCGCTCAGGCAGCGCCTTCTGGAGCCGATCGAGGCCGGTGCCGGAGTTCATGGCGGCGGTGATGCCGATCACGCGCTCGTCGCGGCGCGCCTCCTCCACGAGGGCGTCCCCGAACACAGCCGTGTACTGCGGCGGCGGGCTTGCCGCCGGCTTCGCGCCGAAGGCCGGCTTCTTCTTCGGCGCCGCCGCGCCGTTCACGATCGAGCCCGGCTTGGCGGCGTGCCACTTCTCCATGCCCTCGAGCCCGCCCTCCTCGGCGGGCACGAAGCCCTTGCCCTTCACCGTCTTGCAGTGCACCACGACCGGGCGGTCGGCCTGGAGCGCCCCGCCGATCGCCTGGCGCAGCTCCTTCACGTCGTGGCCGTCGATCACGCCCACGTACGCGAGGTCGAGCTCCTCGAAGAACAGTCCCGGGGCCCAGTAGGCCTTGAGTGACTCCTTCAGGATCGGGCCGAGCCGCTCGATCCGCTTGCCGATACCCGCCGGCAGCCGCGTGAGCGTCTCCTCGGCGTCTTCGCGTGCGTGGTACAGCTTCGGGTTCAGCCGCATGCGGTTGAAGTAGCGCGAGAGCGCGCCCACGTTCGGGGCGATCGACATGCCGTTGTCGTTCACCACGATCACGATCGGCTGGTCGAGCCCGCCGGCGTTGAGCAGCGCCTCGAACGAGACGCCGCCGGTCAGCGCGCCGTCGCCGATCACCGCCACCACCTTTCCGTCGGGCGCGATCCCGTGCCGCATCGCCTCCTTGATGCCGACGGCGTAGGAAACCGAGGTGGAGGCGTGGCCGGCGCCCATGATGTCGTGCTCGGACTCGGCGATCGCGCAGAAGGGCGCGAGGCCCTCGTACTTGCGGATCGTGGCGAGCCGGTCCCGCCGGCCGGTGAGCACCTTGTGGGGGTAGGCCTGGTGGCCGACGTCCCAGAGGATCTTGTCGGCGGGCGACTCGAGCAGCGAGTGGAGCGCCACCGCGATCTCGCAGGCGCCGAGGTTGGCCCCGAAGTGCCCGCCGATCTCGCCGATCGTCTCGATGATGAGCTCGCGCACCTCCTGCGCCACCTGGACGAGCTGGTCGTCGTCGAGCTGCTTCAGGTCCTGCGGCCCGTCGATCTTGTCGAGAAGCGTGGTCATGTCGTGCGCGTGAGGATGTAGTCCGCGATCTGTCCGAGGCGTCCGGTGTCGCCCGTGGCCTCCGCGAGCGCCGCCCGGGCCCTACCGTGCGTCTCTGCAGCAAGTACCCGGGCGCGGTCGAGCCCGTGCACGCTCACATAGGTGGTCTTTCCATGCCGTTCGTCGGAGCCCCGCGGCTTGCCCAGCTCGGCCTCGTCGCCCGTCACGTCGAGGATGTCGTCGACGATCTGGAAGACCACTCCGAGCTCGGTCGCGAAGCGCCGGAAGGGGATTGTGGCAGGTTCCGGTGTGCCCTCCAGCGCAAGAACGGCGCCCACCGAGGCAGCGATCAGCGCGCCGGTCTTCAGCTCGTGGAGGTGCCGGAGCTCCACCGCCTGGTTCGCGGCCACGTCGAGGTACTGGCCGCCGACCATCCCCCCCACGCCCACGGCGCCCACCACCTCGCGCGCGGCCGCGAGCACGTTCGCCGGCTCGCCCCGCTGCTCTCCGAGCAGCAGTCGCAGCGCCTCGGCGAACAGCCCGTCGCCCGCCAGGATGGCCACGTCCTCCCCGTACGCAACGTGGCAGGTCGGCTTGCCGCGGCGAAGCTCGTCGTCGTCCATGGCAGGCAGGTCGTCGTGGATCAGCGAGTAGGTGTGGATCATCTCGAGCGCGCAGGCGAGCGGGAGCACCTCGTCGGGCGGGCGCCCGAGCGCCTCCGCGGTGGCGAGCGCGAGCACGGGCCGGATGCGCTTGCCGCCCGCCAGCAGCGAGTAGCGCATCGCCTCGTCGAGCCGCGCGGTGCCGGGCTCGGTGGCGAAGCTGAGGCCATCGAGGTGGGCGTCGACCTTCTCCTGGAGCTCGACCGGATAGGCCGTCGCCTCGACCTGGCTCAAAGCAGACGCTCCTGGCCCTCCGACTCGCTCGCCGCGCGGGTGCGCGCGTCGATCTCGCCACCGAGGCGCGCCGCCAGCTCGGCGCAGCGCTCCACGAGGTCCGCCGCCTCGTCGGCGTCGACCGCGCCCGAGCGCAGCTTGTCCGCCACCGCCTCGAGCTCTTCGGCCAGCTCCTCGAGGTTGTCCGGCGCGCTCATCGCGACCCGACCTCCTCTCGCTGCGCGGCCCCCAGGATGCCGTTCACGAAGCCCGGCGCCTCGGCCGAGCAAAGCTCCTTCGCGGCCTCAACCGCCTCGTCGATCGCAACCTCCGGCGGGATGTCCGGCCGGCTGCGCAGCTCGTGCAGCGCGAGGCGAAGGATGTTGCGCTCCAGCGGCGCGATGCGCTCAAGCGACCAGCCGCTCGCGTAGCGCTCGATCAGCGCGTCCAGCTCGGCGCGCTCGGCGATCGTGCCGTCCACGAGCTCGCGCGTGAACGGGGTCGAGTCGCGACCGAGGAGCTCGGACGGAGCGGCGCCGGTCACGTCGGCCTGGTAGAGGGCGACCACGGCGGCCCTGCGCTGATCTCTGCGCCGTGGCACCTCGGCCTCAGGCGCGCGAGACGTACTCGCCCGAGCGCGTGTCCACCCGGATCCGGTCGCCGACGTTCACGAACAGAGGCACCCGGACGACCACACCGGACTCGAGCGTGGCCGGTTTGTCGCCGCCGCCCGAAGCCGTGTCGCCACGCAGGCCGGGCTCGGTCTCGGACACGCCCATCTCAATCGCGCTCGGCACCTGCACGTCGCTCGGCCGCTCGTCGACGTAGAGCACGTCGACCTCCTCGTTCGGGAGCACCCACTTGAGTGGCTCCTTCACGGCGTCCTCGGGAACCGCCATCTGCTCGTAGGTCTGCACGTCCATGAAATGCGCCTCGGTGCCGTCCGCGTAGAGGAAGGTCATCTTGCGGGACTCGGTGCGCACGGGCCGGAACTTCTCGCCGGCCCGGAAGGTCCTGTCGATCACGGCGCCGTCAGCGGCCCGCTTGAGCTTCGTGCGAACGAACGCGCCGCCCTTGCCCGGCTTCACGTGCTGGAACTCGACGATCCGGAAGATCGTGCCGTCGACCTCGACGTGCATCCCGTTCTTGAATTGGTTGGTGCTGACCACGAGCCGCAAGGGTAGTCGGCTGCCAGACTCCTTCGTGTGTCGGCGCACCGCGAGCACGCGCACCTCGACGCTCCTCTCGAACTGATCTGGGAGCTCGTGGGCATCCCGACCCGCCACCCCGAGTGGTGGCCGCGCGTGGTCGAGGTGCGCGGGGAGCGCTTCGAGGAGGGCGACGAGTACGCGCAGGTCACTCGCAGCGCGATCGGGACAGGGAAAACGAACTTCCTGCTCGAGCGACGTGACGACCTGCGCGCGATCCGCATGAGCTGCCGCCAGACGGGCATGTACGCCGAATGGCTGCTGACCCCCGCCCAGGGCGGCACGTTCGTCGAGGTCGAGATCGGGATGCAGCCACGGCGACTTGGCGACCGGATCTTCGACCGGACACTGGGCAGGGCCTACTTCCGCCGCTGGACGAGCGATTCGCTCGACGGATTGCGGCAGGCGGCACTCAGGCGGCGCGACAGCGCCCCCGCCGAGACCCGGTGAGCGGCGATTGATTTCGCGCGGGCTGACGACTCGAGTCACCCGACGTCCGCGGGCACCCGCCCCTCCTCCACGAGTTTCTCGAGGTGCGCGGCCAGCGTGAGCGCCGCCGCCGGCCGGAGCGCCGGCGGCGCGTCGGACCACACGGCGTCGAGCAGCGCGTCGCGACCGCGGACGCCCGCGTCGAGCGCCTCCAGGAGCTTCCGCTCGCGGTCGAGGCGGTGGGCGATGTACTCGTCGAGCTTGGCGGCCGGATCGGTCACGTAGGGGCCGTGGCCGGGACAGATCACCTCGAGCTCGAGCTTCCGCAGGTGCCGCAGCGAGTCGAGGTAGGCCGAGAGCGAGCCCTCGCCCGGAGCGATGAACACGCTGCCGGTGCCGAGCACGGTGTCGCCGCTGAAGCAGGCGCCGCCGGCGATCAGGCAGACGCTGTCGGCTGAGTGACCCGGCGTGGCGAGCGCTCGGAACGGGCCCAGCCGCTCGCCGTCGACCGGAAGCACGACCGGCGCGTCGAGCCGCTCGGCTCCCTCTGCGTGGTCGGCATGGGCGTGGGTGAGCACGACGCCCTCGATCCCGTCCGGCGCGGCGGCGCGCACCGCAGCGAGGTGAGCGGGGTCTTCGGGCCCCGGGTCGACCACCCAGCTGCCGACCACGTAGGTGTTGGTGCCGTCGAGCGTGAGCGGTGAGGCGTTGCCCGCGCGCACGCGAACGACTCCCGGCGGATCCCGATCCAAAGAGCCCACGCAGCGGGTTGTACACGAGTATTCTCGCGGGGAGTTTGGACGTCGCAACAGCACGAGGGGGCGCACAGGGACAGCGACGCACGCTGCTGATCGCGCTTGGAGCGCTCCTCGCGGCCACGGCCCTCGACGTGGCGCTCGACGCCGGCGCTCTGCTCGTCGAGCTGCTCGTGGTCGCGCCGCTCGTGGCCGCCACGGGCCTGCCTCCCGGCCGGACGGCGCTCGTGGCGGCGCTCGCGCTCGTGGTGTCGATCCCCCTGGGCCTGACCGGGAACGACTTCGGCTCGGCCGAGCACCTCGCGGGCGTGGCCGTGGTGGCGATCGGCGGGGCTCTAGCCGTCGCGATCGCCGCACTGCGCGGGTCGAGCAGGGGCGCGGCGGCGCGGCTCGAGGCGCAGTTCGGGGTCGCTCGCGCGATCGCCGAGGCGCGCAGGCTCGACGAGGCGGCGCCCGCCGTGCTGGCGGCGATCGCCGAGCCGCTCGACTGGCAGGTCGGATACCTGTGGGAGCCGGACCGCGATGGCGATATTCAGTGCGCCGCGGGCTGGCGCGCGGACGGGGTGCGGGCCGACCGCTTCGACACCGCCACGCGCGAGCTGACCCTCACCCCGGGCGTCGGGCTGCCGGGACAGGTCTGGGAGTCCGGCCATGCCACCTGGCTGAGAGACGCGCCCAGCTACGAGGGCTTCCGCCGCGCGGAGGCCGCCAGGATTGCGGGCCTCCGGGGCGCGCTCGTCTTCCCGATCACAAGCGGCGAGCGAACCGTGGGCGTGATCGAGCTGTTCTGCCGCGCCCGTCGCGAGCCCGACCCGGAGCTGATCGCGCTCACGCGCTCGCTCGGGTACCAGATCGGCGAGTTCGTGGAGCGTCAGCGCGTGGTGGAGGCCGTGGGCGAGAGCGAGGCCCGCAAGGCCGCGGTGCTCGCATCGGCGCTCGACGGCGTGGTGATCATGGACCACCGCGGACACGTGGTCGAATGGAACCCCGCGGCCGAGCGGATCTTCGGTCGCCAGGCGTCGGACGTGGTCGGCCGCGAGATGGCGGAGCTGATCGTGCCCCCGTCGCTGCGAGCGGCGCACCGCCGGGCGCTGGCGCGCTACGTCGAGACCCGCGAGCCCTCGATCCTCGGGCGGCGCCTCGAGCTGCTGGGCATGCGGGCCGACGGCAGCGAGTTCCCGGTCGAGATCGCGATCAACCGCATCGGCACCCGCGAGCCGCCCATGTTCACCGGCACGTTGCGCGACATCACCCGGCGCAAGGCGAACGAGGAGGAGCGAGAGGAGCTGCTCCGCCTCGAGCAGCTCGCCCGCGTGGACGCGGACCAGGCGCGCGAGCAGCTCGAGGCGATCCTGCGCGGCGTGGCGGACGCCATCACCGCGCAGGGCCCCGACGGCCAGCTGCTGTTCGCGAACGACGCCGCCGTCGACATGCTCGGGTTCGGCTCGAGCGAGGAGCTGCTGGCCGCTCCCCGCGAGGCCCTGCTCGCGCGCTTCGACATGCTCAGCGAGGACGGCGGCACGTTCCCGGTCGAGGAGCTGCCCGGCCGGCGCGCCCTCGCGGAGGGTGTGGCGGGCGAGGCGGTGGTGCGCTTCCGCCGGCGGGCGACCGGCGAGGAGCGCTGGTCGGCGGTCAAGGCCACGCCGATCCTCGACGGCGGCGGCACGGTCGCGATGGCGATCAACGTGATCGAGGACATCACCACGCACAAGCGCGCGGAGATGGCACAGCGCTTCCTGGCCGACAGCAGCGCCCTGCTGTCCGCCTCGCTCGATCCTGACGAACTGCTCCGTCAGGTGGCGACCCTCGCGGTGCCCGAGGTCGCCGACTGGTGCGCCGTCGATCTGCGCGACGAGCTCGGGGAGCCCGAGCGGGTGGCCCTCGCGCACGTCGATCCCGAGATCCAGGCGCGCGGCGAGGACCTCAGCCGGCGCTACCCGCCCGACCCGGGGTCCGAGCAGGGCGTACCGAACGTGCTCCGCACCGGCGTGCCCGAGCTCTACCCGGAGATCACGGACGAGATGGTGCGGGCGGGCGCCGTCGACGAGGAGCACTACCGGCTGATCAGCGAGCTCGGCATGCGCTCCGCGATGATCGTGCCTATGAAGGCGCGGGGGCGGACGACGGGCGCGCTCTCGTTCGTCACCGGGCGCTCGGGCCGCCGCTTCGACGGGACCGACCTGCGCCTCGCGGAGGAGCTCGCGCGACGCTGCTCCACGGCGGTCGACAACGCCCGCCTCTACACCGAGCGCGCCTACATCGCACGAACGCTCCAGCAGAGCCTGCTGCCGGTGGAGCTGCCGGACATCCCCGGGCTCGACACGGCCGCGCGCTTCCTCCCGACCGGGGAGGCCCACCTGGTCGGCGGCGACTTCTACGACATGTTCGCGACCGCCGGCCGCGGCTGGACCGTGGTGATGGGCGACGTGTGCGGCAAGGGGCCCGACGCCGCCGCCCTGACCGCGCTCGCGCGCTACACGCTGCGCGCCGCCGCCGCGCGCGAGCGGCTGCCCTCGCGCAGCCTGCGCCTCCTCAACGAGGCGCTGCTGACCCAGCGCGACGACCGGCGCTTCTGCACCGTCGCCTACGCCTATATCGAGATGCTCGAGGAGGGCGCGCGGGTGGGTTTCGCGAGCGGCGGCCATCCCCTCCCCCTCCACCTGCACGCCGACGGCTGGGTGGAGACGGTGGGCACCCCCGGGACGCTTCTCGGGGTGGTGCCCGACCCGTCGTTCGAGGACCGGGCGGTGGCGCTCGACCGCGGTGACTCGCTCGTGTTCTACACCGACGGCGTGATCGAGGGCCGGGGCGACGAGCCCTCCCTGGACGAGGAGAGCCTCGCCGAGTTGGTGGCCACCTGCGCCGGGCGAGAGGCCGACGCGATCGCCGCAGAGATCGAGCAGGCGGCCATCCGCGGGCAGCGCGGACGCCCGAGGGACGACATCGCGGTGCTCGTCCTGCGCGTCGCGCCCTGAGGCTCGCGCTCGGGCGCCGCTCGGGTCCCCGTCCGATGTTGAGAAATCCGGCCTGATGGGTACTAACCAGAATCGGCCAGTCGTAGCCCAAATCGGTAAGCCCTGAGACTCGAGCACCGAGACGCCCTCATCGCGACGCATACCGGCCTATCCACGCGCGGTCGCGCGTCCGACTCACGTGCCCCGACATCGTTGCCTGGCTTCGTGAGCAGCACGCCCGGGACCTCGCGACTGCCCGTCGACGACGTGCTGAGCATGCGGCTGCGCGGCAACACCGACGCGCCCGCCCAGGCGCGCCGAGCCCTCGGCCAGCTCCGGGCCGATCTGGACGCTCCGCTGATGGAGACGCTGCGCCTGCTCGTGACGGAGCTCGTGTCCAACAGCGTGCGTCACGCGGGCGCGAGGGCGGTGACGCTCAAGGTCGCCGTGGGCCGAACCGCCGTGATCACCGAGGTGACCGACGACGGACCGGGGTTCGACCCCGACCGCACGGGCACTCCGCGCGCCGACAGCACCGGCTGGGGGCTGTTCCTCGTCGAGCGGCTCGCGCAGCGCTGGGGTGTGGCCAAGGAGGGCGCGTCCACGCGCGTCTGGTTCGAGCTCCCGCGGGTGTAGCGGGCACTCCCTGAGACGGCGCGAGGGCTAGCCCAGCGTGAGCTGCTCTCCGTCGGAGGGCGGGGGGTCGTCGCCCACGGGCGTGGGCTCCCGGACCGGGGGTGTCTGTCCGAGCAGCGCGCGGAAGCGCTGGGCCGCGGTGGGCGCGTCGTCGTCGCGGTTGTTGTTGAAGGCCACGTGCACCTCGCCGGCCTGCTCGGCCAGCGCTTGCACACGCCCGCCGATCTCCTCAAGCTCGTCGTCGGCGTAGCGCCAGGCGAAGCGCTCAGCCACGGTCTTGCCGGTGAGGTAGCCCTCCGTGTTGCGTCCGTGGGCCCGGAGGTAGGCGACCGACTCGTTCGTGACCGCGTCGAGCGGCGGCATGATCTGGAAGTGCTCGTCGGGCGGGGCGTCCACGCACACGTAGGCCACATCGCGCTCGCCGAACCAGCCGAGCGTGGCCTCGCGGCGTTTGTCCGAGACCCAGCTGCGGTGGCGCAGCTCGATCGCAAAGCGCTGCCCCGCGAAGCACTCCACCAGCCCGTCGAGCTCCTCGAGCGCGTGGCGTCCCGGCGAGAACGCGGGCGTGAGCTGCAGCAGGTAGACGCCGAGCTTGCCGGCCTCCGCGAGCGGCGCGGTCTCCTCCACGAGGCGGCGCGCCAGCGCGACCTCGAGCTCCGGCTCGAGCACCACCCGCCCGCGCTCGTTGGTGCGGGCGCCGTCGCGCAGGTCGGGCGGCAGCGAGTCGAGCCCGGCGGCGTGGCGCGAGAGCAGGCGGTGCGCCTTGACGTCGAACACGAAGCGCTCGGGGGTGGACTTGACCCAGCCGTGCACGGTGTTGCGGTCGGGCACCGCGTAGAAGCTCGAGTTGAGCTCCACGGCCTCGAAGCGCTGCGCGTACCAGGGCAGCCGCTGCTTGGCAGGAAGCTTCGGCGGGTACCACTCCTTGACGAAGCCGGGGTCCGCCCAGCTCGACGTGCCGACGAGGATTCGACCTGCCATGCGCGGACCGTAGCGGGCCGCCACCGAAGGGCGATTCATCCTCGCTTGACCTCGCTATGCGCGGTCATTCCAGGACGAATGACAGACGCGACGACTGCGGCTAGGGTCACTCGCGTGTCGGAGCAGATCGAATCCGCCTGGCGGCTCGAAGGCATCTCTCCGCGCGCCTACCAGCACCCGGCCGACCGGGCTGCGACCGCGGCGCTCGCCAAGGTCCCTTACCTCGACGAGGTGGTGAGGCGGCTGATCGCGATCGGCTACGAGCGTGCGCTGCGCGCCGCGTCGCTCGGTGCATCGGTCAAGCTCGGGCAGGAGCAGCTGCCACACGTCTGGGTGTTGCAGCGGCAGGTCTACAACGCACTCGACATGGAGCGAGTACCGGACCTCTACCTCACCCAGTTCCCGGTCGCCAACGCCTACGCCATCGGCACGAAGCAGCCGATCGTGATCGTGAACTCGGAGATCATCCGGCTCCTGGACGACGAGGGGCGGCGGGTGGTGCTTGCCCACGAGGCGGCTCATGTGCACTCCGACCACGTGCTCTACCGGACGGCCCTGCTGATCCTGCTGATGATCGGAGCGTCGGCGCGGCTGCCGATCTTCGCCGGACTGCCGCTCCTTGCGATTCGGCTGGCCTTGCTCGAGTGGTCGCGCGCGGCAGAGCTGTCGTGCGACCGCGCCGCGGCGCTCGTGACGCGCGACCCGCAGGCGGTGTGCCGCGCGCTCATGACCATCTCGGCGGGTGAGGCAGCGGACATGCTCAACCTCGACGCCTTCATCGTGCAGGGGATGGAGTACAGCGAGACGGGCACGGGCCTCGAGCGGCTCACGCGCCTGATGCAGGACCTGAACGTGACGCACCCAATGCCGGTTCGGCGCGTGCGCATGCTGCTCGACTGGGTGCGGGAAGGCGAGTATGACCGGATGGTGCGTGGCGAATACCTGCGCCGCGGCGAGGAGCCGAGCACGCGCGAGGAGGCCGACGCCGCAAGCGCGTTCTACGGCGACCGCATAGGCGGAGCGATCCAGAGCGCGGGCGGGTCGGTATCCGAGGTGAGTCAACAGTTCGCCGAGTGGCTGCGGAGGACTACGGACCGTGGCACGGACGGCCCCGAGCCCACGGAGTAGTCGGCTCACCGTCCTCGCCGCCCGAACGAGTGCCCCGCCGGGGCTACCGCTCGCAGCTCCGCCTCCTCCTGTGTCTCGGTGCTCCAGACCCGGCGCGGCTCGATGTGCGTGACCTTGGCGACGGGGAGGTCGGGCCGCTCGAGGCGCTCGATCCGGTCGACCAACACGTTCGTGGTGCCCTCGCGGCGCTCGAGGCGACCCGCCGCGAGCACTAGCGGCTCCGCGCGGACGGCGAGGCGGAAGCGGTCGTGCACCTGCGGGGGCAGGATCAGGTTGATCGTGCCGAACTCGTCCTCCAGCAGCATGAACGTGACTCCCTTCGCGGTGGCAGGGCGCTGGCGCGCCACCACAAGCCCTGCGACCCGCACCCGGCGTCCGTGCGGATGCGCGGTGAGCTCCCTGCTCGAGCGCAGGTCGTCCGGCAGCCCCGGCCGCATCAGCTCGAGGGGATGCTCGCGCAGCGTGACGCCGGTCGAGCCGTAGTCGGCCAGCATCCGCTCCCAGGCGCTGAGCGACCGCAGCTCGGGCCCCTCGTGGGGCTCGAGCGGCAGCGCCAGCTGGGTGCCCTCCGGCAGCGAGGTGCCGGGCACGGCCACCCCCAGCATCCAGAGCGCCCGTCGCCGCTTGTCCTCCTCCGCCCCGTCGACGAGCGAGTCGCACGCCCCCGCCCACGCGAGCCTCCCGAGCGTCTCGCCCGACGCCCCCGAGCGCCCCGCGAGATCTCCCAGCGACCGCCACGGCCCGCCCGACTCGCGCTCGGTCACGAGCGCCCGCACCTCGGCCTCCTTCACTCCCCCCACGTAGCCGAGTCCCAGCCGCACGGCGAGCCCCGAGCCGCGCTCCACACGGCAGGCGGCCCCGCTCCGCACCACGCAGGGGCCTAGCACGGCCAGCCCCACCCGCTGCGCCTCGTGCACAAGCGCGTCCGGCGGGTAGAAGCCCATCGGCTGCTCGTTGAGCAGCGCGCACAGGAACTCCTCGTGGTAGTGCACCCGCAGCCACGTCGACTGGTAGGCGAGCAGCCCGAACGCCGCCGAGTGCGCCTTGGGGAACCCGAAGCCCGAGAAGCCGACGATCTGGGTCCAGACCTGCTCCGCGACCGCGCGCGTGGCGCCGCGCTCGATCCCGCCCGTGACGAACTTCTCCTCGTAGGCCCTGATCGCCGCCTCCGAGCGCCTGCGGCTCATGGCCCGCCGCAGCCCCTCGGCCTCCCCCGCCCCGAATCCGGCGAACGCCATCGCGACCTCGAGCACCTGGTCCTGGAAGACGATCGTGCCGAGCGTGTCGCGCAGCACCGGCTCGAGCGACGGGTGCAGGTAGGGCACCTCGTAGGAAGGATCCTTGCGAAGCCGCTTGCGGTGCTCGATGTAGGGGTGCACCGCGCCGCCGATGATCGGCCCGGGACGAACGAGCGCCACCTGCACGGTGAGGTCGTCGAGATTCTCCGGCCGTGTGCGCGGGAGCATCTGCATCTGCGCCCGCGACTCGATCTGGAACACGCCCGTGGTCTCCGCCCTGCGAATGCGGGCGTACACCTCCGGGTCGTCATAGGGGATGCGCGAAAGGTCGATCCGCTCGCCCCGCACGCGGGCGATCTCGTCGACGCAGCGCTCGACGGCCGACAGCATCCCGAGGCCGAGCAGGTCGATCTTGAGGAAGCCGGCGTCGCCGCACGAGTCCTTGTCCCACTGCACCATCTGGCGTCCCTCCATCGAGGCCGGCTGCACCGGGCAGAGGTCGACCAACGGCTGGGTCGAGATCACCATCCCGCCCGGGTGCTGGGACTGGTGGCGCGGCAGGCCCCAGGCGTCGCGCGCGAGCTTCACGAGCGCACGCCAGCGCGGCGAGCCGCCCCTCGGAACGTCGTCCTCGATGTCGTTCCGCTCCTTCCAGGGGTCGACCGCCCGCGCCAGGCGCTCGATCTCACCCGGCGGCAGCCCGAGCGCCTTGGCGAAGTCGCGCACCGCCGAGCGCACGGCGAAGGTCGAGAAGGCGGCCACAAGTGCGCAGCGATCGCGCCCGTAGCGGTCGTGGACGCGCGGGATCAGCACGTCGCGCAGGTCGCGCGGGAAGTCGAGGTCGATGTCCGGCAGCGCGGTGAGCTCCTCGTTCAGGAAGCGCCCGAGCAGCAGCTCGTTCTCGATCGGGTCGACGTGCGAGAGCCCGGTGAGGTAGCAGACGATCGAGGAGACGCTCGAACCCCTCCCCCGCCCCGGCGGCAGGAGCCGCCGCGCCGACTCCGGCCCGCGCACCTCGGCCGCTACCTCGCGGGCGAGCTCGAGCATGTCGCGATGGAGGATGAAGAAGCCGGACAGGCCGAGGTGTCGGATCACCGCGAGCTCCTCGTCGAGCCTGGCGAGCGCCTCGTCGCGCACCCGCCGCCCCTGGTAGCGCTCGTCGAACAGCGAGCGGCAGAGCTCGGCGAGCCGACCGTCCGCGTGGGGATCCTCGGAGCCCGGGTAGCGGTAGCCGAGATCCTCCGTAAGGTCGAAGCGCAGCAGCTCCGCGAGGCGCCCGCTCTCCTCCACCGCATCCGGGTGCTCCCGGAAGCGCTCCGCCATCCGCTCGGGCGGAGCCAGCACGTGCGAGGAGTTGCCGCGCCGGCTCGGCTCGGTCTCGTCGAGGGTCTTGCCGTGCCGCACCGCGACCATCGCGTCCTGGAGCGCGATCCGCTCGCGCGTGTGCGCGTGGATGTTGCCGGTGGCCACGCACGGGACCCCGAGCCGCTCGGCGAGGTCGGCCAGCAGTCGGTTGCGGCGACGGTCGTGGCGCCAGAAGGGCCGCTGGATCTCGATCCGGAAGCGCTCCGCCCCGAAGGCGCTCAGCAGGCGCCTCGCCACCGCCGCGGCTCCCGGGTGGTCGCCCGCCTCGATCCGGGCCGCCACGGCGCCGTCGCGGGCACAGCCGGACAGGCAGACGAGCCCATCGGCGTGGCGCTCGACGTCCTCCATCGACACGCTCGGCTCCTCGTCGAGCGGGTCCTGCCCCGGCCGGCGCCCCTGTTCGACGAGCGCAACCGGCTCGGACCAGCCCTCACGGGCCCAGCGGCGGGTGTGCCAGTGGGCGGCGGTGAGCAGCCGGCACAGGTTGGTGTAGCCCGTGCGGCTCTCGCACAGGAGCGTGAGGTGCGAGCCGTCGTCAAGCGTGACCTCCGCGCCGGTGATCGGCCGCACCCCGAGCGGCCGGAGCGCCCGCGCCATCTCCATCGCGCCGTGCAGGCCGTCGTGGTCGGTCAGTGCGAGCGCCTGGTGGCCCTGCTCGGCGGCGGTGCCCGCCAGCTCCACGGGGTGCGAGGCCCCGTCGAGGAACGAGAAGGCGGAGTGGCAGTGGAGCTCGACGTACGGCACGAACACATGTTCGCACCCGGTGAGGATGGAGCGCGCTCAGGCGGCCGACTCGCGCCGGTGGCGCTTGACCCCGTAGAGCGCCTCGTCGGCGCGCGCCACGAGCCGATCGGGATCGTCGCCAGGCTCGTGCACCGCGATGCCGAGGCTCGCGTCGATCGACCCGACCGGCGGGCGCGCCGACCGGGAGATCGCGTCCTTCAGGCGGCGCGCGACCCGCTCCGCGTCGAGCCGGCCGGCCCCGCCGAGCACGATCGCGAACTCGTCGCCGCCGATCCGGAAGGCCTCGTCCGATCGCCGCAGGCCGGTGCGCAGGGCGTCGGCCAGCAGGCGCAGGGCGAGGTCGCCCGTCTCGTGACCGTGGGTGTCGTTCACGGCCTTCAAGTTGTCCATGTCGCAGAGGATGAGCGCGAACTCGCGCTCGGGCCGGGCCACCTCGCGACCCAGCCGGGCGCGGAACGCGCGCCGGTTGGGCAGCCCGGTGAGGGCGTCGTGGGTGGCGTCGTGGCGGAGCTCCGCGGCCTGGTCGGCGGAGTGAAGCGCTGCCACCGCCTGGTTGGCGAACAGCCGTAGCGCCTGCAGCCGCGCGCGGGTCGGGAGCAGCCGGTCACGCGGATCGTCCACCCAGATCAGCCCGAGCCGCTCGCCGTCGCGTTCCTCGAGGGGCACGAGCAGCCAGTGACGCGACCAGGCGTGCGGCCCGCGACCGTTCATCTCGGAGCGGTGGTGGACGCGGTGCTCGCCGAGGCGCTCCTCGGCCACCTCGGTGGGAATCAGGAAGCAGCCCGCCACCTCGAACTCCGTCGTGAAGAGAGGCGCGATCGCCTCGAGCGTCATGCCGTGGCCCACGGTCTCGCCACCGAGCTCCCGGCCGCTCCCGGCAACCGGCGCCAGCGCGCTGCCGGGCTCCTCGGCGAGCTCGATCACGACCTTGTCGAAGCCGAGCGCGTCCTGGATGCCGTCGCAGACCGCCTGGAGCACGTCGTCCGGGCCGTCCGCCTCGGCCAGCCGCGCCGAGACCTCGAGCACGCTCTCGAGCATGCGCTGGTGCTGCGCGTCGTTGGCCGTGCCCTGCGCGATCCGCAGCGCCAGCGCGGCGTGGCCCGCGATCGCCACCAGCGCGTCGAGCTCCTCGTCTGAGGGCCGCCGGCCCGTGTGGGGCTCGTCGACCGACACGACCCCGATCAGCTCGCCCGTCGAGTCCCGCAGCGGCACGAACAGGGCGTCCTCTGCTCGCCAGGCTTCCGGGTCGTCGTTGGGGGCGATGTCGGGAATGTAGGTCTCCACGCCCAGCTCGTCCCAGTCGAACTCCTCGCCGGGCACGAAGTACGCCCCGTGCCGCTCGAACTGCGGAGCGAGCAGCGGGTACCAGGTGTCCGCCGGGGAGGCCCGGCCCACGAGCTGCTGGATCGACTGCTCGGAACCGACCGCGGCGGCGGTGAGCATGTCGTCGAAGGCAGGCCGGTAGACGTTGACCACCACCGCGCCGTAGCCGAGCAGCTCGCCGATCGTGCGGCACACGTCCTCGAGCACGAGCTGGAGGTCGCCTTCGCCCCGCACCGAGGAGGTGCGCTCGAACATCGCCCCGAGCCGCGCCAGCATGGCAAGCTCGGAAGCTGCCATCAGGCGCTTCTCTTCGAGCCGATGGGGACGATCTTGGACTGCTCCGCGCGCAGCTCGCGGCACAGACGCGCGGCCTCCGGGTCGACCTCCGGCCACGGCGCTCCGGGCCGCGCGAGCACCCACCCCTGGCCGGTGGCCACGCCCAGGTGGATCAGGACACGCAGCTCGGAGAGCGTCTCGATCCCCTCCGCGCAAATCGACGCCCCGGTGGAGCGCGCGAAGTGGACGAGCGAGCCGATCAGGGCGATCTTGGCGGGGTCGGCGTGCACATCGGCCACCAGCGCCCGGTCGAGCTTGATGATGTCCGCGCGCATGCTCATCACCTGCTGGAGCCCCGCGTAGCCCTCGCCGGCGTCGTCGACGGCGATGCGGGCGCCGCGGGCGCGCAGCGGGTCGAGGTGGCGCTGGAGCCCCTCGACGTCGCGCACGCGCTCCTCCTCGGTGATCTCGACCACCACGCCCTGCAGGTTGGCCGGCAGCCGCTCGTGGACCTCCGGAGTTCCGAGCGCCGACGGGCTCAGATTGACCGATATGAAGCTGCCCTCGGGACGACCTGGGGTCGCGAGCGCCCGCCCCACGGCCTCGGCCTCCAGCGCGGCCCCGAGCCCGAAGCGGTGCGCCTGGGAGAACCACCACGAGGGCGGCAGGCCGGGCTTGCCCTCGAAGCGAGCGAGCGCCTCGTAGCCGACCGGCTCGCCGGTCGCCAGCGCCACGATCGGCTGGAAGACCGCCGTTACGGCGTGCGGGCGGGCGATCAGCTCCGCGAACTCCTCGCGCTGCTCGTCGGTGACCACGAAGACGTGCTCGGGGTCGTACCTGCGCGAGCGTCCCCCGCCGCCCGCCTTGGCCCACGCGAGCGCGCCGCTCGCCAGCTGCAGGAGCGCGCCCGAGGTGCGCGCGTCGTCCGGGAAGCAGGCGGTTCCGGCCGAGCAGCGCAGCGGGCTGCGTACGGTTCCGGCGCCCTCCACCGCGGCGCGGGCCGCCTCGGCGAGCGCCAGGGCCTGCGTCGGGCCGACCCCCGGAAGGACGATGCCGAACTCGTCGCCGCCGACGCGCGCCACCTGGCCGAGGCCGAGCATCGCCGCGCGCAGGCTGCCGGCCGCGGCGCCAAGCGTCTCGTCGCCTACCGGATGGCCGCGCGAGTCGTTGAGGAGCTTGAAGTCGTCGATGTCGATCAGCACGACGGCGAGCGGCCGGCCCTCGCGCCGCGCCGCCTCGAGCTCGTCGCCGAGCGCCTCCTGGAAGCGACGGTGATTGGCGAGCCCCGTGAGCGGGTCGCGGTGGGCCAGTTCCTCGAGCCGCCGGTGGTTCTCCTCGAGGTCCGTGGCCATCGCGTCGAAGTCCGCCGCGAGCCGGCCGAGCTCGTCGCGCCGCCGCCAGCCGAGCCGGGTGCGGAGATCGCCCGAGCCCACGGCCTGGGTGGCCAGCCGCAGGCGGGTGAGCGGCCGGAAGATCCCGAGCTGGAGCAGCAGCCCGGCGAACAGCGCGAACAGGGCCAACAGCACTCCGAGCACGACCAGCACGCGCCGGTTGCGCTCCGCCAGCGCCTCGTCGGCGGCCTGGAGGTCCTGGCCCGTTACGAGCGCGGCGCGCGGGCGGCCGTTCACCGCAATGGGGGTCGCAAGCAGCTCGAAGCGTCGGTCCCCCTCGCGGAGCTCCCCGGCGCCCTGCTCGCCGGTGCTCATGGCGTCGACCGCCAGGCGCGCCTCGGCTCGGCTGCCCGTGCCCGCGCCGAACGTGGCCACCGGTGCGGCCGCGCCGGGCGCGTAGATCGCCGCCGACGTGACCTCCGGATGTGTCATCACGAGCTCGCGCACCCTTCCGCGGAGGGCGCTCGGCTCATCGAGGTCAGCCGGGCGGAGCGTGCCTTCGAACCTCGACGCCGCGCCCCCGAGCGCGCTCCGAGCGGAGTCCCGGTAGGCGCCGTCGAGCTCGTCGCCCGAGCTCTTGCTCGCGACATACGCGCATGCGGCTGCGGCGACCAGCAGCGCGATGGACACCTGGACGCGGAGACTACGAAGCGCTTGTCTCGAAAGGAGAAGTCGGGCCAAGCCGGGACACCGCGCTTTGTATCGGCGCTCTGGGCCGTTCCCTGTAGCCCGAGATCAGCGCAAAGTGCGGACTCTGATCGCGTGCGGATCCGGGGTCTTGCCTCCCAGGCCGGCGACTCGCGCAACGCCCGCGAGGCGTCCGGAGCGCCCGCCCTGCAGCACCTCGATCACGCCCACGCCCGGGGTGCTGCCGAAGGCCTCGTGACCCGAGGCCGGCCGCGGGCCACGCAGCGAGGCGAACATGTAGTGCCCCCCGGGCGAGAGGTCGAACAGGTCGGGCGCCGGATCGTTGCTCAACTCGCCCTCGAGCGAGAAGCTGCCTACCACCTGGTCGCCCATCGGATAGGGGTTGACCACCACCACGTCGTTCTGGATGCGGTCCCCCCACCACAGGTAGCGGCCCTGCTCCGTGAGCGCCACCGCATGCGCGTCCACCTGCACGCCCGCCCCGTCGCGGCTGTACACCACGCGCGGCGCCGGCGTGTTCGGCGTCGTGCTCGGCGCGCTGCCGAAGTCGGCGAGCTTGAACGCGTACACGTCGTGGCCGTACATCTCGTCGGGGGCCCCGGCGCCGCTGTTCACGTACATCCTGCCCTGGGCCTCCATCTCGCCGCAGCCGTTGTCGTCGACCTTCGAGCGGTCGTACTCCGCCACGATCCGCATCTGCGGACCGTTATGGTCGACCACGAACATCCCGCCGCCCTTGAGCGTCAGGAAGGTGAGCCTTCCGTCGCTCGTGGTGCGCGGGCAGATGGGCGCGTTGTCGGGACGGAGCACCGGGTCCTGGCAGGCCGCCCCGCTCGGCGTGGTGCAGCTGGCGAGGTCGATGGTTGCCGACTCCTCGAGCGTGAACTGCTCGCGTGCGTAGTCGGTGGCGATCCGCTGGAGCCTCTTGCCCCCCTGGTTGGTCACGATCAGGTGCTTCTGGTCGGGCGTGGGCCAGGCCGCGTGGGCCTGCGCGCCCACGTCGATGCAGCCCACCGGCTCGCGCGTCGTGGCGTTGAGGAACGCCACGTGTCCACTCGCCACGAACGCGATCGCGGCATGCGTGTTGCCGCCGGGGCCATCGGCGTCGCCCCCGTTGAAGACGAGCATGTGCGGCCGAAGCGGCTCGCTGCCGGTCTTCTCGAGGCAGTACGCGCGCACCGCGTCGCCGAGCTCGATCGTCTCCGGCAGCGTGGCCGAGGCGTCGTCCGCGAGCGCCTCGCCGTCGAAGATGTGCAGCCTTCCCGCGGAGCCGTTCGCGTCCGATCCCTGCTGGTCGATCAGCCAGACCTCGAACGCCGGCGGGCTGTTCGGGTCGGGATGCTGAGCCCCGGCGGTGCCGACCAGCACCACGACGGCGGTGCAGGCCACGCATACGAGAGCCGCCAGCAGGATGCGGGGCTTCATGGAAGGTTCCTCCTAAATCGGGCGGGTACGTCAACGGCCCGCTTCGGACGATCCGGGAGGTTCCATGAGGGCCGCCCAGCTTCGATGGAGGTTCGCCCGAGCGATCCACTACGAACGCTGGAGGAACCAGCCGCCCCCGACGAGGTCGCGGAACACCACGACGTTCCGGCCGTCGGTCAGGACGAGCTCGAAGTAGCGCCGGCGCAACGGCCTGCCCGTCCACCAGCGGTCCTCCACGACCCACTCCTCGCGCACCGAGTCGACCGTGCCGCCTGCCACCGTGCGCGGCACCCCGCCGCTCCCGGGAATCACGGCGGTCGGCTTCGGGGCGCCGAGCCTGCGCCCGCCGCCTCCTGACGGAGGTGGAGCGTTCACCCGGCCGGGGCGTCCGGGAACGGCGCGAGCAGCGCTCGGCGCTCGGGGATGCGGGAATCCGGGTCCACGTCGAGCACGCGCAGAGCGGCATCGGCCCCCGCCGCCTGGCGCGCCTGGCGCACCGCCTCGCCCAGGCGCGCGCGGCGCACCGCGGCGGCCTCGTCGAGCAGGCGCCCCTGGTCGTGCGCGGGCGGCCCGAAGGCCTCGACCACGAGCGCCAGCGACTCGGACGGCGCCGGCAGCTCGGCGAGCTTAGGGGCGAGCGCGAGCCGGATGCGGACCGGGTCCGCGCTCGCCCGCCGCAGGGTGACCACCGTGCGCCAGGTGCCGCCGGCCACGAAGCGCGCCGACACCGCCAGCGCCCGCAGCGAGCGCCCGCGCCGCTCGCGACGGGCGAGCACCCGCGCGATCAGCAGCTCGAGCGAGCGCTCGAGCTGCTGGCCGGAGACCGCCTCGGGCAGCTCGAGGCGCTCGCTCACCGGCTCGCTCGGGCGGCGTGGCTCGAGCGGGGTGTCCCGCCCGCGCGCGAGGTCGAGCGCGTGCAGGCCCGGATGTCCGAAGCGCTCCGCCACCGCCCGCGCGGACAGGGCGGCGAGCTCCCCCAGCGTTCGGATCCCGAGCTGATCGAGCACCTCGGGCAGCCCCTGGAGCTCCGGCCGGATGCGCAGGAGGCCGGCGGGCAGCGGATCGAGGAAGCGCCGCACCCCGGAGCCCTCGATCACCATCGCCCGCGCGGCGGGAGCGCGCCGGCGCGGCCGGGCCCGAAGCGCGGCGGCATGGGCGACGAAACGGCTCGGCGCGACCCCGAAACGAGCTCCAGGGCCGAGCGCCCGCCGGCCCGCGGCGAGCACACCGCGAAGGTGGCCGCCGTGGAGGCCGAGCAGCCCCTCCGCCTCGAAGAAGGCGACGCCGGCTCGATCGGACTCCACGGCCGCGCCGATCCCCTCGAGCCGGTCGAGCACCGTGCCCCAGAGCGAGCGCACGCCCTCGGGGTCGGGCGGCACGAGCCGCAGGGCGGGGCAGCGCGACATCGCCTCCCCAAGCCTCATGCCGGCCACCACGCCGAACGCCTCGGCTGGCGCCGAGACCTCCCCAACCATCTGCTCGCGCCCGGCCTCCGGCGCCAGGGCGATGGGCTCGGAGAGGAGCGCCCGCCTGTCGCCCAGCGCGGCCAGCAGCTCGAATCGGGGGTAGAGGACGCACACGATCATGATGCGAACACATGTTCGCATCCGGAGCGGCGGCGTGCAAGGCCGCTGTCAGCCGCCCGCGATGCGCTCGACCAGGTCGGCCGCGCGCGCGGTGCCGCGCACGTCGCGAAGCCGCGCCGAGATCCGCGCCAGGCGGTCGCGGACCCCCGTATCGCCCAGCAGCCGGTCGAGCGCGGCCGGCAGCTCGGCGGGGTCGTGCTCGTAGGTGTCGAGCCGGATGCCGAACCCGGTCTCGTGGATTCGCTGCGCGTTGTCGTACTGGTCCCAGAAGACCGGCAGCACCACCATCGGCTTTCCGAAGTGGAGGCACTCGGTGACGGTGTTGTTGCCGCCGTGCGTGATCACGGCGTCGACCTGCGGGAGGATCGACGCCTGCGGCAGGAACTCCTCGCCCACCATGTTGTCCCCCAGCTCGAGCTGGTCGTGCTGCGGCCCCATCGAGACGATCACCCGGTAGGGCCGCCGGGCCAGCGAGCCCACGAGCGAGCGCATCAGCTCGACGTCGCCTGAGGCGAGCGAGCCGAGGCTCAGGTACACGAGCGGTCCGTTGCGCTCCGCCAGGGCGGCCGGCAGCTCCCAGTCGGCATCGGTCGCGCGCACGCTGGACTCGAGGTTGTGCCAGCTCGGCCCGAGCGGCCGAGCCCGCTCGTAGTCGACCTCCGAGGGGTAGATCCACAGGTTCAGCCGGTCCGACTCGTGGATGAACTCGAGCTCCGGCAGGCCGGGCGCGCCGCGCTCGCGACAGAAGGCGTCGAAGTCGGCGTGCAGGTCGGCGTGCGTGCGCCGGAACTCGTGGCGGAAGGCGTCCCAGCCCGCGCGGTCGGAGCTCGGGTAGCCGGAGAAGGTGGGCGGCACGTCGGGATCCTTCAGCTCGGCCGGGTTGCACGAGACGATCCGCACCCAGGGCCGTCCCGACGCCGGCAGGGCCGGGAACGACACGACGTTGTCCTCGACGATCACGTCCGGCTCGAGCTCCCCGATGATCTCCACCAGCCGCTCGTCGACGTACTTCGCGCCGTCCACGAGTGCCTGAAAGGTCGGCGCGATGAATCCCTCGAGCTGCTCGATCGTGGGGGTGCGGAAGACCGGCGCCGTCTCGCGGATGAAGTCCTTCCAGAACTGGCCCGGGTCCTCCTCGGAGTCGTCCGGCGGCGTCAGCCGCATGAGCCGCTCCTCGAAGCCCTTCTCCGCGAGCGCCCCCTTGAACGACTCCTCGACGATGAACAGCACCCTGTGGCCTCGCCGGCGCAGCACGTCCCCGATGCCGACGCAGTTGTTGGTCGGCCCGTAGGCGCTCTCCGGGAAGAAGACGATCGTGCTCATCCGGCCGGCACCTTACGGGTCTCGAGCGACGCAGCGAGCGTGGAGCGAAGAACGTCCCGGAGTACGGGCCATAGCATCAACTCCGGGACGTTCATCGGCGTGGGCGGCGCCGCCGGCGAAGCGGCGCGGCGAGCGAGGCGAGCACCGCGGAGGTCACGATCTCCACGTAGCGCTCCGCCGGCAGGCCGGCCTCGGTCACGAGGTCGTCCCAGACCCGGAAGGAGATGAGCTGCCATACGAGCGCCGCCGCCTCGTCCGAGCGCCAGCTGCGGTGCACGTGGCCCTCGCGGCGAAGCGTCCGGGCGATCGCCGCGGCTGCCTGCATGCGCTTGGCGGTGCGGTCGCGCCAAGCCGCGCCGGCGGCGCCCTCGGTCGCGCGCTGCTGGTCGAGCGCGCGTGCGAGCGCGGCGATGCGCGGGTTGCGCTGCGCCTGCATCTCGGCCCACGCGCGCAGCTGGGCCGGGCCGTCGCCGGCCTCCGACACGGCGGCGATCCATCCCGCGAGGTCCTCCCGCTCGTCCACGTGCTCGACGAGCGCCAGCAGCAGCGCGGCCCGGTCGGGAAAGTGCAGATAGAGCGCCTGGCGGGAGATGCCGCTCGCCCGCGCCAGCTCGGACATCGACGGCGTGGCCTCCGGCCGCTCCTCGACCAGCGAGCGCGCCGTCTGGAGGATTCGCTCGCGCGTACTTGACACCTGTCAAGCGTATCGTGTAGAACTGCACTTGTCACCTGTCAAGTACGCGAGCAAGCGAGGACTCATGAGCACTACCACCACCGCCGAGAACACCGTCCGCCTCCTGGAGGACGCCTGGAACGCCGCCGACGGCGAGGCATTCGGAGCGCCGTTCGCCGAGGACGCCGACTTCGTGAACGTCCGCGGCGAGCTCCACTCGGGACGGCGTGCGATCGCCGCCGGCCACCAGGGCATCTTCGACAGCATCTACGCGGGGAGCACGGTCCGCTACCGGGTGCTCCAGGCCCGCGAGCTCGACCACGGCTCGATCCTCGCCCACGTGGACGCGCAGCTCTCCGTGCCGGGTGGACCGCTCGCCGGCGACCACCAGGCCCTGGCCAGCGTGCTGCTCGTGGAGAACGGCGACGGCCACGCGATCGCCGCCTTCCACAACACGCTGGTGGCGGCCGGCTGAGCCGCCCCGCGGGGGCGCGGTCAGCCGGCGAGCGCGGCCGCCCCCGCCACCAGGCTCGCGACCCCGGTCACGAGCACGAGCCCGAGGGCGATGCGGAAGAAGCGCTCGTGGTCGATGCGCGAGAACGCGAACGCCCCGAGCAGGTGGCCGGCGAGCACCAGCACCAGCAATCCCGCCAGCAGCCCCGGCCGCAGTGCGCCGCCGCCCTCCACCGCGAGCAGGATCGCTCCCCCGGCAAGGTTGAGCGTCAGGAAGCTCCACGCCAGCGTGGCGCGGAACTCGCGCGCGCTCACGCCGTGCGCCTCGAGCCAGAGCACGATCGGCGGGCCGCTCACGCTGATCGAGGTGGTGAGCACCCCGCTCGCGAAGCCCACCGCGATGCTCGCGCCGGGAGCCAGGCGGAGCGGTCGCTCGAGCACGCGCCGGCGCAGCTGCCATGCGGCCGCGGCGATTACCGCGATCCCGACGCCGATCTGGAGCACCTCCTTGGACAGCGCTCCGAGGATCAACACGCCGACCGCGAGCCCCGGCACCGCCGCCGCCAGCATGGGTGCCAGCCGCCGCCGGTCCACGTGCTCAGGTCGACCGCGCTCGAACAGCACCAGCAGGTTGAGAGCCAGGCCGAGCGCGAGCAGGGTCGTGACGGCCCCGGTGGGCTCGAGCACCGCGAACAGCGCCGGCGAGAGCACGAGCGCGAAGCCGAAGCCCGTGCTCGACTGGACCGCCGCCCCGACGAGCGCCGCGAGAGCGGCGAGGAGCATCAGCCGGGGGTTCTCACCCGACGTCGAGCAGGTCCTTGGTGAACCCCGTGAGGATCTCCGGCTCGCCGTCGCCCACGATCACGAGATCCTCGATCCGCACGCCGAACTCGCCCGGCAGGTAGACGCCGGGCTCGATCGTGACCGCCGTGCCGGCGGCCAGCTCGCCCTCCGCCGTCTTGCCGAGCCGAGGTCCCTCGTGCACCTCGAGGCCCACGCCGTGCCCCAGCCCGTGCCCGTAGTGCTCGCCGTGCCCCGCGGCGTCGATCGGCTCGCGCGAGGCGGCGTCCACGTCCCGGCAGGCCGCGCCCGCACGGGCAGCGGCGAGCCCCGCGCGCTGAGCTCCCAGCACGAGCTCGTAGACCTCGGCCGCCGAGTCGCTCAGCTCGCCCGTGGCCAGCGTGCGCGTGCAGTCGGAGCAGTAGCCGTCCACCTGGGCCCCCATGTCGACCACCACGAGCGTGTCCCTCGGGATCTCAAGCTCGCGCGGGGTCGCGTGCGGGAGCGCGCCGTGCGGGCCGGCGGCCACGATCGGCGGGAACGACGGCCCCTCGGCGCCGCGATCCTCCATGAAGCGGACGAGCGAGGTGGCCACCTCGCGCTCCGTGCGGCCGGCGAGGCCGCGCTCGCGCAGCGACTCGTAGGCCTCGGTGGCCAGCTCCGCGGCGGCGCGCATCGACGCGACCTCGCTCGCGTCCTTGACGAGGCGCAGGTCCTCGACCATGCCGCCGGCCGGAACCAGCTCCGCGCCCACGTTCAGCTTGCCGGCGAGCGTGGCGTGCGCCCTGACGCTCATGTCCGCGTCGTCGAAGCCGACGCGCCCGCCAAGCCGGCCGGCGAGATCGCCCAGCATGTCCCGCCCCACCGTCACCCGCTCGTAGCCGTGGACCTGCTCGGCCGACTGCTCGACGTAGCGGAAGTCCGTGACGAAGAGCCGCTCGTCGCGCCTGACGACGCAGGCGCCGTTCGTGCCCGTGAAGCCGGTGAGGTAGCGCACGTTCACGAGGTCGGTCACGAGCAGCGCGTCGAGCTCGCGCTCCTCGAGGGCGGACGCGAGGCGATCGCTCCTGGCCGCCGTGGGCTTGCCGACCGTCTCCGTCGCGTTCATCGTTGGAGCGCCTCCTTGAGCATCTCGAGCGCCTGGCGGTAGCCCGCCGGGCCCTGCCCCTGCACGGTACCGACGCACAGGTCGCGGATCACCGAGACCCGCCGCCACTCCTCGCGCTCGTCGACCTTCGACAGGTGCACCTCGACCGCGGGCAGGCCGGCCACCTCGAGCGCGTCCCGGATCGCCCACGAGTAGTGCGTCCAGGCGCCGGGGTTGAGGATCAGGCCGTCCGTGCTCTCGGCCGACCGGTGGAGAAACTCGCAGTACTCGCCCTCGTGGTTGGTCTGGGAGAAGCTCACCTCGAGCCCGAGCTCGCGCGCGGCCCGCTGGACCTTGACCTCGAGCTCGGTGAGTGTGAGCCCGCCGTAGTGATCGGCGCCTCGCCGCCCGAGCACGTCGAAGTTCACGCCGTGGAGCACGTCGACGCGATTCTTCATCCGGCGTGCACCTCCTCGATCGCCCGCCGAAGCTCCTCGTCGCCCACCTCGTGACCCGGGGTCACCTCGCCGGGCGCCTCGACGAGCACGAACGGTACCCGGCCCTCGGCGCGCTTCTTGTCGCGAGCGACGAGCGTGAGCACGTCGTCGACGGATGCCGAGTCGAACGTGAGCGGCAGACCACGGCGCCCGAGCAGCTCGGCGACCTCGGCGCGCAGCGGCTCGCGGCCCGACAGCCGCAGGGCCACGAGCAGGCCGACCGCGACCGCCTCGCCGTGCCGATAGCGGCGGTAACCCGTGGCCGCCTCGATCGCGTGGCCCACCGTGTGTCCCAGGTTGAGCACCTGGCGGCGGTCCGAGTCGCGCTCGTCCTCGGCCACCACCGCGAGCTTCGTGCGCAGGCAGCCCTCGATGACGCGCGCGTCCACCTCCCCGCCGGCGCGCACGCGGGCCCAGAGCTGCCCGCCCGCGATCAGCGCGGTCTTCACGACCTCCACGTAGCCGGCCGCCAGCTCCTCCGCGGGCAGGGTCTCGAGCGTCGCGGGGTCGCACAGCACTGCGCTCGGCTGGTGGTAGGCGCCCGCGTAGTTCTTCCCCTCCGGGAGGTCGACCCCCGTCTTGCCGCCGTACGCCGAGTCGACCTGGGCCACCAGCGTGGTGGGCACGCCGACCCAGCGCATCCCGCGCTGGTAGATCGCGGCACAGAAGCCGGCCAGGTCGCCCACCACGCCACCGCCCACCGCCACCACGAGGTCGCCGCGCTCGGCCCCGGCGCGCGCGAGCTCGCGCAGCACGCTCCCGGCACCGGCGAGCGTCTTCTGGTCCTCGCCGGGGGCCAGCACGATCCGCGAATGGCCGCCGAACGGCTGCGCCTCGGCCACGTGCTCGTCGGTGACCACGAAGCGCCGCCCCACCTCCGGGAAGAAGAACCCCGACCGGAGCAGCCCGCGCCCGAGGAAGACGGGGTAGTCGCCAGACGCCGAGGATGCCCACACGAGGCGGCTGCCCGGCGGCGCCGAGCGGAGCGCCAGCAGCGCCTCGAGCACGCGCCGCAGAAGCTCGCGCTCGCCCGGAGGCACCACGGCGTCGGCCACGGCCTCGTAGAGCGCCGAGCGGTCGGCGTGGAGCTGCGCGAAGCGGCCGGGATCGCGGGCGAGCGGCCGGGCGCTCCCGGATGCGCGCCGCCACGCCTCCTCCGGCGAGACCTCGACCAGGACCACCGTGTGGCGCCCGAGCGCCTCGCGCACGCGCTCCGAGGTCACGGCGCCGCCGCCGAGCGCTATCACCTCCGGGCCGGAATCCCGGGCGAGGGCGCCCTCGAGCAGCTCGAGCACCAGCTCCTCCTCGCGCGCGCGGAAGGCCGACTCGCCCTCGCGATCGAAGAACGACTCGATCGGCTCGCCCAGCCGCGACTCGAGCTCGCGGTCGGAGTCGCGCGCCTCGATGCCGAGCTCCGCCGCGATGGCGCGGGCGCCGCTCGACTTGCCGGCGCCCATGAAGCCGACCAGGACGAGCGCGCCGCCGGCGGCTATGCGCGCCTCCAACCGATGCGCTCCCGGTAGGCCGCGAGGGCGCCGAGGGCGTCGTCGATGTGATCGCCGCCGAGCTTCTCGCGGTACGCGGACGCCAGTACCAGCGCCACCATCGCCTCCCCCACCACGCCGGCGGCGGGCACGGTGCAGGAGTCGGTGCGCTCGCGCAGAGCCTGCGCCGGCTCCTTGCTGTCGGTATCGACCGAGCGGAGCGGCTTGGTGAGCGTGGGCAGAGGCTTCATCGCCCCCACCACCACCAGCGGGTCGCCGGTGGTCATTCCGCCCTCGAGACCGCCGGCGCGGTTGGTCTCGCGGTGGTAGCCGCGCTCCTCGCTCCAGAAGATCTCGTCGTGCGCGGCCGACCCGACCCTGCCCGCGAGGTCGAAGCCGAGGCCGATCCCCACGCCCTTGAGCGCCTGGATCGACATCACCGCACCCGCCAGCCGGCCGTCGAGGCGCTGCTCCCAGGAGACCGGGGAGCCGATCCCGGGCACGAGCCCAAAGGCGATCACCTCGAACAGTCCGCCGAGGGACTCGTTCGCCTTGCGCGCGGCGTCGATCTCGGCCACCATCGCCGCGCTCGCGCCGGGATCGAGGCAGCGCACCGGGGACTCGTCCACGCCCTCGAAGTCGGCAGGCGCGAGGCCGTCCTCGCGCGGCGGCGCGACCGCGGTGCCGATGCGCGTGACGTGCGAGAACACGCTGACTCCGAGCGCGCGCAGGTAGGCCTTGGCGAGCGCGCCGGCGGCCACACGAGCGGCCGTCTCCCGCGCCGAGGCCCGCTCGAGCACGTTCCGGACGTCCGTGTGCCCGAACTTCTGGATGCCGGCCAGGTCGGCGTGGCCCGGCCGCGGCAGGTGCACCTCCTCCACCTCCGCCTCGACCGGCCATGGGTTCATCCGCTCCTCCCAGTTCTGGTAGTCGCGGTTCTCGATCCAGAGCGACACCGGGCTGCCGAGCGTGCGCCCGTGCCGGATCCCCGACCGCACGCTGGCGCGGTCCTTCTCGATCTTCATCCGCCCGCCACGGCCGTGGCCGAGCTGGCGCCTTGCGAGGTCGCGATCGAGGTCCTCGGGGCGCAGCTCCAGGCCGGCCGGCAACCCCTCCACCACTGCGGTGAGGCCCGGGCCATGGGATTCACCCGCTGTGACGAACCGGAACGACAAAGCGCCCACACCCTACTGAGAGGGTGCAGGCGCTTTGCCGGTTGGAGGAGGGACTGCGGGAAGCGTGGTCAGCCGGCCGGCGTGACCGGTCCGCCGTCCGGATAGCCGGCGGGCGGGTCCGGCCCGATGGGCGGCATGGAGTCGCCGCTGTACCAGCCGAAGGGCGGGTGCGAGTGGCAACGCTCGGAGTTGAAGGGCTTGCAGGGGTTGAACGGGTTGACGTACGCCCAGGGGTTCGCCGCCAGCGGGAAGCCCACGATCGCGTCGGCGACCCAGTCGTTCGGCCGCTTGACCTCGAACTGGTTGCTGAGGCCGTCGTGGTCGTTGTCGTCCTGGCCGTCGAGCACGCCGTCGCCGTCCATGTCCGGATCGGTGTGGGCGTCGTAGGCCGGTGCCGTGTCCTCGTTGTCGAGGAAGTCGATGTCCGGGTACTTCGACTCCGTGGGCTCGTTCGTGCCGTCGTGCTGGGCGGGCCACCACGCCTCGGTCATGCGACCGCGGACCTCGTCCCAGTTGGACAGCCCGTCGGCGTCGGCGTCACGCTCGTCGTCGGTCAGCACGCCGTCCTCGTCGATGTCGAGCGACCAGCCGATCAGCGTGGTCTGCGGAGCCGCCGCCGGCGGGGGCGAGTCAATCGACTTCTGAAGCCCGTCGCTGTAGAGCAGGCCGCCGAGCGAGCCGGGATGCCCGGCGCGGCGAGCGCCGTCGGCCGAGTAGAGCAGCCAGAGCAGGAACTCCTCGCGCAGCTTCATCCCGTCGCCGTCGTAGTCGGTGCCGGCAACCGTGCCGTCGCCCGGATCGAGCGGGTTCGGGTAGGGGCGCTTGCCCGGGTAGGGCAGCGGCGCCGTGCGCGGGTAGTGGTTGAGGTCGAGCGCGGACTGGTACTCGTAGCCGTCCTCGACCGAGTCGCCGTCGGTGTCGGCGATGCAGGGATCGAGCTTGAGTGCGGCCTCATGGCTGTTCGACAGCAGGTCGCCGTCGTAGTCCGTGCCGGGGCAGCCGGCGCTCCCGCCGGCGCCACCACCGCCGCCGCCGCCCGAGCCGTCACTGGCCGGAACGACGACCGGTGACAGCCGGCGCGAGGTGTACTTGCTGAACTTGCCGGCGAGCACGCGCAGCTTGAAGCGGGTCGGCTTCGGGGCGCCGGCCTCGCTCGCCACGAGGCGCGCGACCGCCGCCGGGACGGCGACCACCAGCACGCGCCGGCTCGCGCGGCGCGGCTTGGCGAAAGCGGTGCGGCCGTCGGGGCCGCGGAAGATCACGGTGTTCTTGGAGCGCGCCGCCTTGAAGTTGCGGCCGCGAATCGTGAGCAGCGCACCGACGCGGACGCGCATCGGCGTGACGCGGGTGATCTGGGGCACGGACGCCGACGAGCTCGCGCTCGGGGCGGCGCCGGCGGTCGGCGGCACGACCAGGAGAGCCGCAGCGACCAGGGTGAGGCAGGTGATGGAGATGCGTCGCATTGGTTCTCCCTATCGACGGTCGGAGTCGCGATTTGAGTCTTCGGCGCTGTCGCTGGCCACCACGACGAGGTCGGCCAGCACCGGCGGCACGAAGCGGCGCCGGGGGCCGACCGCGGCGTCGGCGGTCGCGCCCTTGTTCGACTTCGAAGCATTGGCGCCGATCTCGACCTTGCGGATCTCGTCGACGCGCAGGTCGTAGGTG
>DASRIC010000011.1:0-11896 GCA_035650215.1 Thermoleophilaceae bacterium
TCGACGTGGCTGCCAACCGAACGGATCCGACCGCGATCGGCCTCGCCGCCGGGGTGGCGGAATTCGAGCTGGCGGACCCGGTGGTGGCACTCCAGGGCTCGGCCACGGCGGCGGCCCCTCACCTGCTGCTGTCGCTCGACACGCTCGGCCGGCGCGGCGTCGACGTGCGGCTCACGCTGCGCGACGTCGACGCGTCCTCGACCTCCGACGCCGTGCAACCCGTCGCGGTGCAGTACCGCGTGGGCGGCGCCGGGAGCTTCGCCGCGCTGCCCGGCGGCCACGTCTCCGACGCCACGTCCGGGCCTGGCCAGGCCATGCTCGTCACGCCCGTTGAGGCGAAGCTGCCAGAGGAGGCCGACGACCAGCCGCTCGTCCAGGTGCGCGTGATCACCACGAATGCGATCGGACAGGACGAGTGGGTTGGGATCGACGACATCGAGGTCGCGGCGTCGGGCTCGGGCTGCGGCGCTCCGCCGGCGCCGCCCGCACCGCCCGCACCAGTGCCGCCGGCCGTGCCGCCCGAGCCCGCGCCGCCGGCCGAGCCCGCGCCGCAGCCCGGGCCCGACGCCGCCCCCGTGCTGTCCGCGCTCGAGATCAGCCCGGCGAGCTTCGTCCCTGCCCTGCGCGGCCCTGCGCTCAGCCGGCGCGGCCGCGCGGGGGCGGGCCTCCGCTTCCGGCTCTCGAAGCCGGCCACCGTGCGGCTCGCCGTCGTCGCGATCCCGGAGTCGCCGGCGGTCCCCGCCGCCACTCGCTGGCTCTCCGTCCGCGGACGCCGCGGGCTCAACCGGCTGCGCTTCAGCGGCCGGCTGCATGGGCGGCCGCTCGCCCCCGGCTCCTACCGGCTGCTGGCGCTTGCCGTCGACCGCGGCGGGCGCAGCTCCGCGACCGTGAGCGCGGACTTCGCGATCAGAGCTCGCGCACGTCCGCGCCGCTCGGGGCGAACGTGACCCGGCGCAGCTCGCAGTCGGGAGCCTCGCCGCGCAGGCGCTCCATCACGGAGCCCGTCTGCTCCCAGTGGCACCAGAACAGCACGGTCGGGCCCGCGCCCGAGATGGTGCCGCCGATGGCGCCCAGCTCCGGCGCGCGCTCCACGAGCTCCATGGAGCGGGGGTAGAGGTGGCGTCGCCGGGGCTGGTGGATCGCGTCGCGCAGGCCCTGCCCGATCAGGGAGAGGTCGTCGCGGGCGAGCCCGAGCACGAGCAGCGACGCCCGCCCGACGTTGGCCACCGCGTCCGCGAGTGCCAGCTGCGCCGGCATGGCGGCGCGGGCCGCGGTCGTGGCCACCCGCTCCGGCGGGATCGCGACCACGCCCTCGAGGCCCGTCGGCGGCTCGATGCGCGCCGGCCCGTCGCCGGCCGAGATCACGAAGCCGCCGTGGAGCGCCGCGGCCACGTTGTCGGGATGTCCCTCGAGCTCGCACGCCAGCTCGAACAGCGGCGCGTCCAGCTCGTAGAGGTGGTCGGCGGCGGCCAGGCCGGCCACGATCGCGGCGGCGCTCGAGCCGAGCCCGGCGGCCGGCGGGATCTCCGAGCGGATCTGAAAAGCGATGCCGTCGGCCGGATGCAGGCGCTCGAACGCCCGCACGCAGAGGTTCGAGCGGTCGGTCGGGATCTCGGAGCTGTCCGCGTGCACGAAGAACTCGCCCGTCTCCTCGACCTCCAGCTCGAGCACCGGTGACAGCGCCGCGGCCAGCACGTCGTAGCCCGGCCCGAGGTTGGCCGACGACGCCGGCACCCGCACGATCCGGTGGCGTCTCATCCGAGCACGGCGCGCTCGACGCTGTGGAGGTCGGGCTCGCACGGCACCACGCCGGGCGCGCGCCCCATGGCGGTCTGGGGGTCCTTCAGCCCGTGACCGGTGAGCACGCAGACCACGCGGCCCTCGGCGCCGTACTTGAGCAGCCCCGCCACCGAGGCGGCCGAGGCCGGCTCGCAGAACACCCCTTCGCGCGCCCCGAGCAGCGAGTAGGCGTCGAGGATCTCGGCGTCCGAGACGGCGCGCACCTCACCGCGGGAGGCGGTGAAGACGTTCATGGCGTCCTCCCAGCGAGCGGGGTTGCCGATCCGGATCGCGCTGGCCACCGTCTCCGGGCGCTCCACGGTCGCGCCGCGCACGAGCGGCGCGGCGCCCTCGGCCTGGTAGCCGTGGATCCGCGGGGCCGCTTCGTACTCCTGAAAGCCCTTCCACCAGGCGGTCACGTTGCCGGCGTTGCCCACCGGGATGCAGAGCACGTCGGGCGGGTCGCCGAGCGCGTCGCAGACCTCGAAGGCGCCCGTCTTCTGGCCCTCGATCCGGTAGTCGTTCACCGAGTTCACCAGCGCGATCGGGTGCCGCCTCACGAGCTCGCGGACGAGCGCAAGCGCCTCGTCGAAGTTGCCGCGCAGGGCGATCACGCGGGCGCCGTGCATGAGCGCCTGGGCGAGCTTGCCGGTGGCGATCTTGCCCTCCGGCACGATCACGGCGCCGCGCATGCCGCCGCGGGCGGCGTAGGCGGCGGCGCTCGCGGCGGTGTTGCCGGTCGAAGCGCACACCACCGCCTCGGCGCCCTCGGCCTTGGCGGCGGACACCGCCACGGTCATGCCGCGGTCCTTGAACGAGCCCGTGGGGTTGGCGCCCTCGAGCTTCAGCCACACCTCGGCGCCGGTCCGCTCGGAGAGGTGCGGCGCCGCCACCAGCGGCGTGTCGCCCTCCCCCATGGTCACGAGCGGCTCGACCGGCAGCCGCTCGCGGTAGCGCCACAGGCTCATCGCGCCGCGGATCTCACGCGAAGGTCTCCTCGATCACGCGGATCACGCGCGGCGGCTCGCGCACGAAGTCGAGCCGGGAGATCAGCTCGACCGCCGCCCGGAAGCGGGACTCGAGCACCGGGTGCATGACCATCACGAGCCGCGCCTCGCGCCCGAGGCCCTTCTGCACCACCGACTTGATCGACACGCCCTGGAGGCCGAGCAGCTCAGCCACCTGCGCGAGCACGCCTGGGCGGTCGGCCACCTCGAGGTGGAGGTAGAAGGAGAACTCGGTGTCGGTGACCACGGGCACGTCGACCGGCGGCGGGGGCAGCGACGGTGGCGGGATCATCGCGGAGATCACGTCGCCCAGCACGGCGCTCGCCGTCTGGATGCCGCCGGCGCCGGGGCCCGACAGGGTGATCTCGGTGATCGCGGGCGATTCGATGGTCACGGCGTTGAAGGCCCCGTTCACCGACGCGAGCGGATGGTCGGCGTAGAGGAAGGCCGGGTACACGTGCACGGCGATCCCGCTGTCGATCCGCTCGGCGGAGCCGATCAGCTTGAGCGACAGGTCGAGCTCCTTGGCGTAGGCGATGTCGTCGCCCGTGAGGTGCTCGATGCCCTCGTAGCTCACCTCGTCCAGGCGGACTGCGGCGTTGAAGGCGAGCCGCGCCAGGATCGCCATCTTGGCGGCGGCGTCCTTGCCGGTCACGTCTTCGGTCGGGTCGGCCTCGGCGTAGCCGAGCTCCTGGGCCTGGCGCAGCGCCTCGTCGTAGCTCGCGCCGGTGCGCGCCATCTCGCTGAGGATGAAGTTCGTGGTGCCGTTCACGATCCCGTGCACGCGCTCGATGTGCGCCGCGGCGAGCGTCTCCGCCATCACCCGGATCGCGGGCACGACCCCGGCCACAGCGCCCTCGAAGCGGAGCTGCACCTGAGCGCTGCGGGCGGCGTCGAAGACCTCCTCGCCGTGCTGGGAGAGCAGCTGCTTGTTGGCGCTCACCACGTGCCGGCCCGCCTCGAGCGCCCGCAGCACGTACTCGCGCGTGGGGTCGATGCCGCCCATCAGCTCGACCACGAGGTCGCTTCGCTCGAGGATGTCGGCGAAGTCGCCGCGGCTGCGCGTGAGGACCCCCGCGAGCTCCGGCCGGCGACCCACCTCGGCCTCGATCGCGCCGGCTCGCTCGTCGAGCAGCTTCGCGAAGGCGGCGCCCACGGTCCCGTGGCCGAGCAGCCCGATCCGGAACGGCTCAGACATCGCGGGCTGTCAGGTCGTCGTAGGTCTCGCGCCGCACCACCACGCGCGCCTGGCCGTCCTTGCAGAAGATCACCGGCGGGCGCGGCACGGCGTTGTAGTTGTTCGCCATCGCGTGGGAGTACGCGCCGGTGGCCGGCACCACGAGCACGTCGCCGGGACGCGGGTCGTCGAGCGGCACGTCGCGGATGAGCACGTCGCCCGACTCGCAGTGCATCCCCGCGACCGTGCACACGTCCTCGCCCCCAAAGCGATCGGCCACCTCGGCCTCGTAGCGGGCGCCGTAGAGCATCGGTCGCAGGTTGTCGGACATGCCGCCGTCCACCGCCACGTAGGTCCTCACTCCCGGGATCCGCTTGACCGTGCCGACGCGGTAGATCGTGACCCCCGCGTTGCCCACGAGCGCGCGCCCCGGCTCGCTCAGCACGGTCACCCCCTCGGGCGCGCCGCGCAGGAGCGCCTCCACGTAGCCGTCGATCGAGGGCGGCGAGTCGTCGCGCGTGTAGGCGATCCCGAGCCCGCCACCCAGGTTGAGAAACGGCCAGTCGCCCAGCTCCGCCAGCACCGGCGCGAGCTGCTCGAACGCCTCGAGCTCGAGGATCTGCGAGCCGATGTGGGCGTGCAGGCCACGCAGCTCGAGCCCGGCGGCGGCGCACGCCTCCACGGCGCGGGGCACGTCCTCGACCACGAACCCGAACTTCGAGTCCACCTGCCCCGTCTGGATCGACGAGTGGGTGGTCGGCCGGATGCCCGGGGTCACCCGCAGGAGCACCCGCCGGGGCCGGCCCCGCAGGCGCTCGATCTCGTCGAACGAGTCGACCACGATGTGCCCCACCCCCTGCTCGATCGCGTAGTCGAGCTCCGCCGGCGACTTGTTGTTGCCGTGCATGTAGAGGCGGGCGGGGTCGTAGCCACCGGCGAGCGCGAGGTGCAGCTCGCCGCCCGAGGCGACGTCGGCCGACAGGCCCTCCTCCGCGAACAGCCGGTAGACGGCCGTGCAGGGGAACGCCTTGCTGGCGTAGATCAGCTCGAAGCGCTCTGTGCGAGCGCGGAACGCCTCGAGGAAGGCACGCGCCCGGGCACGCATGTCGTCCTCGGCGTACACGTAGGCCGGGGTGCCGAACTCGGACGCGAGCTCGACCACGTCGCAGCCGCCAACCTCGAGCCGGCCGCGCTCGTTCAGGCGGGAGCCGAGGGGGTACACGTGCGAGACCGCGAGCGCCGACATCGTGGGACGGCGATTATGAAGGAGCGATGCGCCACCCGACCCCAGCGCCGCCCGCTCTCGGCGAGCACCAAGGCCTCTCCTACGCGCTATTCCTGCCCGACGCGGACCCCGGCGTGGGCGTGGTGATCCTGCATGGCGCGGGCTCCGCCAAGGAGAGCCACTTCGACTTCGCGCGCGGCTGCCGCGACGAGGGCATGGCGGCGCTCGCCTACGACGCCCGCGGCCACGGTCGCTCGGGCGGCTCGTTCGGGCCGGGGGCGATCGACGACGTGCTGGCGATCTGCGAGCTGATGCGCGAGCACGCGCCCCGTGTAGCGCTGCGCGGGTCGAGCATGGGCGGCTTCCAGGCGATCCACGCCGCGGCTCGCGCGCTGGAGCCGGGCTCGTCGACGCCCGACCCGCTCGCCGCCGTGGTGGCCATCTGCCCTGCGCCCGAGGACGTGCTCCTGCGCGGCCTGCGCTCGAACGAGCCGCCGCGCTTCGAACGCGACGTAGAGGCGTGCGAGGGCTGGCTGAAGGAGAGCGACCTGAACGAGGCGGCTGCGCGACTCGCGCCGGCCACCGCGCTGCTCCTCATGCACGCCCGCGGTGACGAGCAGGTGCCCTACACCGCGAGCGAGGAGCTGTATGCCGCGGCGGGCGAGCCCAAGCGGCTCCTGCTCCTCCCGGGCGGCCACCACCGCTCGCTCCAGCACGACCTCGAGCTGCAGGCGGTGTCGCGCAGCTTCATCCGGCGTGCCTGCCGGGAGGGCTAAGGACGGCTAGGGGAGGCTCGGCAGGCCACCCACGGTCTCGTCGACCGTCTCGCCGACCCCGTCGACCGTACCGCCCACCGTCCCGCCGGTCTCCGTCACGGTGCCGCCCAGCTGTGGCGAGACGCCGCCCACCGCGCCCCCGACGTCGCCGCCCACCTGCTCGACCGTTCCGCCCACGCGGCCGGTCACGTCGCCGGCGCCGGGCAGGTTGGTGCCGCCGCCGGTACCGGCCGACGGCAGGTCCGGGGTCTGAGGCAGACGCACGGCGCCGCCGCCGTCGCTCTGGCCGCCGCCGCCCGTCGTCGGGCTGGAGGTGCCGGGGACACTGCCGCCGAGCTCCGCGCCGCCCGTTCCAGAGCCGCGTCGGTCGGTGCCCGCCCGCTGGCCACGTGCGGCGTCGCGACCGCGGCGAGCGCGCTTCAGCGCGCCCGTGCCGTTCCCCTCCTCGCGCGCACGCGCTCGGGGATCGCTGGCGTTCGCGCCCACGCGGGACACGTCGCTGGACTCTCGCTCGACCTCCACGCGCTCGAGGCCATCGGTGTCGCTCGTGCCGGGAATTCCGTTGAACGCCACGATTGCGCTGCCCACGGCCAGCAACAGAAGGAACGAGCTGATCAGGACCCCGGAGGTGCCGAGGCTCGCGATGTAGGCCTTGGAGGTCTTCACGGACGGATGAGCGCGCGCGTCCGAACGCCCGCTCGGGGTACCGCGTTCTTACCCATCCCCGCGCGCCGTGGAACGCCGCGGATCACCCCTCCTGCAAGATCCCGTTCAACTGAGAATCATTCTCGTTAGGCTTCGCCCGTGCCGTCTCCCGCTGACCTGGTGGACCTGCCCTTCCTCCGCGAGGCGCTGCTCGAGCTGGTGCTGCTCGGGCTGGCGGGCGGCTCCCTGGGCGCCTGGATCGTGCTCCGCAGGCTCGCGTTCTTCACCCACGCCGCGGGCTCGGCCACGTTCCCGGGACTCGTGGTGGCGGACGCGTCGGGCTTCAGCCCGCTGCTCGCGAGCCTGGCCGTTGCGCTCGGCTACGCGGGCGGCGTCGAGCGCGCCGGGCGCGCGGGCCGCGAGCCGGGCGAGGCGACGGCGCTGCTCCTGGTGGCCGCGCTCGCCGGCGGGGTGATCCTGGCGAGCGACGTGTTCGAGTCAGGCGGCGCGGTCGACCGGCTCCTCTTCGGCACCATCCTGGGGCTCGACGGCGTGGACCTGCTCGCGTCGGCCGCGGCGGCCGCCCTGGCGGGGATCGGCACGCTGGCGCTCGGGCGCACCTGGTCCGCCCTGGCCTTCGACCCGGACGGCACGCGCGCCCTCGGTGTGCCGACCGGCGCCGCCGACCTGATCCTGCTTGCGCTGGTGGCGGTGGCGGTAGTGGCGGCGATCCCGGCCGTGGGGGTGCTGCTCGTCACGGCGCTGTTCGTGCTGCCCGCCGCCACGGCGCGAGTGCTCGCCCGCGGCATTGGCCCGCTGATCGCGGCAGCGCTCGTGCTAGCCCTCGTCCAGGGAGTGGCGGGGCTGTACCTGGCGTACTGGCTCGACCTGCCCCCGGGCCCGCCGGTGGCGGTGCTCGGCGCGATCGCCTACGCGGCTGCTACGACCGTCAGGGGCGCCCGGTGAGCGCCACCCCGGAACCCGGCCTGGCCGTATCCGTGACCGGCCTCGCCGCCGGCTACGGCGGCCCGCCCGTGCTTCGCGAGGTCGACTTCGGCGTTCGGGCCGGCGAGTCCGTGTGCGTGCTCGGTCCAAACGGCGGCGGCAAGACCACGCTGTTCCGCGCGCTCCTCGGCGAGCTCGCGCCGACCACCGGGCGAGTGCGGGTGTCCGGGCGCCCCGCCTACGTCGCGCAGACCGAGCGCACGCGGCTCGACTTCCCGGTCACGGCGCTCGACGTGGCGCTGATGGGCAGCCTCGCGCATGGCCGCTGGTGGCTCCCACCGCGCCGTCCCGAGCGCGCGGCCGCCGCCGACGCGCTCGAGCGCGTCGGGCTGACGGACGCCTCCCGCGAGCCCTTCGGCACCCTCTCGGGCGGCCAGCGCCAGCGCGCGCTGCTGGCGCGGGCGCTCGTGCAGGCCGCGCCGGTGCTGCTGCTCGACGAGCCGCTGTCGGGGGTCGACCCGGCCAGCGCGCGAGAGATCGGTCGCGTGTTCGACGAGCTGCGCGACGAGGGCCGGGCGCTGCTCGTGTCGAGCCACGACGTGGAGAGCGCCCGCGCGTTCGACCTCGTGCTCTGCCTGAACGGGCGTCAGATCGCGTTCGGGCCGCCGGCCCGGGCGCTCGACCGGGCCACCCTCGAGGCCACCTACGGCAGCGAGATGATCGTGCTCGAGGGCGGGCCCGGCGGCGTGCGCGCGGTCACCGTTCAGCACCACGAGCACGGTCACGGCCACGAAGGCCACGGACACCACTGAGGCGCCATGGACCTGCTCGACCCCGTGATCGACCCGTTCCGCTCCGGCATCGACCAGCGCGCGCTGCTCGAGGTGGCGCTGATCGGGGTGCTCTGCGGCGCGCTCGGGTTCTGGGTCGTGAGCGAGCGGCTGACCTATGGGGCCGAGTCCCTTGCGCACGGCCTGCTGCCGGGCTTCGTGCTCGCCGCGCTCGCGGGCGCGCCGCTGCTGCTGGGCGCCGCCGGAGGCGCGCTCGTGGCCGCCGTGCTCGTTGCGCTCGCGGCCCGCGACGAGCGGATCGGCCCGGACACGGGCACGGCCGTGGCGGTCACCGGGCTGGTGGGGCTCGGCGCCCTCCTCGCGCTCGCACCCGACTCTCCCCAGCGGCTCGAGGAGCTCCTGTTCGGCGACCTCCTCGGCGTGACCGACGGCGACCTCCTGGCGGCGGCGCTCCTGCTCGCCTGCGGCGGGGCCGCGCTGGTGGCGCTCCACCGTCCGCTGTGCGCGGTGGCGTTCGACCCCGCCGGCGCCGCCGCGGCGGGCGTTCGCCCGGCGCTCGTCCGGCTGGTTCTGCTGGCGCTGCTGGCCGTTGCGATCGCCGTGGCCGTCCAGGGGCTCGGCGCGCTGCTCGTGCTCGCGGTGCTGGTGGCTCCGCCGGTGGCGGTGCGCGGTCACGCGAGCACACCCGCCCGCGCGATGGCGGCGGGCGCCGCGGTGGCCGCGCTCGCGGGCCTGGCTGGGATCGAACTCTCGTTCCACGCGGGCAGCGCGGCGGGGGCCTCGGTCGCGCTCGCGCTCTGCGGCGCGGCCGCGCTCGGGGCCGCGTTCAGGCGGTCGCCGGGCTCGGTGCGCCGCGCCGGGCGATGACGATCGCCGTACCCAGCGCCAGCAGCACCAGGCTGATCAGCTGCGGCTGCGTGAGCCCCGCCACAACCGAGTCGTTGCGCCTCACGATCTCCACGAGGAAGCGCTCGCCGCCGGCGAGGATCAGGTAGAGCCCGAACAGGACACCGGTGGGAAAGCGGTCGCGCAGGTGCCAGAGCACGAGCGCCCCCACCCCCATGGTGAGCGTCTCGTAGACCGGCGTGGGATGGACCTCGTCAGTGGTGGGCACCGTCCCGTCCGGGAAGGCCATCGCCCACGGCAGGTCCGACTCCACCCCGTAGTCCCCGTCCCCCGAAAGCTGGCAGCCCACGCGCCCGATCGCGTAGCCGGCCGCGAGCGGCACCGCGCACACGTCGAGCAGCTGCCAGCCGAGGAAGCCGCGCCACCACGCCCACAGGATCATCCCGATCGCGCCGCCCACGAGGCCGCCGAACCAGACGAGCCCGGCGCCGGACACGATGTTCCCGAGCAGGTCGCCCGACACCTCGTCCCAGTTCTGGATCAGGTAGTCCACGCGTGACCCCACGAGCCCGCCTATCAGCGCGGCGAAGACCATCTCGTAGGCCCAGTCCACCGGCCTGTCGAGCTCGCGCAGGCGGCGGCCGATTATGAGTCCCGACGCGAGGAAGCCGACCGCGAAGCAGATCCCGAAGGTCTGCAGGTCGAGCGGGCCTATCTGGATCTCCGGCTGCACCCGGGCGCAGGCTAGCGGTCGCTCTCAGGCGCCCGTACCATGAGGGCAGTGCGGAGAGCGGCGCTCGCGATACTCCTCTGCGCGGCGCCCGTGGTTGTGGCGAGCGCGCATGCCTCGACCGGCCCGATGGACCGAGTCGCGCTCCGCGAGGTGCTGCGCCAGCACGCGCGCGCCTCGGCCCGGGGGTCGATCCGGCTGCCGTTGCCCGAGGCGCCTCGAGCCTCGGCCGCCGCGGCGAACGCCGGCGAGCTGGGCGCAATCGCGCGCGCCGCCGGCAGCACCCGAGTGCTCGTGGGGGTACGCGACCACGGCGACCTCCCGGGCGTCGCCCGCGAGCTGCGCCTGCTCGGCGCCGCGCCGGAGGCGTTCACCACCATCGGCGTGCTCGCGGCCACGGTCCCGTCGGGCGCGGCGCTCGTGGACGCCCTGCGGGCCGACCCGCGCGTGGCCTACATCGAGCGCGACCGCGAGCTGCAGGCGGCCGCCGACCCCTTCGACGCGCTCGATCCGGCAACCGGCATCAAGTTCACCTGGGCCTACGACGACGTGCGCGCCGGGGACGCGCTGCTCGCCGCGGGCGGCGGCTCGCGCCGCACCGTGGCCGTGATCGACACCGGCCTGGACGTGACCCATCCCGAGTTCCTCGGCCGGGTGGCGCGCACGCTCGACACCGCCTCTGGCACGAGCGACGTTTCCGACAGCGTGGGACACGGGACCTTCGTCTCGGGGCTCATCTCCGCGATCGACGGCAACAACATCGGCGGCAAGGGCGTGGCGGGCAACACGCAGCTGATCGCCGTCAACGCCGAGCGCACCTGCACCGACGGCAGCCGCGGCTGCTTCAGCGTCGGCGACGTGGTGCGCGGCATCGAGTTCGCGATTCAGAGCGGGGCCGACGTGCTCAACATGAGCCTCGCCGGCGAGGGCTTCACGCGCAGCCAGGCGCGCGCTCTCGAGGCGGCGTTCTTCAACGACGTCCTGCCGGTGGCGGCGTCGGGCAACAACGCGCAGCGCCCGCAGAGCCCCAACCCGCTCGAGTTCCCCGCCGCGGCGATCGGCGGGCAGCGCGGCGGGCGCGGCATCGGCCTCTCGGTGGCGGCCACGATGCCGAACGGCGTGGTGGCGCCGTTCTCGAACCACAACGACTTCGTGAGCCTGGCCGCGCCCGGGGCGAGCGACCGCAGCTGCGAGTTCGGCGTCTTCTCGACCCTGCCTGCGAACCAGCCGACCGAGTGGGACGTGCCGAGCTCGTGCTCACGGGTGCTGGTCGACGCGAGCGGCGCCCGCTTTGCCTATGGGGAGGGCACGAGCTTCGCGGCGCCGATCGCGTCCGGCATCGCGGCGCTCATCTGGGAGGTGGAGGCGAGGCTCGCCTCCGAGCAGGTGGCCGAGGTGCTCACCGCCACGGCGCGGCAACGGGCCGGTGGGGGCTGGAACGAGTTCACCGGCACGGGCATCGTAGACGGGCTCGCCGCAAGCGCCCGCGCGCGCGTGTACGACGTGACCGCGCCGCGCGCGCGTGGCACGGCGCGCCGACGCGGCAATCGAGTGAGCGTCCGGGTGGGGCGTTCCGTCGACCGCACGGCGAGCGGTCACGAGCTCGCCGGGAACGTGACCTACAGCCTGCTCGTCTCCCGCGACGGCGGCCAGACCTTCGACCTCGTGAGGAACCCCCGCCCCAGGCCGTTTACGGCCTCGGTCGCGCTGCGCGGCCGGCGCCGGAACGCGATCGTCTCGACCGCCTGCGACGGCAACGGCAACTGCGGCATCAAGCGGCTCGGACGCTTCCGGGCTCGCTGAGGCGCGGCTCGCGCGCTACAGGTAGCCCATCGGGTCCACCGGCGCCCCGCCCACGCGGGTCTCGAAGTGGAGGTGGTCTCCGAAGCAGTGGCCGGTGCAGCCCACGTAGCCGATCACCTGGCCCTGGCTCACGTTCGCCCCGTTCGAGGTGGCGAAGCTCGACTGGTGCGCG
>DASRIC010000012.1:0-61334 GCA_035650215.1 Thermoleophilaceae bacterium
GTCAGTCGCGGTGGGGTCGGTGGCGGCGTGGCGAAGCGCAACCACGTAGCCGCCCCGGCGCAGCCGTTCGACCGCGGCTCCGGCGGGACGGTCCTCCCGGCCGCTCTCCTCGGACTGCGACCTGCCCGACTCGTCCTCGTCCGAGCCGGCGTTGCAGCCGGGGGAGGCGGCGAGCGCCACCACCAGCAGCAGAGTTAGCAGCACCCACCGGCGCACGAAGGCAGCGTAGGTCACCCGCGCCAGTAGCGCAGCTGACGAAGCGCAGCGGCGAGGTCTTCGCCGGGCTGTCCCCTCAGGCCCGTCCCGTTCGTCGTAGGGTGTAAGCCACTCTCGCTAGGAGGGAACATGAAGTACGCGCTCTTGATCTACGGCTCGCCGGAGGCGCGGGACGCTCCGGAGGACGAGCTCAGGTCGGTGGTCGGCGAGTACGACGCGCTCCTCGAGGAGCCCGCCGTTCTCGCCGGCCAGCAGCTGCAGGGCACGGAGTCGGCGACGACGGTCCGGGTGCAGAACGGCGAGGCGCTCCTGAGCGACGGCCCGTTCGTCGACGCGAAGGAGTACCTCGGCGGCTTCCTCCTGCTGGAGGCCGACGACCTCGATGCGGCGACCGCCATGGCCGCGCGCATTCCGGCGGCCCGGATGGGCGGCGCGGTGGAGGTGCGACCAATCGTGGAGCGTTAGGCGCGCTGCTCGACGAGGTCTTCCGCAATGAGTGGGGCCGCGTCCTCGCGACGCTCGTCGGCCACTTCGGCGACTTCGACCTCGCCGAGGATGCGGCGCAGGAGGCGTTCACGGCCGCGACCGAGCGCTGGCCGGCCGACGGCATGCCACCCAACCCCGGCGCATGGCTGACCATCACCGCCCGCAACCGCGCGATCGACCGAATCCGGCGCGACGCCACGCACGCCGAGAAGACCAAGCTGCTCGAGGCGCAGGAGTCGGCGGGGGCCACCGTGGATGAGCCGGAGATCGATGAGACGTCGTTTCCGGACGAACGGCTCGAGCTGATCTTCACCTGCTGCCATCCGGCACTCGCGCTCGAGGCGCAGGTGGCGCTGACGCTGCGGGCCCTCGGCGGGCTCACCACCGAGGAGATCGCCCGCGCCTTCCTCGTCGAGCCGGGGACCATGAAGCGGCGCCTGTCGCGCGCGAAGCGGAAGATCAGGGAGGCGCGGATCCCGTTCAGCGTGCCGCCCGACGACGTCCTCCCCGAGCGGCTGGCGGCGGTGCTCGGCGTGGTCTACCTGATCTTCAACGAGGGATACACGGCCCAGCCACCCCGCGTCGAGCTGGCATCCGAGGCGATCCGGCTCGGCACTGCCCTCACCGAGCTGATGCCCGACGAGCCCGAGGTGCAGGGTCTGCTCGCGTTGATGCTGATCAACGACGCGCGCCGCGACGCCCGCTTCGACGACGGCGAGCTCGTGCTGCTTCTCGACCAGGACCGCTCGCGCTGGGACGCGGCGCAGATCGCGCACGGGCGCGAGCTGCTCGAGCTGGCGCTCGCCCTGAGGGGCCGCGGCTCGTACGTGATCCAGGCCGCTATCGCGGCCCTTCACTCGGACGATCCGCTGGACTGGACCGAGATCGCCGCCCTCTACACCGAGCTCGCGCGACTCACGGGCTCGCCGGTCGTCGAGGTGAACCGCGCGATCGCGGTCGCCGAGGCGGACGGCCCGGCCACGGGGCTCGCGCTCCTCGAGGGGCTCGACCTCGACGGCTACCGGTACTTCCACTCGACCCGGGCAGAGCTGCTGCGGCGGTTGGACCGCCTCGACGAGGCACGAGCGGCCTTCGAGCGCGCGCTCGAGCTGGCGCAGGCGGAGCCCGAGCGCCGCCTTCTCAGAGACCGGATTCGGGAAATCGGCGGCGCCGTTTCGTAGAGCTGTCCCCTCGCGGCCGCGCCGTTCGTGGCCTTGGTGAACCCCGAACGAGGAGACAGGTCATGTCGAAGAGGATTGCCGTCGCCGGAGCGACTGGAAGGGTCGGCAGCCAGGTCGTCGACGTACTGGAGGAGGCCGGCCACGACGTCGTCCCGATGTCCCGCTCGACCGGCGTGGACGTAGTCACGGGCGAGGGCCTCGGTGAGGCGCTGGTGGGCGTGAACAGCGTGGTCGACGCCGCCTCGTGGCCCACGAACGAGCAGAAGCCGGCCACGGACTTCTTCGTCGCCGCGTCGCGCAACCTCCAGGAGGAGGGCGAGCGGGCCGGCGTCGAGCGGATCGTGGTGGTGTCGATCATCGGTGCCGAGCTGGCGAGGAGCGGTTACATCGCGTCGAAGGTGCCCCACGAGCAGGCCATGCAGGCGGGCCCGATCCCGGTCAGCATCCTGCGGGCGGCGCAGTTCCACGAGTTCGTGCCGCTGTTCGTCGACTGGGGCCGCCAGGGAGACGCGATCTACGTGCCGGAGATGCGCACGCAGCCGGTCGCCGCGAGGACGGTCGCGGAGGCGCTCGCCGATCTCGTCAACGGCTCGGCGCCCTCGCCGGGGGACGCGATCCCCGAGATCGCCGGCCCGCGGGAGGAGAGCCTCGTCGAGATGGCGAAGCTGCTCGTTGCTCGGCGCGGCGAATCGGTCCGGATCGAGGCCGTGACCGATCCCGACGACGCCGAACAGGCTCTCTACGCGTCGGGCGGCCTGCTGCCGGGTCCCGACGCCGTGCTCGCCGGCCCCACGTTCAAGCAGTGGCTGGACCAGGACTAGGAGGCCCCGATGTCCGACCGCACCACGCAGACGAAGCCACCCCGTTACAAGCTCGCCCTCGTGACCTGGGCCGGCGCCTACGCGGCGATCACGCTGATCCTCTGGCTGCTCGGCCCGGCGATGGCGGGCTGGCCACTCGTGGTCCGGACGCTGCTGATCAGCGTGATCATGGTCATCGCCCTGACGTGGATCGTGCTGCCGGCGCTCACACGCCTGTTCCGCCCGTGGCTCCTGGCACGGTGAGCCTCCTCGCCTCGGGGCCGCTCAGGGAAGCGGCTGCCGGTCCGGGAAGAGGTCCGGCCGGTCGCCATCGTGTAGATCTCAAAGCCGCGCTCGAGACGGCGCTTCGAGAGATTCCGGTTGTCACGGTCGCCCGAGAACGCGATCCGCGTTCCGTCCGGTCCGACACGTCAAGCGAGGCGTAGGGTGCGATGAGTTCGCGACCCCGGAGCAGTCGAAACGGTCATGACATCCACGCACCTGCTCGAAACCGACGAAGTCGACATCGCCTATGACGTGCACGGCCCGCCGGCCGGCGCCGACGGGCGTCCGCCGCTCTTCATGATCGGCCAGCCTATGGACGCCAGCGGCTTCGCGACCCTGGCCTCGCACTTCCCGGACCGAAGCGTGGTCGCGTATGACCCGCGCGGGCTCGGTCGCAGCACTCGCAAGGACGGCCGGCTGGACCATTCGCCGACGGTCCAGGCGGGCGACGTTCATGCCCTGATCGAGGCGCTCGACGCCGGCCCGGTCGAGCTGTTCGGCAGCAGCGGCGGCGCGGTGAGCGCGCTCGCGCTCGTGGCGGCTCATCCCGCCGACGTGACCACGCTGGTGGCGCACGAGCCGCCGATGATCCCGGTGCTCCCCGACGCCGCGGCGGCCGAGCGCGCCCGGGCCGGTGTTCGGGACGCCTACGAGGCAGGCGGCTTCGGTGCCGGCATGGCGGCGTTCATGGTGATGACCTCGTGGCAGGGCGAGTTCAGCGACGACTACTTTGCCCGGCCCGCGCCGGACCCCGCCCAGTTCGGCGTGCCGAGCGTGGACGACGGCTCGCGGGACGACCCCCTGCTCTCCGACCTGTCCTGGGCGGTGAGCGGCTACCGGCCCGACGTCGACGCACTGGCCGCGGCGCCCACCCGCATCGTGATCGCCGTGGGAGAGGAGTCGCTCGGCACCTTCACCGGGCGCACGGCGATCGCCACGGCCGAGCTGCTCGGTCAGGAGGCCACGGTGTTCCCGAGCCACCACGGCGGCTTCCTGGGCGGCGAGTTCGGCTACGCGGGGCAGCCCGAGGCCTTCGCGAGCAGGCTGCGCGAGGTGCTCGAAGGCTCTTAGGCCGCACGCCGGAACTGCTGCCGGTACGCGGTCGGGGAGATCCCGAGCGCCTGCCGGAAGTGGTGGCGAAGTGTGACCGCGGTGCCGAATCCGGCCTCGGAGGCCACCTGGTCGATTCCGGCGCTCGTGGACTCGAGCAGGCGCTGGGCAAGCATGACGCGCTGCTGCGTGAGCCACCGGTGCGGCGTGGTGCCGACCTTGTTGCGGAAGCGCCGGGCGAGCGTGCGTGGCGCGAGATGGGCGCGGCCGGCAAGCTCGTCGACGCTGATCGGCCGGTCGAGGTTGGCAGATGCCCAGGCGAGCACCTCGCTCAGCGAGTGGGAGTCGGCGTCGGCCTCGGCCGGTACTTGGGCGTCGACGAACTGCGCCTGGCCGCCATGGCGGTGCGGCGATACAACGAGACGGCGCGCCACCTGGTTGGCGGTCTCGGCGCCGAAGTCGCGCCGGATCAAGTGCAGCCCCAGATCGAGGCCGGCGGCGCTGCCCGCGGACGTGAGCGTGGAGCCGTTGTCGATGTAGAGCACGTCGGGCTTCACGTCGATCAGAGGGAACATCCGTGCGAGCCGCTCGGTGTAGCGCCAGTGGGTGGTGGCGGGCCGGCCGTCGAGCAGACCGGTGGCGGCGAGCACGAAGACCCCGGAGCAGATCGACATCACGCGGGCGCCGCGGTCGTGAGCGCGCCTGATTGCGGCAATCAGCGCTTCGGGCGGCGGCTCCGCCAGGTCGCGCCAGCCGGGCAGCACGATGGTGCCCGCGCGCGCGAGCCGTCTCAGGTCGGTCGACGCGGCCAGGGTCAGCCCGCCGCCCACCCGCAGCGGCGGCGGATCGATGCTCACCGTCTCGAAGCGGTACCAGCCGCTGCCGAGCTCGGGGCGCTCGAGCCCGAACAGCTCGGCGGCCACGCCGTACTCGAACATGCACAGCCCGTCGTAGGCGACGGCGACGACACGGTTGTCGGGTGGGGCCACCGGGAGGCAGGATCTTAACGGCCATCGTCGCTTCTGCCACTCGAAACCCTTCGTTCGGGCTGCCACGCTTGCCCGATGACGACGACTCTTCCCACCCGCTTTCCCGTCCTCCAGCACCCACCGGCGCAGGCCACCGAAGCGGCCGCGCACTTCGAGGCGCTGCTGCGCTTCGAGACCGACTGCTGGGACGTGCACGAGGAACTCGAGACCGGCGAGCCGACGTTCGTGCTGCTCGACGTGAGGGGGCCGGCGAGCTTCGAGGAGGGCCACGTGCCCGGCGCGCGCAACCTGCCCCACGGCAGGATCAACGAGCGCAATCTCGCCGAGTACGCGCCCGGCGCCGCCTTCGTCGTGTACTGCGACGGCCCGCACTGCAACGGCGCCGACAAGGCCGCGCTCGCGCTCGCGCGGCTCGAGCGCCCGGTCAAGAAGATGATCGGCGGGATCGAGGGCTGGAAGGACGAGGGCTTCGACCTCGAACGAGCGTGAGCGCCGAGGGCCGGCGCCCGCTGCTGCCCGACACTGCAGAGCGGCGGCGCGCGCAGCAGCGACTCGCCGAGCTACTGGAGCGCCACTGGGACGAGATCCGCGACCTGCCCGTCTCGCCCGCCGGCGGTCAGGAGGAGTTGGAGGGGCGCCTGCGCGACTTCGACTTCGCGGAGCCCGTCGGCCTCGAGGAGCTGCTCGGGTCGGTCGCCGCGCTGCTGCGCGACGGGATCGTGCATACCGCACATCCACGCTACTTCGGCCTCTTCAATCCCACGCCCACGTTCGCCGGCGTGCTCGGCGACACGCTGGTGGCGGCGTTCAACCCGCAGCTGGCCGTGACCGCGCACGCGCCCGCAGCGGTTGCGATCGAGCGCCGCGTGCTGTCCTTCGTCGGCGGCTGCCTCGGACTCCCGGACGCCGGCGGGAGCTTCACGAGCGGCGGCGCTGAGGCCAACCTGACCGCCGTCCTCGTCGCGCTCGAGCGCCACTTCCCCGAGGCGGCCGGCGGGGGCCTTGCGGCGGTCGACGGACGGCCCACGCTCTACTGCTCCGCCGAGGCACATCACTCGCTCGTCAAGGCCGCGCGAATGACCGGGCTAGGGCTCGAGGCCGTGCGCGCGATCCGCGTGACCGACGAGCTCAGGCTCGACGTTGGCGCGCTGCGACTCCAGCTCGAGCGCGACCGCGCGGAGGGCCGTCGCCCGTTCCTGATCGTGGGCACGGCGGGGAGCACCGCCGCCGGCGGGATCGACCCGTTGAGCGAGCTGGCGGAGCTCGCCCACGAGACCGGGGCCGACCTGCACGTGGACGCCGCCTGGGCCGGCGCGATCAGCCTCGCCGCGCCTGCGGCCGCTGCTCGACGGGATCGAGCGCGCCGACTCCGTGACGGTCGACGCCCACAAGTGGCTCTCCGCACCAATGGCCGCCGGACTGTTCCTGACCCGCCATCCACGCGATCTCGTGAGCACGTTCCGCGTCGAGACGAACTACATGCCGAGCGCGGAGGCCGCCGACCCGTACCTGATCGGCCCGCAGTGGTCGCGCCGCTTCATCGGCCTCAAGGTGTTCATGGCGCTGGCGGCGATCGGGCGCAAAGGCTACGCGGCGCAGATCGAGCACGACTGCCGGCTCGGAGAGCGCCTGCGCGCTCGCCTGCGCGACGACGGCTGGCGGATCGTGAACGACACCCCCCTGCCGCTCGTGTGCTTCGTCCCGGCCTCCGATGACGGTCACGCGGCGGGCGCGGAGCTCGCCGCGATCGCCCGCCACGTGGTGGCCTCCGGAACGGCCTGGATCTCGGTGGCTGAGCTCGCCGGCCGGCCCGCGCTGCGGGCCTGCATCACGAGCTACCGCACCACCGAGCGCGACGTCGACGACCTGTGCGACGCGCTCAGAGCCGCCCGGGAAGCCTCCGCGTGAACCAGAACGACAGCAGGGTGAGCACGGCGATCGCGCCGAGCGCGCCCCTTAACCCGTCGAGCTGGGCGTCGCCGTAGTCGTCGGCGAGCGCCGTGGCCTGCTCGGGCGGGAGGCCCTCGTCGAGCGCCGCCTGCTCGACGTCCGCGACCGGCACCACGGGGATGCCCCGCTCGGCGATCTCCGCGACGGTCTCGCGGACCGGCGCCGGAACCGCCGGATTCTGCTCCACCCGCGCGACCACGCCGCTCGTGAGCGCCGCGATCAGCACCGAGCCGATCAGCGCGGTGCCGAGCGAGGCGCCGAGATTCTGAGCGGTGCCCTGGAGGCCGCCCGCCTCGTTCGTCTTGCTCGGATCGACGGACGACATGATCACGTTGCCGAGCTGGGAGAGCAGCAGACCCGCCCCGATGCCGAAGATCGACAGCGCGACCGCGAAGCCGACCTCGTTCAACTCGACGTCGATCGTGGCGAACAGGACGATTGACGCCACCACGAGGGCGAGCAACCCCGCCTGGGCGACGCGCTTGGGAGCGATCCCCGCGGCGAGCCTGGGGCCCAACATCGCCGCAATGAACATCGTCACCGACATCGGGAAGAGGCGCTTGCCGGTCTCGAAGGCGTCGAGGCCGAGCACGACCTGCAGGTAGACCGGAAGCACGAAGAAGGTGCCCAGCAGGATCAGCTGCTGCATCATCAGCGTCGTGAGGCCGGCGCGCAGCGGCACGATCCGCAGCAACGAGCGGTCGAGCAGGGTGTCGCGCCCCTCGCGCTCGCTGCGCTCCTCCCACATGGCGAAGGCGGCGAGGCAGCCGAGCCCCGCCAGGATGAAGAAGGGAACGGCCGAGAAGCCGAACGGCGTGATCTCGGTGCCGCCGATCGTGAACGCGCCCCGGGGGTGGACCCAACCCCACTCGCTGCTCTTGAGGATCCCGTAGACCGCCAGGCCGAGCCCCAGCGCCGACAGGGCCACGCCCACCACGTCGAACCCGGGTCGGGGTTCGAGCGCCGGCGAGCGCCCGAGGCGCCGGCGCAGCACGAGGATCACGGCGACGATCACCGTCTCCCCCGCGAACACGTAGCGCCAGCTGAACTCGGTGGTCACCCAGCCGCCGATCAACGGCCCCGCGGCGATCGCGGCCCCGGCGACGCCGCCGACGATCCCGAAGGCCAGCGCGCGCTCCTTGCCGCCATAGGTACCGGCGATCAGCGACACGATCGCGGGAATCACCAGCGCGGCGCCCAGCCCTTCGACGAGCGACCAGCCGATCAACAGAACGGTCAGGTTTGGGCTGAGCGCAGTCGTGAGCGAGCCCACCCCGTAGATCGCGAGGCCGATCGCGAACGTCCGGTCGCGCCCGAGAATGTCGCCCAGCTTGGCCCCGGCGAGCATGAACGCCGCCATCACCAGGGTGTACGCCGTGATCGCCAGCTGTACACCCTGGATCGTCGTGTCGAGGTCCGCGACGATCTGCGAGATCGACACGTTCATGACGCTGCTGTCCAGCACCATCACGAACTGCGCCGAAGCGAAGATCGCTATCGGCAGCCCAAGCCCGGTGCGTGCCTCCTCGCCGGCTGCCGGCGGTACGGCCGCCGCGCCCAACTAGGTGAGCGCCTTCGCCTTCAGCGTGTCGAACTCCGCCTGGGTGATCGCCCCGGAGTCGAGCAGCTCCTTGGCCTGGGCGATCTCGCCCGCCGAGCCGCCGGCCGCGTCGCGCACGTACTGGTCGAAGGCCTGCTTCTGCTGCTCGGCCTGCCGCATGCTGCGCTCGCGCATCCCGTCGTGCTGGGCGATCAGGTAGATCAGCACGCCGAGGAACGGCAGGACGATCACGAAGACCACCCAGGCCGCCTTACCCCACCCGCTCACGTCGTGGCGACGGAAGAGGTCGACGAGCACGGTGATCACGATCCAGATCCAGATCACCCAGCAGAAGAAGATGATCATCGTCCAGAGCACGTCAAGGAACGGATAGTCCGCAGCTATCGGCATGTCGCTGAAATCCCTTTCATCGCCGTCGAGTCCAATGCTGATACTCACGCCGGACGGCATCCGGCGCAACCCGGGTGACCGCGACCGGCGGCCGAGCCGGTCAGCGTCCAGCCGGCGCCTCCACCATCACCGTGCCCATCATCCCGCGGTCCTCGTGGACGATCAGCGTTCCCGACAGGCCGCCCATCACCTGAGGCTCCGCGAGCCCCATGGGCCCGTCGTGCCAGTGCGAGTGGTACCAGTAGGTCCCCGGGGTGGCATCGAGCGGCACGTGAACCACGTACTGCGCGGCGGTCCCGGGCGCCACGTTCCGCAGCACGTTGTCGGACTTCCCGGCCGGGACACGTGCATCCCGTGGAAGTGGATGTTCGTGGGCGAGCGGAGCTCGTTCACCAGGGTCAGCCGCAGCGTGTCGCCCGGGCTGAGCCGAAGCGTCGGCCCTGGGAACGAGCCGTTGTAGGCGCGGCCGAGCACGGGCCGGCCGCCCACGCGCACCATGCTCTGCCGCGCCGCGAGCCGCGCCCGCAGCACGCCGTTCGGCCACGAGCGTCCGCGGGTTCTCGAAAGACTTGTCCTGCTGCGTGGGAAAGCTGGTCTGGACGCTGGGCACGGCCGCAATCGCCACGCCGACCGCGACGCAGCAGGCGACCAGGGCAGTCGCTGCGAGAGCCAGTCGAGCGCGCCGCTCTCCCGTGCCGTGCCGTCTCACCAGCCGGCGCGCCAGAGCGGAGCGGGCTCAGTACCCGATGCCGAAGCCGAACGGGTAGAGCGTCTGGGCCGGGTCGCTCGCCGCCGGGATCCGCACGGGCAGCTTGCCGCTCGGATTCACCTCGCCGAGGAGCACGCGCGCAAGCGCCTGCATCGAGGGCTTGGTCCACGAGTACGACGCGATATAGGTCTGAATGTCGGTGAGAGCCGCGATGTCGTACGGATTTCGCGTGGCCACGAGCACCACCGGCTTGCCGGTCCCGCGCAGCGCGTTCACCAGGTTGCGCTGGCTCTGTGAGCCGGACGCGTTCGCGGTGGCCACCACCACCAGGTCGTTCGCCTGGGCGCGGCTCACCGCGTTCGCGATCGTGGCCACGTCCGGCGCCGTGCCGGTCTCGTAGAGCTCGGTCGAGACGTTCCGGGCGCGGAGCGCGTCAGCGAGATGGGCGGCGGGCTGTGCGTTGGAGGTGCTGGACACCGAGCGGTAGCCCGTCACGAACACCTTCTGGCTGGTCGCGTTCTCCAGCGGCAGCAGCCCGGCGTCGTTCCTCAGCAGCGTGAGACTATTGTCCCCTACGCGCCGGGCGACCGCCAGGTTCTCGGCCGTGCCGAGCTTGCCGGCCGCCTTGCGCACGTTCACGAACGGGTCGTCCACGAGCCCGCGCCGGACCTTCAGCTCGAGCACGCGACGGACGGACTCGTTGACCCGGTCGACGCTCAGCTCACCGGTGCGCACGGCATCCAGCACAGCGTTGTAGGCAACGTCGAGGCTCACCGTGTCGGTGGGCGTGTCGATCATCATCGGCATGTCCACGCCCGCCTTCAGGGCGAGCACCGGAATGCGCGCGTCGCCGTACTTCTCGCGCACGCCGGCCATGTTGAGCGCGTCGGTCACGACCACGCCGCCATAGCCGAGCTCCTCGCGCAGCAGGCCGGTCAGGATCTCGCGGTCGAGGGTGGCCGGGTCACAGCCCTCTTGGGTCTCCACGTCGCAGTCGCTCTGGAGCTCGGGCATCACCACGTGGGCGGTCATGACCATGTCGGCGCCGGCGGCGATCCCCGCGCGGAACGGCGGCGCGTCGATCTGCTCCCACTGCTCACGGGAATGGAAGATCCACGGCACGCCGGTGTGGCTGTCGGTCACGGTGTCGCCGTGGCCGGGGAAGTGCTTGAGCGTGGCCGAGACGCCCGCGCCCTCGGTGCCCCTCACCGCCGCGGCGGTCATCGCCGAGACGAGGTCCGGGCTCTCTCCGAACGAACGCACCCCGATCACCGGGTTCAGGGGGTTGATGTTCACGTCGGCGACCGGCGCGTAGTTCTGGTTGATGCCGAGCGCGCCGAGCTCGGTGGCCGTCACCTGGGCGGCGTCGCGCGAGTCGGCCTCGCGCCGGGTTGCGCCGAGCGCCATGTTGCCCGGGAACTCGGTTGCGGGCGCCCACACCCGCGAGACCACGCCGTGCTCCTGGTCGGTCGCGATCAGCAGCGGCACCTTCGCCTTCTGGCGGAGGGCAGCCTCCTGGATGCCGTTCGAGAGGCGCGCGATCTGCTCGGGGTTGTCGAGGTTGTTGCTCCAGCGGAAGTACACGAGCCCGCCGAGCTTGTACCTGTCGATCAGCTGGTTCGCGTTGCGGATCCCGGAGCCGAACATCTCTTGGTTCGCGGCCACGTCGGCCTCGTCGCGCGTGTTGGCCGACTGCCCGTACACGTTGGCCACGAACAGCTGCCCGACCTTCTCCTCGAGCGACATGTCGCGGATCGTCTGGTCGATCCAGCCGTCGTTCGCGGACGCGCTCGAGGTGAGCACGACGCTGAAGGCGAGGACGAGGACGAACACGAGGGTGGGCGTCCGGGCGTTCCGCGGTGACATCGGGCTTCTCCTCTCGGGGCGGCACACGCTTCGCAGGGTTCTTACCCGACTGGTCTAGACCAGTAACCTCGTCAGGCACCGGACGGTGCTCGACGCGCCATCGCCGTGAGGAGCGCCACGCAGGCCACGAGAGCGGCTGCGCCCGCGGCCGTGAGCGCCGGCGAGCGCGGAAGGTCGACGCGGTCGGCCGCCAGAACGAGCGCACCCGCCGGGGTCGCGGCAGCCGCGATCGCGAGTACGGCCAGCAGGCGTCGCCGGGCGACCCCGCCCTCCACCCGCTGCCGGGGGCGCTCGTCGAGCGACCAGTACGCGAGCTCCGCGGCCAGCAGCAATGCGCTCCCGTACAGCGGCGTTGCGAGTACCGCCTCACCGGAGGGGACGACGTGGATCGTGGCCAACAGGAGGAGCGCAAACGGGATCGGGCCCGGGCGTCCAATCAGGAGCGCACCCGCGAGCATGAGCACGGCCAGCGCGGCACCGGCGGCGACCGGCTCGGTCCGCTCGGCGCCAAGCGCGGCGTCGCCGCCCAGGATGGAGGCGAGCGCGATCGAGCCGCCCGCGGTCGCTAGGCGCGGGATACCGGTCGAGTGTGGCGGCGGAACGAGATCACCTCCTCGACCGCGAGCGCGAGCGGGACGTCGGGGTGCTCCCAGCGGGCGACGGGGACGCCGAGCGCCTCGAAGCGCGCCCGGATCGTGTCGCGCCGCAGCTGCCAGAGGCGAAGCACCGGTCGCCGAGACTCCGCGTGGGCGATCGGGCTATGCGCGACGGGCGAGACCTCCACCAGCGCGAGGTCGTACCCGCGTGCGCGGAGGTCGAGCAGCGCGTCCACCCCGCGTTCGTCGAGCAGCGGGCTCAGTGCGAGCACCAGCGCGCGCGGGGGGAGCAGGCGGCGTGGCAGCTGGGCGACGTCCTTCCAGGAAGTGCTGAGGCTCACATCGCTCAGCAGCAGGGCGTCCACGATGCGGTAGAGCTGCCTCGTACCGGCGGCCGGCGCCAGCCAGCTGAGCTCGCCGCCGAAGCTCACGAGCGCAACCCGGTCCCGCTGCGTCAGGTAGGCGGAGGCGAGCGCGGCGGCGGCCTGCACCGCGGCGTCGAGCGTCCCCTCGTTCTCGTGCTCGGCTTCCGCGAACGTGTCGAGGAACAGGACCATGTCCGCGCCGTGCTCGGGATGTTGAACGTTCACGTGTGGCACGCGCCGCCGCGATGTGGCACGCCAGTTGATGCTCCGCACGCGGTCGCCCGGGGCAAGCGGCCGGAGGTCGGCGAACTCGATGCCCTCTCCGCGCTCACCCGAGACCTGGCTCCCCACCACCGGCCGCGTACGCAGCGGTGCGATCAGCGTGGAGAGGTTCTCCTCGCTCGGATACACGCGAAGCTCAGACGACCCGCCGAGCGGACCCTCGACGGCGAAGGCGCCCAGGCGGTCGCGGGCTCGCACCACGGCCGGCCCAGCGCCCTGTACGCCCCAGTGCCCGGCGGACAGCTCGAGGCCGATGTCGCGTTCACCGCCCCGCGGGAGCCAGAACGCGAACGGGGTGGGGTCGGTGGCGAGCCGCGCGGTGGTCGGAAGACGAACCTCGACCCGGGCCGCGGGGCCGGCGTTGCGGATCGTCACGGTCGCGGCGACCCGCTCTCCTTCGAGCGCGCGCTCCTGCCCCAGCCGCAGCGTGCCGTCGACCCCGAGCGACGCCGCACCCGCCAAACCGGCCGCGACGAGCGCGAGAAAAGGAACCGCGAGCGCCGCGAGCTCCGGCGGACCACCCGCTAGGACTGCGACGAGCGCGAGCGCGGTGAGGGACGCATAGGCCCTCAGCCGCACCGAGGCGACGGTGGTCATCGCGCCTCGCCTGCGATGCGAGCGAGTGGGGTCGCGCAGGCGTCGAGGCAGTCCCGCACGACATCCTCGGGATCGACGCGCTGGATCCAAAGCTCCGGCCGGAGCGTGATGCGGTGGGCTAGCGCGGGCACGGCGATCCGCTTGACGTCGTCGGGTGTCACGAAGTCGCGACCTGCCAGCGCGGCTCGCGCGCGCGAGAGCTTCAACAGCGCCAGCGTTCCTCGAGGGCTGGCGCCGACCTGGACCCTGGCGCTCTCACGCGTCGCCGCCACGAGGTCGACCGCGTACTCGCGAATGCCGCTCTCGACATGCACCCGCTCGACGGCGCGCTGCATCGCCAGCAGCTGGTCGCGGTCGATCACCGCCCGCAGCGCCACGTCGTCCTCGCCGCGCTCCAAGCGCCGCCGCAGCAGCTCCAGCTCTCCAGCCCGGTCCGGATACCCCACGCGGATCCGCAAGAGGAACCGGTCGAGCTGCGCCTCGGGTAGGGGATAGGTCCCCTCGTACTCGATCGGGTTCTGCGTTGCCAGCACCAGGAAGGGCCGCTCCAGCGGCCGCGTGCGGTCCTCCGACGTGACCTGGCGCTCCTGCATCGCCTCGAGCAGAGCCGCCTGGGTCTTCGGTGGCGCGCGGTTGATCTCGTCGCCGAGCAGGATGTGCGTGAAGATCGGGCCCGGCTGGAAGCGCAGCTCGCCGCTGCGCTGGTCGTAGAGCGCCGAGCCGGTCACGTCCGCCGGCATCAGGTCCGGCGTAAACTGCACGCGCGCGAAGTCCAGCCCGGCAACCGCCGCGAACGAGCGCGCCATCAGCGTCTTGGCGAGCCCGGGGAAGTCCTCGAGCAGCACGTGGCCGTCGGCCAGCAGGCCCACCAGCACCAGCTCGAGCACGTCGCGCTTGCCCACGACGGCTCGCTCCACCTCGTCGAGGACCGCCCAGGCGCGGGCCAAGAGCCGGCCGTCGTCGCCGGGCACGCAGGTCACAGGGCCTCCAGGGCGGTCAGGATCTGCTCGAGCTCGCCCTCGGTGATGCCGGGCGCGTCGCGGCTTGCGGGCACCGGCCGGTCGGGACGCAAGAAGGTCCAGGCCACCGGCCCAAGCAGGCGCCGGGCCTCGGCCAGGTCCTCGGGGAGGCGCAGGCCGCGGCGCGCGAGGCGCACGTCGGCGATCGCGATCAGCTCGGGGCGCAAGCGCGTGTGCGCGTCGAGGGCACTCGCGCTCGACCACTCCACGATGTGCGCCAGCCGCAGGAGCTGAGCGGGCGACCGGTCCGGCGTCGCCTGCGGTCGCAAGCCGGATCCGAAGACGTTCCGATTGCCGGGAAGGCGGTCGGTGAGCGTCACGAGGCACAGCACCGCCCCCACACCCGCGGCCACGACGAGGGCCACCTCGGCCATGAGGGAGGGTATGAAGATCGAATTGCCCACGTCGATCCCGGCGATCTTGTGATGGGCTGCCAACGGCGCGGTAACAGCACGGTAAAAGTGGGACGGGGGCCGCTTGTGTAGGCATTTCGGGCGCAGTAGCGTTGGTCCACGCGGGCGACGCCGTCCGTGCCCATCATGGACTTCCGCATCCTCGGCCCCCTTCAGGCTCTCGACGACGGTCGGGTGGTCACGCCACGCGGCGACAAGCAGCGCGCCCTGCTTGCGCTGCTGCTGCTGCACCCGAACGAGCCGCTCAGCACCGACCGGCTGATCGACATGCTCTGGGGAGGGCGTCCTCCAACCACCCCGGAGAAGACGGTGCAGGTCCACGTCTCGCGGCTGCGCCGGACGCTGGCGGCCGGATCGGGCAACGGCTCGAACGGGCTGATCGTGACCCGCGACCACGGCTACGAGCTGCGCCTCGAGCCCAACGATCTCGACGCGCACCGTTTCGAGGTGCTCGTTACGGAGGCTCGCCAGGAGCTGGCCGAGGGCCACCCTGAGCGCGCCGCCTCGACGCTCGAACGAGCGCTCTCGCTCTGGCGCGGGCATCCACTCGGCGACCTCGCGTACGCGCCCTTTGCCGAGCGCGAGGTCGCTCGGCTCGATGACCTGCGCGTCGCTGCCCAGGAGGCGCAGATCGAGGCAATGCTCGAGCTCGGTCAGCACGACCGTGTGGTCGCGGAGCTCGAAGCGCTGATTCGCGAGCACCCCTACCGCGAACGCCTCCACGCGCAGCTGATGCTGGCCTTGTACCGCTGCGACCGTCAGGCGGACGCGCTCCAGGCATACCACGACGCGAGGCACATGCTGGTCGACCAGCTCGGAATCGAGCCGGGTGAGCGCCTCCGCGAGCTGCAGCGCGCGATCCTCGCGCAGGATCCGGATCTGGCGGTTCCGGTGGGCAGAGACCGCGCCGAGCTGCCGCCGGGCCTCGACGCGAGCACCGTGCTCGTGGGTAGGACGGCCGAGCTCGACGGGTTGCGCGCCCAGTGGCGTCGGGCAGAACGGGGTGCCGGCGGTCTCGTGCTCGTCGCCGGCCCGGACGGGATCGGGAAGACCCGTCTGGCTGCCGAGCTGGCGCGCGAGCTCGAGAGCGGCGGTCACCAGGTGCTCTACCTCTCCGGTGCGGACGGAGCCAGTGAGACGCAGGCGGTTCTCGCGGGCACTCGCGGCGTACGGCGGCCGACCCTGCTGGTGGTCGACGACCTCGATAGCGCCGAGCATGGGCGGCTGAATGCGCTTCGGGCGCTCGAGGCCGGTCTCCCCGGCCTCCCGGTGCTGGTGCTGGCGGCGAGCCGGGATCGCGAGCTTGCGGCCCGGCTGGAGCCGGATGCGACTGTCGAGCTCGCGCCGCTCGACGCCGACGGCGTGCTCGCCATCGCGCGGCTATACGCCCGTGAGCGCGAGGACGCGGCAATTCCCGTGAGGCAACTCGTCGCGGAGAGCGGCGGTATCCCCCTGCGGGCGCACCGCGCCGCGGCACGGTGGGCGCGCGCCCAGGCTGCGCGCCGCCTGGGTGTGGTGGCGGAGCGCGCTGCGCTCGAGCGGACCGACCTGCGGCTGGCGGAGGACGACCTTGCGGGCACCGTCGCGGAGCTCCAGGCCGTCCAGGAGCGCACCGGGCCGGCCCCTGCCGGACGCGGCGACCTCGTTTGCCCGTTCAAGGGCCTGGCGATGTTCGACGTGGACGACGCCGGGATCTTCTTCGGCCGCGAGCGGTTGGTGGCCGAGATGGTGGCGCGCCTTCCCGGCACACCACTGATGGGCATCGTGGGGCCGTCCGGGAGCGGCAAGTCCTCGGTGCTGCGAGCGGGGTTGCTCGCGTCGCTCGCCGACGGCGTACTGCCGGGCAGCGAGGGCTGGCCGATAGCGCTGCTGCGCCCGGGCGAACACCCGCTGCGCGCGCTCGACGCCGCCACCGCCGCTGCTCCGCCCGGGGACGGGCTGATCATCGCGGTCGACCAGTTCGAGGAGACCTTCGCCACCTGCCGCGACAGCGGCGAGCGCTCGGAGTTCATCCACACCCTGGTCAGCTTCGCCCGCGGCTCTCGGCGGCGCGCTCTCGTCCTCATCGCCGTGCGCGCCGACTTCTACGGCCGCTGTGCCGGCCATGCCGAACTGTCGCGCTTGCTCGGCGCCAACCACGTCCTGGTCGGGCCGATGCGGCGCGGCGAGCTTCGACGCGCCATCGAGCTGCCGGCCCGCCGCGCCGGGTTGCGGATCGAGCCGGAGCTCGTCGATGCGCTGATCACCGATCTCGAGGGAGAGCCGGGTGCGCTTCCGCTTCTGTCGAGCTCGCTGCTGGAGCTCTGGCAGCGCCGGGACGGCCGCCACCTGCGAAGGCGCGACTACGAGCGCGCCGGCGGCGTGCGAGGCGCGGTGGCGCGGCTAGCGGAAGGCGCCTATGGACGGCTCAGTCCGGACCGCCGCCTCCTCGCGCGCCGGATACTCCTGCGGCTGGCGGGCGAGGGCGGGGGCGACGCAGTGGTCCGACGGCGGGTGAAGTTGTCGGAGCTCGACGGCGACCGCGACCGGCGTGTGCCGGAGATCCTGGGCGCTCTCGCCGAGGAGCGGCTGATCACGATCGGCAAGGGCGAAGTCGAAGTAGCGCACGAGGCGCTGCTGCGCGAGTGGCCGCGACTGCGCGGCTGGCTCGACGAGGACGCGGACGGACGGCGGTTGCATCGCCACCTTGGCGCCGCCACGGCTGAATGGAGTGCGGGCGGGCGCGATTCGGGGGAGCTGTATCGCGGTGCACGTCTGGCGTCGGCACTGGATTGGGCGGACACGCACAGGGGTGAGCTGAACACAAGCGAACGCGCATTCCTGGACGCCAGTCGTGCGGCCGGCGAACGCTCTCAGCGGCGCCTGCGCTCCCGGCTCGCGGGTGTGGGGGCGCTGCTCGTGTTCGCGGTGATCGCAAGCGTCGTCGCTCTCGCGGAGCGAGGCAACGCACGCGACGAGGCGGTTGCCGCGGATGCGCAGCGGCTGGGCGCTCAGGCTCTCGTCGAGGACGACCTCGACCGCTCCCTGCTGCTGGCACGCCAGGGTGTCGAGCTCGACGACACGGTCCAGACGCGCGGCAACCTGTTGGCGGGGCTGCTCGAGAGCCCGGCGGCGATCGGAGTGCTGCGCGGCGACGGCGACCGCTTGATCGGCCTCGATCTGAGTCCCGACGGACGCACGCTCGCATTCTTGGAGAACGACGGGAGGCTGCGGTTCGTCGACACCCGCACGCGACTGCCCAAGGGCCCACCAGCGACCATCCCCGGCCTCGCGGGCGTGATCATCGACGCCGAGCTGAGGCCCGAGGTGCGCTTCAGCCCGAACGGCTCTCGCGTCGCGGTCGGCGGTGGCAAACCGGTGATCCTTGACGCCCGTACGCACCGCGCGCTCAGCTCACTTCGGGTCGGTCGAGGCCGGGTCATGTACGCGATGCGCTTCTCGCCGGACGGACGGCGGCTGATCGCCGCGATCGCGCTCCCCGGGGATCGCGGGACGGTCGTACGCCGCTTCGGCGTGCTGGGCGGACGACCGCTCGGACGCGCAAGACGCATGAGTCCGGGCCTGGGAACGCTCATGCTCACCGGAGACGGGCGGCGGCTCGTGACGGCCGGCGGCGGCGAGAAGACACTGATCCGCAACGCCCGTACGCTGAGCCCGCTGCGCCGGCTGCCGGTCGCGGAGCACGCGAGCCTGAGCCCCGACGATCGCACCATGCTCGTCGGTGGCCGCGACGGATCGGTGCGCTTCCTCCGGCTCGACACCGGCGCACTGCGCCGAGCCGCCGGGCGGCACACCGGCGCGGTCGTGGAGTCGACGTTCAGCGCCGATGGGCGCACCGCGATCACGGCTGGCGAGGACGGCCGGCTGATCGTCTGGGACGTCGCGCGTGCCGCGGCGGGTGAGACGCTGGAAGGCCATGCTGGGCAGGTCACCGGGCTGGCCATCACGGGCGACGGGGAGATCCTGTACACGACCGGACTCGACGGGAAAGCCCTGATCTGGGATCTCGGGGGCACCCGACGCCTCGGTCGGCCGTTCACGACGGGAGCCGAGATCACGGGGCTCCCCCGCTACGCCCTCAGCCCCGATGGGGGCGTGCTGGCGATCGGGCAGGGTGACGGCACGGTAGCCCTGGTCGACACGCAAACGCTGCGCCCCATCTTGCGCTTCCGTGCCGTTCCCACCGGGCCAATAGCCGGGATGGGGTTCGCGCCGCGCGGTCGACTTCTCGTCGTCGGCGGAGAGGACGGCTTCCTGGCGCTCGTCGATCCGCGCGGGGGAAGAATCGTCAAGCGAATGCGGGGGCATCGCGACGCCGTCTCGACCCCCAGCTTCAGCTCGGATGGACGCCTGATGGCGACCTCGAGCGATGGCCGGGGGACGGCGGACGAGGCGGTCGTGCGCCTGTGGAAGCTGCCCTCGGGCGAGCCCGCCGGACGTCCGCTGCGCTTCCCGGCCGTCGGCGACATCTCCCTCAGCCCTAACGGGCGCAAGCTGGCCCTGACGCGCCCCCCGACAGGGCCCGTCGAGGTCGTCGAGCTGACCGGGCGCCGGCGGACCTCGACGCTTCTTGAGTCGGAGACGGTGTGGGACCTGGTGCGCTTCACCCCGGACGGGCGCTACCTGGTGGGTGGGAGCTACAAGGGCTGGGCGCGACTGTGGTCGGTCGAGGAGCCGGGGCCGAACAACCTGGCGGAGGAGTGGAAACCCGCTACGCGCAGGTTCATCGGCCATGCCGGACGCGTGGACTGGGAGTCGGTCAGCCCGGACGGTGGCACGCTCGCCACTGGCAGCCCGGACGGGACGGTGCGCCTCTGGGACCTGCCGACGCAGCACGCGCTCGGCGCCGCGCTTCCGGGTCTGCCCAATCGCTCGGTCGTGCCCCAGTTCACCCCGGACGGCGACTACCTGTTCGCGATCTACAACTCCGGGCTGGTCTACAAGTGGGACGTGCGGCCCGCCTCCTGGGCGCGGCACGCCTGCGCCGTGGCCGGCCGCCGCCTCAGCCGAGCGGAATGGGAGGATGCGCTTCCCGAGCGCGACTACGACCCGGCCTGCTGAGCCACCAACCGGGGCGGAGACCCGAGCGGTGAGCGCCCTGGTCGTGCTCACCCTGCTGGTCTGCGTCGTGGCCGTCGCCGGCCGCGAGCCGCTCCGCGGCAGCGAGAGCCACCGCGCCGAACCGCCCTCGCGCTCTGAGCACGTCGTGGTGGCCCCGCCGCCAGGGCGCTTCCCGGTGCCGGGCGCATTGCCGCCCGAGGTGTTCGTGGTCGGCCGCGAGGCCGGGCCGCTCGTGCCCGGGTGGCTTGCTTGGGCGGTCGCCGGGATCGGCCTCGCGGGCGCGGTCGCCGCTGGAGTGCTGCTTGCGCGCAACCTGCCCGCCCTACTCGGCCGGAGCCGCCGTCGCACCATCGCGCCGGCGCCAGCGCCGACAGAGACCCGGCAATCGAGCCCTGAGCGGGAGGATCACGCCGAGATCGCACGCCGCGCGCTCGTGGCAGCGTCGGCACCGCTGCACGATCCGGCCGACCCGCGCACGGCGGTGGTCGAGGCCTACGAGCGCCTCGAACGGGGGCTCGCGGAGCACCGGCTCGGCCGCCGATCGCCCGAGGCGCCTCGCGAGTACCTCGCACGGGTGCTGAGCGAGCGGCGCATGCCGGCGCAGCCGTTCGCGACGCTGACGACGCTGTTCGAGGAGGCCCGCTTCGGTCAGCATGCGATCCCCGAATCCGCGCCGCGGCGCGCGCTCGCCGCCCTCCAGCAGGCCCTGGCAGCTATCGGCCGGGCCGACCCTTAGCCCGGCCGCCAGCCGAGCGCATCGCGGGCGCGTCGCGGCAGCGCCGCCACCACGAGGTCGTAGGAGTCCTCGACCATATCGCGAACCATCGCGTCCGCGAGCGCGCCGTCGAGCGTCACCGTGTTCCAGTGCCGCTTGTTGAGGTGATAGCCGGGCCGGATCTGTGCGTGCGAGGCGCGCAGCTGCTCGGCGAGCTCGGGCTCGCACTTGAGGCTGACCTCGAGCGGCGCCTGCTCGAGCCGGCTGATCGCGAAGATCTTGCCCTCGACCTTGAACACGCTGGTCTGCGGCCCGAACGGGCGCCCCTCGGCGGCGCCCGGGAAGCCCAGGCAGAGCCTGCGCAACGCCCGCGCGGTCATCTGCGTCCGGCCTCCACGGGCCAATCCTAAGCCGCCGGGGGAGGCGCGACCGGCCCCCGCGGGAGCAGGGCGAACGCCACCAGGCCGGCGAGCAGCGCGGCTCCGGAGGCGGCAAGCATCGCCGCCTCGAGGCCGGCCCCGCTGGCACCGGTGCCGCCGCCGTCCTCGAATCCCGCCGAGATCGACCCCAGCACCGCCACGCCGAGCACCGCCCCGATCTGGCGCGACTCGGTCACGAGGCTCGACGCCAGCCCGCGCTCCCGCGCCGGGATCGCGCTGATCGGCCCGGTGCTGGCCGGCGTGAACACGAGCGGCCGGGAGATCCCGAACACGAGCAGGCCCGGCAGGAGGAGGAGCACCTCCCCGCCGCGACCCAGGAGTCCGATCGCCGCGAGCCCTGCGGCCGCAAGCAGAAGGCCGCCCCCGACCAGCACGCGCTCGCCGCGGCGATCCGCCATGCGGCCCGCTCGAGTGGACAGCAGCGCCGTCCAGATCATCGCGGGCAGCAGCACGGCCCCGGCCTCGACCGCGCTCAGCCCGAGCCCGTTCTGCAGGAACAGCACCACGTATACGGTCACGCCCAGCACCGCTCCCTGGATGGTGAGCAGCGCGACCATCGACGCCGTGACCGCCGGCATGCGGAGCAGGTGCAGCGGCAGCAGCGGATGGGCGCGCCGCCGCTCGACGGCCACGAACGCGGCGAGCGCGAGGCAGCCCGCAGCCAGTGTGCCGGCCGCCGGCCCGGCGGACCACTCGTTCAGGTGCAGCAGCCCGCCGACCAGCGCCGCCAGGCCGGTGGCAAGGAGGACGACGCCGGCGAGGTCGAGCGGCGGCGCATGCGGATCGCGCACCTCCGGCATGAACCGCAGTCCGAGGGCCAGGGCCAGGACGACGAAGGGGAGGTTCAGGACGAACACCCAGCGCCAGCCGATCGTCTCCACCACCAGTCCGCCGATCAGCGGACCGAGCATCAGCGAGATCGTGCCCAGGCTCGCGAGCACGCCGATCGCCCAGCCGCGCCGCTCGGGCGTGACGATCGCCGTGGCGTGGGCGAGCGCCAGCGGCTGCATCAGCGCCGCCCCGGCGCCCTGCACCAGGCGGGCCACGATCAGCGCGAGCTCCGACGGCGCCGCCGCGCACGCCACCGAGGACAGGCCGAACACGACGACGCCAGCCAGGAACATCCGCCGCCGGCCGTAATGGTCCGCGAGCGGCCCCGAGATCGCCATCAACGACGCCAGCGCGAGCAGGTAGGCCCCGATCGTCCACTGCACCTCGGCCGTCGAGCTGTCGAACTCCTGCTGGATGGCCGGGAGCGCGACGGTGACCGCGGTCTGATCGAGGAAGATCAGCGCGTTCGCCGCCCCAGCCGCTGCCAGGACGCCGACCTGGACGGCGCTGAGATCGCTCGGGCCGGGTCCGCGCCGGGCATCCCGAAGGCCTCTCACGGCGCCAACGTACAGGGCGCGCCCGGACGATCACCTGGCGAGCCCGCGATCACATGGCGAGCTCCGCCGCCAGGGACGCGATGACCCGTCCCAGCTCCCCGGGCGGCTCGCGGCCGCGCAGCGCCAGTTGAGCGGCGAGCCGCGCCTCGGGAAGGAAAACCGCATCCGCGAGGCTCCCGGCCACGTCGGCCAGGCCGGCCCCGGGCGCCATCGAGGCCGTGCCGGCCAGGCCCGCAACCCGGTTCACCACGATCCGCGGCTCGGGCCCCACCCGCGCCAGGCACTCGGCGGCCACCCGCGCGAGCGCGGGCTCGAGCCGCGGCGTCGTGACGAGCAGCAGGTGGTCCGGCAGCGCGGCGTGCACGCCGCCCAGCGAGGAGCCCGCGTCGAGCACGACGGGGGCCAGGTGGCGCGCGCCGTCGGCGAGCGCGAGCGGATCCACTCCGCGGACGACGCAGAGCCGCCCCGTTGCGCGGGCGTCCGCCCCGGGGAACTCGGCGACGAGCCGTGCCAGCCGGGTGGCGGCACCGGTGCCCAGCGGGGGGAGTGCCGCTCGCCCCTCCGACGTCACGGTGGCCGCCCCGGCGGGGTCGCGCGCGCCGAGGGCCGTGGCCACCGCGCGGGCCACGACGGTGGAGCCGCAGCCGGGCGCAAGCCCGAAGACGGTGACCACCGGACGCGCGACCGCGGCCGGCGGAGGCGTGCTCGCCACCCCCGCAGGCGGCTCCACCGGCTCGACCAGGAACGAGCCGACGCTGGCGAGCGCCGCCGCGAGCGGCCCACGCTCTCTGCGCATGCTCACGGCTCCACCGCCGCGGACGCCGACACCTCGAGCCGATCGGCGAGCGCGCTCACGGCCGACGGCGGCCGCAGGCGGACCTCGACCCTCCCGTCCGACGCCGCGACCGAGGCCCGCGCCCGCGACCAGCCCGGCAGCGCCTCACGGGCGCCGGCCCGAGCGTCGGCCCCCGCCGCCAGCGCGAGAGCCCCCGCCTCGGCGGCGTTGCCGGCGAGCACGCTCGCGTACCCGACCGCGAGCAGCTGGAGCGCGCCGAGGGTGAGCGCCAGGAGCAGGGGCAGCACGGCGAGCAGCTCGATGCTGGCCTGGCCGCGCTCGCGAGTCATGGCGTCCCCCGCCCGAGCGAGGACACGGCCGACACGCTCAGCGGCGAGTGCCACGCGCGCAGCAGAAGCGGCATGCGGACCGCCACGCGCACGCCCCCTTCGCGCAGCCGCTCGACGGCGAGCCCGCGCTCCAGGCCCGCGGGGAGGGCGCTCCGCGCGGCGCGCTCGGGACTGGCGCCGACGGTGTCCGCCCGCGCGGCGGCGCGGGCGGCGCCCGCCGCGAGCCACAGCGTGTTGCCGGCCAGCACCACCTGCCACGCGACAAGCGCCGCGAGGATCACGAAGGGCACGACCGCCACGGTCTCGACCGAGGCCTGGCCGGATTGCGAGCGCGCGCGTGTCATCCCCGGCACCGTGCCGCGCGACGGGTGACGGGACAAGACGCGCGTGCTACGTCTCTGTCACAAGAGGAGCTAGATGGTTACTCGTAGCGCCGGTAGCGCGTCCAGGTCCAGAACAACCCGTACGACGCCAGGGCGAGCAGCCCGAACCACAGGAGCACCCCCCCGCCGCCCGCGTCGAACAGCCGGTTGGTGGCTGTGAAGGTGAGCACGGCCAGCGCGACCGAGCCGTACAGGGCGAGTCTCAGGTTCGAGCTGAGCGAATCGAGCTCGAACCCGTACTGGTGGTAGAGCCGGTAGACGAGGAAGGCGATCGCGGCGAAGAAGACGATCGTGAGCAGCGTGAGCACCACGTCGAGGGCGTTCCCGCCGCCCGGCAGCGCCTCGAGCGCAAGGGCGACCAGCATCACAACACCGAACTTCCACGCGAACTGCACGGAGGGAAGGCTAGACCCTCCGGCACGGCCCGGCGGGGCCCGCCCTACTTGATCGTCCCCGCCGCCGTGAGCGCGAGCACCAGCGCTCCGAGCACGATCCGGTAGACCACGAAGACGATCGTCGAGTGTGTGGTGAGGTAGCGCAGCAGGAACGCAATCGCCCAGTAGCCGCTCACGAACGCTGCCAGCGTCGCGACGATGAGGGCCGAGGCGCCCACGTGGGTGGCCTCCTCCCCGGTGACTATCGAGGCCAGCTCGAGCAGGCCGCTCAGGACCACGGCGGGGACCGACAGCAGGAACGAGAAGCGCGCCGCGGCGGTGCGGTCGAAGCCGAGGAACAGCCCCGCGGTGATGGTCGCCCCGGACCGCGACACCCCGGGAATCAGGGCGAGCGCCTGAGCGAAGCCGACCACGACGCCGTCGCGCGCCTTGATCTGCTCCATCGAGCGCTCGCGCGTCCCGATCTTCTCCGCCAGCAACAGCACCAGCCCGAGCACGATCAGGGCCACGCCTATCAGGTAGAGGTCCCGCGCGCCGGTCTCGATCTGGTCCTTGAACGCCAGCCCGAAGATGCCGATCGGGATCGTGCCGAGCAGGATGTACCAGCCCATCCGCGCGTCGAGCTCGCGCCGTATCTCCGGGTTCCGCAGCGAGCGTAGCCAGGCGCGCCCGATCCGCGCCAGATCGGCGCGGAAGTAGAGGAGCACGGCCGCCATCGTCCCGAGCTGCGTGACCGCGGTGAACGCGGCACCGGGGTCGTCCCACCCCATGAACGCCGGAACAATGCGCAGATGCCCCGTGCTCGAGATGGGCAGGAACTCCGTGATCCCCTGCACGATCCCGAGGACGATTGCCTCCACGAGCGACACGGCGGCAGGAGCCTAGTGATGTCATCGGCCCCCGCCCGAGCCGGTATCGTTCGCCGGGCATGCGCGTGCTCGCCCCGATCGCCGTCGCCATCACGATGCTCGTGCTGGCCGTACCCGCCTTCGCGGGGGACAACGGCGAGGGCCTCGTGGGCGAGACGGACGACAGGATCATCACCTTCTTCTCGCTCGGCGTGATCGTCTTCTTCACCCTCTTCGTGATCCTCATGTCAGCGCTCCAGGGCCGGCTCGAGAAGCGCAAGGACGAGCGCAAGGCCGTCGAGCTGCGCAAGCGCGTCGGCTGGTAGCCGCCCCGAGAAGCAGATGACCCCGGCCGGGGAGCCGGGGCCACCGTGTGGGGGAGGGATCTGCACGGCTCATGCTGCACGGCGCCCGGCCGCGCGGTGTGAAGAGGCTGAGAAGTGGGAGAGTTCCGGCCCTGATGGAGCCCGTGAGCTACGAGCGGGTAGGCGCGGCGGCCCTCGTGACGATCGACCGCCAGGAGCGGCGCAATGCGATCGACGGGCCGACGGCGACGCTGCTCGGAGAGGCACACGCCCGCTTCGAGGCCGATCCGGAGGCGCGGGTGCTGGTGCTCACCGGCGCCGGCGACATTGCGTTCTGCGCGGGCGCGGACCTGAAGGCGATCGAGAGCTTCGAGTCGCGCATGGACGAACCCAGCGGGCCGCTCGGCATGACCCGCCTGATCTCGACCAAGCCCACCATCGCGGCGATCTCCGGCTGGTGTCTCGCCGGCGGGCTCGAGGTCGCGCTCTGGTGTGACCTCCGGATCGCCACCGCGAGCTCCGCGTTCGGCTTTCCCGAGCGGCGCTGGGGCGTGCCGCTCGTGGACGGCGGAACTCAACGCCTGCCGCGCATCGTCGGCCTCGGGCGGGCCCTCGACCTGATCCTGAGCGGTCGCATCATCGATGCGGAGGAGGCCGAGGACATAGGCCTCGTGACCGAGGTGGTGCCGCCAGGGCGGCACCTCGAGCGGGCGCTCGAGATCGCCGAGGCGCTTGCCCGCTTCCCCCAGGACACGATGCTCGCGGACCGCCGGGCGGCGATCGAGGGCGTGGGGCTCACCTTCGACGAGGGGCTGGCACTCGAATCCCGCAACAGCGAGCCCACGCTCGAGACCGCATGGCGCGGCGCGCGGCGCTTCGCCGGCGGCGAGGGGCGAGGCGGCGCTGGAGCGGGAGCCTGACCGGCCTGGTCTAACCTCGGCGGCCAGTGCCCGCCATCGAGGTGGAAGACCTGCGCAAGTCCTACGGCCCCGTCGAGGCGGTGCGCGGGCTGTCCTTCACGGTCTCGCGCGGGGAGGTGTTCGGCCTGCTCGGGCCGAACGGGGCGGGCAAGACGACGACGGTGGAGATCCTCGAGGGCTATCGCGAGCGCAGCGCCGGCGAGGTTCGGGTCCTGGGCCGCGACCCCGAGGAGCGCACGCGCGAGCTACAGGAGCGGATCGGGATCGTGCTCCAGAGCTGCGGCTTCTACCCGCGCGTGACCGTGCGAGAGGCGGTGGAGCACTTCGCGAAGGCGTACGCCAAGCCACGCGACCCGCGGGAGACGATCGCGCTCGTCGGGCTCGACGAGAAGGCGGACGCGCGCACGAAGGAGCTGAGCGGCGGGCAGCGCCGCCGGCTCGACCTGGCGCTGGCGCTCGTGGGCGACCCCGAGCTCGTGTTCCTCGACGAGCCCACCACCGGCTTCGACCCTGCGGCCCGGCGCACCGCCTGGGGAGTGGTCCGCACGCTCAAGGAGCTCGGCAAGACCGTGCTCCTCACCACCCATTACCTCGACGAGGCGCAGGAGCTCGCGGACCGCGTGGCGATCGTCAAGGACGGGCGGATCGTCGCCGAGGGCCCACCCGGCCAGATCGGCCCGGGGAGCGCCGCCTACCGGGTCTCATACGTGTCCGAGGGGCGCCGGGTGGAGCACCAGACGGACGACCCCACCGAGCTCCTACACCGGCTCACCCGCGACGCGCTCGCCCGCGGCGAGCGCCTCCACGGGCTCGAGGTCACGCGCCCCACACTGGAGGAGGTCTACCTCCAGCTCACCGCGGAGGGCGAATGAGCACGCTGGCGCTCGCCTGGGAGCAGTTCCGCTTCGAACGCAAGCTGTTCTGGCGCAACCCGAGCGCCGCCTTCTTCAACTTCCTGCTGCCGCTGATCCTGCTCGTGCTCGTAGCCACCGCGTTCGCCGGCGACGCCGAGGACCTCGACGTGCTCATCCCAGGGATCGCGGCGATGGGCGTGGTGGCCACGACCTTCACCGCGCTCGCGTTCAACCTCACGATGCTGCGCGAGGACGGCGTGCTGAAGCGCATCCGCGGCACCCCGATGCCGGCCGGCGCGTACCTCGCCGGGCTCGTGGGCTCCGCCGTGCTCAACGCGTTCCTTCAGGTGGCGCTCGTGGTGAGCATCGGCAGCCTCGTGTACGGCGTCGACTGGCCCCACGACCCTGCGCTGCTCCTGCTCTTCACCGCGCTGGGCGTGCTCTGCTTCGGCTCGCTCGGCGTCGCGTTCGCCCACGCGATTCCGAACCAGGAGTCGGCGCCCGCCTACACGAACGCGGTCTTCCTGCCGCTGCTCTTCATCTCCGGCGTCTTCTACTCCTCGGACAACCTGCCGACGGCCCTCGAGGCGGTGGCGGAGGCGCTGCCGCTGAAGCACCTGGTGGACGGCTTCTCGGAGGCGATCGTCGGTGGGTCGCTCGACGTGGCAGGCGCGGCGGCGGTGGTTGCCGTGTGGGCGCTGGCCGGGCTGTTCCTGGCGGTGCGCTGGTTCCGCTGGGAGTAGCGGCCCTAGAACCGCAGCGAGTGCCCGTGCCGGCGCAGCCACGCCTCGCGCTCGCGCCACTCCGGGTCGCGCGAGGCCAGGAGCTTCCAGAAGCGTGGCGAGTGGTCGTGCACGCTCAGGTGGGCCACCTCGTGCTCGACCACGTAGTCGAGGATCTCGGCGGGCGCCAGCAGCAGCCGCCAGTTGAAGCTCATCACCCCGGCCGAGGAGCAGCTCGCCCAGCGGGTGCGCTGGGAACGGATCTGGAGCCCGGCGTACGACACGCCGGCGCGGGAGCAGGCGGCGTCGAGGCGCCGCTCGACCTCGTCGCGCGCGCACCGGCGATACCAGGCCTCGAGCGCGTCGACGAGCCGGGCGTCGCGCGGCAGGTACACCCGCAGCTCGTGGCCGCGCCGGGCGACGTGCGCCCGCCTGCGCCCGCGCTCGCGCTTCACGCGCACGGTGAGCGACTCGCCAAGGTAGGGAACCGCGCCGCCCGCCCGCGCGCGCGGGCGCGGGTATTCGGCCTCCGACTCGCGGATGCGGCGCAGCGTGCGCTCGATCCAGGGCCGCTTCTCCTCGACGAAGGGCTCGACGGCCCGCATCGGGAAGCGCCTCGGCACCACGACCTCGATCCCCCCGGCGTCGACGAGGATGCGCGCGTGCCGCGCGCGATCGGAGCGGCGAATGCTGTAGGCGAGGGTGGTCACGCGCGGAGGGAGGATAGGCGGCGGTTCGGCGGACCCGGCTACGCGGTGGGCACGACCCCGCCGTCGACCGCCCACGCCGCGCCCGCCACGCCCGAGGCCAGCTCCGAGCAGAGGAAGACGATCGTGGCGGCCACCTCGTCCTCGTGGCCCATGCGGCCGAGCGGCGGCTTGGAGTGGGTCGCGGCCAGCACCTCCTCGGGCGTCGACCCGCTCCGCTCGGCTACCTGCTCGGCGAGCCCGCCGGGGCCTGTCCAGAGCTCCGTCGCCACCGCCCCCGGGTTGACGGCGTTCACGAGCACCCCCCGCCCCGCCCAGAGGTCGGCGAACAGGCGCGAGAGCGAGAGCTGCGCCGCCTTCGTGACCGAGTAGGCCGCATCGAGCGTGGCGGAGGGGCGCCGGCCCGACGACGAGCCCACGTTCACGATCCGCCCCCCGCCGGCCTCCGCCATCGCCGGGGCGAGCGCGCGCATGAGCCGCATCGAGGCCATCACGTGGAGCTCCCACTGCTCCTGCCAGTCGGCGTCCGAGAGCTCCTCGAGCGGGCGCGCCCGCGCCGTCCCCGCATTGTTCACGAGGGCCCAGGGCGGCCCCTGGCAGGCGTCCAGCACGCGCTCGGCGGCGTCCGCTGCCGTCACGTCGAGCGCGAGATCCGCGCCCGAGCGCGCCACGGTGAGCACGCGGGCGCCCTCCTGCGCAAGCATGCGTGCCGTGGCGGCGCCGATTCCGCGGGTGCCGCCGGTCACCACGCACACCTTGCCTTCGAGACCGAGGTTCATGTCGAGATGAAATCGAACACCGTCTACCGCACATTCAACACCGAGCAGCGCCGCGAGCTGATCCGCATCACCGATGACGTGCAGCGAGCGGTCGACGATGCCGGGATCTCCGAGGGGTTCGCGCTCGTGGCAGCGATGCACATCACCGCCGCGGTGTGGATCAACGACGACGAGCAGGGGCTCCACGCCGATACGCTCGAATGGCTCGACAAGGTGGCTCCGCCCTCCTGGAAGGAGCCGGCCAACGACGTGGCCCGTGAGCTGCTGCCCGACCCGGGCGACTACCGCCATCACGCCGGCGGCGAGGACAACGGCGACGCGCATCTCAAGAACCTGCTCGTGCACCACCAGGTGATCGTGCCCGTCACCGAGGGCCGGCTCGACCTCGGGCCGTGGCAGCAGGTCTTCTACTGCGAGTTCGACGGCGGCCGGCCCAAGCGGATGATCATCAAGGTGCTTGGGGACTGACCGGCCCGTTGGCGGAGAACGGCATCGGCTCTCCCGCCAGCCCGGCGAGCAGGTTGTCCACGGCGATCGCGGCCATGCGCTCCCGGGTGGCGTGGGTGGCGGACGCCACGTGCGGCACCACGAGCAGGTTCGGCGCCGCGAGGAGCGGATGGTCGCCCGGCAGCGGCTCGGGGTCGGTCACGTCGAGGGCGGCGCCGGCGATCTCGCCCGCCGCCAGCGCCTCCCCGAGCGCCGCGCTGTCCACCACCGGCCCGCGGGCGGTGTTCACGAGGTAGGCGGTCGGCTTCATCCGGGCGAGTGCCTCGCGCCCGATCAGCCCCTGCGTCTCGCGGGTGAGCGGGCAGTGGAGGGTCACGAAGTCCGACTGCTCGAGCAGCTCCTCCAGCGCGACCCCGCTGCTCCTGCTCGACTGCACCACCCGGCAGCCGAAGCCCTCCGCGCGACGCGCAACGGCCTGGCCGATGCGGCCGAAGCCCACGATCCCGACCGTCGCGCCGTGCAGGTCGCGCCCGAGCATCAGCCCGGGCTCCCAGGTGCGCCACTCGCCCGCCCGCACGAAGGCCTCCCCCTCGGCGAGCCGACGGGCGATCCCGAGCATCAGCGCGAGCGCGAGGTCCGCGGTCGACTCGGTGAGCACCCCCGGCGTGTTGCCCACGGGAATGCCGCGCGCGCTCGCCGCCTCGAGGTCCACGTTGTCGGTGCCGACCGCGTAGTTCGAGATCGCCCGCAGCCGCGGGGCGGCCGCGATCAGCTCGGCGTCCACGGGGTCGGTGAGCAGCGACAGCAGCCCGTCGAGGTCGGGGGCGCGCCGCAGCAGCTCTTCGCGCGGCGGGGGCAGGCGCTCGGGCCATACCTCGACCTCGTGCTCGGCCCGAAGCCGCTCGAGGGCGTCGCCGGGCAGGCGACGGGTTACGAACACGCGCTGGCGGGCATGCATGAGCGAGGAATATGGCACGAGCGTCAGGGACGATGCGAACGGAGGCGACGGCCGGCACGGCACTGCTTGCGCTGGTGGCCAACGAGCAGTCGGGCTCGTCCGACCCGGAGCTCTTCGCCCGCCGGCTGCGGTCGTTCGGGGCGCGGGTCGAGGTCTACCCGGTTGAGGACGTTTCGCGAGCCCTCGCCATCGAGCCGAGCCGGCTCGTGGTGGCGGGCGGCGACGGCAGCATCGCCCCCGTGGCCGCCGCCGCGGGTGAGGCAGGCCTGCCCCTCGCGGTGATCCCGGCCGGCACGGCCAACGACTTCGCCCGCCGGCTCGGCCTGCCCGACGAGCAGGCGGCCGCCTGCCGGCTCGCTGTGCGCGGCACGCGACTGCGTCCGCTCGAGCTCGGGTGGATGCAGCCTCCGGCGGGTGGAAACGACCGCCGCCCGTTCGTGAACGTGGCGAGCACCGGGCTGCCGGCGCCCGCCGCTCGCACGGCGGCGTCCTGGAAGAAGCCGCTGGGCGCGCTCGGCTACGCCGCCGGGGCGCTGGTGGCCGGCCTGCGCGCCGACCCGCTCGGGGCCCACGTCGAGTGCGACGGCCAGGAGCTGTTCGCGGGCGACGCCTGGCAGGTGAGCGTCGCGGCCTCGGGCGCGTTCGGCGGCGGCTCCACCATCGAGGACGCCAACCCGTCCGACGGCGACCTCGAGGTCGTGGCCGTAGGCGCGGGGCCGCGGCCGGGCCTCGTGGGCCTCGCCTACCGCCTGCGGCGCGGACGCGTAAGCGAGCACCGGCGCGCCGAGCGCAGCTCCTGCAGCACCGCGCTCGTCGCCGTGGCCGCGGGGAGCGAGTGGAACGTCGACGGCGAGCTGTTGCCCTTCGGGCCGGCTCGCTTCAGCGGGGAGCGGGCCGCATTCGAGCTCGTCGTGGGCTGAGCGCCCTCCTCTGCGCGCTCGCGGCCGCGCTGGTCGCAGCCCCTGGCGCCGCCGCTCAGGGCGGGGTGACGGCGCCGGATCTCAGCGACCCGTGCCCGGCCGTCTATCCCGGCGACTCCGCCTCGCGGGAGCGGCTCGCCCGCTGGATGGCCCGCGGCGCGGCCGACCGCGGCCTGCCGCGCGAGCTCCCGGTGATGGCCGCGATCGCGGAGAGCGGGCTGCGCAACCTGCGCGGCCAGGACTACCACGGCTTCTTCGGCATGCACGAGAGCCTGAACGCGGGCCTCTATCGCGGCTTCCCCTCCCGGCCCGAGCTGCAGCTGCGCTGGTTCACCGACAGCGCCCTGGCCGTGCGCCAGCGCCGGATCGCCGAGGGCTGGCCCGATCCGGCCGCCGACGAGGCGGACTTCGGGCTCTGGGTCGCCGACGTGGAGCGCCCCGCTCCCCAGAACCGCTCGGGCTACCAGCCGCACCTCGCCGAGGCGCAGCGCCTGATCGGCAGCCGCTGCCCCGCGGCCGCGAGCGGCGAGGCCACCGCGCCGCCGCTAGAGGTCCGGATCGCGCGCCGCCAGCGGCCCGCCACGGGCACGGTCCGCGTGCGCCTGCGCTGCCCTGTCGAGGGCTGCCGCGTCGGAGCGGTGCTCGGCGTGACCGTCCGCGGGACGCTCCGTCAGAGCCGCACGAGCGCCCCGTCGTCGCCGGACGGGTCCTGGGTCGAGCTCGCCGTAACGGTTCCGCGTGCGGCAACGAGGTTGCTCGCGCGCGGGCGCAGCGCGCTGGTGACGGTGCAAACGATCGCGGTGAGCGAGTCGGCCCGCGCGACCGCCGTGGAGCACCGGGTGCGGCTGTTGCCCTGATGTTCACCGGCCGCGCCGCGCGGGCCGGTACTTTTGGAGGCAGTGGCACGCGACACCGGCCTCCCGAACGCGGACGCGCAATTCGACTTCAGCCGCGCCCGGCGCAGGCGCGCCCTGTCGCGCCTGTCCCAGCGCATGCGGCGCGAGCCCAGCGACGTGAACGTGATCCTGCCCTTCGAGGAAGTCGTCGCAGCCTTGGGGCAGCGCGGCGAGCGCCGCCTCGGCCAGCAGACCATCGAGCTCGACTCGATCGTGGGCACCGTCGACCGCCGGCGCGAGTTCGACCGCCGCTTCCGCCCGACCTCGGGCCGCGGCCGCCAGCGTTGGGAGCGCATCGCCGCGGCCCAGCGGCGCGGCGAGGCGATGCCGCCGATCGACGTCTACCGGATCGGCGAGCTCCACTTCGTACGCGACGGCCATCACCGCGTGTCGGTGGCGCGCGAGCTCGGGCACAACGACATCAACGCCTACGTGACCGAGATCATCACTCAGGTCGGCCCGGGCCAGGAGATCCGGCTGAGCGACCTGCCGCTCAAGAGCCACGAGCGGCTCTTCTTCGAGCGAGTGCCGCTGGCGGGCAAAGAGCGCGCTCGGATCCAGCTCACCGACGAGTGGCGCTACGCCGCGCTCGCCGAGTCCGTGGAGGCCTGGGGCTTCCGCGCGATGCAGGAACGCGGCGAGCTGATGAGCCGCGCCGAGGTGGCCGAGAGCTGGTTCAGAAACGAGTACGAGCCGGTGGTGGAGCTGCTGCGCGAAGCCGACCTCGTGCGCAGCGGCTCCGAGACCGAGTCATACATGCGCGTCTCGCACCTTCGCTACCTCCTGCTCCGCACCCACGAGTGGGACGACGCCGTGATCGACGCCGTGCGCCGCGACCTCGAGAGCCCCGGCCAGTTCGAGGACACGATGGTGCGCCGTCTGCGGCGCGAGCTGAAGTAGCCGGCTACTCGGCGCTGCGCTGCTGCGGATCCCCGCCGGTCGCGCCGGGCGCCGAGGCGCCCTCTTCGGTGACGGCCGGGTCGCGGCCTTGCACGTCGCCCTCGGTGCGTTCGGAGGCGCTGCCCTCGCCCACGGCGGGCGGGCCGCTCGCGTCGACGGTGAGGTTGCGCCCGTCCTCGGGGTCGAAGAGCTGCAGACGGGTGGCGTCCACCCACAGGTCCGCCTCCTCGCCCTCCGTGACGTTGCTGGCGGGCTCGAGCCGGGCCACGATGCGCCCCTCCTCGCCCTCCATCGGGATCTCGCCGCCGCCGGCGTCCTCGGCCAGCTCGCGCAGCTCCTGCGACTCGATCTGAGCGTCCGAGGTGACGGAGAAGTGCGCGTACAGCTCCGAGCCCATCGACTCGAGCACCTCGATCTTGGCGCGGAAGCTCGTGCCCTTGTCCTTGGCGTCGCCCACGAGCCCGGCGTCCTCGAAGCTCTCGGGCCGGATGCCGGCGATCAGCTGCCTGCCGCCGGTGTCCTTCACCCGGCCGCGTAGCTCCTCGGCGAGCTTCACGTCGCCGAACGGCAGCTTGACCGTATCGCCCTCCACGGTCGCGGGCATGAAGTTCATCGCCGGCGAGCCGATGAAGCCCGCCACGAACAGGTTGACCGGGTGGTTGTAGAGCTCCATCGGGGAACCGACCTGCTGGAGCTCGCCGCTGCGCATCACGGCCACCCGGTCGCCGAGCGTCATCGCCTCGGTCTGGTCGTGTGTCACGTAGATGGTGGTCGTGCCGAGACGTTGCTGGAGGCGCGAGACCTCCGTGCGCATCGCCACTCGCAGCTTGGCGTCGAGGTTCGACAGCGGCTCGTCCATCAGGAACGCCGACGGGTCGCGCACGATGGCGCGTCCCATCGCGACGCGCTGGCGCTGACCGCCGGAGAGCTGCGACGGCTTGCGGTCGAGGTGCTGCTCGAGGTCGAGCACCTTGGCGGCGTTCCCGACCTTGTCGTCGATCTCGGCCTTGTCGGCGCCGCGCAGCTTGAGAGCGAAGCCCATGTTGTCGCGCACGCTCATGTGCGGGTAGAGCGCGTAGTTCTGGAACACCATCGCGATGTCGCGGTCCTTCGGCGCCTTGTCGTTCACGACGTCGCCGCCGATGCGCAGCTCCCCGTCGGTGATGTCCTCGAGCCCCGCGATCATCCGCAGCGCGGTCGACTTCCCGCAGCCGGACGGCCCGACGAGGATCATGAACTCGCCGTCCTTGATCTCGAGGTTCATGTCCTTGACGGCCTCATAGCCGTCGGCGAAGCGCTTGCTCACGTTGTCGAGGGTGATGTCTGCCATCGGTTGCTCTACCTCCTCAGCCCTTCACCGCGCCGGCGGTCAGACCCGCGACGATGCGGCGTTGGAAGATCAGGACCATGATGATGATCGGGACGGTGACCACGACCGCGGCGGCCGAGATCGCACCGATCGGCTGCTCGAACTGCGACGCGCCGGTGAAGAACGCGAGCGCCGCCGGCACGGTGCGCGCGGCGTCGGTCGAAGTCAGGGTGTTGGCGAAGATGAAATCGTTCCAGGCGAAGATGAACACGAGAATCGCCGCCGTGAACACGCCGGGGGCGGCCAGCGGCACGATCACCTTGCGGAAGGCCTGGAACGGCGTGGCCCCGTCGACCTGCGCCGCCTGCTCGAGCTCCCACGGGATCTCCCGGAAGAACGCCGACAGCGTGTAGATCGCGAGCGGCAGCGTGAAGGTCATATAGGGGATGATCAGCCCGGGCCAGGTGTCGTAGAGGCCGATCGCTCGCCACATGTCGAACAGCGAGCCGACGATCGAGATCGGCGGGAACATCGCCACGGCGAGCGCGCCCGAGAGGATCACCGCCTTGCCCGCGAAGTCGAGCCGCGAGAGCGCGTAGGCCGCCATCGCCGCGAGCACGATCGAGATCAACGTCGCGATCGAGGCGATGCCGATCGAGTTGATCAGCGCGGCGAGGAACGTGTCGTCGTTGAAGATGACCTCGTAGTTGTCCGTCGAGAAGCCCGAGAAGAACTTGCCGTCACCGACCTCGGCCGGGGTCTTGAACGACAGGGATGCGATCCACATGACGGGGATCAGCGCGTACAGGAGGACAACCAGGATCCCGATCGTCCACAGGAGCCGCTCCTTGTTCGTGTGCTGCTCCACCTCAGACCTCCCCTCGCTGCTGCGCCGTGCTCGTACCGAGGCCCTTGACGAAGAGCGTCGCGATGAGGATCACGCAGATGAAGATCAGGATCGAGACCGCCGAGCCAAGCCCGAGGTTGACACGGTTGATCAGGATGTTGTAGCCCAGGATCGACACCGTCTCGGTGCCGAGCGCCCCTCCCGGTTGGATGATGAACGGGGTGTCGAATATCCGGAACGCGTCCAGCGTCCGGAACAGCAATGCGACGAGTATCGCGGGCCTCATCAGCGGCAGCGTGATGCGGAAGAAGCGCTGGATGGTGCTCGCGCCGTCGACCTTTGCCGCCTCGTGCAGCTCGTCAGGCACGAGCGCCAGCCCAGCCAGGAGGAGCAGCGCCATGAACGGCGTGGTCTTCCATACCTCGGCCAGGATGATCACGAGCAGCGAGCCGCCCTTGGTGTTGAGCGGCTGCCAGGTGTCGGAGATCAGCGGCAGCCCGAACACGAAGCCGCTCGTGGGGTCGAACGCGAACTTCCACGCGAACGCCGCGACCACGCTGACGATCCCGTACGGGATCAGGATCGCCGCGCGCACCGGGCCGCGGCCGAAGATCGCCCGGTGCATAACGAGCGCGATCGCCATGCCGAGCACGAGCTCGAGCGCCACCGAGGCGACGGTGATGATGAGCGTGGTGATGACGTCCGACCACCAGGTGCTCGAGCTGAGCACGTCGCCATAGTTGGCCAGCCCGACGAACTCCTTGTCGTCCGGGAAGCGCAGGTCGAACTTCTGAAGGGACAGGTAGAAGGCGTAGGCGATCGGATAGCCGGTCACGAGCAGCATCACGATCACGGCCGGCGCGCAGAGCATCCAGGCGAGCTTGCGCTCGGCCTTCTTGCGGTCGCTGACCTTGCCCTTGGGAGGCGCGGCGGTGCGGGTGCCCGTGGCCTCTGCGGTCGACATCAGAAGATCTCCCCCTGTCCGGCCTTGTCGATTCGGTCGCGGAGCGTGTCCTCGAGGCCGTTCGGGTCGATTCCCTCGGGCGGGTGGAACGACTTCTGGATCGCCAGCGAGATGTCGCTGTAGGCCGGGGTGACGGGACGCGGCGCCGCCGCGTCGATCGACTCGCGAAGAAGGTCGGAGAACGGGAACGCCTTCTGGACCTTCTCGTCCTCGTACACGGCCTCCGTGGTGGGCGGCAGGCCGCCGAGCTCGGCCGCGATCGCCTGGTGCTCGTCGCTGGCCAGGCACTCGGCTGCGTCGAAGGCGAGGTCAGGCGCCTTGGCGTAGGCGGACACGCCGATGTTGATGCCGCCGAGCGGGGGGCGGCTCTCCTCGCCCTTGTCGGTGCGCGGGTAGCGCGCCCAGCCGATCTTGTCCTGGAAGCCCTTGATGGCCTCGGCGCTCGGGTAGATGAACGTGTAATTCAGCTGGTAGTCCGAGCGGTCGGACTCGAACCCGAGCCGCGCCTGGTCCTCGCGGTTGGTCGACATGCCGGGTGGCGCGGCCGCGGAGGTGGCGAGCTTCTTCTCGATCTCGGCCGCGCGCTCGGCGCTCGCGTCGACCTTCACCTCGCCGTTCTGGTCCACGATCTGACCGCCGGCGCCCGCGATCAACGAGTTGATCCACACGGTGAGGCCCTCGTACTGCGCGGCCTGCACCTCGATCGCCTTGCCGCTCTCCGAGGCCTGGTCGATCATCTCGTCCCAGGTGAAGTCGTCCGGCGGGGGATCGACTCGGTCCTTGCGATACCAGAGCAATTGCGTGTTGCTCGTGAAGGGGATCGCCCAGATTTTGCCGTTGTACTCGACGGTCTTGAGCGGGCCCTCGAGCTTCCCCTCCTCGGCGACCTGCCTGCGCTCGCCCTCCCAGGGGAGGATCCAGCCCGCCTCGGCCAGCTCGGCGGTCCAGATCACGTCCATGCCGACCAGGTCGATGCTGTCGTCCTCGGCGGCGAGCCGGCGAACGATCAGCTCGCGCTGCTGGTTCGCGTCGGTCGGCAGCTTGACGTAGTTGATCTTGTACTTGCCGCCGGCCTCCTTGTTGCAGTCGGCCACCGCCTTGTCGAAGGCGCCGCCGGGCTCGTTGAAGACGTACCAGTTGATGGCCCGGGCGCCGCTGCCGCCCTCGTCACCGCCGACTCCGCAGCCGGCGGCCAGAGCGGAAGCCAGGACGATCAGCGCTCCGCTGACGACGCGGATGGCGCGGGAACTCCGCTCGGATCGGCGCTTCACTGAGCCGCCTGTACCCACTCCGCGCGAGTCTGAAGCCATCGCGATTCCGCCATCGCCGCTTGCTCCCTCCCCAGGGCACTCCGAGTGCCGAGACAACGTTTTCACAAGCTAGACAACTCGATACGGCCGTGTCAAGGTTAACTGCCGCCGAGAACGCGTCCCGGCCAGTGGGAGAACGTTTTCTTCGAGTGGGCACGAGAAGAGCAGATGGCCCCCCGCCGGCCGACAATGAACGACGTTGCGGCGCTCGCCGGCGTGAGCCTCAGCACGGTGTCACGGGTGGTGAACGGCGACGGGGCGGTGCGGGCCGGCTCCGTCGAGCGCGTCCAGGGCGCGATCCGGGCGCTCGGCTACCGGCGCGACCACGCGGCCAGCACGTTGCGCCGGTCCGACCGGGCCTCCGCCAGCGTGGGCATCGTGTTCGAGGACGTGTCGAACCCGTTCTTCTCCTCGATCCACCGGGGGGTGGAGGAGGTGGCCCGCGCGCGAGGTGTGCTCACGTTCGTGGCCAGCTCGGACGAGGACCCCGACCGCGAGCGCGAGCTGGTGCACGGGCTGTGCGCGCGCCATGTGGACGGGCTCATCATCGCGCCCGTGGCGCCCAACCACGCCTTCCTCGAGGCGGAGCTCGAGGGCGGCGTGGCGGTGGTCTTCGTGGACCGGCCGCCGGCCGCGATCGAGGCCGACGCCGTGCTGATCGACAACCCCGGCGCGGCGGCGGCCGCGGTCGACCACCTGGTGGCCGCCGGCCACGGGCGGATCGGCTTCCTCGGCGATCGCGAGGCGCTGTTCACCGCGCGCGAGCGGCTGCGCGGCTACCGCGAGTCGCTCGCCCGGCACGGCATCCCCTACGACGACGCGCTCGTGCGCCTGGGCCTCGCGGACGCCGGGGCGAGCAACGCCGCGGCGGTCGAGCTGCTCGACCGGCCGGACTCCCCCACCGCCCTCCTCACGAGCCAGAACCTCGTCACCGTTGGCGCGGTGCACGCGCTCCAGAAGCTCGGGCGCCACCACGAGATCGCGCTGGTCGGGATCGACGACGTGCCGATGGCCGACGCCGTTGAGCCGCGCATCACCGTGGTGTCGCAGGACCCCGTGGCGCTCGGCCGTGTGGCAGGTGAGGTGCTCTTCGCCCGCCTCGACGGCGAGGACGACCCGCCGCGGCGGGTGATCGTCCCAACCGAGTTCGTGGTCCGCGGCTCCGGCGAGATACGGCCGGGGGGCGCGAGGGAGTAGGCCGGGACTCGCGGCGCCGGCAGCTGTGTCGACACACAGCTGCGGCAGGCGCAGCTACCCTCGAGCTCGCCCGCCGGACGATACGGCGGCGCACCGGAATCACGTCCAACTCAGGGGATCCTCATGAACTTCACCCGTCTGCTCACGTACCTCGCTGCCCTGCTCGCCTTCGGCGCCGTGGCGGCCGGCCCGGCGTCGGCCTCGGCAGTCGACAAGTGCGGCCTCGGCACGCTGCGCGCCAACACGGTCGCCGCGGAGAGCTCCTTCACCAACGCGAAGAGCTTCACCAACCTGGTCGCGAAGCTCGGCGCGGCGTCGAACGAGCTCGCCGCGGGAAAGAACGCCGATGCGGCTCAGAAGCTGGTCGACTTCCAGACCACTCTCAACGCGCTCGCCATCGCGCCGAAGCCGAAGGTCGATCCCGCGGTCGCACAGCCACTGATCGCCGAGGCCCAGAGCGTGATCGACTGCATCAACCCGATCAGCACCACAACGTAGGAGCGCCGCTGGTGGGCGCACGCTAGGCGAGCTCCGCAATCGCCGCCGCGTGCGCCCCCAGTGTGCCGTCGCGCAGCGCGCCCAGCTCCGACTCCAACAGGGCCGGGCCCGCCTCGGGCGCCGGCAGCCGCTCCCCCGTGGTGTTGATCGCCACCACGTGCTCGCCGCGCCGAAAGGCCAGCACGCCGGGCTCGGCGTCCAGCAGCGCGAACTCGGGGGACAGCTGACGCCGCAGCGCGATCAGGTCGCGCACGAGCGTGAGCATCGAGCCGGGGTCGTCGCGCTGGTCGCGGACGTTGTGTGCGTCCGGGTCGATCACCGGCAGCCATGGCTCGCCGGTGGTGAAGCCCCCGCCCGGGCCCGGCTCCCACTGCATAGGGTGGCGAAAGCCGTCGCGCCCCGCGCGGTCGAAGCGCGCCTCGCCGGGCGGCCCGTCGCGCTGGCCGATCTCGTCGCCCTGGTACAGGAACGCGGGGCCCGGAAGCGTGAGCAGCAGCACGGCCGCCGCCCGTGCGTTCTCGGCGCCGAAGCGGGTGGGAAGCCGGCCGAAGTCGTGGTTCGACATCACCCAGGCCGCCCGGCCCGACACCCGCGTGCTGGCCTCGATCGCGGCGTGGAGCGTGGCGGCGTCCCAGTCCGCGTGCAGCAATTCGAAGGCGAACGCGGCGTCGAGGCTCTCGAGGTAGGGCTGCCAGCGTGCTGCGGGCAGGTAGACCTCCCCCACGAGTAAGGCGTCGCCGGTGGCGGCGCGGATCTTGGCCAGCGCCTCTCCGGTATCGGGCGCGTTGCGCGACATCGACAGCGCGAGCGCGGCCTCGTCGGGCCGCAGCGGCAGACCGAACGGCTCGCTCGCCGGCGGGTCGTCGCGCAGCGCCGCGTCCTTCAGCAGCCGGTCGATCGCGTCGACCCGGTAACCGGCCGCGCCGCGCTCGAGCCAGAAGCGGAGCACGTTCTGCATGGCCTCGATCACCTCGGGGTTACGCCAGTCGAGGTCCGGCTGCTCGGGGTAGAACGAGTGGAGGTAGTAGGCCTCACCCCGGCGGGACCAGGCTGACCCGCCGAAGGCCGACGACCAGTTGTTCGGCCGCTTGGCCCAGATGTACCAGTCCGGGTTATCGCGGAACCAAGGGTGCTCGATCGAGGTGTGGCAGGGCACGAGGTCCATCAGCACGCGCAGGCCGCGCTCCCGCGCGGCCGCGGTCAGCGAGTCGAAGTCGGCGAGCGTGCCGAAGGCCGGGTCGACGTCCGTGTAGTCGGACACGTCGTAGCCGAAGTCGTGCATCGGCGAGGGGTAGATGGGTGACAGCCAGAGCGCGTCGACGCCGAGCCGTGCGAGGTGGTCGAGGCGCGACTCGATCCCCGGCAGGTCGCCGATCCCGTCGCCGTTCGAGTCCTGGAACGAGCGCGGGTAGATCTGGTAGACGACGGCGTTCTCCCACCACATGGCCGTCGCAACCTAGATGACCCGGGCATCCCAGTCGTTCCGGAGCGCCCACTCGGCCCCCACCGACCACGCCTGCACGCGGTTGGCGATCCCCACGAGCTCCGGGCCGCCGGGGCCGACGGCGTACAGCTCAGGCGCGCCTCCGAGCCGCTCGAGCGCCGCGAGCACCCCGCTGCGCACGCGCTCGGCCCCGTCCCCGTAGCCGGCGGCGCGCAGGCCGCCCCAGCCGAGCCAGCTGTCGAACGGCCACACGGTGCCGCGGTGGTAGGCGTGAGGCTCGAAACGCGGATGGCCCTCCGCCAGCGTGCGCAGCCCGTAGCCGGTGAGCACGTCAGGCCGGGTCAGGCGCTCGGCCGCCCGCGCGGCGCCCGCGTCCGAGAGCGCGCCCGCCCACAAGAGCCAGCCGAGCTGGGAGCCGGCTCCGCGCACCGGCCGATCGTGCCCCTCGAGCGCCACGACGTCCGGCAGGAACGCGTCCTCGATCCGGCGCGCCAGCGCGTGAGCAGCCTCCCCCGCTCCGGCCCGGCCCGGCTCGAGTCGCTCGAGCGCTCGCAGCGCCACGAGTGCCACCGCCTGGGTGTCCGCGTCGGCCAGGGGCGGATCGGGAGCGCGGCCGTCCTCGCGCAGGATCCCGCCGCCGTGCCCCGCCGGGTCGAGCGGGTCGATCGCGTCGCGCCAGCCCTGCTGGGAGAGACAGCCTGGCGCGCCCGGCCCGTAGCGAACCAGACCGCCGCCGCGCTCGAGCGCCCGCTCCAGCCAGGCCGCGGCGCCGCGCCAGGCCGCCTCGAGCTCGCCCGCGAGCGCGGGGTCGCCGGTGGCCGCGAGCACCGCGAGGAACCAGGGCGTGGAGTCCGCCGAGCCGTAGTAGCGCAGCTCGCCGTCGCGCACCGGCCAGCCGCGCTCCAGCATCCGCGCCGGGGCAACGCGCCAGTACTCATGCACGATCTTGCCGGGCTCCTCCTCCGTCTCCGGGTCGAACGCCCGCCCCTGGAGCGCTGCCAGCGCCCGCAGCGTCGCCCGGGCCACGTCCGGCCGCTCCGGCAGCACCTGGAGCGCGGTGATCAGCGAGTCGCGCCCGAACAGCGTGTTGAAGCGCCCGGGGTCCTTCTCGTCGACGGGGGGCGAGCTGGCATAGGGCCAGCCCTCGGGCGAGAGGATCCGGTCGAGCACCGGCGGGCGCCGGGTCTCAGCCCTTGACGGCCCCGGCGGTCATGCCCGCCACGATCCGCCGCTGGAAGATGATCACGAGCGCCACCAGCGGGATCGTGATCACCACCGAGGCCGCGCTGATCGTCCCCAGCGGGACCTCGAAATCCGAGGCGCCGGTGAAGTTCGCCACCACCACCGGCACCGTGTAGGCGGAGGGCGAGCTCGTGAGCGTCACCGCGAGCAGGAACTCGTTCCAGACGAAGAACGCGGTGAGCAGCCCCGCGGTCACGAGGCCCGGAGCGGCGAGCGGAAGAACGACCTTGCGGAAAGCCTGGAAGTGGGTCGCGCCGTCGACGAGGGCCGCCTCCTCGAGCTCCTTCGGTATCTGCTTGAAGAAGGTGACGAGGATGTAGATGCACAAGGGAAGCGCGAACGTCAGGTACGGGATTATCAGGCCCGGATAGGTGTTGTAGAGCCCGATGTCGGTCCAGAGCTTGAAGATCGGCGCGGCGATGGCGATCGGCGGGAACGTCGAGATCGAGAGGATCACCGCCAGGATCAGGAACTTCATCGAGAAGCGCAGGCGAGCCAGCGCGTAGGCGGCGAACGACCCCACTACCAGCGCGAGCACCGTGGTCACGGTTGTGATGATCACGCTGTTGCGAAGCGCGTCCGTGAAGTCGGAGTTCTCGAAGACCGACTGGTAGTTGTCGAGCGACGGGTTCGGCGGGATCAGGTCGGCCTCGGAGAGGGCCCCGCCCGTCTTCAACGACACGTTGATGAGCCAGTAGAAGGGGAACAGACAGAAGATGAAGATGAAGACGACCGCGGTCCACAGCAGCACGGGCTTCACCCAGTGCCGGCGTGGTCGCTCCGCCTGCGGCTTCGCCGGCGCGGGAGTCGGTGTCTCGTGACGGTTCGCGACCTGGGTGCTGGCCACGTCAGTCGTCCTTCGCCAGGTCGCGGATGTTGCCGCCCACCGTCCGGATGTAGATGAATGACACCGTCATCACGATCACGAACGTGAGCACCGACAGGGCTGAGCCGAGCCCGATCAGCCGGTTGGTCGTGAGCTCCTGGTGCGCGAGCAGTGACAGGGTCGTCGTGCCGTTGGATCCGCGCGTGAGCACGAACGGCAGGTCGAAGATGCGCAGCGCGTCGAGCGTCCGGAAGATCAGGGCCACGAGGATCGCCGGCACCAGCAGCGGCAGCGTGATGCCTCTGAAGCGCTGCCAGGTGCCCGCACCGTCCACCTTGGCCGCGTCGTAGACGTCGTCCGGGATCACCTGCAGACCGGCCAGCAGCAGCAGCGCCATGAAGGGGGCCGTCTTCCAGACGTCCGCCAGCACCATCACCGCCATCGCATAGCCGGACTCGCCCAGCCACACCACGTCGGCGCCCGGGAGGCCGAGCGTGCTGAGCACCTGGGTGGCGAGGCCGAGATTCGGCTCAAAGATCGTGCGCCAGGTGATCGCGCTCACCACGGTGAGCACCGCCCATGGGACCAGCACCACCGTGCGCAGCAGCGCCCGCCCACGGAAGGCCTCATGCATGGCAAGCGCCATGCCGAGACCGACCAAGAACTCGAGGCTCACCGAAATCCCCGTAAACAGGAACGTGGTCACCACCGCGTCCCAGAACTCCGACGAGCCGAGCGCCTCGGAGTAGTTCTTGAAGCCGGCGAATCGGGACAGCCCCGGAACCCGGACGCTGTACTCGTTCAGCGACAGCCAGATCGCGTACCCGATCGGGTAGGCGGCCACGAGCGCGATGACCACCATCGCCGGCGACAGCATGAGCGCCGCGAGGCGCCGCTCCCCACTCCCGTAGCGGCGCCTTTCCTGCCGCCGGCTGATCCTGGCGGTTGCTGCCTCCATGTGTCTAGAAGGTCTCGAGCGCGGTCTGAATCTCCTCGTTCATCTTCGTCGCCGCCTCATCCGGCGTCATGTCCCCTTGCAGGACGGCGAAGACGTTGTTGTAGACCGCCTCGCTGACCTGCGGGTACACCGGAGTGACCGGCCGCGGCTTCGCCTGCTCCACGGCGTCGCGCAACTCGCTGGCGAACGGGAGCGCCTTCGTGACCGTAGGGTCCTCATAGACGTCCGTCAGCACCGCCGGCAGCGAGGCCTGCGACGCCTGGATCGCCTGAGCCTCCGGACTGGTGGCGAAGTTGGCGAAGGCAAGCGCGCCCTCGGGGTTCTCCGAGTAGGCGGAGATCGCCAGGTCGTACCCGCCGAGCACGCCCGCTCCCTCGTTCTCCCCGTACTTCGGGAAGGTGGTGACGGCGAAGTCGTCAGCGATCTTCGACTCCTTGCCGAGCGCGTAGGCGTACGGCCAGTTCCGCATGTACGTGCCGTTGCCGGACTCGAACGCGCGCCGCGACTCCTCCTCCATGTAGGTGGTCACGGCCTTCGGTGCCGCCCCGTCGTCGATCCCCTTCTGCATGAAGGTCAGGACGTCGCGGGTCTCCTGGGAGTCCGCCGTTGCCTCGGTCGCGTCATCGTTGACCACGGTTCCACCGGCGCTGTAGAGCAGCTCGAGGAAGTTGACCGTGAGCCCCTCGTAGCGCGCGCCCTGATAGACGATCCCGTTGTCCTTCTGTGCCGTGTCGTACATCGCCTCCCAGGACTCGGGCGGCTTGTCGCCCACCTCGTCGGTGCGCCAGTAGATGAAGCCGGCGTTCGTGTTGAACGGGATCGCCCAGTACTTCCCGTCGTAGAAGGCCGTCTCGAGGGTGGAGGGGATGAACTCGTCCTTGCGCGCTTCGACCGCCTCGGTCACGTCCGTTATCCAGCCCTGGGCCGCGTACTCGGCGGTCCAAACCACATCCATGCCGAGTACGTCGCATTCGGGGGACTCGGCGCGCAAGCGCTGGATCTGCAGGCGCCGCTGCTCGTCCGCGGCCGTCGGCAGCTCGATCAGCTTGGCGTTCGCCTTCGGGTTCTCCTTGTTGAAGTTCTCGACGACGGTCTTGAAGGCACCGGTGGTGTCCTTGCCGATGCACCACGTCACGTCGCCCTGGGCCTTCGCCTCGCCGACCTTCTCGGCGTCGGCAGCACCCTCGCCGCCTCCATCGTCGTCGTCATCGCCGCAGGCGGCGATCGAGAACAACGCAACCAACGCGGCCAGCATGGCCGCAAAACGCAGGATCTTCACGACTTCCGTCTCCCTCGTCCTCTGGACACCTGTTCCAGTCGGTACCCGGGAGGCGGCAGAGCTAAGCCGAGCCGGGGCCCGTCAGAGCGCGCCTAGCGCGGCCGCGGCGTTCTGCTCGCCCGAGCGCACGGCTCCGTCCATGTAGCCGTTCCAGACCGAGGCGTACTCGGCGCCCGCCCAGTGGAGCGGGCCGATCGGCGCGCGGAGCGCCGGGCCGTAGTTCGTCCAGGCGCCGGTGGGCAGGTGGCAGCCATAGCAGCCGCGGGTCCACTCCTCCTCAGCCCAGAGCCGCTCGACGTAGGCGTCCGGCCCGGCCGCGCGCGGGCCGAAGAGGCGCGCGAACGTGTCCACGACCGCGGCGCGCCGCTCCTCGAGCGCGAGCCTGCCGAGCTCGCGCGCGCGGCGCCCCTCGAGGAAGCCGAGCAGCACCCCGGGCGTGCCCTCAGGCGGCGAGTTGTCGAAGGTGAGCCGCACCGGGCCGGCGTCGCTCGTGCCCTGCCCGGAGAGGCCCTCGGCCCGCCAGAACGGCTCGTCGTAGATCGCCATGCACTTGGCGACCGTGCCGAGCGGCATGCGCTGCGTGAGCTGGTCGCGGAAGCCGGGCAGCGGCGGGTCGTAGGCGATCCGCCCGGCCAGGGTGGGCGCGATCGCGAGGATCGCGCGCCGCCCGCGCGCGACTGCCGTGTCGGCGTGCACGGTCACGCCATCCGGCCCGTGCTCGATGCGGCGGACCGGGGCCCCGAGCACGAGCCGCTCCTCGCCGAGCTCCTCGGCCATGCGCAGCGGGATCCGTTGCGAGCCGCCCACGAAGCGGTCCTGCTGCGCCCCGCCCTCGGTGTCGAACAGCATCTGGAGGCTGCCCGCCGAGTGGATGTAGAAGAGCACGTGCAGCAGGGACATGTCCTCGGGCTGGGCGGCCCAGACGGCCTCGATGCCCAGCTCGAGCAGCATCCGCCCGGGTCCGGTGGCGACGTTGCGCCGCATCCAGGTCGCCGCCGTCTGCGAGTCCAGCCGCGCCGCGCGCGGCGCATCCCAGGGCGCCTCGAGCGGCACGCTCCTCGCCAGCCGGTTGAGGCGGCGCTGGGCGCGCTCGACGTCGATCAGCACGAGCGGGTTGATGCGTGGGATCGCGCCCGTGTAGCGGCGCAGGGTGCCGCGGTACTCGATCACGTTCTTGCCCTGGCTGTAGGTGGGGAAGGTGTCCACGCCGAGCCTCGCTGCGAGCCCGGCGAGCCGGTCCTGCGTCGGCCCGATCCACTGGCCGCCCACCTCGACCACTCGCCCGCCGCCGATGTCGTGGTTCTCGACCCTGCCCCCCACCCGCTTGCGGGCCTCCAGCACCACCGTCGAGGCCCCCCGCGCGCTCAGCTCGCGCGCCGCCGCCAGGCCCGCCAGACCGGCGCCGACGACCACCACGTCGACCTCGTGTGCGCGCTCGGCGGACACCGACGCGACCCTATCGCTACGGTGAACGGTTCCGATGGCTTCGACCCCGCGCACAGTCGAGCGCGAGGAAGAGCGCGGCATCAACACCCGGACGCTTGCGATCGCCAGCATCGCGTCCGCCACCGCGGCCGCCGTCACCTCGCAGCTTTGGATCGCCGGCACCTGGATCGCCGCGGCGGTCACCCCTGTGCTCGTCACGGTGCTGAGCGAGGCGCTTCACCGGCCCACGGACCGCATCGCGCGGCGTATCTCCGCGAGCGAGCGCACGCGCCCGCGAAGCCGGCCGCCCGCGGCGCCGTCGTCCACGCCTCCCACCCCGCCCGCCGGTAAGGCGGGTCCGGGCGCCGACGCGCCCGTGCGCATCTATCGCCAGCCCTCGTCCCGGGCGCCGCGGCCCAGGGTCGCGCTCGGCGTGGTGGCGGCCACGGCAGCCATCGCCTTCATCATCGCGGCCGTCTCGCTCACGGCCGGCGAGCTGCTGGCCGGGGGCTCGCTCGCGGGCGGCGAGCGCAAGACCACGCTCGGCGGAGGCTCGACCTCGCAGCGCAGCAAGGACGAGCCCGACACCCAGACGAGTCGCGACGAGCGAACCGCGCCGGCCGACCGCGACTCCAAGACCGCGGACGAGCCGGCCGACACCCCGACCGCGCGCCCGGCGCCCAAGGAGCCGGCCACCACCACGCCCGCGCCGGAGGAGCCCACCACGACCGCACCGGCCCAGCCGGCGCCCGGCACGCAGACGACGCCCACCTCACCCTGACCACGTCGAACGTCCCGGACTAGCGCCTATAGCGACTACTCCGGGACGTTCATCACTGATTCGCTAACCCGTTCTCGCGCCCAGGCCACTCGCGAACTCGCGCAGGCGCAAGGGGCCGGCGGATCCCGGTTCGAGCGGCGGCGTGTCGATCCCCGCGCCGTGGCGCAACCCGTCGAGCAACTCGAGCAGGGCGTCGGTCGCTGAAGAGCGCGGGGTCCAGCCGAGCTCGTCGCGCGCCCGGGTCGTGTCCATCAGCGGCACGCCGAGCCCCATGTCCACCCAGCCCGGCTCGCTCGGCTGCAGCCGCAGGGCGTAGCTGAGGGCGGCGCCCGCCCGAAGCGCCTTGGCGGGCACAGGGACCGGCCGGGCGCGGAGCGCGCGCGCCAGCTCGCGCGCGTCGAGCACCGGCTCGGCGGCGATGTTGAAGGCGCCGCGGGCGTCCCCCATCAGCGCGAGCAGGTACGCCTCGCCCACGTCGTGCGAATGAACCGCCTGGAACGCCAGCCGCGGCACGTCGGGCACGGCCGCGATCAGCCCGCGGCGAACGAGCGCGGTCGGCAGCAGCGGGCCGGCGAACAGCCGGCGGATCCCGGAGGCGGCGTCGCGCTTGAAGATCAGCCCCGGGCGCAGCCGCACCACACGGAGCTCGGGCCGCTCGGCCTCGAGGCGATCCAGCAACGTCTCGACCTCGGCCTTGTGGCGCGAGTAGAACGACGTCGGGATGCCGCTGGCCGGCCAGCCTTCGTCCACGCGAAGATGCTTGGGGCCGCGTCCGTACGCCCCCACCGACGAGGCGTACACGAGCGTGGGGACCCCGGCCGCGACCACGGCGCGGAACACTCGCTCGCTCCCGTCCACGTTCACCGCACGCACGGTCTGCTGGTCGCGACCCGGCTGGATCAGCCAGGCGAGATGCACCACGGCGTCGGCGCCCGCGAACAGCGGCTCGAGCGGCGAGCTCGCCACGTCGGCGCTCTGCCATTCGACCTTCGCCAAGCGCAGCCCGGGCAGCCGGCGGCACACGCCGAGCACGGAGTCGACCGCCGGCTCGGCCGCCAGCGAGCGCAGGACGCTCGTGCCCACGTTCCCACTCGCTCCAACCACCACCACACGCATGCAGCGCGCCTACCCAGGCCCGCTGCGAACATGCCGCGCTGATGAACGGCACCGTGCCCTACTGGCTCGACGAGCCGTATGAGCCTCGGCCCCCGCTGCGCGGGCGGGTGGAGGCCGAGGCCTGCGTGATCGGCGCCGGCGTGGCCGGCGTCTCGTGCGCGCTCCACCTGGCGCGCCATGGCGTCGACACCGTGCTGCTGGAACGAGAGACGGTGGCCTCCGGCGCGAGCGGCCGCAACGGCGGCTTCCTCATAGCGGGCGTCGCGGCCTTCTACAACGACGCGCGAGAGCGCTACGGACACGAGCGGGCACGGCGCATCTACGCCGCCACGCTGGAGGCGCAGCAGCAGGTGCTCGAGCTCGCGCAGGAGCTCGGCGCGAATGATGCGGTGCGCCGCGTAGGTCTCCTGCGCGCGAGCGCCTCCGAGGAGGAGGCGAGGCACGTCCGTGCCCATGCGCAGGCGCTCCAAGACGACGGCTTCCCCGCCGAGTTCCTGGAGCACAGCGAGCTTCCCGACGGTGCCGCCCGCTACGCCGGTAACGGCGTGCTCACCCCCCACGACGCCGCCCTCCACCCCGCCCGCTGCTATCGGCTGCTCGCGCGCGCGCTCGACCTCGCAGGCGCGCGCGTTTTTGAGCGAACGCCCGTCGACGCGCCGATCGTCGCTCCGGAGGAGGGTGAGCTCGTGACCTCCGAGGGCACGGTCTCGGCCCGTCACGTCGTCGTGGCGGCCGACGGCGGACTCCCCACGCTCATACCCGAGTACGCACGCCGAGTCAGGGCGCGGCGGCTTCACATGGTCGCCACCGAGCCGTTCGCCGAGCGGCTCGGGGAGCCGCTCGTGTACTCGCGCTTCGGCTACGAGTACTGGCACCAGCGTCGCGACGGCCGGCTGCTGGCCGGCGGCTTCAGCGACTTCGATCCCGACGACGGCGACGTGAGCAGCGCCAGCCCGGAGGTCTGGCGGCGAATCGAGCGCTTCCTGCGCGACGACCTCGCGACGGAGGCGAGCGTCACGCACCGCTGGACCGGCGTCGTCGGATACTCGGACGACGGCCTCCCCTACGTCGGGGAGGTGCCCGGCCGGCGCGGCCTGTACGCGATGGGCGGCTACTCCGGGCACGGGAACGTGCCCGGCTTCCTCGCGGGCCGGGAGGTGGCGGACGCGATCGCGGGCCGCGCGACGGCGCTGCCGCTGTTCGACGCCTCCCGCTGACCGCTCCGGCGCGTGCGACCATCAGAGGCGATGGCGCACGACCATCATCACGACCCCGTGCACACCACGGACACGCGCCGGCTGTCCGCAGCGCTCGTGCTGATCCTCGGCTTCATGGTGGCCGAGGTGGTGGTCGGGCTGCTGGCCTCCTCGCTCGCCCTGCTCGCCGACGCCGCGCACATGCTCACCGACGCCGGCGCCATCGCGCTGGCGCTGTTCGCGGCGCGGCTCGCCAGACGCCCGCCCGGCGGCGACTTCACGTTCGGCTTCCGGCGCGCCGAGATCCTGTCGGCCCAGCTGAACGGCGCCACGCTGGTGGCGCTCGGCGCGGTGATCGGCATCGAGGGCATCCGGCGCCTCGTGCACCCGCCCGACGTCGAGGGCGCCGCGGTCTTGATCGTGGCGGTCGTCGGCATCGGGGTGAACCTGGCCGCGACGCTGATCCTTGCTGGTGCGAACCGCCAGAGCCTGAACGTGGAGGGCGCGTTCCAGCACGTGCTCAACGACCTGTTCGCGTTCATCGCCACGGCCGTGGCGGGCGCGCTCATCCTGTTCACCGGCTTCTCGCGCGCGGACGGGATCGCGGCACTGCTCGTGGCCGCGCTGATGCTTTTCTCGGGCTATCGCCTGCTGCGCGACTCAGGCCGCGTGCTGCTCGAGGCGGCGCCGCGCGACCTCGACCCGACCGAGATCGGCAACGCGCTAGCCGCCGAGCACCACGTGGTGGAGGTCCACGACCTGCACGTCTGGGAGGTCAGCTCCGGCTTCCCGGCGATGTCCGCGCACGTGACCGTGCGCTCGGGCTGCGACACCCAGTCGCACCGGCGCCAGCTCGCCGAGCTGCTGCAGGAGCGCTTCGGGATCGCGCACTCGACCCTCCAGGTGGAGACCCTGCACGAGGGCCCGCTCTCGATCGAGCCGCTGCGCCCGAGCGCGCCGTGAGCGTCGAGATCACGAGCCCCGGCAAGCTGCTGTTCCCGGACGACGGGATCACCAAGGCCGACCTCGCGGCCTACTACGAGCGGGTGGCCGAGTGGATGCTGCCGCACGTGGCCGAGCGGCCGGTGAGCATGCAGCGCTTCCCGCAGGGGATCGACGGCAAGGGCTTCTTCCACAAGGACGCGCCCGACCATTTCCCAAAGTGGATCAGGCGGGTGGAGGTGCCGAAGGCCGGCGGCACGATCACGCACGCGCTGATCACGAGCGCCGACTCGCTCGTCTACCTGGTCGGCCAGAACACGATCACGCCGCACGTCTGGCTCTCGCGCGCGGACCGGCCGAGCCAGCCGGACCGGATCGTGTTCGACCTCGACCCGCCACCGGGCACCGACTTTGCCCAGATCCGCCGCGCCGCGCGCGTCACGGGCGAGCTCTTGCGCGAGCTCGACCTCGCGCCGTTCGCCCAGGTCACGGGGTCGAAGGGCATCCACGTCTGGGCGCCGCTGCGCCGCCGCGCGCACGTGGACGACGTCAAGGAGCTGGCGCGCCGCGCAGCCCAGGTGCTCGCGGAACGGCATCCGGAGGAGCTCACCACCGAGTTCCGCAAGAACAAGCGGGAGGGGCGCATCCTCGTGGACGTGCTGCGCAACGGCTACGCCCAGACGGCGGTGCCGCCATACGCGGTCCGCCCACGCAGGGGCGCGCCGGTGGCCACGCCGATTGAGTGGGACGAGCTGTCCGACTCGAAGCTGCGCCCCGACCGCTGGACGGTCAAGAACGTGCTGCGCCGGCTGGCGGCAAAGGGAGACCCGTGGGCGGAGATGCAGGCGCACGCTCACGCTCTCGGTGCCGCCCGCAAGCGCCTCGATGGCATGCTGCAGGCGTGACGGACGAAGCCGACGAGCTGTACGGCCTCGCGCCCGGCGACTTCACGAGCGAGCGCAACGAGCTCGCGAAGCGCCTCCGAAAGGACGGCCGCCCTGATGATGCGAAGGCGATCAAGGGCCTCCGGAAGCCCACTACCCCGGCATGGGCGCTCAACCAGGTGGCGCGGCGCCAAGAGCGTGACGTCAAGGCTCTCCTCCAGGCCGGCAAGAAGCTGCGCGCGGCCCACGAGGCCCTGCTCGGAGGGGGCGACCGGAAGGGCCTCCGGAGCGCCTCCGACAGGGAGCGCGAGCTGGTGGCCCGGCTCGTCCGCGAGGCGGTGGCGATCGCCGACGACGAGGGCGTGGCCACCACCGCCGCCTTCCGGGAGCGGGTGGAGTCGACGCTGCGGGCGGCGGCGACCGACGAGGAGCTTGCCGCCGAGCTTCAAGCGGGGCGCCTCACACGCGAGCGAGAGGCGGTCGGGCTCTTCGGCGAAGTCGGGGCGCCCGATGCCGAGCCGAAGCCGCGGCCGAAACAGCGCGCGGAGCCGGAGACGAAGCCCGACCCGGAGCTCGAGCAAGCGCTGAGCGACGCCCGCAAGGAGGAGCAGCGCGCACAGAAGGCGCTCGACAAGGCCGCCAAGGCCACGCAGGCCGCCGAGAAGCGAGCGGCGGACGCCAAGCGCCGCGCCGACGAGGCGCGCGCGAAGGCCGACGAGGCGGCGGCCGTCCTGCGCGCCGCGAAGGCCGACGAGTCGGAAGCCGCCAAGCTGCAGCGGCGCGCGGCGCGCGCCCTCACGGCAGCCGAGAAGAAGCGCGGCTAGGCGGGCGCCGACCCGGAGGGCTCGGCGCCCTCGCTCACGATGCCCTCCGGCGGGGTGGTCAGGAGTTCGGGCTGGCGCTGGAGACTGCGACCGCCGCCGCCCCGCGGACTGCTCGTAAGCGACGGCGCGCCACCCTGAGCTGACGCCGGGGTCCGCCGACCCACCCGTTTTCACCCTCCGGCGGACGGGTACGACGTAGGCATGGAGACGTCGATGATCGACGCGCTCATCGAGCGCGGCGACGTGCAGGGCTGCGTGAACCTGTCCGAGCTATCCGAGCTCGTCCAGGAGCTCGGCCTGTCCGAGGACGAGGCACAGTCGCTCGCCGACCGCATCGAGGCCGGCGGTGTCGAGATCGCGGACGACTGCGGGCGCCAGAGCCCGGAGCAGGCCCACTATGACAACGTGGAGCTCGCCTCGATCACGAGCGACGCCCTGCAGCTCTTCCTGCGCGACGTGCGCCGCCACCCCCTGCTGACCGCAGGGCAGGAGGTCGAGCTCTCCAAACGGATTGAGCGCGGCGACCTCGCGGCCAAGGAGCAGATGGTCAACGCGAACCTGCGCCTCGTGGTCTCGCTGGCGAAGAGGTACCAGGGGCACGAGCTGGCGCTGCTCGACCTGATCCAGGAGGGCATCCTGGGGCTGATCCGGGCGGTCGAGAAGTTCGACTGGCGCAAGGGCTACAAGTTCTCGACCTACGCGACCTTCTGGATCCGGCAGGCGATCCAGCGCGGCCTGGCGAACCAGGGCCGCACGATCCGCCTGCCGGTGCATATCGGCCAGCGCCAGCGCAAGATCGTCCGGGTCGAGCGCGACCTTGCGGCCCGGCTCGAGCGGCCTCCCACCGACGCGGAGATCGCCGCCGCCGTGGACCTGACGCTCGAGGAGATCGAGGAGACCCGCGAGTTCACGCGCACGGTTACGAGCCTCGAGCGGCCCATCGGCGAGGAGGGCGAGACCGAGCTGGGCGACCTGCTGCCGAGCGACGAGCGCGAGCCCGTGGAGGTCGTGGAGATCGGCCTGCGCGAGGAGGCCGTGCGCGCGGCGCTGCGCCGGCTGCCGGACCAGGAGCGCGAGGTGATCGTGCTGCGCTACGGCGTGGGCGGCGCCGCCCCCACCCCGCTGCGCGAGGCGGGCCGCCGGCTCGGCCTCTCCCCGGAGCGCGTGCGACGGATCGAGCACAAGGCGCTCGAGCGCCTCGCCGAGACGCGCGAGGTGGCAGCGCTCGCGGAGGCGGCGTAGACCCCCACTGGCCAGGGTGCTTACCAAAGCGCAGGACGGGTACTCCCAGCCCATGGAGGAGAGCACGACCACTGACGAGCGCCCAATCGGCGAGCTCGTTCAGCGCCTTTCCCAGCAGACCTCGACCTTGATCCGCCAGGAGATGCGCCTCGCCCAGGCGGAGCTCACCGCCAAGGGCAAGCACGCGGGCAGGGGTGCCGGCATGTTCGGCAGCGCCGGCCTTGTGGCGCTCTACGGCGTGGGAGCGCTCGTAGCCGCCGCGATCGTGGGCGTAGGCACCCTGCTCGAGCCCTGGATCGCCGCCGTCATCGTCGGAGCGGTCCTGCTGGCCGTCGCGGGAATCCTCGCCCTGGCAGGCAAGAAGCAGGTCGACCAGGCTACGCCGGCCAAGCCTGAGCAGACGATCGAGAGCGTGCAGCTCGACGTCGACACCGTGAAGGCGAGGGCGCGCTCATGAGCGAAGCCGGGATGACCGACGAGCAGCGCCAGGACGAGCTCCGGCGCGAGATCGAGCAGACCCGCAGGGACCTCGGCGAGACGGTGGAGGCGCTCTCCCAGAAGGCGAACGTCAAAGAGCAGGTGCGTCAGAAGGCACAGGACGTCCAGCAGCAGGCCAGGGAGAAGCCCGCGGGCGTTGGCATCGCCGCCGGCGGCATCGTTGCGGGCCTGGTCGCGCTGTGGCTGATCCGGAGGCGATCGGCGTGACCGACGAGCGCGAGCGGGACGACACCGCACCCGAGGAAGACACGGGCCCCCAGAGCCCGACCGACCTCAGCAAGCGCAGCTGGATCGGGGTGCTCAAGCGCTCCGTCACGGAGTTTCAGGACGACAACCTCACCGACTGGGCGGCCGCCCTCACCTACTACGGCGTGCTTGCCATCTTCCCGGCGCTGATCGTGCTCGTTTCGGTGCTGGGCCTGATCGGCGACTCGGCCACCCAACCGCTGATCGACAACCTCGGCTCGGTGGCGCCCGGCCCCGCCAAGGACATCTTCACGAGCGCCATCGAGAACCTCCAGGGCAGCCAGGGCGCCGCCGGCGTGTTCTTCGTGATCGGCCTCTTGGCGGCCGTCTACTCCGCCTCGGGCTACGTGGGCGCCTTCATGCGCGCGTCGAACGCCATCTACGACATCGAAGAGGGCCGCCCCATATGGAAGGCGATGCCCGTTCGCATCGGGCTCACCGTGCTGCTAATGGTGCTCACCGCCGTGAGCGCCGTCGCGGTCACGCTGTCGGGCGGTCTGGCCCGCGAGGTGGGCGGGCTCGTCGGAGTAGGCGACACCGCGATTCAGATCTGGAACATTGCCAAGTGGCCGGTGATGCTGGTGTTCGTCTCGTTCCTCTTTGCGGTGCTCTACTGGGCGGCGCCGAACGTCAAGCATCCGGGCTTCCGCTGGCTGTCGCCGGGCGGGGTCCTCGCCGTGATCGGCTGGGTGATCGCCTCGCTTGCGTTCGCGTTCTACGTCGCGAACTTCGGCTCTTACAACAAGACCTACGGCGCGCTGGCCGGCCCGATCGTGTTCCTGGTCTGGCTCTGGATCTCGAACATCATGATCCTGCTCGGCGCCGAGTTCAATGCGGAGCTGGAGCGCGGCCGCGCCATCGAGGAGGGGATGCCGGAGGACCAGGAGCCGTACGTCGAGCCGCGCGACACTCGCAAGATGGACAAGCAGCAGGCCTAAAGGCCGACCGCCATGGACTACTGGGTCCAGCTCCCGACCGAGCAGTTCCCACCTGGTGCGCTGGTTCGCCACGCCGTCGCGGCCGAGGACGCCGGATTCGACAGCGTGAACGTGTCCGACCACTTCCAGCCCTGGTGGGAGCCCGGCGAGTCGTGTCAGGCGTGGGCGCTCCTGGGCGCGATCGGCGAGGCCACGGAGCGCGTCGGCGTCGGCACCGGTGTCACGGCGCCGGTCCATCGCTACAACCCCGCCGTCGTGGCGCAGCTCGCCGCCACCATGGAGGAGATGTGTCCTGGCCGGGCCTACCTCGGGCTCGGCTCGGGCGAGGCGCTGAACGAGTCTCCGTGCGGCATGGACTGGCCGTCCACGGGCGAGCAGGTCCGGCGCCTGGAGGAGGCGCTCGAGATCATCGGCCGCCTGCTCGACGGGGAGCGCGTGGATTACGAGGGGCGCTACTTCCGCACCAAGCGGGCATTCCTTCATACCCGCGGCGAGCGCCGGCCGCCCATGTACGTCTCGGCCTTCGGCCCCGACGCCGCGCAGGTGGCCGCGCGGCTCGGCGACGGCCTCTGGACGCTGGGCGATCCCGACATGGCGCCTGACGTGATCGACGCCTACCGGGCCGCGTGCGACGAGGCCGGCAAGGAGCCCGGCGAGATCATTCTCCAAGCAGGCTTCTCGTGGGCCGAGAGCGAGGAAGCCGCGCTCGAGGCCGCGCGCACGTGGAAGGCCACGCAACCGCCGGAGTTCTACACGGACGACTGGCACGACCCGCCGGCCATGTACCGGCACGCCGAGGCGCAGGTCAGCGACGAGGAGTTCGCCGACAGCTTCATCCTCGGCCCTGACGCCGAGCACCACCTCCAGCGGATCCGTCAGCTCGAGGAGCTCGGAGCGACCGTGGTATGCGTCCAGAACACCTCGGCCGCCGACCCCGAGGGCGCGCTTCGCTTCTACGGCGAGCGGGTGCTCCCGGCGCTGCGTGGCGCCCGCGTCTGATCAGGCCTCGTGGCCGACCTCCAGACCTGGGGACCGGGGCCGCCTATAGGAGGTTGCCGAGCGGCCCGAGGTTCAGGTTGAGGTCGTCGTCCTCGAGCCCGAACTCGTCCTTCAGCTCCTCCATTCGCCGGCTCAGCTCGAGGAACGCCACGCCGAGTCGCTCCTCCTGCTCGGGTGTGAGCCCGCCGGCGTCGATCCGGCGCAAGGCCTGGCGCTCCATCAACTGGCGCAGCAGCTCCACGATCGTAAGCACGAGCTGGGCCAGGCCGCGCTCGAGGTTCTCGGGGTCAGCGCCGATACGGCGGGTCAAGGCGTTGTCGAGCCGCGGCCGCTCGGATGCGAACAGCTCGATGTCCGGCGGCCGGTGGAGAACCTTGTCCTTCATCGCTCCACGAAGCTGTAGGGGGGCCACGGACCGGTCAGGAGCAGGCTGAGCTCAGGGTGCTCGTGCTGGAGGCGCGCCACCTCGTCGCGCACCTCGGGCACCCGGTCGCGCTCCACCAGGTAGGCGGCTCGCAGCAGCTCACCCTCGTCGGGGGCGGGGCGAGTCATCGACTCGCGAGCGAGCGGCTGGAGGGAAGCGTGAACGTCGATGCTCACATCCGGCTCCCGGGCGCGCACGCGGAAGGACAGCTCGACCGCCCCGCGAACCCGTTCCAGCGCCGCCTTCAGCGTGCCGCTGCGCGCGGCCACCACGTCCACCGCCTGCTCGTCGCCTGCGAAGCGGGTGCCGTAGCGCACCGGCAGGAGGTCGCGGGTCTCCATCACGGCCTCCACGATCCGCTCGTGGCGCCAGAGCGCGTCCTCCGTGATCTCGGACTCCTCAGCGGCGGTCCCGCAGATCGCGCCGAGCTCGCCGCACGCCAGCTCGCGTAGTGGGGCGATGTCGGGCAGCGGCGGGCCGGGGCGCTGCGCGATCGCGTACAGCTCGATCACAGCGCGCTTCCCATCCTCGGCAGCGCGCCCTGCTCGGCCGTAGGAACCGAGCTGATCAGCGCCCGAAGGCTCACGTACACGAGGTCCACGTCCGCGACGGACAGGGTGATTTCGCCCGCGAGCACGACCCCGCCGGCCAGCAGGCGATCGACGAGATCGACGAGCGCGACCTCCCGTTCGGCGATGGCGGTGCTCATGCCGGCGCGAGGCGCGAGGCGAAGTTGTAGGGCGGCCAGGGCCCGGTCAGCTCGAGGCGCGCGCCGAACGCGCTGTGGCGCTCCTCGAGCCGCGTGAGCACGTCGCGCAGCTCTTCCGTGCGACTCGACTCCACGAGGTACGCGCCGTTCAGGAGCATCTCGCCCTCGTACCCGGACAGCTCGCGGTTCTGCGGCGGATTCAGCACCGAATCCTCGGTGCAGTCCTCGAGGCGCGCGTGCACGTCCTCGGCCACCTCGGTGGCCAGCTGATGGGTGAGCTCGGCGAGGCGCCGGTCGACCTTGCGGCCGATCATGTACGCGCCACCGCCGCTGCGACCCGAGCGCTCCTCCTCGAGCCCCGCGATCTCCGGGCTGCGCTCACGCGCCGCGCGCGCGAGCGTGTCGGGATCGAGCAGGAGCTTCACGCCCCACTCCTGCCGTCCGGCGAGACGATCGAGGGTGCCGGTCAGGTGCTCCTCCTCCCGATCGAGCATCGTCCGGATCCCGTCCTCGTTCGAATAGATGGTGCAGAGGCGCAGAGGCACGATCGGGCCGTCGGCCAGCGCCTGCTCGAGCACGGTCTCGTGCGCCCGCGCCACGCGCTCCAGCCAATCGAGCCGGTTGAGGTTCTCGCGAAGAGGGTCCTCGCCGAACTCCGCGAGGGGGACCCGGCTCGCGAGCACGGCGAGTCCACCGTGGACGATCCGCTCGACCGGCGCGCCGGGATCGACTCCCGCCGGCGCTCCGGAGAGCGCCTGGCCGGCGCGCGTGACCGCGTACGCCCAGAGCGCATGGCCCTCGGCTTGGTCCCGGCGCGGCTCGCGCGAGGGGGCGGGCTTCGGGGCGGCTGGACGCCCGCCGACCGTCGCCTCGATGAGCGCCTGACGGAGCGCCGCGACCGCCTCTTCCTCGGCTCTGGCCAGAAGCTCCGGCGCGCGTGCGCGCGCCCACTCCTCCAGCCCGCTCACGACTGGTCTCCCACTCCGATCTGGCGCTCGATGCGCTCAAGACGCTCGCGCAGCTCTCGGTTCTCGCGCTCGAGCCGCTTTCGGTCTGAAGCATCACCCCCGGCTACCTCGGGCGGACCGGACGACGACCGGAGCGTGCTGTCGGACTCCCACCAATCGATTCCCATCTCACGGGCGCGGTCGACGGACGCGATCAGGATCCGCAGCTTGATGGTCAGGAGCTCGATGTCGAGAAGGTTGATCTGGATGTCGCCGGCAATCACGATGCCCTTGTCGAGCACGCGCTCGAGGATGTCGGCGAGATTCGTTTCGGCCGGTCGTCCGGGAAGCGCATTCCGACGCGGTGTGAGGGAGCTGCCGGCCTCCACGTCTCAGTCCCCCGACACCTGACCGCGCTGGAAACGCGACACCCGCTTGTAGCCGCGCAGCGCCCCGCTCTCGTCGAGCTGGACCGCATACGAGGCGATCACATCCGTGGTGTTCGGCACCCGCTCGAGCTCCAGCACGTCAACCGTGATCTGCCAGAGATCCCCGTCCCACTCCAGCCCGGTCACGGCCTCGGCTTCGTACCCGGTCAGCTCCTGGACAGTGCTCAGAGCGGCCTTGCTCAGCTCGCTCGCGGACAGGCGCCCGCCGTCATCCGACCCTGCCATCGCTCTCCTCCTCCTGGGCGGCGCGAATCTCCACGAGCCGCTCGATGAGCGCGTCCTCCGCGGCGGCTATCTCGGCTTCCTCCATCTCACCGGTCTCCCTGGCCTGCTCGAGCTCGAGGAGGCCCATGCGGATCGCGGTCTCGTCGTACAACTCGCTCTCAGCGTGCTCCTGGATGCGTTCGGCGAGCCAGACCGTGCCTCTGACGGGCGCCAAAGGAAGGGTGAGAAGACCGGTGATCAAGCCCATGCGTGGCTCTCCGCGGTCAGGTCGACCTCGGTGAAGCTGTAGGGCGGCAACGGGCCTACGTAGCGCAGCTGAAGCGCATCGCCGTACGCCTTTCCGAGCTCGGCCACCGCGGCGCTGAACGGGTCGACCCGGTCACGATCCACCAGGAAGGCGAGATTGAACGCCGCATCCGGCGCGGAGACCGGCTCGGACCGCGCCGCCACGGACAGCGGCTCCAGCCGCTCGAGCGCGGAGGCCGTATCCGCCTCGCGGCGCTGTTCCACCCCGGCGGCAACCGCCTCGCCGAGCTGGATCCGCTGGTAGTAGGCGGCGTCGCTCGGAAGCTCGCTTATGCGGCGGCGTGCCGTCGCGATTGCCGGCGCGTGCCGGACCACGTCGCGCAACAAGGCCTCCTCGTCGTAGACGCCCTTGACGCTCAGCTGGATCCGTCCGTCGACCTGCTCCAAGGCCGTCGTGAGAGAGTCGGCGTTCGGCTCGAGCAGGCGTTCACGGACGGCGGCCTCGCTCTCCATCACGGTGCCGAAACGCACCGGCAGGACGGTGGCCGAGCCCGATGCCTCCTCGAGCACACGCCAGTGCGCGCGGATCTCGCGGGCGGCCGCCAGCGAGTCGCTTTCGATATCGCTCACGAGCGCTGCGAGACCGTCGCTCGCCACCGTTCGCACCGCGGCGTCCTCGACGCCCGACACGTCCAGCTTGCCCGCGTCTGCGGCGCGCACGACGCCGTAGACGTAGACGGTCGAAGTGGAGCTGGTCAACTGCTCCCCTTGCTTCGGCTCGACCGCGAGCGCGAAGATCCGCTCGACGACGAGCGCCTGCGCGACGAGCTCTTCTCCTTCTTGTCATCGTCGTCGTCGTCGTCGCCGGTGAGCTTCTCCTTGACCCCCTCGAGCGCACCCCGCGTCTTCGACTTCGCGCCACCCTCCGTCATGGAATCCATGAGCTCGGGAAGTCCCTTCGAGTCGTCGTCGTGGGCGATGTCGAGTCGGTTCACGGCCTCCGCGAAGCGGAGGTATGTGTCCACGCTCGCGATCACGATCCGTGCATCGATTGTGAGGATCTCGATGCCGATCAGGGAGACCCTGACGTACGCATCGATCACGAGACCCTTGTCGAGGATCACTTCGATCACGTCCGCCAGCCCGCTGGGCCGTGGGCGGTCGATGTATCCGCGTGCTCCTGACTGTGCTATCGCCATGGCCCTGCCTCCTCAAAGATGGGTGTCACGTCTCGGTTGTCTCCTCGCTGGGCATCGGTTGCTCCGACCTGCCCATCAGCTCTTGCCGGATGTACGAACGGTTCTTGGCCAGCGCCCGCGAGATCTGGACCTTGCGGATGCCGTGCAGGTAGCCGATCGCCCAGTCGAGCTGCTGCAGGGCGTCCTCGGCGGCCTTCCGGTAGCGGTCGGTTTCCGCCTGCTTCTGCTCCGCCGCACTCTTGTCGGAGTCGTTGCCTCGTGCCATGGGCTCCTCCCGCGCGATCAGCGATTGCCGGCCTTGGCCTTGGCCTTCGACCGGGATCTCCTCGGCTTCGGCTCCTCCTCGGCGTCGTCATCGGAGGGGGGCTCCGGAGGGCGGTCGGCCGTAGCGATCTCCTCCTCGGCTTCCGGCTCCTCCTCGAGCTCCTCGTCCTCGAGCTCCTCCTCGGCCTCGGGCTCGTCCTCGAGCTCCTCGTCCTCGAGCTCCTCTTCGGCCTCGGGCTCGTCCTCGAGCTCCTCCTCGGCCTCGGGCTCGTCCTCGAGCTCGTCCTCGGCCTCGGGCTCGTCCTCGAGCTCGTCCTCGGCCTCGGGCACGTCCTCGAACTCCTCCTCGGCCTCGGGCTCGTCCTCGAACTCCTCCTCGGCCTCGGGC